>CAKZPN010000082.1 GCA_937139335.1 uncultured Roseicyclus sp. | reverse complement strand
TGACCCGTGCGGTGCCGGGCGGGCAGGATGCGCTTCTGTTCGGCTGGCTGCGGACGCTTTATCGCATCTGGTCGCGCTTCGGCCCGGAGGAGATGCGGATCTCGGCACTGGCCGGGCTGGCGGAACTGGCGCTTTCAGGCTGCACGCTGACCTCGGATCATCTGTACCTGTTCCCGAACGGGTCGCGGCTGGACGACACGATCCATGCGGCGGGCGAGATCGGGGTGCGCTTTCACCCGACGCGCGGCGCGATGTCCATCGGCGTCTCGGACGGGGGCCTGCCGCCGGACAGCCTGGTGGAGGACGAGGACGCCATCCTCGAGGATTGCATCCGCGTGATCGACGCTTTCCACGACCCGTCCCCGGCGTCGATGTGCCGGGTCGGCGTGGCGCCGTGCTCGCCCTTCTCGGTCAGCCGCGAATTGATGCGCGACGCGGCGCTGCTGGCCCGCGACAAGGGCGTGATGCTGCACACCCACCTCGCCGAGAACGAGGAGGATATCGCCTATTCGCTGGAGAAATTCGGCTGCCGCCCCGGCCAGTACGCGGAGGACCTCGGCTGGACCGGCGATGATGTCTGGCACGCCCATTGCGTGAAACTGGATGCGGCTGAGATCGACCTGTTTGCGCGCTCCGCCACCGGGGTCGCCCATTGCCCCTGCTCGAATTGCCGCCTTGCCTCGGGCATCGCGCCGATCCGCGCCATGCGGGATGCGGGCGTGAAGGTGGGGCTTGGCGTCGATGGCTCGGCCTCGAACGACGCGGGCTCGCTGGTGGACGAGGCGCGGCAGGCGATGCTGCTGCAACGGGTGGCCTCTGGCCCTTCGGCCATGTCAGCGCGCGAGGCGCTGCGCATCGCCACGCGCGGCGGGGCCGAGGTTCTGGGGCGCGGGGCGGAAGTCGGGCAGATCACGCCGGGCTTCCGCGCCGATCTGGCGATCTGGGATATGACCGGCGTCGCGGCGGCGGGGTCGTGGGACATGGCGGCGCTGCTGCTCGCCGGGCCACGTCAGGTGCGGGACCTGTTCGTCGAAGGCCGCCGCGTGGTGGCCGAGGGCCGCATCGCCACGCTGGACATGGCCGCACCCCTGGCGCTTCAGCGGCGTCTGGCGCGGGAGCTTGCCGAGTAGGACGATTGTCCATTCTGGATGCTGTTTTGCGATTTTCATGCCATTCCCTGCCGGATATTGCACTTTTCCTGCAATCGCAGAATTTATACCAAATTTTATCCACAAGCGATTCAACGGCCCCACGCATGACGCTTGCCGAGGAGTCGCGCCTCGGGCATTCTATCGACAATCGAGCAAACATAAGGATCGGGACCATGAAGATCCGCACCCTGGCCCTTGTGGCCACCATCGGGCTGGCTCTTGCCGCCTGCTCTCCCACCGTCAGCCGCGACACCGGCGGTACTCCGGGCCGCCTGAGCTTCGGGCAAAGCGTCGATATCGCCGCCGTGGGCGCGCGGGTTTCGGCCCTGCGTGCCCAGAACGGACTGGTGCGCCCGTTGGGTCATTCCTCGGCGCTTCAGGCGGCGGCGCAGGCCCATGCCGACGACATGGCGCGCACCGGCAATTTCAGCCACACCGGCTCGGGCGGTTCCACCATCAGCACCCGGGCGCGCGCGGCAAGTTACAATGCGTGTTTCATCGCCGAGAATATCGCCAACGGTCAGGCCAGCGTCGCGCAGGTCTTTTCCGACTGGATGGGGTCGAGTGGCCATCGCCGCAACATCCTCGCCCCGCAGGCCACGCAATACGGCTTTGCCTCCAACGGCGGCTATTACGTCCTTGTCCTCGGGCGCAGCTGCTGAAGCAGCGCCCGTGACTGGCTGATCCCGATCCCGGCAAGGATGATGCCGAGCGCCCAGAACAGCTGCGGCGGCAAGTCCTCGCCCATGATCGTCACGCCGAACACCACCGCCCAGAGTGGGACCATGTAGCTGGTCAACGACATGAACAGCGACCCGGCGGTGGTGATGACCAGAACCCGGATGATCGCGGCGACGCCGGTCGGAAACAGCGCCACGTAGATCAGCGCCCAGAGGGCGGAAGGACGCGTCAGCACCGGCGCGCCTTCCAACGCGTAGGCCAGTGGCAGCAGGATCAGCGCGCCGATCGCCATGCTTCCGGCGGCAAAGGCCACGGGCGGGATCGACGGGGCGCGCCGGGTGACGACCGAACCGACTGCATAACACGCCGCCGCCCCGAGGCAGGCCATCCGCCCCGCCATTGTGCCATCTTCCAGCGCGCCCGGCCCGACCAGCAGCACCAACCCCACGAAGCCAAGGGTCACACCGACGATCCGGCGCGGTCCGATCCCCTCGTCGCGCGAGAAGATCGCCACCAGAGGCAACACAAGAAGCGGCACCGACCCGGTCGCCACGCCCGCGAAGGCCGAGGGCACCTGCGTCAATCCCCAACTGAGCAGCGCAAAAGGCAAAGCCGTTGAAAAGACGCCGATATATCCGATGAAGATCCACGCCTTCAGGCTTCGGATCCGGCCAACGCCCTGTCCCATCACCGCGGCCACGGGCAGCAGGACAAGTGCGGCCAGTGTCACCCGGCCGGCCGTCACCCACCACGGTGTCAGGCCGGTCAGCGCGGTGGAGACGCCCATGAAGGCGGTGCCCCAGATCACGCCGAGCGTGATGATCAGGATCCAGTTCAGCGCCCCCGGCGCACTCGGGGAGGGCGTCATTGCTGGGAGATCATGATGACGGCGAAACAGGCCAAGATCACCGCCAGAACCGCCCATCGCCACCAGCTGTCGGTGCCGCCGTCCGGCGTCTCGCTTGCGGGTTCGAGCGGTCGCGCAGGACGGTCGGGACCGTAGCGCCAGATCGTCGAGCGCCTCTGGAACCCGGCCTCCACGAACAGGCGCGTGGACGGCGCACCTTCCCAGACCTGCGCGGTCAGCTCGTCCCAATCCTCGGCATCGGCCAGCTCTTTCGCCGTGGCCACAAGCTCCTTCGCGATGCCCTTGCCGCGCCAATCCTCGTGCACCCAGATGTCCGAGACAGCGCCCTTGTGATAGGGCGGCGCATCGGCGCGCAAATGCCAGCTGAGCAGGATGAACCCCACGATCTGCGTTCCGGCTTCGGCCACGTAGAGGTTTTCGGACACGGCCACCGGTTGCCCCTTCGCGTCCCGGAAGGCGATCTCGTGGTCGCGGGCCAGCAGCATGTCCCATCCGTTTTCCGGAAAGCTGTAGGGCTGGCGGGCGCGATGCTCTTCCCACGTCGCGCGGCTGGCGGCGGCGATCGTGGCGCGGTCGGCCGTTTCGGCCTGTCGGATGGTGACTTTCATCGCCCAGATGTGACCCGCAGGGCAGGGGTGGTCAAGCGAGATGACGGTGCATCCCGGTGCCCGGTCGTTGGTCGCGACCCGCCCGGGATCGGTCAGGTTCCAGATTGCAATCGACTCGAACGCGCTTGTCGCGGCGAAGTCTGGCGAGGCCGTGCGCATCTGTCGCCGGTCCATACCGGAACCCGTCAAGGCGCGGCCGCGTTTTCCCATCAGATCGAAAACTTTTCTGGAGACCTCAGATGGAAATGTGGACCCTGCTCATAGGCCTCTTCCTCGTGACGATGCTGGCCTTCCTGGCTTGGGCATTGCTCAGCAAGAAAGAAACGGAAGAGCGCCTCGACGACCCGGCCGCGCCGAAATCGTCGCTCGCCAAAGACGGCCCCGGCCCAAACCCGGTCGGCCCCGACAAAAGCTGACACGACAAGCACTGAAACGAAAAAAGGCGCGCCCCCTCCTCCCGACGGGGCGCGCCTTTCAAACGGGCCGGTAACGGCCTCAGTTCTTGGACTTGTCGACCATCTTGCCGGCGGAAATCCACGGCATCATGGCGCGCAGCTTCTCACCGACTTCCTCGATCTGGTGCGCGTCGTTCATGCGGCGCGTGCCCTTGAAGAACGGCTGGCCCACGGCGTTTTCCGCCATGAAGTCCCGCACGAACTTGCCGGTCTGGATGTCGGTCAGAATCGCCTTCATCTCTTTCTTCGTCTGCTCGTAGGGCAGAACCCGCGGACCCGAGACATACTCGCCATACTCGGCGGTGTTCGAGATCGAGTAGTTCATGTTGGCGATGCCGCCCTCGTAGATCAGGTCCACGATCAGCTTCACCTCGTGCAGGCATTCGAAATACGCCATCTCGGGCGCGTAGCCCGCCTCGACTAGCGTCTCGAAGCCCATGCGGATCAGTTCGACAAGGCCACCGCAGAGAACCGCCTGCTCGCCGAAGAGGTCGGTTTCGCATTCCTCGCGGAAGTTGGTCTCGATGATGCCGGAACGGCCACCGCCGATGGCGGAGCAGTAGGACAGGCCGATTTCCAGCGCGCGGCCCGAGGCGTCGTTGTCGACGGCCACGAGGCAGGGCACGCCGCCGCCCTTGGTGTATTCGCCGCGCACGGTGTGGCCGGGGCCCTTGGGCGCCATCATGATGACATCGACGCCGGGCTTCGGCTCGATCAGGCCGAAGTGAACGTTCAACCCGTGGGCGAAGGCAATTGCCGCGCCTTCACGCAGGTTGTCGTGGACGTATTTCTTGTAGGTTTCGGCCTGCAGTTCATCGGGCATGGTGAACATGATCAGGTCGGCCCAGGCCGCGGCTTCCGCGATGCCCATGACCTTCAGGCCTTCGCCTTCAGCTTTCGATGCGGAGGCGGAGCCTTCGCGCAAGGCAACAACGATGTTCTTCGCGCCCGAGTCGCGCAGGTTCAGCGCATGGGCGTGGCCCTGCGACCCGTAGCCGAGGATGGCCACGTTCATGTCCTTGATGAGGTTCACATCGCAATCGCGATCATAGTAAACGCGCATGTCTTTCTCCATGTCGGTATGTGTCTGGCGGGAGAAATGCCGGATCATCCCCGCAAAGTCTCCGTTTGAATTTCCTCGCTCGCACAGCTATCAGAGAAAATCATGCGCAGAACGATATTCTGGTAAATTTCCATGCTCGATGACAGCGATCGGCGATTGCTCCGCCATCTTCAGGCCGATCCCGGTCAGCCCATCGGCGAACTGGCCGAGGCCGCGCGCCTGCCGCTGGCGACCGCCTACAAACGGCTCGACCGGCTGAAGGCCGAGGGCATCCTGCGGGGCCAGCACGCGGTGATCGACTGGCAGGCGCTCGGCTACGCGGTGGAGGTCAGCCTGCGGATCACCCTCGACAAGACCAACCCCCGCGCCTTCGACGATTTCCTCGCCGCCGCGCGCGAGGTGCCCGAGGTGATCGAGATCCAGACCTTCCTCGGCCGGGTCGATGCGCGCCTGATGGTCATCGCCCGCGACCTGCCGGAATACCAGCAGGTCTACCGCAACCGCATCCTGACCCTGCCGCATATCGCCGATATCGAGGCGCTGATGCAGGTCGCCACGATCAAGAACACCCAGAGTCTGCCGCTGTGACCCCCGACGCTAAAGACATCGCCATCCTGCGCCACCTTGCCCGCGACGCCACCCTGAAGGCCTCCGAGATCGGGCGCCGCGTGGGCCTGTCGCAGCCCGCCACCTGGCGCCGCATCCAGCGTCTGACCGAGGCAGGCATCATCGCGGGCCGCAGGCTCGACCTCGACGCGGGAAAGCTCGGCTTCGGCGTGACGGTGTTCCTCGGCGTGAAACTCTCGACAAAGTCGCGCACCAACCTCGAGGATTTCGAGCGCGCCATCTCCGCCATCCCCGAGGTGCAGACCGTCGAACACGTCCTCGGCCTCTACGATTACCGCCTGCGCGTGACCGCCCGCGACCTGCCCGACTTCGAACGCGTCCTGCGCCGCCGCATCATGACGCTGCCCTCCGTCGGCAACGTGGAGGCCAACGTGCTCCTGTCCGAAGAACGCCGCCCCGGTCCGCTCTAGCCGCGGGACTTGCCGCGCCGCGCCCCTGCGCCTATCCCTTGCCCAAAGCGCAAGGAGCCTGCCCATGTCCGCCCTTCTCGATACCGTCGATCCCGATGGCCTGCTGGAATATTCCGTCGTCTTCACCGACCGCTCGCTGAACCACATGTCCTCCGCCTTCCAGGGCGTGATGAATGACATCTCCGCCATGCTGAAAGAGGTCTACAACGCCGACGCGGTGGCGCTCGTCCCCGGTGGCGGCACCTTCGCGATGGAGGCCGTGGCGCGCCAGTTCGCGCAAGGCGAGGACGTGCTGGTGGTCCGCAACGGCTGGTTCAGCTTCCGCTGGTCGCAGATCCTCGACGCCGGCAAGTTCGCGCGCGAGGTCACGGTGATGAAGGCGCGCCAGACCGGCAATTCCGCGACCTCGCCCTTCGCGCCCGCGCCGATCGAAGAGGTCACGCAGGCGATCCGCGAGGCGAAACCCGGCATCGTCTTCGCGCCCCATGTCGAAACCTCCGCCGGGGTGATCCTGCCCGACGATTACATCGCGGCGCTGGCCGAGGCCGCGCACGAGGTCGGCGCGCTGATGGTGCTGGACTGCATCGCCAGCGGCACGATCTGGGTCGACATGAAGGCGACGGGCGTCGATGTCCTGATTTCCGCCCCGCAAAAGGGCTGGTCTGCGCAGCCTGCGGCGGGCCTCGTGATGATGTCCGAGCGCGCAATCGCCCGGATGGACGAGACCGCCTCGAACAGCTTCGCCGCCGATCTCAAGGCCTGGTCCAACATCATGAAAGCCTATGAAAACGGTGGCCATGCCTACCACGCGACCATGCCCACCGACGCGTTGCGCGTGTTCCGCGACACCATGGTCGAGACCCGCGATTACGGCTTCGACAAGCTGAAGGCGGCACAATGGGCGCTCGGCAACGGCGTGCGCGCGATGCTGGCCGAGAAGGGCGTGCAATCCGTCGCCGCCGAGGGCTTCGGCGCGCCCGGCGTGGTGGTCAGCTACACTGACGACCCGTCGATCAAATCCGGCGCGGCTTTCGCCGAACACGGCATGCAGATCGCCGCCGGCGTGCCCTTGCAGGTGGACGAACCCGAAGGCTTCATGACCTTCCGCCTTGGCCTCTTCGGTCTCGACAAGCTCTACGACGTCGACGCTGCTCTCGCGCGCCTTAAAACCGTGCTCGACAAGGTGTTCCCGTGACGCCCCGTTAAGGTTAAAGCGCGCGCCCGCCTTTCATCTTGCCAGAAAAACCTCCGGGGGAGTCGCCGAAGGCGACGGGGGGCAGCGCCCCCCCTTTTCAGCCCGTCACCCCCGCGCGCCAAGCCCGGTTCGCATCAG
>CAKZPN010000081.1 GCA_937139335.1 uncultured Roseicyclus sp. | reverse complement strand
ATCGGCCGCAGTGCCGGTTGCGATCTCGGCTTCGGCAACCTCTGCCACCGGATCTTGCGCCTCGGCCTCTGCCGCCTCGGACGCGATCGGAGCCAGGCCCTCATCCAGGATGGCTTCGGTGCCGACCTGAACATCCGCCACGACGGGCTCTTCCGCGCCTTCGACCGGCGCAGCGGCCGGGGTAGTCTCGGCCACCGCAGCGGCATCCATCACCGGCAGATCCGCCGACGGGCTGCCGCCTTCGGTCACAACGGCATCCACCGCCTTGACCTTGCTGCGTTCGCCCTTCTCGGCGCGATAGCCGAGACCCTGCATCAGGTCGGAGAACTGCTCCAGCGTCATGCCGGTGATCGACAGCATATCCGGCTTGGCCTCGAAGCCGCCGCGGCTGTCCTCGGCGCGCAATAGGTCGGCAAGACGTTCCAGCATGTCGATGCGGATCATCCGCTGACCGGCGGCGCGATAGCCCGCCATGGTATCATAGCCCTCGGGCGCATCCGGCATGGCCGGCACGGTCACCAGACCCGGCGGCGGCGCTTCGGGGAATTCCTGCAGCCCGTTCGCCAGCGACCACAAGAGCAGACGCAGACGGGTCGGCGCCGGCTTCAGCAGCAGCGGCATGAAAACGGTGAACTGGCCAAAGCGGATGCCGTGCTTGCGCAGCGCGCCACGGGCGTCCTGATCCAGATCCTTCACCTCCTGCATCACCCCGGCGCGCGGCAGGATGCCGAGGCCTTCGGCCATGCGGAAGGCAAAGCCCCGGGCCAGCCCGGTCAGCGCCTCGTCCTTCTGCAGATTGAGCAGCGGCTCAAACAGGCTCTGGACCTTGCGCGAGATGAAATGCTGCAGGCGGCGCTCGACCTTCTGGGCCACATCGGGACCCGCGGCCTCATCGACAAAGACCTCGATCTTCGGCGTCAGCACATCGGCACCGGCAACCAGTTTGCCCACGGCGCTGGTGCCCCACATCAGGCCGCCCTGATCGGTGAAATCAATTTCGGTATCGGGTGCGTTGTAGAACCGGTCCGCGCGCAGATGGTAATGCGGCGCCAGCGCCTGCAGAGAGGCGGATTTCAGCGCTTTCGCCTCTGCCCCCTGCGCGGATTTGTCCGGCGAAAACCGGAAGCCTTCGAGTTTCCCGACGAATTCGCCTTCGACGGTCACTTCACCCTGGTCATTTACTTCGGCCAAAAGGGCCTCCTTCTGTTTGAGCCGCCGCAACAAAACTGACGTGCGCCGGTCCACAAATCGTTGCGTCAGACGCATATGCAGGGCGTCGGACAGTCTGTCTTCTACAGTGCGGGTCTCCTCCCGCCAATGACTTTCGTCACGCAGCCAACCGTTTCGCTGCGCGACATAGGTCCAGGTGCGAATAAACGCCAAGCGTTTCGACAATGTGTCAATATCGCCTTCCGTACGGTCAATGCGTCGAATTTGACGCGCAAACCAGTCATCCGGCACCACGCCCCCGTCCTGAAGATAGCCGAATATCCCCGCAAGCAAAGAGGAATGCTCCGCATGGCTGATGCCACGAAAGTCGGGAATGCGGCAGACGTCCCACAGCAGCCGCACCGCGGCGGCATCCCCAAGCTGCGCGCGGATTGTCGCATCCTGGGACAGGACCTTCAGCGCCATCAGATCGTCGGCCTCGCGCGCCTTGGTCAGCACCTCATGGTTCGGGCTTGATTCGAGCGAGGCGATCAGCGCCTCGACAGAGCCGAATTTCAACTCCGCCGAGCGCCAGTTGAGTTTCTTCAACGGCGTGAAACGATGCTCCATGATCGCCTCCGCCACATCCTCGTCGAGCGGCCGGGCATCGCCGGTGACCCCGAAAGAGCCATGGCTCATGCCCCGGCCCGCGCGCCCCGCGATCTGCGCCAGTTCGTTCGGCGCCAGCGGTCGCATCCGGCGGCCGTCGAACTTCACCGTCGAGGAGAAGGCCACATGGTCGATATCGAGGTTGAGCCCCATGCCGATCGCATCGGTCGCGACGAGGTAATCCACCTCGCCGTTCTGATAGAGCGCCACCTGAGCATTGCGGGTGCGCGGGCTGAGCGCCCCCATCACCACTGCCGCCCCGCCCTTCTGGCGGCGGATCAGCTCGGCAATCGCATAGACGCTTTCGACCGAGAAGCCGACGATGGCGGTGCGCGGCGGCATCCGGCTGATCTTCTTGGAGCCGGCATAGACCAGCTCCGACAGCCGCTCTCGGCGGACGAATTCCACCCCCGGCACCAGCGCCGCAATCGGCCCGCGCATGGTGTCGGCGCCCAGAAACAGCGTCTCGCGGGTGCCGCGCGCCCGAAGCAGCCGGTCGGTGAAGACATGGCCACGCTCCGGGTCGGCGCAGAGCTGGACCTCGTCCACCGCCAGGAAATCGCAGCCCATGCCCTCGGGCATCGCCTCGACGGTGCAGACCCGGTATTTCGGATTGGGCGGGACGATCTTTTCCACGCCGGTGATCAGAGCGACCTGATCCGCGCCAACGGACAGGCCTATCGCTTTGGCGCCGAGGGGGTGATCGCCCGGCTCTATGACGACCAGTCCTTCCTGAACGCCGCCAGCGCCGACCCGGCCAATCTCACGGACATTCTCGATCTTTATGGCGTGCCGAGGATGCAGCATGCGCGCATGATCGCGGCCCTGCGCGACTATCAGGATGAGGATGATCTGCGGACTCTGGGCGGCGCTGAAGCGGCGGATTACGATCAGCCCGGACTGCCCACCAACGAGCCCTTGCGAAGCGCGCTCGAGCTTTGCTCGGTCATGTACTGGACCGAGAGCGCCGTGTGTGAAGACACGGGGCGCCTCCTCCTGACCCTGCGGACGCGCTCCTCCGATCGGGTCGCGCCCGGCCTCCTCCTCCCGCGGGCCGCGCAGGACGAGGCGCAGCCCCCGCACCAGCGCCGTGATGCACAGCGCCAGCGTGACACCCAGCACCGCCATCGGATAGAGCCGCGCCGGCGGCCGGATCGCCAGCGCCTCGGCGAAGAGAATGCCACCGCCGACGACGAGCGCACCCATCAGCAGGACATCGAGGAGACGCCGGCCGCTCATGCCTCGCCCTCCGGGTTCGCCGCCTTGCGGGCGCGGGCGCCGAAGCGGCCCTTGAGGTCGATCAGCAGCGGGGTGAGGATCGACGCCGCGCACAGCACGACGAGAACCAGCGAGATCGGCCGGAGCACCAGCGTCCACAGGCTCCCCTCGGCCTGCGCGATGAGGAGCGAGGCGGTGAACTCGCGCTCCGCGATCGGCCCGAGGATGAGGCCGAGGCCGATCGGCGCCGCGCCGATCCCGATCTTGCGCAGGAGATAGCCGCCGATCCCCATCACCACCATGATCGCGACCGCGTAGATCGAGTTGGTCACCGAATAGGCGCCGATGCTCGCGAAGACGAGGATCGTCGGCGCGAGGTAGGTGCGGGGCACCTTCAGCACCTGCGTCGAGAGACGGATGATGATGAAGTAGCCGAGCGGAGCCAGGAGAAGGCTCGAGATGAGCAGGCCGAAGATGAACGCGGTGGCGATGCCCGACCCGTCAGACATCAGCGACATGCCCGGCCGCATCCCGAACGACAGCAGCGCGCCGAGGATGACCGCCGCATTGACGTTGCCGGGGATGCCGAGCGCCATCATCGGGATCAGGCTGCCGCCCACCATCGCGTTGTTGGACACCTCCGACGCGAAGACGCCCTCAACCGCGCCCTTGCCGTATTTCGACTTGTCGCGGTCCCAGCGGCGCGTCTCGTTGTAGGAGATGGTGGAGGCGATGGGGCCGCCCGCACCGGGCAGCATCCCGATCACCACGCCGATGATGGAGGAGCGCACCAGCACGTCCCAGCGGCGGCGCATGGTGGCAAAGACGAGGCGCAGCGCGTCGTTCTGCCTGCCCACTTCCGGCGGTGCCGCCCGCTCGCCCCGCTGCTCGAGGCTTTCGAGCACCTGCGCGACGCAGAACAGGCCGAGCAGCGCCGGGATGAGGTGGACGCCCGCCATCAGGTTCTCGCCGCCGAAGGTGAAGCGCGGCATGCCCCAGTAGGGATCGAGGCCGATCATGCTGATCGCGAGGCCGATGCAGCCGCCCGCGAGCCCCTTGATCAGATTGCCCTCCGACAGCGCCGCGATGGTCGTGAGGCCGAGCACCGTCAGCCAGAAATATTCCTGCGGACCGAACAGGAGCGAAACGCGGGCGAGCGCGCCGAAGGTCAGGTAGAGGACGATGACGCCGAACGCACCGCCGAAGACCGACCCCATCAGCGCGGCGAGGAGCGCCTCGCGGGCCCTGCCCTGCTTGGTCATCGGGAAGCCGTCGAAGGTCGTCGGCAGGGCCGACGCGGTGCCCGGAATGTTGAGGAGGATCGCCGCGTTGGCGTCGCCGTACATGGCGCCCATGTAGATGGAGCCGAGAACGAGCAGACCCATCAGCGGGTCCATCGGGTAGACGACCGGCAAGAGCAGCGAGATCGCCATCACCGAGCTGAAGCCGGGCAGCGCGCCGATGATGGCGCCGAGGACGGTCGCGACCGCGATGAGCGCGATCACCGTCGGATCGAGCGCCATCAGGACGCTCTCGAAACTGGACACCTGTCGCCTCCGCGATGTCGGGATGGACCCGGCCCGGCGCGCCGGGCGCCGGGTCGGGTCGAACGCTTTCAGGCGCTACTGGATGAGGTCGTGGCTCTCGAGGACGCGGCGGATGTTGCCCTCCATCTTCATCACCGAGGCCTCGAGGTCGGTCCCGTCTTCCCAGACCGCGCCC
>CAKZPN010000080.1 GCA_937139335.1 uncultured Roseicyclus sp. | reverse complement strand
TGTTTCTAAGGGAAATTACATTAGAGGGAAATGTCCCATTTTACATATCCACCTTGCCGAGCCTATCGGAGGCTATAGATGGACTGCTTTCATAACAAGCACGCGCAGTTAGCCGCTGAAAAGCGCGGCGGGGCAGCCAAAACGCTGCGCTTATTTGGCTGCCCCTGGCATGGGGCGTTAGGCAAGGAAACTACGTTGAGAATACTCACATATAAACGAACTCATGTCGGTGATCCTGATATAAAAGGGCGCTTCGGGATTAATATGTGCATGGGCAGAGTCAGAGACTACGAATACGATGCGGTTATCGGTGTTGGTGGTGTCGGAATAGAGCCAATCGAAGAAGGGATTGCTCGAAAGATAAACTGGGTAGGTATTAGACCAACGAGGCACCCAGCGCCGGGTAAGCGGGCAAATGAGGTGACTTTCGATGAGTTTCTATATCTAGAACACACAGGCCCGCTCTTGGAATCCCTTGCCCCAAATCTAGCTGCCCGCCTATATGAAGGGGGTGCTCGATTTTTACTGATTGATTATTCTCCAATAGAAATGCAGGAAGCTGAAGAAATTCTAGAATGGTCAAGGGTTCAAGAGTCGTTGACCACGCCCGTTATAAATGAAGATTCATGTGGCGCTAAGTGCAACTCAGTGATAGTCAAGAGAGCCTGCGGGTGCTGAATTTGCCTAACAAAAACCGGCAGTCGGACAGCCAAAACTCCGCACCTTTTGTGCTACTCGCTGGCGCTCAAACGGGGGCGCGCCCTCATCGGGCGCTTCCGGGATCGCTATAGTGCGGCGATGGAGTGTTTGGAGCGGGATCTGGAGGAATGGCGCGAGGGGCCGATGCCCGCCGACGCCTATGCCGACCCCACGCATGACGACGAAGCGACGCGCGATGCACGCCGCTACATCCCCGAGGGCGAGGACCCGCTGGCCGATGACAGCCGCTTTGGCGACGATGACGTGCCCGACCGCCCGATCGGTCGGCGCGACGACTGAGGCGCGCTCAGTCCTCGGTGTTGGCGATGCCGAGGCTCATGATCGGGGCACCCTGCACCAGATCGTAGCCGAAGCCGAAGACGCCGTTGTCGAAGAGATAGCCTGCAAAGACATCGACACCGACATCGCCGTTGCGCGGGTAATACGTCACCCCGGCGCCCAGCGTGCTTTCATCGACCCGGTTGTTTTCCAGCAGCCGGGCGGAGACGCCGAATTCGGCCGGTCGGTTCGACCCGAAGGTGACGGTGCCGCCCAGCATGAATGCGGTATCGGCCAGCGCCGGAACGGTGCCGGCCATCAAGGCAACGGAGGTTGCCGCAATCAGAGTTTTCATGGACCTGCTCGTGGTTATTGTTTGTTGCCGAAACTGTAGCACGACCGGCGCCAGACACAACAGGTTGTGTAGGCGCCAAGGCCCGGATGCGACCAAATTGCAGCCCTTTCCGGGGTCAGCCGAGCGAGGTCACCCACAGGATCGTCGCGTCGTCGTCCGAGACCGAGATCACGTTATGCCCCATTGCGGCGTCGTAATAGGCGCTGTCGCCGCGCTTGAGGTCGACGGGGGCGTAAAACTCGGTCAACAGCCGCACCACGCCGGTCAGGACATAGAGGAATTCCTCGCCGTCATGCCGGACCCAGCCGTCGAACTCCTCGAACCGGCGGGCGCGGATGCGGGCGCGGTAGGGCAGCATCGCCTTTCGGGTGAGCGCACCGGCCAGAAGCTCGTGCTCGTAGGTCGCCGTCGCATGCGCCTCGCCCTCGCCGGTGCGCGTCACCGCCATGCGGCCGTTCACCTGCGGATCGGTCGGCGGCGTGAAGAGCTGCGGGACCGAGATGCCGAGGCCTTGCGCCAGCTTCTTCAGAGCCTCGTAGGTCGGCGACATCTGCCCGTTCTCGATCTTGCTGAGCGTGGAGCGCGCCAACCCGGCATGGCTTGCCGCCTGTTCCAGCGTCCAGGCGCGCGCGCGGCGCAATTCGCGCACCCGCAGGCCCAGGTCGAGGGGCTGCGGCGGGGTCTCGTCCCCGTTTTCACGGGCAAGACGGATGAGGCTCGGTTCGTTCATGGATGAGGCATGTAGCCTGCGCCCGCGCGCCTTGCAACGCGGCAGGGGCGGGCGTAAGGCCAAGGACATGCGCGCCTGCCCTGCCCCCTTCAACCTCGCCGACTACGTGCTGAGCGCCGGACGGGCCACACCGGACAAGACCGCGCTCGCGGTGCTGCATGCCGACCGTGCCGACAGCTGGAGCTTCGCGCGGCTCGAGGCGGCGGTTCTGGGGCTGGCGGGTGGTTTGCGCGCGCAAGGGTTGCGGCCCGGCGACCGGGTGCTGCTGCGGCTGGGCAACACGCCCGAGTTTCCGGTGGCTTTCCTCGGCTGCGTCGCCGCCGGGCTGGTGCCGGTGCCCACCGCCGAGGGGCTGACCGCGCCGGAACTGGACCGGATCGTGCCGATGGTGAAGCCCGCCGCGATCCTCGCCGCCCCCGGCCTGACCCTTCCGACCGCGCCGCCCTGCCCGGTGCTGCCCGACCTCGCCGCGCTGACGGATCACTCGCCTGCCGCCTACGACATGGGGGAGCCGGACCGGCTCGCCTATCTCGTCTTCACCTCCGGCTCCTCGGGCCAGCCGAAACCCGTCGCCCACGCCCACCGCGCGGTCTGGGCGCGGCGGATGATGTGGGACGGCTGGTACGGGCTCAGGCCCGACGACCGGATGCTGCACGCGGGCGCCTTCAACTGGACCTTCACGCTCGGCACCGGGCTGCTCGACCCCTGGGCGATCGGGGCCACCGCGCTGATCCCCGCGCCCGGCACCGCACCCGAGGCGCTGGCGGGGCTGATGGCGCAGCACGAGGCGACTCTCTTCGCCGCCGCGCCGGGGGTGTTCCGCAAGATGCTGCGCGCGGGCGACCTCGCCCTGCCGCACCTCCGCCATGCGCTCGCGGCGGGCGAGAAGCTGCCCGAGAGCCTGCGTGCGCGTTGGGTCGAGGCGACCGGCACGCAGATCCACGAGGCGCTCGGCATGTCGGAATGTTCCACCTTCGTCTCGGGCAGCCCCGCGCGGCCCGCGCCCGAGGGCACGCTGGGCCATCCGCAGCCGGGACGCCGCATCGCGATAGTGACGGAGGACGGCGCGGCAGTGGAGGATGGCGAGACCGGCATCCTCGCCATTCACCGCTCCGATCCCGGCCTGATGCTGGGCTACCTGACCGAGGCCGCGCCCGACCTGCCCCTGACGGGCGACTGGTTCCTGACCGGCGATCTCGTCTCGGCCGGGGCCGATGGCGCCCTCCACTACCACGGGCGGCGCGACGACCTGCTCACCACCGGCGGCTTCCGCGTCTCGCCGCTGGAGATCGAGGCCGCGTTCCTAACCGCCCCCGGCGTCACCGACTGCGCCGCCACCGCACTCACCGTGAAGGCCGATACCGAGGTGATCGCCCTGGCCTATGCAGGCGACGCCACGCCGGACGCGCTGGCCGCTCTCGCCGAGACACGGCTCGCCCGCTACAAGCAGCCGCGCCTCTACATTCCCCTGCCGTCCCTGCCCCGCTCGGCCAACGGCAAACTCGACCGCCGCGCGCTGAAGCGCCTGTTGATGGAGATGACATGATCAAGCTCGACATTCTCAGCGACCCGATCTGCCCCTGGTGCTACATCGGCTGGACCAACCTCGCCCGCGCGATGGAGGCGCGGCCAGACCACCCGTTCGCGATCGAGTGGCATCCGTTCCAGTTGAATCCCGACATGCCCGCGGGCGGCATGGACCGCCGCACCTACCTGGAGGCGAAATTCGGCGGGCAGGATGCAGCGGTGCAGGCCTACCTGCCGGTGATGCAGCATGCCGAGAAGGCGGGCTTGGCGCTCAAGCTCGACCAGATCCCGCGCACGCCCAACACGCTCGACGCGCATCGGCTGATCCACTGGGCGGGGATCGAGGGGCGGCAGACGCCGGTGAAGATCGCGCTCTTCCGCGCCTATTTCATCGACGGGCGCGACATCGGCGATCCCGAGGTGCTGGCCGGGATCGCGGGCGCGGCCGGCATGGACCGCGCGATGACCGAGGTGCTGCTGGCGGGTGACGCCGACGCGGAAGACATCCGTGCGCGCGATGCCCATGCCCGGAGCCGCGGCGTGAATGGCGTGCCGACCTTCGTGATCGCGAACCAGCATGTCGTGACCGGCGCGCAGCCGACGGAGTTCTGGCTGTCGGTCCTCGACGAGCTGGCGGCCCAGTCCGGCGATGCCGGGGACGCCGCCCCGTGACGCCCGCTTTCCCTGCACGCCGCGACGTGCGGCACAGTTCCCCGAGGGTCCCCGCATGAGCGTCACCGCCCCACCCGAGGCGAAACGCCTGTCGCGCGGCGAGTTTATCGCGCTGATGGGCATGATCTTCGCCACCGTCGCCTTTTCCATCGACGCGATGCTGCCCGCCCTGCCCGAGATCGCCGAGCGGCTGACGCCCGGCGCCCCCAACCTCGCGCAGCTTGTCCTGACCAGCTTCGTCCTCGGCCTCGGCGTCGGCACGCTCTTCACCGGGCCGCTCTCGGACAGTTTCGGGCGCAAACCCGTCATCATCGCGGGCGCCGCGCTCTACATCACAGGCGCGCTGCTGGCCTGGGTCGCGCCCTCGCTGGAGCTGCTGCTGGCCGCGCGGATCCTGCAGGGGCTGGGCGCCGCGGGTCCGCGCGTGGTGGCGACCGCGATCATCCGCGACCTCTATTCCGGGCGGCAGATGGCGCAGATCATCAGCTTCGCGATGCTGATCTTCACGATCTTCCCCGCCGTGGCCCCTATGATCGGGGCGGGCATCATCTGGGGCTTCGGCTGGCGCGCGATCTTCCTCGCCTTCCTGCTGTTCTCGGCCATCTCGGTCGGCTGGCTCCTGATCCGCCAGCCCGAGACGCTGCCGCGTCCCGCGCGCCGGGCGTTCCACGTCACGCCGCTGCTCGAGGCGCTGCGCGAGACGCTGGGGCTCAGGCAGATGCAGCTCTCGATCCTCGTGCAGACGCTGATCTTCGGGACGCTCTTCGGCACGATCTCGTCGATCCACTCGATCTTCGACCAGAGCTTCGATCGCGCGGCGAGCTTTCCCTACTGGTTCGCCCTGATCGCGCTGGTCGCGGCCCCGGCGGCGCCGATCAACGGCATCCTCGTGGTGCGGCTGGGGATGCGCCCGCTGGTGCGCCGCGCGCTCCTCGGGCAGATGGTGGCCTCGACCGTCGTCGCCGTTCTGTTCCTGTCGGGCACTCTTGGCACGGCGTCCTTCTGGGTCTTCTTTGTCTGGTCGTGCAGCGTCTTCGCGCTGGCGGGCTTCACCATCGGCAACCTCAACGCGCTGGCGCTGGAGCCGCTGGGCCATGTCGCGGGCATGGCGGCCTCGCTGATGGGGGCGCTCGCCACCGTCGGCGGTGCGGCGATCGGTGCGATCATCGGCCAGTTCTTCGACGGCACCCCCCTGCCCCTGATCCTCAGCGCGGCAGTGCTGTCGGGTTCGGGCGCGCTGGTGATGGTCTGGATGCCGAGGGAGCCCGCGCAGGCGGCGTGAGGGCTACGCCGCCTTGCCCTCGGCGTGCATGGCGAGGTCGCGGGCGACGGCGAAGGCGCTCTTGATCTTGTCGGATTCCTTCGACAGGTCGCGCTGCACGACGATCTTGTTGTCGCGCACCTTGGCCAGCCCGTCCTGCTCGTGCACGAAGGCCACCAGCCCGGCGGGGTTGGGGAATTTGTCCATGTGGAACTGCACCGTCACGCCCTTCGGTCCGGCGTCCATCTTGGCGATATGGGCGCGCTTGCACATCGCCTTGATGCGCACGACGAGGAGCAGCGTGTTGACCTCCTTCGGCAGGGTGCCGAAGCGGTCGATCAGCTCGGCGGCGAAGCCTTCCAGCTCAACTTTCGTCTCCAGCTGCGACAGCCGCCGGTAGAGCCCGAGCCGAACGTCGAGGTCGGGCACGAAAGCCTCGGGGATCAGGACTGGCACGCCCAGGTTGATCTGCGGCGACCATTGCCCGTCGTCGCCCGGCAGCCCCTCGGCCTCGCCCGAGCGGATGCGCGCGATCGCCTCCTCCAGCATCGACTGGTAAAGCTCGAACCCGACCTCGCGCATCTGGCCCGACTGCTCCTCGCCCACGATGTTGCCCGCGCCCCGGATATCAAGGTCTTGCGAGGCGATGGTGAAGCCCGCCCCGAGGCTGTCGAGGCTGCCGAGCACGCGCAGCCGTTTCTCGGCGGCGGGCGTCAGCTTCATCCGCGGCTTGGTGGTCAGGTAGGCATAGGCGCGCGTCTTGGCGCGGCCGACCCGGCCCCGGATCTGGTAGAGCTGCGCAAGGCCGAACATGTCGGCGCGGTGGATCACCATGGTGTTGGCGGTGGGAATGTCGATGCCGGATTCCACGATCGTCGTGGCCAGAAGCACGTCATACTTGCCGTCGTAGAAGGCGACCATGCGGTCGTCGAGTTCGCCCGCCGCCATCTGGCCATGGGCCACGACATAGGTCACTTCGGGCACTTGGTCGCGCAGGAAGGCCTCGACCTCGGGCAGATCCTCGATCCGCGGCACGACGTAGAACGACTGGCCGCCGCGGTAATGTTCGCGGATCAGCGCCTCGCGGATCGTGACGGTGTCGAACTCGCTCACGTAGGTGCGGATCGCGAGCCGGTCGACGGGCGGCGTGCCGATCATGGAAAGGTCGCGCACGCCGGACAGCGACATTTGCAGCGTGCGCGGGATCGGCGTCGCCGACAGCGTCAGCACGTGCACGTCCGAGCGCATTTCCTTCAGCCGTTCCTTGTGGTTGACGCCGAACCGCTGTTCCTCGTCCACGATCATCAACCCGAGGTTGTGGAACCGGATGCCCTTTGCGAGCAGCGCATGGGTGCCGATGACGATGTCGACCGTGCCCTCGGCCATGCCCTTCTTGGTCTCGGTCGCCTCCTTCGTGCCCACGAAGCGGCTGAGCTGCCGGACCTTGACCGGAAAGCCCCGGAACCTGTCGGCAAAGGTCTTTGCATGCTGGCGCGCGAGCAGCGTCGTCGGCGCGATCACCGCCACCTGCAGGCCCTGCGCGGCAGCGACGAAGGCCGCGCGCATCGCCACCTCGGTCTTGCCGAAGCCGACGTCGCCCACCACCAGCCTATCCATCGGGCGCCCGGCCTCGAGGTCGTGCAACACGTCGGCGATGGCGGTCAGCTGGTCATCGGTTTCCTCATAGGGAAAGCGGGCGCAAAACGCCTCCCACATGTCGCCGGGCGGCTCGAGGATCGGGGCGTGACGCAGCTCGCGTTCCGCCGCGATGCGGATCAGCTTGTCGGCGATCTGGCGGATGCGTTCCTTGAGCTTGGCCTTCTTGGCCTGCCACGCGCCGCCGCCGAGCCGGTCGAGCAGCCCCTCGTCATGGCCGTAGCGACTGAGCAGCTCGATGTTTTCCACCGGAAGATACAGCCTGTCGCCGCCCGCGTATTCCAGCAGCAGGCATTCATGCGGCGCGCCCATGGCAGTGATGGTCTCGAGCCCCTTGTAGCGCCCGACCCCGTGGTCGACATGCACGACGAGGTCGCCAGGGCTGAGCGATTGCGCCTCGGTCAGGTAGTTCTCGGCCCGCTTGGTCTTGCGCTTGGGCCGGATCAGCCGGTCTCCCAGCACGTCCTGTTCCGAGATCACGGTCAGGCCCGCGCCGGTGAACCCCTCTTCCAGCGGCCAGATGGTGAGGTTCAGGCTGCCCTTCGGGCCAATCCCACGGGCGTCGGAGACCAGCTTCGCATCCGTGACGCCTTGGTCCTCCAACAGCCCGTGCAGGCGTTCGCGCGCGCCCTCGGACCAAGACGCGATGACCACAGCGCTCTCTTCACGCTTTGCCTTAACGTGGTCCGCCAAGGCCCCGAATAGGCTCAGGTTCTCGTTCTGGCGCTCCACCGAGAAATTGCGCCCCACGCGACCGCCCGCGTCGATGATGCCGGGTCCGGGCGCGGCGGCGACCGGCGCGAACTGCACCAAGCGATGCCCCGCCACGGATTTGTCCCAGGCGGTGTCGTCGAGGTACAGCAGCCCCGGCGGCACCGGCTTGTAGGCGGTGTCGAGCCGGCCCTTCTGCGTCAACGCGGTCTTTCGGGTATCATATTGATCGGAAATGGTTTCCCAGCGCGACAACCGCTGTGGCGTGCTCTGGTCGTCGAGCGTGATATGCGCGTCGGGCAGGTAGTCGAACAGCGTCTCCAGCCGCTCGTGGAAGAACGGCAGCCAGTGTTCCACACCCTGGTGCTTGCGGCCCGCGCTGACCGCCTCGTAGAGCGGATCATCGGTGCCCGCCGCGCCGAATTCGATCCGGTAGTTCTGCCGGAACCGCGTGATTGCGGCCTCGTCAAGGATCACCTCGGAGACCGGGGCCAGTTCCACCCGCTCCAGCTTTTCCGTGGTGCGCTGCGTCGCGGGATCAAAGCGGCGCGCGCCGTCCAGCACGTCGCCGAAAAGGTCGAGCCGCACCGGCCCGCTTTCACCCGGCGGCCAGACGTCGATGATGCCGCCGCGCACGGCGTAGTCGCCCGGTTCCGTCACCGTGGGGGTCTGGGAGAAGCCCATGCGCACGAGGAAATTCTTCAGCGCGCCCTCGTCGATGCGCCCGCCCACCGTCGCCACGAAGGCGGACGACCGCAGCAGCACCCGCGGCGGCACGTATTGCGTGGCCGCGTTCAGCGTCGTGAGCAGGATGAACGGGCCGCTAAGCCCGCCCGCCAATGCCGCCAGCGTCGCCATCCGCGTGGCCGAGATCTCGGGGTTGGGCGAGACGCGGTCGTAGGGCAGGCAATCCCAGCCGGGAAAGCTCAGGACCGGCACCGTCGGGTCGAAAAAGGCCAGCGCGCGGGCCATCGCCGCCAGCCTCTTGTCGTCGCGCGCGATGTGCAGCACCGGAGCGCCGCCGCCCTGCGCCAGTTCCCTGAGCACGAACGTGGCGTCGAACCCCTCGGGCACGCCGGAGGCGAGGATATGCGCGGATGTCTGGACCATGAGCGCCTCACCTACGCTGCCGGAGACCTGTGTCAAGCACGTGTCGGCGCATTCACAGGAACGGGCTGATCGTCACGTTGGTGTACATACCCCAGAAGGCGGTGAGGAAGATGAAGACGATGCCCATGGCCTGCACGATCAACCGGTGGTTGCGCAGGCGGATCGGCAGGTTCTCGAACCCGGTACGGCGCAACACCATGGCGGTGCGGATCGAGAGCGCGGTGACCAGGATCAGCGGCAGAAGCAGCAGGACGACGGCCTGGCAGAACTCCACCCGGTAGCCCCAGCCAAGCACCAGAAGCGCCGTGACCACGAAGGTCGAGGTTGCCATCATCGCCGTGCCCGACATGTCGGCCAATTCCACGATCCGGCGGCTGTTGACCTCGGCGAGGGTCTGCAGATCGCGCGCGCTGTCCTCGTCGCCGCGGCGCGCGCGCTGGACGAGATGATACGGAATGCCCATCACCCAATGCGACAGCGTCGACCACAAGATCGCCAGCACGATCCAGTACCACAGATTGGAGAATGACCTGAGGTCGATGACCTGGGTGACAAGGTCGATGAAATCCAAAGCGCGCCGCCCGATCAATCGTTTCTCGTGTTCTGGCGCGCACCATAGGCGCGGGTTTCGGGGGTTTCCAGCCCTGCAGTGCATGCGAAAAGCCGGGACAACCTGCACCCTTGCCCTTGGCCCGGGGCCATGGCACCGCTTTACCCGATGCCGTACCAGAAAAGGCCCCAGCCAATGCCCCAGGCCCCCTTTCCCGCCACCCGCCACCGCCGCGTCCGCGCGACGCCCGCGCTGCGCAACCTCGTGCGGGAAAACGAACTGAGCGTGAACGACCTGATCTGGCCGATCTTCGTGCGCGACGGGGTCGGGATCGAGGAACCGGTCGCCTCCATGCCGGGCGTGCTGCGCCGCTCGGTCGACAAGATCGTGGAGGCCGCGCGCGAGGCGGCAAGCCTCGGCATCCCGGCTATCTGCCTCTTCCCCTACACCGATGTGTCGCTCAAGACCGAGCTCTGCGAAGAGGCGTGGAACCCCGACAACCTGTCGAACCGCGCGATCAGGGCGATCCGCGATGCCGGCATCGAGATCGCGATCATGACCGACATCGCGCTCGACCCCTACAACATCAACGGCCATGACGGCATCGTGCGCGACGGCGTCATCGTGAACGACGAGACGGTCGAGGCGCTGGTGAAGATGGCGCTGGCGCAGGCCGATGCAGGCGCCGACATCCTCGGCCCGTCGGACATGATGGACGGCCGCATCGGCGCGATCCGCAGCGCGCTGGAAGCCGAAGGGCACCAGAACGTCACCATCATGTCCTACGCGGCCAAGTTCGCCTCGGCCTTCTACGGCCCGTTCCGCGACGCGGTCGGTGCCTCGGGCGCGCTGAAGGGCGACAAGTTCACCTACCAGATCGACCCGGCCAACCGGCTCGCGGCGCTGCGCTGCGTGGAGCGTGACCTGGCCGAGGGCGCGGACATGGTGATGGTGAAACCCGGCCTGCCCTATCTCGACCTGGTGCGCGAGGTGAAGGACCGTTTCGGCGCGCCGACCTACGCCTACCAGGTCAGCGGCGAATACGCGATGATCGAGGCGGCGGCGGCCAATGGCTGGCTCGACGGCGAGAAGGTGATGCTCGAAAGCCTGATGAGTTTCCGGCGCGCCGGCTGCGACGGGGTGCTGACGTACTTTGCCCCAAGGGTTGCGCGTCTCCTCAACGGGTAGGGGCGGATCGGCAAGTTACCGCCATGTGTGGTGCATTTTCGGGTGACACCGCGCCCTCATCGGCGTATTCTGCGGGGCAATTCGCGGGCACCACACGATCCGCACCCCCCCGAGGCAACAGGCACGAGGCCCCAATGAGCAATCTTACCCGCCGTCATTTCGTGATTACAGGCGCGTCGCTGCCGCTGCTCGCAGCCTGCAGCAATGGCCTCAACTCGCGCGGGTCCGAGCAGATCGACGCGCGCGTGAACGCGGCGACCCAGTTCATGTATGACGAGGTGCCCGGCTCGCGCGACCTTGCGCAGTCGGCGCGCGGCATGCTGGTGATGCCGCTGATCACCGAGGCGGGCTTCGGCTTCGGCGGCTCCTACGGGCGCGGCGCGCTCCGCATCAACGGCGCGACGGTCGACTATTACTCCGCCGTTTCCGGCACCTTCGGGCTGCAGATCGGTGCGCAGCAATACGCCCACACGCTGTTCTTCATGACCGACGAGGCGCTGCAGACTTTCCGCACCTCGCCTGGCTGGGCCGTGGGCGGCGATGTGCGCTACGCGGTGGTCGACCAGGGCGGCACCCTCGGGATCGACACCAACACGCTGTCCGACCCGGTCATCGCGGTGATCTACGGGCAGGCGGGCCTGATCGTGGGCGCGACGCTCGACGGCACGCGCTACACCCGCATCATTCCGTGATCCCACGCGCGGCAACGTCGCCTTGCATTTCCCGGACCATGGGATAGCTACGCGGCACCGTTCCGCGTTCGAGGCATCATGGCCCTTCTTCTCCGCTGGCTTGTCCGACTGGTCACGCTTGCCGTCGCCCTGACAGTGGCCGCCGTGCTGGCGGCGTGGTGGATCGGCTCGCGTTCCATCCCCGATTATGAGGCGGACTGGACCGTGCCGGGGATCACCGCGCCGGTGGAGATCGTGCGCGACACTGCCGCCGTCCCGCATATCTTCGGCGAGACCGATGCTGACGTGTTCTACGGCCTTGGCCTTGCGCATGCGCAGGACCGGCTGTGGCAGATGCTGATGCTGCGCCGCACGGCGCAGGGGCGACTGTCGGAGCTGTTCGGCGAGTCCACGCTGGAAATCGACGATCTGCTCCGCCGCCTCGATGTCTACGCGCTGGCGACCGAGTCGGTGGACGCGCTGGACCCCGAGACCATCGCGACGCTCGAGGCCTATTCGGCCGGCGTGAACGCCTGGCTGCGGCTGGTGGGCACCGAGGCGCTGGGGCGCGGCGCGCCGGAACTGTTCCTGTTCGTGCCCGAGATCGCGCCATGGCGGCCCGCCGACAGCGTCGCGGTGAGCTTCATGATGGCGCTGCAACTGGCCGGCCACCACGAGGAAGAGGTGCTGCGCGCGCGGCTGTCGCTTGCGCTGGACGACCCGGACCGGCTGCGCGACCTGCTGCCCGAGGCGCCGGGCCGCGGCGTGGCGGAACTGGCCGGGCTGCCGGAGTATCGCGACCTTTTCGATACGCCCCTGCCCCGCTTTGCCGAGGCCGCGACGGCCCCGCGCCACCCACTCCACCCCAATGTGCTGGGGCGGGGGCGCGCGGGTGCTTCCAACGCCTGGGCCGCGACGCCGGACCGCGCGGCCGCCTCCGGGGCGCTTCTGGCCAATGATCCGCATCTGGGCCTCACCGCGCCGACGATCTGGTATCTGGCGCGACTGGAGCTCGAGGCGGGCGGCGTGATCGGCGCGACGATCCCCGGCATGCCGGTGATCCTGGCGGGACGCAACGACCGGCTCGCCTGGGGCATCACCTCGGCCTATCTCGACGACATCGACCTCTATGTCGAGGAACTGAACCCCGAGAACCCGCAGGAATATCGCACGCCCGACGGCTGGGCGCCTTTCCGCACCGATCGCCGCGTGATCGAGGTGGCGGGCGGCCAACCCGTGACGATCACGCGGCGCTGGACCGAGAACGGCCCGGTCATCCCCGGCGTGCATTACGACATCGGCACCGTCACGCCCCCCGGCCACGTGATGAGCATGGCCTGGACGGCGCTTATCCCAGACAACACCTCGATCCAGACCGGGCTGCGGCTGATGACTGCCGGCAGCATCGAGGAGGGATTGGCGGCCGGCGAGGATTTCGTGGCGCCCGCGCAGAACCTGATGCTCGCCAGCGCCGACGGGCGCATCGCGATGCAGGTGATCGGCCATATGCCCTGGCGCATGACCGCCCACCAGACGCAGGCGCGGATGCCGTCCCCCGGCTGGATCGAGGACAACCGCTGGCAGGGCGTGACGCAGTATTTTGCCAACCCCACATTCGTCGATCCCGAAAGCGGCATCCTCGGCAATACCAACAACAAGACCGTGGATCGCGATTTTCCGCTTCACGTCTCCTTCACCTGGGGCGACACGCAACGGATCACCCGGCTGAGCCGATTGATGGAGGCGCGCGCGGTCCACACCCGCGACAGCTTCATCGAGGCGCAGCTCGACACCGTGTCGGCCGCCGCGCGCAACATCCTGCCGCTGGTCGCCCGCGACCTGTGGTTCATCGACGAGACAGCACCGCCCGGCACGCCGGAACGCCGCCGCCAGCGCGCGCTCGCGCTACTGGCCGAATGGAACGGCGAGATGAACGAGCACCTGCCCGAGCCGCTGATCTACGCCGCCTGGATGCGCGAGTTGCAGCAGCGCCTGATCCGCGACGAGATCGGGCCGCTGGCTGACGAGTTCCTGCAGGTGGAGCCGATCTTCATCGAGCGCGTTTTCCGCGACATCGGCGGCGCCAGCCGGTGGTGCGACGTCGCCCCTTCGACCGCCGAGGAGACCTGCACCGATATCGCGCGGCTCGCGCTCGACGACGCGCTGCAGTTTCTCGAGGATCGCTACGGCTCGGACCTCGAAAGCTGGCGCTGGGGTGCGGCGCACGAGGCGCGGCACGACCACCAGGTGCTGGGCCAGACGCGGCTGTTTTCCTGGATCGTGAACATCCGCCAGCCGACCAGCGGCGGCGATTTCACCCTAAACCGCGCGGCCACGCCCGGCACGCTCCCCGAGCCGTTCCTCAACACCCATTCGGCGGGCTACCGTGGCGTCTACGATTTCGCCGACCCCGACAGCTCGGTCTTCGTCATCGCCACCGGCCAGTCGGGCAACCCGCTCAGCCGGCACTACGACGACCTGGGCGAACTGTGGCGGCGCGGCGAATACATCCCGATGTCGCTCGACCCCGAGCTGGCGCGGGCCGGCAACATCGGCGTGACCACCCTGACGCCGCGCTGAACCAGACGGCGCCAGAGCGACGGCGTTGCGGCGCGGGCCTTCCTTTCCATTTCTGCAAAGAGCGCCTGCTCGGTTTCATAAATGCCGGATGGCTGGCGGTCGGCGCGCCGAGGCGGTAGAACGAACATGGCAGGGCCTTTCCTTTGGTTTCGCTCTCCCACTGTGCGACCATCATCTCGCCTCGTGCAGCCGCCGATTTCGCAAGGGATGTATCAGAAATGGAAAGGAACCTGTCCTGGGAGGACCTCCGTCTCTTCGCCATGGTTGCCCGCGCCGGCAGCCTGAGCGCCGCGGCGCGCGCCACCGGGGCCAGCGTGGCGACACTGAGCCGGCGGATGAAAGTTTTCGAGACCGCGACCGGACGGCGCCTGTTCCTGCATGGCGCGCAAGGTTACGCGCTCACCGCAGATGGCCGCGCGCTGCTGGAGCGGACCGCGCGGATGGAGGCGGCCGCCACCGATATCGCCACCTGGCGCACAGGCAATGACGGCCCGGTGCGGGTCCGTATCTCGGCCGGGACATGGACCGCGCAGATGCTCGCCGAGCAGGTGACGCAGTTCTGGAAACCGGGCGATCCGTGGGTGCCCGAGTTCGTGCATTGCAACGTCGAGATGGACATCGCCCGGCGCGAGATCGACATCGGCATCCGCAACCGCCGCCCCGAGCATGCCTGGCTCGCCGGTCGGCGCACCGCCATCGTGACCTACGCCGTCTACGCGCAGTCCGAGGCGGTGACGGGCTGGATCGGGCCGACCCATGACGCCGCGCTGGTGCGCAGCGGGCGCTGGGTGCTGGATCATCACGCCGCCGACATCATCACAACCTCGAACGAGCCGCACCTGTCGCTGGCGCTGGCGCAGGCCGGGGTCGGCCGCGTTGTTCTGCCGATTTTCGTGGGCGAGCGCACGGCGGGATTGATGCGACTGTCGGAACCGATCGCGGAGCTGCAATCCGAGGAATGGCTGGTGGCCCATCACGACGCCCGCCACGATCCGCCGATCAGGTCCGCGCTCGACGCGCTGGCGGTCTTCCTCGGCGGGTCCGCACGGCAAGGCATCGCCCATCCCGACGCGCCGCCCGAGCCCTGACGCCCGCGCCACATCGCAGGAGCTATCGGCGCGCGGCGGCTTTTGTCCGGCGGACGGCTGCGCTACACCCGGCCAAACCCGCTCGCATCCATCGGACACGCCCATGCCGCTTCTCTACGACAGTCCCGCCGCCTGGACGGATGCCCCCGAGAAACGCCTCGCGCTCTTCGGCATGTCAGGCCTCGGCAAGACGCGGCTCTCGACTCTGCTGCGCGGGGCGGGTGCGTGGTATCACTACTCGATCGACTACCGCATCGGCACCGCCTACATGGGCGAGCACATCAACGACAACCTCAAGCGGCAGGCGATGCAGGTGCCGATGCTGGCCGAACTGCTCAGGTCGGATTCGATCTACATCGGGTCCAACATCAGCTTCGGCAATCTCGCGCCTCTCTCGACCTATCTCGGCAAACCGGGCGATCCGACAAAAGGCGGCTTGCCCTTCGACGAATACATGCGCCGGCAGGCCCTGCACCGGCGGGCCGAGATCAACGCGCTTCTGGACACGCCGAACTTCATCCTCCGCGCCAGCGACCTTTACGGCTATCCGCATTTCGTCGCCGACACCGGCGGCTCGATCTGCGAGGTAGTGGACCCCGACGATCCTGCGGACGAGGTGCTGGGCACGCTTGCGGCGCAGTGCCTGATGGTCTGGATCGAAGGCCCCGAGAGCCATACGGAAGAGCTGATCCGACGCTTCGACCGCGACCCCAAGCCGATGTATTACAAGCCCGATTTCCTGCTGCCGCTGTGGCAGGCCTGGCTGGACGACCAGGGCGTGACGGCAGAGACCGCCGACCCCAACGCCTTCGTCCGCCACGCCTACCGTCACGCGATGGCGCATCGCGCGCCGCTCTATGCCGCAATGGCCAAGAACTGGGGCGTCACCGTCACCGCCGCCGAGGTCGAGGCGGTGCGCGACGCGCAGGACGTCGAGGCGATGGTCGCCGCCGCCCTTGGCAAGGCCCCCGCCCGCGCCTAGTTCAGCCCTTCATCATCAGGACGACCGTCGCCCATGCCGATCAAGCTGCCTTCCACCCTGCCCGCCTTCTCGATCCTCAAGCGCGAGGGTGTGCAGGTCATGGGCCAGCGGGCAGCGGACAAGCAGGATATCCGGCCGCTGCGGATCGGGCTGTTGAACCTGATGCCGAAGAAGATCCAGACCGAGACGCAGTTCGCGCGCCTGATCGGCGCCTCGCCCCTGCAGGTTGAACTCAGCCTCATCCGCATGACCGATCACGAGACGCGCAACACCGCTGCCGAGCATATGGAGGCGTTCTACCGCCCCTTTGCCGAAGTCGCGGACACCGGCGAGAAGTTCGACGGGATCATCATCACCGGTGCGCCGATCGAGCACCTGCCGTTCGAGGCCGTCACCTACTGGGACGAGCTGAAGCAGGTCTTCGCCTGGACGCAGACCAACGTGCATTCCACCTTCGGCGTCTGCTGGGGCGGCATGGCGATGATCAACCATTTCCACGGCGTCGAGAAACACATGCTGGACGCAAAGGCCTTCGGCTGTTTCCGGCACCGGGTGATGGACCCGGCCTCGCCCTACCTGCGCGGGTTCTCGGACGAATTCGTGATCCCCGTCAGCCGCTGGACCGAGATGAAACAGCCCGAGATCGACGCGGCGCCGGGGCTGACCACTCTGATCGCCTCACCGCAGGTCGGGCCCTGTCTGGTCGAGGACAAGGGCCATCGCGCGCTCTACATCTTCAATCACTTCGAATACGACAGCGACACGCTGAAACAGGAATACGACCGTGACGCAGCCGCCGGGGCGGCGATTTCCGTGCCGGTGAACTACTATCCCGACGACGACCCCGCGCGCACGCCGATGAACCGCTGGCGCAGTCACGCGCACCTACTCTATGGCAACTGGATTTCCGAAGTCTACCAGACCACGCCCTTCGACATGGACGAGATCGGGCAGCGCTCGACTGACTGGCGTCTGTGAAGATTGTCCTGATCCTCCTTGTCCTTGTCGCCGTCTTCTGGGGCGTGACGCTGTGGATGGCTGCACGGCACGAGGCACGCGCGCTGGCAGAGTATCCGCCCGAGGGGCAGTTCGTGACGGTGAACGGCGCGCGGCTGCATGTCTTCCAGACCGGGGAAGGCCCTGACATCGTGCTGATCCACGGCGCCAGCGGCAACATGCGTGATTTCACCTTCGACCTGGTGGATCGCCTGTCGGATCGCTACCGCGTCACGGCGGTGGACAGGCCGGGGCTCGGGCATTCGGATCGACTGGACCGCGACGGCGCCACGATCTTCGAGCAGGCCGACGTTCTGGTCGCGGCGGTGGCCGAGCTGGGCGTGACCCGGCCGCTGGTGTTGGGCCATTCCTACGGCGGGGCCGTGGCGCTTGCCTGGGCCACGCGGCACCCGGATGCGACCGCCGGTCTGATCCTGCTGTCGGCGGCGTCGAACCCCTGGGACACGCCGCTCTCGACCTATTACCGCGTGCTTTCGCACCCGGTGGGGCAGCTCCTCGCCGTGCCAGTTCTCACCGCCTGGCTTCCCGACCACATCGTGACAGACACCATCGCGCAGGTGTTCGAGCCGCAGCCGACGCCCGAAGGCTACGCCGAGCATCTGGGCGCGGCCCTGACCCTGCAACGCCGCGCGCTGCGCGAAAACGCGCTCCAGCGCGCGGGGCTGCTGGACGAGATCACCCGCATGGTGCCCGACTACGCGCAGATCGACATGCCGGTGGAGATCCTGCACGGTGACGCCGACAACACCGTCTGGCTGGACATCCATTCCCGCCCGCTGGCACGCCAGATCGCGGGCGCGAACCTCGTCGTGCTGGAGGGCGTGGGCCACGCACCGCACCATGCCGAGCCGGAAACCGTGACCGCGGCCATCGACCGCGCCGCCGCCGACGCCGGATTGCGCTGAGCGGGGCGAGGCCGTAATGTCAAACCCCATAACATAAGCACAGGGGCAGCCCGGGCATGAGCGTACCTTTCGTCGGCGACATCACGGAGTTCTACAAGAAGGACGCGCCGAAGGACGTGCGCCACGCGATCCGCGACGCCAAGAAGGACACCGTGCTGAGCCCGACCTTTCCCTACCGCCACCGGATGGACGAGGACGACTACGAAGACCAGCTCGCGGCGCTCCAGATCGAACTGGTGAAATACCACGCCTGGGTCCGCGACAGCGGCAAGCGCGTCGCGGTGGTGTTCGAGGGGCGCGACGCCGCCGGCAAGGGCGGCTGCATCTCGCGCGTGCGCCAGAACCTCAACCCCCGCGTCGCGGGCGTGGTGGCGCTGGCCAAGCCGACCGAGCGCGAGGCGACGCAATGGTATTTCCAGCGCTACATCCACCATCTGCCCGCGGGTGGCGAGATCCGGCTGTTCGACCGCAGTTGGTACAACCGCGGCGTGGTCGAACAGGTCTTCGGCTTCTGCACGCCCGAAGAACGGCAGATGTTCTTCCGCCAGTTACCCGATTTCGAGCGGATGCTCGTCGATGACGGTATCCTGCTGACCAAGATCTGGCTCAATGTCGGCCGCGCCGAGCAGCTCCGTCGCTTCCTCGACCGCGAGGGCGACCCGCTGAAACAGTGGAAGCTGAGCTGGATCGACGTCGAGGGGCTGAAACGCTGGGATGCCTATTCCGATGCCATCGCCGAGACGCTGTCGCTGGGCCATACCACCCACGCGCCCTGGACGGTGATCCGCTCGGACGACAAGCGGCGCACGCGGCTCGCGGTGATCCGCGCGATCCTGTGCAATGTCGCCTATGACGGAAAGGACGAGAAGGTGGTGGACCGCCCCGACCCCGCGATCTGCGGCGGGCCCGAGATGTGGACCGACCATTCCACGCCACCCCGCAGCTGAGCGCCATGTCCAAGCGCGGCTACCATCACGGCAATCTGAAACAGGCGCTGGTCGATGCCGCGTTGCACCTGATCGAGGAGACCGGGCCGACCGGCTTCACCCTGTCGGAGGCCGCCAAGACCGCCGGCGTGACACCCGCCGCCGTCTACCGTCATTTCGAAGGGCGCGACCAGTTGATAGCGGAATGCGCGCGGCAGGGCCACGAGATCTTTGCCGACCTGATGGAACATGCCTTCGCCAAGGGCCAGCCCTCGGCACTCGCGGCGTTCGAGGCGACGGGGCGGGCGTACCTCGCCTTTGCCCGCCGGTTTCCGGGGCATTACATGGCGATGTTCGAAAGCGGCACCGCGGTCAACGCCACGCCGGAACTGGCCGCCGCCGCCGCGAAGTCGCGCGCGGTGCTGGAACGGGCGGCCGAGGCGCTGTCCGAACACATCCCGCCCGAAAAACGCCCGCCCGCCTCGATGTTCTCGGCCCATATCTGGGCGCTGAGCCACGGGGTGGTGGAGCTGTTCGCGCGCGGACGGCCCGGCGCCACCGCGCCCTTCCCGCCCGAGGAACTGCTCGAGGCCGGGATCGGCATCTACCTGCGCGGCCTGGGGCTGATCAAGCCGGACCAGTGACGGCCCGCATCAGCGCCCGCGAAAAAGCCCGCCGAGAACGCCGCGCACCACCGCCCGTCCCGATTGCGTGCCAAGCTGGCGCGCGAAGCTCTTGGCGAAAGCCTCCCCCACGCTGTCGGAGCGCGAGGCACGGCTGGGTTTCGGCGTGGCGGTCGAGCGGCTGACACGCGCGCCGCTGTAGCGGCGGGCGGCGTTGAATTCCCGCTCGGCGCTCGCCTCGGAGGTTTCGGTTGCGGCTTCGGCTTCGGCGGCGGCACTCGCGGCCTTGGCGGCGCGGGCCTGCAGGATCTCGAAGGCGCTGTCGCGGTCCACCGTCATGTCGTATTTGCCCGCCAGCGGCGATTGCCCCATCAGCGCCGCGCGGGTCGCATCGGGGATCGGGCCCAGATGCGAGGACGGCGGCCGGATCAGCGTGCGCTCCGCCATGCCGGGGATGCCCTTGGCCTCCAGCATCGAGGTCACGGCCTCGCCGGTGCCGACCTCGCGGATCGCATCCTCGATATCGAGGCTCGGGTTGTCGCGGTAGTTCTGCGCCGCCTGCGCCAGATCGCGGCGATCCTTGGCGGTGAAGGCGCGGAGTGCGTGCTGCACCCGGTTGCCGAGCTGGCCGAGGATATCCTCGGGCACGTCGGCGGGGTTCTGGGTCACGAAATAGACGCCCACGCCCTTGGACCGGATCAGGCGCGCAACCTGTTCCACCTTGTCGACCAGCGCCTTCGGGGCGTCGTCGAACAGCAGATGCGCCTCGTCGAAGAAGAACACGAGCTTGGGCTTGTCGGGGTCGCCGACCTCGGGCAGTTCCTCGAACAGTTCCGAGAGCAGCCACAGCAGGAAGGTCGCGTAGAGCCGCGGCGATTGCATGAGCTGGTCGGCGGCGAGGATGTTGATGCGTCCTGCACCCTCCGCGTCGGTGAGGAACAGGTCGGCGAGGTCCAGCGCGGGTTCGCCGAACAGCTTGTCGCCGCCCTGCCCCTCCAGCACCAGCAGCCGGCGCTGGATCGCGCCGATCGAGGCGGGGGCGATGTTGCCGTAGCGCAGGCCCAACTCGGCCCGCGCCGCGCCGACAAAGGCCAGCAGCGCCTGCAGGTCCTTCAGGTCGAGCAGCGCCATCCCCTCCTCGTCGGCGACGCGGAAGGCGATGTTCAGCACGCCTTCCTGCGCCTCGGTCAGTTCCAGCAGGCGCGCCAGCAGCAGCGGCCCCATCTCGGAGATCGTAGTGCGGACAGGGTGGCCCTTCCGGCCGTAGAGATCCCAGAAGGTCACCGGAAAGGCGCGATAGGCGAAATCGGCAAAGCCGATGGTCGTGGCGCGCGCCGTGAACGGCCCATGCAGCTTGCCCTCGGCGCTGCCGGCCTGCGCGAGCCCGGCAAGGTCGCCCTTCACGTCCGACAGGAACACCGGCACGCCCCGCGCCGAGAAGCTTTCGGCGAGGATCTGGAGCGTCACGGTCTTGCCGGTGCCCGTCGCGCCCGCGATCAGCCCGTGGCGGTTGCCGTATTTCAAGAGCAGGTGCTGCGCCGTGGCGTAACCCTCGCCCCCGCCGCCGATGAAAAGCCCCTCGTCCATGCGTCGTCTCCCCGGAACCGCTTTTGGCACAATACAAATTTAACCTTTCTGCGCCAGAGTGAAGACGCGCCGTCCGGTCATCCGGACGGGGTTGGTTTCCTCCCTGACACCTTGCCGCGCCCTCTCTCGGGGCGCGGTTTCTTGTGCGGCAAAAAAGGTCCGTCTCGGCCCGACTGGATGGTTGACGGATGTGAGCGTCTGTCATAGCGTCCGGTTCAGAAAGTCGGCCAGTCCGACAGGGAGAGAAAAAAATGCAAAGGGTCCGGGTTCTCGGGCCCTTTCGCTTTTGTGGCGGGCCTTGCCTGCGCACCTCGCGCAAGTCCCTGCCGACACCCCCTAGCCCGCCGGATTTTGCCCCTGACAGTGCCGGCGCAACATGGTAGCGACAGGCGAAATCCCGTTGACGACGCGAAAGGAAGAGCATCGCATGTCATTTGAGAAAACGTCGCGCGCAGGCCTTGCCGCCGGCCTCGTGGCCGGCCTGATGGCGCTGCCGCTGGCCGCCCTCGCCCAGACCGAGACGCCCGCGCTCGAGGATGGTCTGCCGCTCGGTCAGGAGGTCCAGGAGATCGGCCAGACCTATGTCGCCGAAACCCACGGCGACTGGGAAATCCGCTGCATCCGCGCCGAGGAAGGCCAGCCCGAGCCGTGCCAGCTCTACCAACTCCTGCTGGACGAGAACGGCGGCGCGGTGGCCGAGTTCAACGTCTTCGACCTGCCCGACGAGGGCCAGGTCGTGGCCGGTGCCACCATCGTCACGCCGATCGACACGCTGTTGCCGCCGGGCCTGCGGATGCGGGTCGATGATGGCAACTGGGCCGAGTTTCCCTTCGCCTTCTGCCAGCCCATCGGCTGCTTTGCACGGCTCGGTCTGACCGAGGCGAATGTCGACGCCTTCCGCTCGGGCGTGGACGCCTTCGTGGCACTGGTGCCGCTGCCGGCCCCCGACCAGGTGGTGCAGCTCGAAGCCTCGCTCAGCGGCTTCACCGCGGGTTTCGCGGCACTGGAAGAGCGCAACACCGCCGCGATCGCCCTCTTCGAAGAGCTTCGCGCCGCCCAGGGCAACCCGGCCGGCACCGAGGAAGGGACCGAGGCAGCGCCCTCTGAGTGATCCGAGCGGTCTGACAGATCCAGCGGCCCGCCCCACACGGCGGGCCGTTTGCGTTTCAGGGGATCAAGGCGCGCGGCGCAGCGCCAGAACGGCGTTGAACCCGCCAAAGGCAAAGGCGTTCGACAGGCAGGCGTCGACCTTGGCCTCGCGCGCCACGTTCGGCACCACGTCGAGCGCGCATTCCGGGTCGGGTTCCTCGTAACCGATAGTCGGCGCGATGACGCCATCCTTCAGCGCCATGATGCAGGCCAGAAGCTCCACCGCGCCGGTGCCGCCGATCAGGTGGCCGTGCATCGACTTGGTGGAGGAGATCATCAGGTCGTCGGCATGATGGCCGAAGGCGTCGGCCACGGCGGCGCATTCGACCTTGTCGTTGGCCGCCGTCCCGGTGCCGTGGGCGTTGATGTAGCACACATCCTGCGGGTTCAGCCGCGCATCCTTCAGCGCGCCCGCGATGGTGCGCGCGGCGCCCTGTTTCGACGGCATCACGATATCGGCCGCGTCCGAGGTCATGGCAAAGCCCACGACTTCGGCGAGGATCGTGGCGCCGCGTTTCTTCGCCTGCTCGTATTCCTCGAACACGAAGACCGCCGCCCCCTCGCCCTGCACCATGCCGTTGCGGTTTGCGCTGAACGGGCGGCAGGCGTCGCGGGACATGACGCGCAGCCCTTCCCAGGCCTTGATGCCGCCGAAGGACAGCATCGCCTCCGACCCGCCGGTGACCATCACGTCGGCCGCGCCGCCGCGGATCAGCTGGAACGCCAGCCCCATCGCGTGGTTGGACGAGGCGCAGGCGGTCGCGACCGAGAAACAGGGGCCCTTGAGGTTCCATTCCATCGAGACGTGGCTGGCAGCCGCGTTGTTCATCAGCTTCGGCACGACGAAGGGGTGGACACGGTTCTTCCCCTCCTCGTAGACGCTGCGGTAATTCTCGTCCCAGGTGTTCACGCCGCCGCCAGCGGTGCCCAGCACCACGCCGGACCGTGTCGCCTGTTCGCCGGCAAAGCTGAGCCCGCTGCCGTCCAGCGCCTGATGCGCCGCGATCAGGGTGAACTGGGTGAACCTGTCGTAAAGAGCGATCTGCTGGCGGTTGAACAGCGCCTCGGGATCGTAGTTCTTGACCTGCCCGCCGATCTTGATGCTCAGCCTGTCGACGTCACGCAGCTCGAGGTCGGTGATGCCGCAGCGTCCCTCGCGCATCGCCTCGAGCGTGGCGGGCACGTCGTTCCCGAGCGAGTTGATCGTCCCCTGGCCGGTGATGACGACGCGGCGCATGCGCCTCAGCCGCGCTTCTGTTCGGCGACAAGTCCCTCGACCGCGCCGACGATGGCCGCGACCGAGGAGATGTCGAAATCGCTCTGCTCGGGCTCGTTGGCGTTGAACGGAACCTGGATGTCGAAGGCTTCCTCGATCGCGAAGATCGATTCCACGAGGCCGAGGCTGTCGATGCCCAGATCCTCCAGCGTGGCGTCCATGCTGACGTCGCCCGGCTCCAGCACCGCCTGTTCGGCGATGATCGCGATCACCCTGTCCCTGACACTGTCGGCCATGCTCGCAGCTCCCTGTCGCCCATGCGTCGTCTACGGCGTCTTGCCGGACTTGAAAACGGCTTTCTGCAGGTCCGCGACGCTCTGGGCGAGCCGCGGCAACCGGCGCAGCGCCTTGTACATCTCGACCTGGTTTTCCATGCGCACTGCGGGATAGCCCAGCAACGCGCGACCGGAGGGCACGGTGGACAGTATGATGGTCGAGGCGCCCGTCACCACGTCCGATCCGATCTGAAGATTGTCGGCAACGCCGGTCTGGCCGCCCAGCACGACACGGTCGCCGATGGTGACAGAGCCCGCGATGCCGACCTGCCCGCAGAGCAGGCAGTCGCGCCCGATGCGGCAGTTGTGGCCGACATGGACCATGTTGTCGAGTTTCGTGCCATCGCCGATCTCGGTATCGGCCACTGTGCCACGATCGACGGTGGAATTCGCCCCGATCTCCACATCGTCGCCGATGCGGACAGACCCTAGCGAATGGATGCGGGTCCAGCCCTGCGGCTCCACCGCCGTGTCGGAGCGGCCTAGGCTGGCGCGGGTGCGTTCGACCTGACTCTGGCCGGGCGTGACGAAGCTGAACCCGTCCGCCCCCAGGACGCAGCCGGGCTGCAAGATCGCGCGGTCGCCGATCACCACGCGCGCGCCGATGCGCACACCTTGCAGGACCAGCGCGTCATCGCCGATCTGCGCGTCCTCGGCGATGGAGACATGGCTTGCGATCCGTGCGCCCGCCCCTATCACGACCCGCGCGCCGATCACGACGAAGGGGCCGATGGCGGCGCCCGGTCCGATGCTGGCGGTGGGGTCGATGACGGTGCTGGCGTGGATGCCGGGCGCGATCTCCGGGCCGGGGTCCATCGCGCGGGTGACATGCGCCATGGCAGAGCGCGGGCGCAGTGCGACGATGGCGGCCTCCAGCCCCAGCGCCTGCCAGTCCATGCCTTCACCGATCACGGCGGCGCGGGCGGACCCCTGCGCCAGAAGCTCGGCGTATTTCGGGCTCATCGCCATGGCGAGGTCATCGGGGCCGGCGCGCCCCGGTTCGGCCACGCCTGTCACGATGATGTCGGCGTCGCCCAAGGCTTCCGCGCCAAGTGACGCCGCAATATCCCTGATCGTGTGGCCCGTCATGGCCGCCCCCGCGAAAACAGATGCCGCGGGAACAGGCTTTAGCTGGACACGTCGGGCATGACCACCCCGAGCGACTGGATCGCGGAGGAAAGCCGCGCATTGCGCCCGTAGATGTCGTTGCGGAACTGGATGTGCCCGTCCGACTCGACCCAGGCCGTGAGGTAGGTCAGGTGGACCGGGATATGCTGCTCCAGTTCCACCGTGGTCTCGTCGCCGGTGCGCAGGATCGACTGGAAATATTCCTGCGGGTTGTCCATCTGGCGCGACAGCAGGTGATAGGCGAAATCATGCGGATCATCGAGCCGGATGCAGCCCGAGGAATAGGCCCGCACTTCGCGCTCCATCAGGTACTGGTCGGGGCTGTCGTGCAGGTAGATCGCATGCCGGTTCGGGAACATGAACTTCACCGTCCCCAGCGCATTGCGCGGCCCCGGCGGCTGGCGCAGGTCGAAGGGGAAATTGGTGACCGAGTAGCGGCTCATGTCGACCGCCGCCGGGTTCACCGGGCGCCCGTTCGCCATCAGCTGCAGGTAGGTTCCGCCGCCGGCCAGGATGTTCGGGATGTAGCTGCGCTGCGCGATCGAACGCGGCACCCACCACGACGGGTTGATCACCATATGCTCCATCTCGTCCGAGAACTCGGGCGTCTGGTGCTCGCGCGAGCCGATGACCGAGCGGGTGACGAAGGTGACTTCGCCATCGTCGATGACGCGGACGTGGAAATCGGTGAGGTTCACGTAGATCAGCCGGTCGGGCGCCTGGCCATCGTTCAGCCAGCGGTGCCGCTCCATCGCGAGGACGACCTCGTTCCAGTGATCCTCTATCGAGCGGTTCACCGCCCGGATCGTGGCCTCGCCCGCGATCCCGTCGGCGGTGATGCCGTTGTTGGCCTGGAAGGTCACGACCGCGGCCTGAAGCGACGCGTCGTATTCCGCCGTGGCCGAGCGGTCGAGATAGCCCATCCGCATCAGCCGGTTGCGCAGTTGCACCACCGCCGGGCCGGTGTCGCCGGGGCGCAGGCTGCCGGCCTGAACGGTGGGGCCGTAGCCGCCGGCATCCGCCAGCGCCTCAAGTTCCAGCTTCACGCGCATCAGCCGGGTGTAGGCGGGCGCCTGCGGCGGCAGCGTGGTCATGAACTGGTGCGGGTTACTGTCGAGGAATTCCGTCATCAGCGCATAGGGGTCGCGATGCGGCTGGTCCTGGAAGATGTCGGGAATGATCGAGGACGGGTCGAGGAAGCCGCCGTGGATATCCTGCGCATATTGCAGGAAGATCCGGCTTGCCATCACGTCGGCCTGCCCGCGCGTATAGGGGTTGGTCGCGTTGCGGAAGGCGGCGCGCAGCCCCTCGGTGTCGTAGCGGCTTGCGGGCAGCCCGTGCGCCCCGGCCTGACCCAGCGCGCGCAGCAGCGCGTTGCGCCGCTCGGCAGCCTCGGTGACCGTCCAGACCGGCTCGAAATCGCGGTCACGGTAGAAGGCGACCAGCGCCTCGTCCGACGCGGCGGCCTCGGCAATGGCCTGGCGCAGCGCGGAAAACGCCTGCGCCTGGGCCGGCGCGGGCATCACCACCGTCACCGCCGCAGGCGCCAGCGCGAGGGCTGCGGCCACGAGGGACAGGCGGGCAAAATGGAACGTCATCAAAGCAATCCTCGACTGTCTGGACCGGCACGCGAATTCCTCAATCCTTTCAGGGTAAGCCCACGGAAGTCCATTCACTTTTTCGCAAGTCTTCTGCCATAGCGTCAGGTTTGCAACGGGGGTTTCCCCGCAGGGACGCCCCCTTCCCTGTCCATCCGGGCGCGGCGCGCGTCATTCTGATCCAGCGCGGGATTTGGCCGGGAGGCACCCGCTAAACTGGCGAAAAACCGCCGAAAATGGCTTGTTACCCACATGTGCGGCACTCTTCCTCTTCCAGAAAAGTCACGTCTGTGTCATGAACCACACAGCGCCTGAGGGGATGGCACGCAACTTGAAGCTCCGGAACAAGGAGCTCGCGGCTTGATGGAACGGGCTAGACATGGGGCATTTTACACTATGACAACCACGACGTTTTCGCGGCGTACGCTGATGCGTGCGTTCGCAGCGACGGCCGTAACTGCGGCCCCCGTAATGGCGAATGCCACGGGATTTCTGCGCGGCGCCGGCGATATCCGCCGCCTCACCATGTACAATGGCCGCGCCGGTGAAACCCTCGACATGATCTACTGGATCGACGGCGACTACATCGCCCCTGCCCTGCAGGAGATCACGTATTTCATGCGCGACTGGCGCAACAACCAGGTCCACGCGATCGACGCGCGCACCATCGACATCATGACGGCGGCCCACCGGCTGCTGGAAACAGACGAGCCCTACATGCTGCTGTCGGGTTACCGCAGCCCCGAAACAAACGCGATGCTGCGCAGTCGGTCGTCGGGCGTGGCGCGCAATTCGCTCCACATGCAGGGCGAAGCGGCGGACCTCCGGGTCAACTCGCGCTCGGTGAACCAGGTCGCCAGCGCGGCAAGCGCCTGCAACAGCGGCGGCGTCGGCCGCTACTCCGGCTCGAACTTCGTGCACATGGATTGCGGCCCGGTCCGCACCTGGGGCGGCTGACCGCCCGAAGCCTGCTTGCCGGCCCGACCCCAACGCCCTGCGCCAAGCCGCGGGGCGTTTTCCGTTGCGCGGGCCCATTGGAAAGACCCCGCCCACGACCCCATATTGCACCGTGACCTTGCGATCAGGAGAAACCATGACCCGCTTCACAAAGGACCCCGACGCGATTGCGCGCCTGACCCCCGAACAATTCCGCGTCACCCAGGCCTCGGGCACCGAGCGCCCGGGCACCGGCGCCTATCTCGACAACAAGGACCCCGGCATCTACGTCGACATCGTGTCGGGCGAGCCGCTCTTCGCCTCTTCGGACAAATACGAATCCGGCTGCGGCTGGCCCAGCTTCGTGAAGCCGCTGGAGCCCGCCCATGTGACCGAGTTGCGCGACATGACGCTGGGCATGATCCGCACCGAGGTGCGCTCGACCCATGGCGACAGCCATCTCGGGCACGTCTTTCCCGACGGCCCGCGCGACCGCGGCGGGCTGCGCTACTGCATCAACTCGGCCAGCCTGCGCTTCGTCCATCGCGACGACATGGAGGCCGAGGGCTATGGCGAATACCTGGATCAAGTGGAGGATGTGGCATGACCGAGCAACGTGAGCGCGCCGTCCTGGCAGGCGGCTGTTTCTGGGGGATGGAAGAGCTGATCCGCCACAGGCCCGGCGTGATCTCGACCCGCGTCGGCTACACCGGCGGCGATGTCCCGAACGCGACGTATCGCAACCACGGCACCCACGCGGAAGGGATCGAGGTCATCTTCGACCCTTCCATCCTCAGCTATCGGGACTTGCTGGAGCTGTTCTTCCAGATCCATGACCCGACGACATTGAACCGGCAGGGCAATGACTGGGGGATGAGCTACCGCTCGGCGATCTACTACGTTGACGAGGCGCAGCGGGACTGCGCGCTCGACACCATCGCCGACGTGAACGCCTCGAACCTGTGGCCCGGCCCGGTCGTGACCGAGGTGAAGCCGGTGGGCGATTTCTGGGAGGCGGAGCCGGAGCACCAGGATTACCTGCAGCGCATCCCGAATGGCTACACCTGCCATTTCCCGCGACCCAACTGGGTCCTGCCGCGACGCGCCGCGGCCGAATGAACCTGTAAAGGCCGGGCGTTATGCCCGGCCTTTTTTACTCGATCCAGGGGACCACCGGTTCGGTAGCGCCCTTTGTCGGTCTGGACGCGCCCGCTCAGATCGGAGTGGCCGGACACAGGTCGAGCAGCGAGGTCATCGTCTCGGCGCTGCAGAGGTCCGTGCCCGGCGTGGTAACGGCGGCGCTGGCCGCAGCGACCCCGTGTTGCAACACGGTCGGCAGGGCCTCGCCCCGCGACAGCGCCAGCACCGTGCCCGCGACGAAGCTGTCGCCCGCGCCGGTGCGCGAGACCACGGGCACGTCGGCGGCGGGCGCGCTCCAGCGGCCATCGCGGGAGGCCAGGACCGAGCCTTCGGCACCGCGCGCAAGAATCACGACATCGGCCACGCCTTGCGCCACCAGGTCGGCGGCGAACCCGGCGCTGTCTTCGGGGCCGGGCAGGTCATGACCCGCCAGCGTCTCGGATTCCTCGAAATCCATCCGCAGCACGGCAAGGCCCAGCTTTGCCTCGGCCAGCGCGACCAGCGCCGCGCCCGAGGTGTCCGCGACGACCTTCGCGCCGAGCCTGACGAGGTGGCGCGCGAGGTCGGCAAGGGCCTCGGGCTTCAGTCCGGCCGGCAGGGAGCCCGAGAGAACAACCCAGTCGTCCGGCGTCACACGCGCCTCCAACGCCGCCGTCACCGCGGCCAGGTCGTCGGGCGCCCAGGGCGGGCCGGGGAAGATGAAGCGGAACTGCTGGCCGGTCGAGGCTTCGATCACCGAAAGGTTCTGGCGCATCTCGCCCGGAGCGGGCAGGTGCCCGACCGGGACACCGCGCCCGGTCAGCATCTCCTCCAGCATCGCGCCCGCGGCCCCGCCTGCCGCGACCAGCGCCACCGCCGCGCCGCCCAGTTGCACCACCGCGCGCGCGACGTTGATGCCGCCGCCGCCCGGGTCGCGCACGGGTTCGGCGCAGCGCAGCTTCTCGCCCGGCACGACCTCGTCGGTTGTGGTCTCCAGGTCGATCGCGGGGTTCAGGGTCACGGTGAGGATGGTCATGGTGCCAGTTACACCGGGAGGCGCGCGGCGCTCAAGGGGCGGCACCGCCGGCGGCGTCGAGTCGCCGTTGCAACACGGTCAGGAAGGCCTGCGCCGGGCGGATCATCGGCACCCGCGCGGCGCGCAGCACGCTCAGCTGCACCTCGCCCAGAGGCAGGGGCAGCGCCGTGACCCCGGCGGGCAGGCCGCCCGCCTCGAACACGGTCTCGGGAAAGATCGCGACGCGGTTTGGCCCCGGCAGGTGCTGGGCCAGTTGCGAGGCAGGCAGCGTCGAGACGGCGCCCTCGCTCAGCCGTTGGCGCCGCAGCAAATGGCTCACCGCGATGCGCGCGCCCGAGCGATGGGGCGGCAACAACAGCCGCAACGCCATCAGGTCCCAAAGCCCCGAAGGCGCGTCCCCGCCCTGCCCCAACCAGGCGCAAAGGCGCAGGCGCTGGACATGGACGACATCGACCGTGTCGTCGGTTTCGGGGTTGGTCAGCAGGGCCAGGTCGGCATCGCGCCGTTGCAACGCCTCGGTGCTGTCCCCGCTGGCGATTTCCACCGAGACCGCCGGGAACGCCGCCTCGAACTCGCGCACGGCGGCCAGGATCTGGCCCGCACCGATGTCGGACCCGAGGCTCAGGCGCAGCACCCCGCTCAACCCCTCGCGCAGGTTCACGAGCTGGGTGCGGAAATCGTCGAACTCGGTCAGGTGTCGGTCGAGCAGGTCGAGCAGCAGCTCCCCCGCCGTGGTCAGGCGCACGCCGCCGGGAATGCGTTCGAACACCGGCAGGGTCATCTCGTCCTCGAAGGCCTGCACGGAGCGGTTGAGTGCGGAGGGCGACACCGCCAGCAGATCGGCCGCCTTGCGGATCGAGCCGGTGCGCTGGATGAGCCTGATCGCCCGGTAGATCCTGAGGTGTCGCATGCTGCCTTTGCCCCGCCGTGGTGCAAAAACTGCATCACAATGACGTCAAAATAGCGGCAGACAACGCAGGGTCAATCCGCTTGGCTATGCTGCGGTAGCGAAACGGCTGCCGCCACAGGGGGACATACCTATGAGAAAACTTCTACTGGCCAGCGCGTTGTCGGTCGTCACCGCCCATGCTGCGAGCGCAGAAATCCGAGTCGGCATCCTGCATTCGCTGACCGGCACCATGGCCATTTCCGAAACCACGCTGCGCGACGTCATGCTGATGCTGATCGAACAGCAGAACGCGGCCGGCGGCCTTCTGGGCGAAGAGATCGTTCCCGTCGTGGTTGATCCCGCCTCCGACTGGCCGCTCTTCGCCGAGCGCGCGCGCGAGTTGCTGACCGTCCACGAGGTCGACGTGATCTTCGGCGCCTGGACGTCGGTCAGCCGCAAGTCGGTGCTGCCGGTGATCGAGGAACTGAACGGGCTGATGTTCTACCCGGTGCAGTACGAGGGCGAGGAAAGCTCGCGCAACGTGTTCTACACCGGCGCCGCGCCGAACCAGCAGGCGATCCCGGCGGTGGACTACTACCTCGAAGAACTGGGGGTGGAGGTCTTCGCGCTCCTGGGCACCGATTACGTCTACCCGCGCACGACCAACCGCATTCTCGAGCAATACCTGCTCGACGCCGGCATCCCGCAGGAAAACATCTTCGTCAACTACACGCCGTTTGGCCATTCCGACTGGTCCTCGATCGTGTCCGATGTGGTGGCGCTTGGCGCGGGCGGCCAGCAGGTCGGCGTGATCTCGACCATCAACGGCGACGCCAACGTGGGCTTCTACGCCGAACTGGCCGCACAGGGCGTGGCCGCCGATGACATTCCCGTCGTCGCCTTCTCGGTCGGCGAAGAGGAACTGGCGGGCTTCGACACCACGCCACTGGCCGGCCACCTCGCCGCCTGGAACTACTTCATGAGCGCCGACACGCCCGAGAACGAGGCCTTCATCACCGCCTGGCACGAGTTCATCGGCGACGAGGCGCGCCCGACCAACGACCCGATGGAAGCACATTACATCGGCTTCAACATGTGGGTGCAGGCGGTCGAGGCGGCGGGCACAACCGACGTCGATGCGGTGCGCGACGCGATGTACGGCATCGAGGTGCCGAACCTGACCGGCGGCACGGCGGTGATGCTGCCCAACCACCACCTGACCAAGCCGGTCCTGATCGGCGAGATCCGCCCCGACGGGCAGTTCGACATCATCAGCCAGACCGACCCGGTTCCCGGCGATGCCTGGACCGATTTCCTGCCGGAATCGGCGGTGCTCGACAGCGATTGGCCGGGCCTTGGCTGCGGCATGTACAACACCGAAACCGAGACCTGCGTGCAGATCGAATCGAACTACTGAACGATGCACACCACCGGGCGGCCTTCGCGGGCCGCCCGCCCCTTTCCTGCCGGGCAGTCCCAAAACATGATCCGTCTTTTCCTCACCGTCCTGTTCGGTGCCTGCCTGATCCTTGCCCCGGCACCCCGCGCCACGGCGCAGGACGCCGATGACCTTCAGGCCCTGCTGCAATCGCAGGCCGAGTTGGTCGCCGACGCCTCGCGCCGCACCGTGCAGGAGGTTCTCGACCTGCTCATCGCCAGCGACCTACCCGAGGTTCCGGCGTTCCTGGCCAGGTGGCAGGCGCGCGAGGTCTACCAACGCGACAGCGACGGGATGTTCTTCTACGTCGCGGAGGAAGGCGCCTCGCCCCTCACCCTCATCGACATCACCAGCGGCGAGCCCGCCGGCACCGCTACCTCGCGCGAGGTGTCGCAACTGCGCCCGAACCGCGGTGTGCAGACGGTGATCGCGACCGCGCTGGTGCAGTTCCAGCTCGCCTCCGACGACCCCGTCGACCGGCTGGCGGCGCTCGATGCCATCGGCAGCGCGCCCGAGGACAGCCACCTGCCGATCCTGCGCGACCTCGTCGCGACCGAGACGGACGCGGATGTGCTGGAGGTGGCCGAGGTGCTGCTGCCCCGCCTCGTCATCGCCTTCGACGCGGATGATGCCGACCGGGTCGCCGCGATCGAAAGCCTCGCCGGCAACGTGAACCTCGCCGCGCGCGCCGCGCTGAACCCGCTGCTCGTCACCGCGACCGGCGTGGCCGAGACGCTGCCCGAGGGCGAGAATATCGCCCGCGTGCTGGAGCCGGGCAGCACCGCCCTGCCCCGCGACGTGGCCTACGCGATGCTGGTGGAGGCGGACCTCGCCCCGCCGCTGCTGCCCCGCGACGCGCAACGCGACGTGCTGGCTGCCAACGTGGTCGAAGGCCGCGTCGGCGGGCTGCCAGTGGGCCAGCTCGACACCGAGGCCGCGCGCGACCGCGCCTATGCGGCGCTGTTCGAGGCTGGCCTGGCCGAACCCGCGCCGTCCGAGGCCGAGATCGACGCGAGCCTTGCCTCCCATGTCTTCTTCGAGACCTACCGCGAGCCCTCCGTCGCCGTCACCGACGCCGCGCGCGCGACGCTCGACGGCATCGAGATGCGCGTCGGTCTCTGGCGGGTGCTCGACCTGTCGCTCGACGGGCTGTCGCTCGCCTCGATCTACTTCCTTGCCGCCATCGGGCTGGCCATCACCTTCGGCGTCATGGGCGTCATCAACATGGCGCATGGCGAGTTCATCATGATCGGCGCCTACACCGGCTATGTCGTGCAGACGCTGGTGCCGGATTACACCGCCTCCATCGCCATCGCGATCCCGCTGGCCTTCGCCGTTACCTTCGCAGGCGGCGTCGCGATGGAGCGGCTGGTGATCCGCTGGCTCTACCACCGCCCGCTGGAAACGCTGCTCGCGACCTTCGGCATCTCCATCGCGCTGCAACAGATCGTGCGCCAGATCTTCGGCACCCAGGCCCGCCCGCTGACGCCGCCCGACTGGCTGGCCGGGTCGGTCGCGATCAACGACGTCGTCTCGATCAGCTCGATCCGCGTCGCGATCTTCCTGCTCGGCGCGGTGTTCTTCGTCACGCTCTGGCTGATCCTGAACCGCACACGGCTGGGGCTGGAGGTCCGCGCGGTGACACAGAACCCGCGCATGGCCGCCTCCATGGGCATCAACCCCGACCGGATCAACATGCTGACCTTCGGCCTCGGCTCCGGCATCGCGGGCATCGCGGGCGTCGCCATCGGGCTTTTCGCACAGGTCGTGCCCGACCTCGGGTCCAACTACATCGTGCAGAGCTTCATGACCGTGGTCGTCGGCGGCGTCGGCAACATCTTCGGCACGCTCATCGGCGCGGGCATGATCGGCGGCCTGCAGAAGTTCATCGAGTGGCTGAACCCCTCGAACACGTTGGCCGCTCAGACCTACATGATCCTCTTCGTTATCCTCTTCATCCAGTTCCGGCCGCGCGGCATCATCGCGCTGCGCGGGCGCGCGGCGGGGGACTGAGATGTCAGGCTCGATCTTCACCCGCAACCGCTCGGTCCCGATCTTCATCGCGGCGCTGACGCTGCTCGCCCTCGTCGTGACGATCCTGTCCGAGGGTTATGGCACCGGGGCGCTCTCCGTCAGCTTCACCAAGGTTCTGGGCATGACGCTGTGCCTGTGCCTCGCCGCGCTGGCGATGGATCTGGTCTGGGGTTACTGCGGCATCCTCAGCCTCGGGCATTTCGCCTTCTTCGGGCTCGGCGGCTACATGATCGGCATGTGGCTGATGACCGCCCGGACCGAAGCAGTCGTCCGCGCGAACCTCGGCAGTGCCGTGATCCCGCCGACCGAGGCCGAGATCAGCACCGCCACCGCGCTGCAGATCTTTTCCGTCGTCGGCGCGCAGGACTGGCCCTGGATGTGGGCGGCCTCGGGCAGCCTCATCCTCAGCCTCCTCCTCGTCGTTCTCGTGCCGGGCGCGCTGGCGCTGGTTTTCGGCTGGCTTGCCTTCCGCAGCCGGGTCACCGGCGTCTACCTCTCGATCCTGACGCAGGCGATGACGCTCGCGCTCTCACTCTACCTCTTCCAGAACGACACCGGACTGCGTGGAAACAATGGCCTCTCCGGCCTGCAGAACATCCCCGGACTGGAAACAGTAGGCCAGGCCCGCATCTCGATCTGGTTCTTCTGGGCCTCGGCGCTGGCCCTGGGCCTCGCCTATATCGCCGCCGCCTGGATGGTTTCGGGCAAGTTCGGCAACATCATCCGCGGCATCCGCGACGACGAACAGCGCGTGCGGTTCCTCGGCTACCGGGTCGAAGGCTACAAGCTCTTCGTCTTCACCCTCACCGGCGTCCTGTGCGGCATCGCCGGCGCGCTCTACTACCCGCAGGCGGGCATCATCAACCCCGACGAGATCGCGCCTATCGCCTCGATCTACCTCGCCGTCTGGGTCGCCATCGGCGGGCGCGGGAGGCTTTACGGCGCGGTCATCGGGGCCGCCGTCGTCTCGCTCCTCTCCACGTACTTCACCGGCGGACGCGCGCCCAACATCGACTTCGGATTCTACGAGATCGACTGGGTCGACTGGTGGCCGGTGCTGCTCGGCCTCGGCTTCGTGCTGGTCACGCTCTTTGCGCCCAAGGGGCTGGGCGGGCTGGTCGATTACATCGTCCGAAAGGACCGCGCATGAACACGCTTCTGGAAGTTCAGGGGATTTCCGTCAGCTTCGACGGCTTCCGCGCCATCAACAACCTCAGCTTCGTCATCGCCGAGCGCGAGATGCGCGCGGTGATCGGCCCGAACGGCGCGGGCAAGACCACTTTCATGGACATCGTCACCGGCAAGACGCGGCCCGACGCCGGCACCGTGCGCTGGGGCGAGGTCGGCACCTCGCTCCTGTCCATGTCCGAGGCGCAGATCGCGCAGGCCGGCATCGGTCGCAAGTTCCAGCGCCCCACCGTGTTCGAGGACCAGAGCGTCTGGGACAACCTGCGGCTTTCGCTGAAGAAACCTCGCGGGCCGGTGGCGGCGCTCATGGACCGTGTGACCGAGGCCGACCGCGACCGCATCGCTGTCATCGCCGAGGAAATCGGCCTGTCCGACGCGCTCGAGCGGATGGCCGGCATCCTCAGCCACGGCCAGAAACAATGGCTCGAGATCGGGATGCTCCTCGCGCAGGACCCGAAGCTGTTGCTGGTCGACGAACCCGCCGCCGGCATGACCACCGAGGAACGCACGCACACCACCGCGCTCCTGAAACGGCTGGCCGAAAACCACGCCGTCGTCGTGGTGGAGCATGACATGGAATTCGTGCGCCGCCTCGATTGCCGCGTGACCGTGCTGCACGAGGGCTCGGTGCTGGCCGAGGGCACGCTCGACCACGTCATGGCCGACCAACGCGTCATCGACGTCTACCTGGGGCGCTAGAGATGCTGGAAACCCGCGACCTCACCCTGCATTACGGCGGCAGCCGCATCCTGAACGGCGTCTCGATCGAGGCGCGGACCGGCGAAGTGACCTGCATCATGGGCACCAATGGCGTCGGCAAGACCTCCCTGATGAAAGCCATCGCCGGCACCCATCCGCGGTCGGGCGGGGAGATCACGCTCGACGGCCAGAGCCTTGGCCGCCTTCCCGCGCATCGCCTCGCGCAGATGGGCATCGGCTACGTGCCGCAAGGCCGGATGATCTTTCCGCTCCTCACCGTGCGCGAGAACCTCGAGACCGGCCTCGCCTGCCTGCCGCGCGGCGAGCGCGTGGTGCCCGACCGCATCTTCGAGATGTTCCCGGTTCTGAAGCAGATGCAGAACCGCCGCGGCGGCGACCTCTCGGGCGGGCAGCAGCAGCAGCTCGCCATCGGCCGCGCGCTGGTGACGCGGCCGAAGCTGTTGCTGATGGACGAGCCGACCGAGGGTATCCAGCCCAACATCATCCAGCTCATCGGCTCGGTCATTTCACAACTGCGGTCCGAGGGCGAGATGGCCATCGTGCTGGTCGAGCAATATTTCGACTTCGCCTTCGACCTCGCCGACCGGTTCTACGTCCTCAGCCGGGGCGCGACCGTGTTCTCCGCCGAGAAGGCCGGCACCACACGCGACGCGGTGCAATCGGCCTTCAGCCTGCAGAGCTGACCGGCTCCGCCAAGAGCGCCGCGCAGACCTGCGCGATCATCCGTCCGGTCGGCGCGCCGCGCGGCCACAAGAGCCCGATTTCCCGCGTGGGGCGCAGCTGCCCCGGTAGCGGCAGGCGGCGCAGCGTCAGCCCCTCAGGCCAGGGCGGCGCCCAGTCCGGCACGATCGACACGCCAAGGCCCCGGCTCACCATCACCGCGATGGCCTCGAGCTGGTCCAGCTCCAACCCCTCGCGCACCGCAACCCCCGCGTCCTTCATCCAGCGGTCGGCCAGCCGCCCACCCCAGTTGTTGCGGTCGTAGCGGATGAAGGGCTTCTCGCGCAGCAGGGCGCGCGGCGCGTCCCGCGCCCAGGCCTCGGGGCAGATCAGCACCAGCGGCTCGGTCCGCAGCGCCCGCCATTCCAGCGACTTCGGTATGGCAAAGGGCGGCCGCACCAGGATCGCGGCGTCGAGGCCGCCGTCGACCACATGGCGATACATCTCGGTCGAGGTGCCGGGCAGCAGGAACACGTCGAGCCCAGGTGCGGTGACGGACAGGCGCTGCAGCGCGGGCGGCAGGAGGCCGGTCATCGCGGTACTGATCGCCCCCAGCCGCAATTCCCCTACCTCCGCATCGGCCCGCGCGGCAAGCCGCATCTGCCGCACCTCTGCGAGCACCCGATGGCTGCCCGCGACGATGGCGCGCCCGGCCTCGGTCGGGGTCACGCGCCGCCCGCTCCGCAGGACCAGCGCGGTGCCGAGATCCGCCTCCAGCGCCGCGATCCGTTGCGCGACGGCGGCGGGCGTGATGCTGAGGCGCCGCGCCGCCTCGGCCATCGAACCATGCTCGGCCACCATCGTGAAGGTTTCGAGGAATTGCGTGTTCATCGACAGATTTCCTATCGTCTGAACAAAGCAGCTTCCAGCTTTTCTTTCGTGTCCTGTCTGACATGCTGCGCCCGACCCGAACCGGAGGACCCGACATGACACTCGACGCCACCACCATCGAGACGCTGAAGGGCGTGTCGACCGCAACACTCACCACGATCCTGCTGAAGAAGGGGCTGCGCAACGTCTGGCTGCGCGGCTCGGTCCCGATCCGGCAAGGCCAGCCGCGTCTGGTCGGCCGCGCCTTCACCCTGCGCTTCGTCCCTGCGCGTGAAGACCTCGCGACGCCGGCCAGCTGGGGTTCCCCCATCTCCACCCGCGCGGCGATCGAGGCGATGCCCGAGGGCTGCATCGCGGTCGCCGACGCAATGGGCGTCACCGACGCCGGCATATTCGGCGATATCCTGTGCAACCGCATGGTTCAGCGCGGGGTCGCGGCGCTGATCACCGACGGCGTGGTGCGCGACGCGGCCGGCGTGCTCTCGACCGGCCTGCCGGTCTGGTGCCGCGGCGTGGCCGCCCCGCCCTCGGTCGCGGGCCTCACCTTCGTCGGCTGGCAGGAGCCGATCGCCTGCGGCGGCGTGGCGGTCTACCCCGACGACGTGATCGTGGTCGACGACGACGGCGCGGTGCTGATCCCCGCAGCCCTTCTGGACGAGGTGCTGGCCGAGGCGCCCGAGCAGGAGCGGATGGAAGGCTGGATCATGACCGAGGTCGACCGCGGCGTCGAACTTCCCGGCCTCTACCCGATGAACGAGGCCACAAAGGCCCGCTATCAGGCCTGGAAGGACGAACAGAAGGGGACATGAGGCGAGTGGCGCACCCGAGAGGATTCGAACCTCTGGCCTCTGCCTTCGGAGGGCAGCGCTCTATCCAGCTGAGCTACGGGTGCATCGCCCCGGCGATATAGCCGCCGCGGGCGGATGCCGCAACGGGAAATGCGGAGGCTATTCCGCCGCCTGCACCTCGGCGGCGCGGGTGGCCTCGATCTCTGCGGCCTTGCGCTCCACCTGTTCGACAATGTGCTCGATCATGCCGTCGTTCGACAGCTTGTGGCTTTGCGCGCCGGCGAGGTAAACCATGCCCGACCCGGCCCCGCCGCCGGTGAAGCCCACGTCGGTCATCAGCGCCTCGCCCGGGCCGTTCACCACGCAGCCGATGATCGAGAGCGACATCGGCGTCTTGATATGCTCCAGCCGCCGCTCCAGGATCTCGACGGTCTTGATGACGTCGAAGCCCTGCCGCGCGCAGGACGGGCAGGAGATGATGTTGACGCCGCGATGGCGCAGGCCGAGCGATTTCAGGATCTCGAAGCCGACCTTCACCTCCTCGACCGGATCGGCCGAGAGCGACACGCGGATGGTGTCGCCGATGCCCATCCAGAGCAGGCTGCCGAGCCCGATGGCGGATTTGATCGTGCCCGACATGAGGCCGCCGGCTTCCGTGATGCCGAGGTGGATCGGCGCATCCGTCGCCTCGGCCAGCCCCTGGTAGGCGGCGGCGGCGAGGAACACGTCTGAGGCCTTGCAGGAAATCTTGAAGTTGAAGAAATCGTTGTCCTCGAGGATGCGGATGTGGTCGAGGCCGCTTTCGATCATCGCCTCGGGGCACGGCTCGCCGTATTTCTCCAGGAGGTCGCGCTCCAGACTGCCCGCGTTCACGCCGATGCGGATCGAGCAATCGTGGTCGCGCGCGGCCTTGATGACCTCCTGCACGCGCTTTTCGTCGCCGATGTTGCCGGGGTTGATGCGCAGGCAGGCGGCCCCCGCCTCGGCGCTTTCGATGGCGCGTTTGTAGTGGAAATGGATGTCTGCAACGATCGGGATCGGGCTTTCGCGCACGATTTCCCGCAGCGCCCTGGAACTCGCTTCGTCCGGCACCGAGACGCGGATGATGTCGGCGCCGGCGTCGGCGCAGCGCTGGATCTGGTCGATGGTCGCGGCTACGTCAGTGGTCAGCGTGTTGGTCATCGACTGCACGCTGATCGGCGCGTCGCCGCCCACGGCGACCGGGCCGACATGTATCTGGCGGCTTTTCCGGCGGTCGATGTTGCGCCAGGGACGGATGGGATTGTGAGACATGATCTGCCTTTGCGCGGTCAGGCGGGGGTTTGCCCCCTAGATAGACCCGTCAGGCGCGCCGGACAACGGGGCGCGCGGGCGCTATTGCGTCGCGTCCGGTGCCAGGACCAGGGCCGCGACCTCGGGCAGGTCGGGGTCGGCGCCCGCGTCCGCCATCGCGAAATTGTTGCTGATCGCGTCCGCCGACAGTTCCACGTCGCGCGCGATGGTCGCGCCGGGGCCCGCCGGGCCCATGGTGACGCCGTTCACCGCGAAATAGACCGAGCCGGCATTGCCGGACCGCAGGCGCGGCGCCTCTTCGCTTTCGGGGATGGTGTAGCTGTCACCGCGGTTCAGCGTGCCCTCGAACAGCGTCGCGCCCGAGGCCGAGGTCACGCGAACCCAGGACGGGCGTACGGCGAAAAGCACCAGCTCGTCGCTGCGCGCCTCGGTGACCTGCACCGGGCTGGCCTCGGCGGGGGTGTCGGTGGTGAGCGTCGCGGAGGCGGCCATCAGGCGCGGGGTGCCGCGGTCGGGCGCGCTGTCGAAACCGCCCATCGTGCCGACCTCGTCGGGATCGAGCGTGGCGAGCGCGCCATCGCGCGGCGTCAGGACCGGAGCCTCCAGTGCCTGCGGGCGGTAGAGGCGGTCGAAGGTGTCGGGACCCGGCAAGGCGGCGTCGAAGGATTGCGCCACGTCGAACGCGCCCTCGGTGGCGCCGGCCAGCGGATCGAGCTGCGCCAGCGGCAGCGGCGCCTCGTCCACCGGCGCGATCTGCAGGCGCTGAATGTCGTGCAACACCGCCCAAGCGCCGTAGCCAAGCCCGAGGACCAGCACGATCAGCACCGCGAAGGAGCCGAGCGCGCCCGGCTCGACGCCCGAAAACATGCTGTCGCGCTTGGGAGCAAAGCTGATCCGTGCGCTCTGGATGACGTCGTTGGGATCGACCCGGCGCGGCGGCGCCTCGCTCATCTCGCGCTTGGCGGCCTTGGCCTGAAGGCCCGACGGGCCGTGTACGCCGTGAAACTGGGTCTCGAGGCAGAACCGGCGAAAGGTCCATTCAGGGTCGATGCCGAGATAGCGCGCGTAGGAGCGGACGTAGCCCGCGATGAATCCGGGGGACGCGAAGGCGCCCACGTCGCCATTTTCGATGGCGGCGATGTAGGCGGCGCGGATCTTCAGCTCGCGCTCCACGTCCAGCAGGGATTTTCCGAGGGTGGCGCGTTCGCCGCGCATGAGGTCGCCCAGGGGAACGTCGGTGATGTCGTAGCCGTCGAAGGAGGTCGTCGATGGGGACGTCGTGCCGCCTTCAGCGGTCTCCGGTCCCCACGTCTGGCCCTGATCCTGGCCCATCAACCGCCTGCCCCTTTGGAACCCTTGCCAGTCTGACCACATGATCTTGTGGATCGCCGGCTTCCATTGACAACATGTTACCCCACGACAAGGTGATTCCCCAATCCCCTTGTCACTTTGTTTGGCTTAACATGCCCTCATGGGGTGTTGCACCCGCAGAAATCGTCAGGCCGACAGTTCGGCACGATTCAGCGCACAATGACTCCAGAGCGCGTCCATCGCGTTCACCAGCGCGTCGATCGATTTCGGATCATGCACCGGCGAGGGCGTGAAGCGCAGCCGTTCGGTGCCGCGCGGCACCGTCGGATAGTTGATCGGCTGCACATAGATGCCGAAATCCGCCAGCAGCATGTCCGAGATCGCCTTGGTGTGCACCGGGTCACCGACGATGACCGGGACGATGTGGCTGCCATGGTCGATGATCGGCAGGCCGAGGCCCTTGAGCCGCAGCTTCAGGACCGCGGCGCGTTCCTGTTGCAGGTCGCGCAGCGCCTGGTCGGTCTTGAGGTGCCGGACACTGGCCGCGGCCCCGGCCGCGACGGCCGGCGGGATCGAGGTGGTGAAGATGAAGCCCGGCGCGTAACTCCGCACCGCGTCACACATTTTCGCGCTGGCGGCGATGTAGCCACCCATCACGCCGAAGGCCTTGCCGAGCGTGCCGTTGATGATGTCGATGCGGTCCGCGATGCCGAGCGCCTCGGACAGCCCGCCGCCACGGGGCCCGTACATGCCGACGGCATGGACCTCGTCGAGGTAGGTCAGCGCGCCAAATTCCTCGGCCAAGTCCACGATCTCCTCGATCCGGCCGAAATCGCCGTCCATCGAATAGACGCTTTCGAAGGCGATGAGCTTGGGCGCCGCGGGGTCGTCGGCCTCGAGCTTGGCGCGCAGGTCGGCAAGATCGTTGTGCTTGAAGATCCGCTTGGCGCCGCCGTTGCGGCGGATCCCCTCGATCATCGAGGCGTGGTTCAGCGAATCGGAATAGATGATGAGACCCGGAAACAGCACCGGCAGCGTCGACAGCGTCGCGTCATTGGCGATGTAGGCCGAAGTGAAGACAAGCGCGGTTTCCTTGCCGTGCAAGTCGGCCAGTTCGGCCTCCAGCGCCTTGTGGTAGATGGTCGTGCCCGAGATGTTGCGCGTGCCGCCCGAGCCCGCGCCGGTCGCGTCCAGCGCCTCGTGCATCGCGGCCAGGACAACCGGGTGCTGGCCCATGCCCAGATAGTCGTTGCCGCACCAGACGGTGATCTCCTGCTCGGAGCCGTCGGGTTTTTTCCACACGGCGTGCGGGAACTGGCCCTTGCGGCGCTCGATGTCGATAAAGGTGCGGTAGCGCCCTTCCTGGTGAAGTCGGCCCAAGGCGATGTCGAGCGCGTCGTCGTAGTTCACTGGCTGTCTCTCCTTCCGGCCGACCCGGTCATCGGGGGTCTGACTGTAAAGACGCTGGCGTTCATGCGTTGCTCAGGATTAAGGCGCTTGCCGCGTGATGGCCAAGTTACAAATTGACGCGCGCCGGACTTTGACCTGAATCAAAGGGTCGGCGAATGACGCCTATCCCTCGACCACGACGCGACAATCCGGCGCGCCGCAGGCGGCCACTGCGGCCGCGCGACTGTCTCCGATCCCCCATTGCCCGGTCTCGGGGCTGATCGCAAGGGCGCGCGCGCGACGGGCCAGCGCGCGGTAGTCGCCGCTCAGCGCGGCGGTCGCCTCGGCCGACAGTTGCAGCGCGCGGCCCGGCTGCCAGCCTTCGGGCCGGATCACCATGACCACGACGCAGCCCTCGCCGCAGGCGGTCAGCGCCGCGGCACGCGCGTTTTCTTCGTCATGAAAGTTGGCGGCCAGCGACGTGCGGCCCGAGGCGAGGCCCGAGGCCGGGTGTATCGCCATGGCGCCATAATAGGGCTGCGGCTGGATCTGGTTGATCTGGTCCAGCGTGGCAAGGTCGGTGGGCGACAGGCTGGCATCGGGAAACACCTGCCACTCGATCTCGCCATCCTCGGCAAAGACAAGGCCCCGCGCCTCGCGCAGCGTCGGCAGGTCCTGCGCCGCCGCGGGCAGCGCAAGCAGAAGCGCCACGGCGATGCCGGCGATCCGACGAAACCCTGTGCTCAGCATGCTCTGCCTTCCTTTGCCGGCGTGTTCCCGGTGCCGTCAGTATCCCGCAACGCGGGACCGGGCAACCGCTGGACATTCGCGGTTGGCCGGGGTCAGTCTGCCGGCAATCGCCCGCCCATTCGGAGAAGCCCCCATGTCCCTCGATGCCGTCCTTGCCCGCCTGGATGCCGACCTCGATGCCGCCACAGGCCGCCTGTTCGAACTGCTGCGCATCCCCTCGATCTCGACCGACCCGGCCTTTGCCGGCGACGTGCGCCGCGCCGCCGAGTGGCTGCGCGCCGATCTCGAGAGCATCGGTTTTGAGGCCGAGGTGCATGACACCCCCGGCCACCCGATGGTCGTGGGCCAGATCGACGGGCCGGGTCCGCACCTGCTGTTCTACGGCCATTACGACGTGCAGCCGGTCGATCCGCTGTCGCTCTGGGACCGCGACCCGTTCGACCCCGAGTTGCAGGAGACGCCGAAAGGCCGCGTGATCCGCGCGCGCGGCGCGTCGGACGACAAGGGCCAGCTGATGACCTTTCTGGAGGCATGCCGTGCGCTGAAGGCGGAAACAGGCGCCCTGCCCTGCAAGATCACGGTGTTCCTGGAGGGCGAGGAGGAATCGGGTTCGCCATCCCTCGTGCCCTACCTGAAGGAACGTGGCGCGGCGCTGAAGGCCGATCTTGCGCTGATCTGCGACACCGGGCTTTTCGCCGAGGACGTGCCGGCCATCGTCACGCAACTGCGCGGGCTTCTGGGCGAGGAGATGACCATCACCGGGCCGCGCGTCGACCTGCATTCGGGCATGTATGGCGGCATGGCGATGAACCCGATCCGGGTGCTGACCCGCATCCTCGGCAATCTCCACGACGACACCGGGCGGGTGCAGGTGCCGGGGTTCTACGACGATGTCGAAGACCTGCCCGACACGCTGCGCGAGCAATGGGCGGGCTTGGGCTTCGACGCGGAGGGCTTTCTTGGCGATGTCGGCCTGAAAGCCCCCTCGGGCGAGGCCGGGCTGACACCGCTCGAAATGCTCTGGTCGCGGCCCACCGCCGAGATCAACGGCATCTGGGGCGGCTACACCGGAGCGGGCTTCAAGACGGTGCTGCCGTCGAAGGCCTCGGCCAAGGTTTCCTTCCGCCTTGTCGCGGCGCAGGACCCGCTGAAACTCCGCAAGAGCTTCCGCGCCTGGGTCGAGGCGCAGCTGCCCGAGGATTGCACCATCGCCTGGACCTCGCACGGCGCCTCCCCCGCCAGCCGCATGGATATCAGCCACCCGGCCTTCGAGATCGCGCGGACAGCCCTGTCGCAGGAATGGCCGGGCGAGGCTGCCTTCATCGGCGGCGGCGGCTCGATCCCCGTGGCGGGCCACTTCAAGGACATCCTCGGCATGGATTCGCTCCTCGCCGGTTTCGGCAAGGATGACGACGCGATCCATTCCCCGAACGAGAAATACGACCTCGACAGCTTTCACCGGGGCATGCGCGCCTGGGCGCGTATCCTGACCGGCATCGCTAACGGCTGAGATCAGGCGGGCGTGGCGAGGTCCGGCCTGCGCGCCGGGCCGCGCCAGAACCGCGTCATCATCATCACCGCGGCAAAGCCGAGCCCCACGACGAGGCCCGCCCAGATGCCAGGCGCGCCGAAGCCCAGCGGGAAGCCGATGACCCAGGCCGCGGGCAGCCCCAGCACCCAGTAGGCGATGAGCGCGTAGACCATCGGCGCGCGGGTGTCCTGCACCCCGCGCAAGAGCCCCAGCGCCATCACCTGCCCCGCGTCCGCCAGCTGGAACAGCGCCGCGACCATCAGCAGGCTCGCCCCCAGCGCCAGGATCTCGGGCCTGAGCGGGTCGTGCGGATCGAGAAACAGGCCGACCAGGAACTCGGGCGCCAGCATGAAGCCCGCGATGGTCAGCGCCACCATCCCTGCCGACAGGATCAGCGCGGCGGTCGCGGCCATCCGCAGGTTCTCCACGTCGCCCTTGCCCCAGGCGCGGCCCGCGCGCACCGTCGCGGCCTGGCTAAGCCCGATATGCACCATGAAGGTGACCGAGCAGATCTGGATCGCGATGCCGTGGGCCGCCAGCGGGTTCGGCCCGATCCAGCCCATCATCACCAGCGTCGCCATGAACAGCCCCGATTCGGACAGCAGCGTCAGAGCGATCGGCCAGCCGAGGCGAAAGACCTGGCCGAAGGCCTCCCAATCCGGGTTCCAGAACCGGGCAAAGAGCGTGTCCTGCCTCAGGTCGCGATGCAGGCCTGCGTGCAAAGCCAGCGCCAGCGCGATCACGCTCTGCGTCCCGATCGAGGCGATGGCGGCGCCCGCGATGCCCAGCTCCGGCGCGCCGAGGTTGCCGAAGATCAGCACCCAGTTCATGCCGGCGTTCGCCACCGCCCCGGCCAGCACAGCCCAGAGCACCACGCGCGCATGATCCAGCGCCGAGAGGTGGCTGCGGAACACCGTCATCACGACGGCGGGCGCGATGCCCCAGCCCGCGATCCGAAGGTAGGTCTGCGCCATCGACGCGACCTCCTCGGTCTGGCCGAGCGCGCGCAGGATCTGGCCGGAAAACAGGAACAGCGGCATTGCGAGCGCGGAGAAGATCAGCGCGATCCAGAGACCCATCCGCGTGACCCGGCGCACCTGCCGCCGGTCGTCGTTTCCGGCGGCCGCCGCCACCATCGGCATCACGGCCAGACCGAACCCCATGCCGAGGATCAGGACGACGTGAAAATACGAGCTGCCGAGCGCTACCGCGGCCAGTTCCGGCACGCCGTACCAGCCCATCATCACCGTGTCGGTGACCTGGATCGCGATCTGCGCCAGCATGCCGCCGATCAGCGGCAGGCCAAGCGCGAGCGTGGCGCGCATATGGTCGGGGAGGGTCGTCATGGATCAGGCCTTAGCCTTGCCGCGCGCGGGCGGCAAGACGCAGCCTCACACCGCCCCGAGGGCGAGGCTGATGGCGAGCACCGCGACCAGCCCGCCCACGACGATCTCGATCAACGGCTGCACACGGGCGAGTGCTGCGCTGTCCGTCATCCCCGCCAGCACCCCGCGCCGCAGGGTGACGGCGGCAATGGCCGTCCCCACCGTGACCGAGGCGGTGCCGAGCGCCATGGCGAAGGTGCCCGCGATGCCGAAGGCGAAAATCCCCATCTGCGCGGTCAGGATCAGCACGAAAAGCGCGCCGGTGCAGGGCCGGATCGCCACCGCGCCGATCAGGAGCGCGATGTCGCGCCAGCCGGTCGCCTGCGCCAGCGCCCCGGCATCGGGCGCATGGGCATGGCAGCAGGTGGCGTCGTGGTGGTGGTGATGATGATGGCCGTGATCCGCCGCCTGCCCCGCCCGGATCAGCCCCCGCAGACCGCGGAGCGCCAGCCAGATCCCGACCAGCGCGATCGCCCCGAAACTGAGCGGCGCAAGCAGGCGGTCGGCCAGATCCGTCATCTCCTGCCGCCCGATCCGCCAGAGCCAGAGCCCCGCCGCCACCAGCGCCACCGCCGTGGCGCCCTGCGCCAGGCTGGAGGCGAGCGCCACCGCTGAAAGCTTCACCGCGCCGACCGCGCGCGCCGCGCCGTAGCCGCCGATCAGCATCTTGCCATGCCCCGGCCCGACCGCGTGAAAGAAGCCGTAGGCGAAGCACACCGCGAGAAACCCGCCAAGCGCGGCCGGTTCGCCCCCGCGCAGGGCGCGCAGCCCGCGCGCGATGCCGTTCTGCGCCTCGCGCTGGCTTTCCACCGCCCAGGCCAGCACGACACGGTCCGCCCCGCTGAGGTAGAGCGCGGCCAGCGCAGCGATCAGCAGCAGAGTCGCAACCGCGATCACTCGGGGCATGTGATCTCCACCCGGTCGGCAAAGAGCGCACCGACCGCCGGAAAATTGTCCTCCGCCGCCACCGCGCCGCCGATCTCTTCCAGCGCGGCCTCGAGCCCGGCATAGGCCGCGTCGAGGTCCGCCCGGACCAGCGCGACATCGCAGGACGGCGCGTCCGCCACCGTGACCGGCAGGATCATCTCGAAGGCGATGTAGAATTCCGGGTCGTAGATCTGAGCCGCAAGATCGCCCGGCGCGGCCCCGGTCACGGCGCGGCGATGCGTGGTCTCGATCTGGCCGGTGTCGAGCATGCGCAGCGCCACCGGCTCGGGCGGGCCGAGGTCGAGTTCCGCCCCCGCCTGCCGCATCACGAGGCCACCGGTGAAGCCCGCGCTCCAGTTCAGATCGAAGCCCAGCGTCTCCGCGACCTCCGCCTCGGTCAGCTGCAGGTCATAGTCGGGGTCGAGGCCGTAATCCTCGGCCAGAATCAGCGAATACAGCTCGTCATAGCGCCAGGTGACCTCCACCGCCGCGACGCTGCCGGCGTCGTCGAGCATGACGGTCAGGCCCGCATCGACGAAGATATGCGGATGCGCCCAGACCGGCCCCGCGACGGCGGCAAGGCAGAGGGCGGCAAGGGGACGGGTGCGGCGCATGCGGACAGATAGGCCGCCTTGGCGCCACGGCACAATCCCCCGCAGGGCGGCTCGGCACGGGCTTGCCGACACGATCGCCCGGCGACTGTTGCCGAGATCGGGGTCATTGTTGCCGCGACCGCGACCAGTCCGACACATTTCTGCCCGGTTTTCGCTGTAACAAAGGAGATGTTTTGCGTATCGATGGTCCCGATGATTAAGTTTTTCAACAGATTCCTCCACGGCAACAGCGGCGCGGTGGCCGTCGACTGGACCGTGCTCAGCGCATCCGTTCTCGCCATGTCGCTGGCAACGGTCGCCGTGCTGAACGGCGGGATCCAGGGTCTCGTCTCGCGCATGGACGCCGAATTGCGCGCCCAGCAGATGAGCGACAATTTCATCCAGTTCACCTCGGCGCATTTCGAACCCCTCTACGAATACAACCTGACCACGCCCGAATACGCCGAGGCGGCGTTCAACCTCGCCAATGACATGATGAATCAGGAAATCATCGACGCCCTTCACGCGGGCATCCTGGCGATGGAAGCGGGCACCCTCACCGATGAGGAGGCGGTGGCGCTTGTCGCGCTCGGCTCGGTTGCGCGTCAGCGCAACATCATCGACAGCGAAATCCTGAACTACTATTTCGGCTTCGACGGCACCGCCGGCGTGATCGGCGGCACCGCCCTCTGAGCCTGCGGGCCTGCGTCGGCCGATCTCCCCTTGCCCTGAGCCCGCTTGTGCTGCCCTGCGCGGCCGGCTGCGATCTTGCCTCGCGGTCTTTCGCAGCGCCCCCAAACCTGCCATGATTGTGCGCAACGCCCACAAGATAGAGCAGAGGCAGCCCAGACATGGCCGATGACCTGTTGAGCCCGACCCCGGACCCGACCGCCTACGACGCGTCCTCCATCGAGGTGCTCGAGGGGCTGGAGCCCGTGCGCAAACGCCCCGGCATGTATATCGGCGGCACCGACGAACGGGCGCTGCACCATCTGGTCGCGGAAGTGCTCGACAACTCCATGGACGAGGCCGTGGCCGGCCACGCGTCCCGCATCGAGGTGGAGTTGCACGCTGACTATTCCGTCACCGTCCGGGACAACGGCCGTGGCATTCCCGTCGACCCGCACCCGAAGTTCCCCGACAAGAGCGCGCTGGAGGTGATCCTCTGCACGCTCCACGCCGGCGGCAAGTTCTCCGGCAAGGCCTACCAGACCTCGGGCGGTCTGCACGGCGTCGGCGTCTCGGTCGTCAACGCGCTCTCCGACCATGTCCGGGTCGAGGTCGCGCGCAACCGCGAGCTGTTCGTGCAGGAATTTTCGCGCGGCATCCCGCAGGGCCCGGTCCGCGCGGCGGGTGCCGTTGCCAACCGCCGCGGCACCGCCACCACCTTCCACGCCGACGAACAGATCTTCGGCTCGCACCGGTTCAAGCCGGCGCGGATGATGAAGATGGTCCGCTCCAAGGCCTATCTCTTCTCGGGCGTGGAGATTCGCTGGAAATCCGAGATCGACGATGGCGAGACCCCGCTGGAGGCGACCTTCCACTTCCCCGGCGGCCTCGCCGACTACCTGAAGGAGACGATGGGCAGCGCCGTCACCTACGCCGAAACCCCTTTCGCGGGAAAAGTGGAATTCCGCCCCCGCTTCGGCCAGCCCGGCAGCGTCGAGTGGGCGATCAACTGGACGCCCGCGCGCGACGGCTTCATCCAGTCCTACTGCAACACCATCCCCACGCCCGAGGGCGGCACGCACGAAGCCGGATTCTGGGCCGCGATCCTCAAGGGCATCCGCGGCTACGGCGAGCTGGCGAACAACCGCAAGGCCGCCAACATCAACCGTGACGACCTCGTCTCGGGCGCGGGCGCACTGGTGTCGTGCTTCATCGCCGAGCCGGAATTCGTCGGCCAGACCAAGGACCGGCTCGCGACCGCCGAGGCCGCGCGCATGGTCGAGGGCGCGGTGCGCGACCATTTCGACAACTGGCTCGCCGCCAACACGAAATCCGCCGGCGCGATCCTCGATTTCCTCGTTCTGCGCGCCGAGGAACGGCTGCGCCGCCGCGCGGAGAAGGAGACCGCGCGCAAGACCGCCACCAAGAAGCTGCGCCTGCCCGGCAAGCTGGTCGACTGCTCGCAATCCGCGCGCGAGGGCACCGAGCTGTTCATCGTCGAGGGTGACAGCGCGGGCGGCTCGGCCAAGATGGGCCGCGACCGCAAGACCCAGGCGCTGTTGCCCCTGCGCGGCAAGATCCTCAACGTGCTCGGGGCGGCCTCGGGCAAGCTCACCTCCAACGCCGAGATTTCCGATCTCTGCCAGGCGCTTGGCGTCGGCATGGGCACGCGCTTCAACCTCGAGGATCTGCGCTACGACAAGATCATCATCATGACTGACGCGGACGTCGACGGCGCCCATATCGCGGCGCTGCTGATGACCTTCTTCTTCAGCCAGATGCGCCCGCTGATCGACCACGGCCACCTCTACCTCGCCTGCCCGCCGCTCTTCCGCCTCACGCAGGGCGCGCGCCGGGTCTATTGCCTCGACGAGATGGAAAAGGCCGAATGGATGGCCAAGGGCCTCGGCGGCAAGGGCAAGATCGACGTCTCGCGCTTCAAGGGCCTGGGCGAGATGGACGCCAAGGACCTGAA
>CAKZPN010000079.1 GCA_937139335.1 uncultured Roseicyclus sp. | reverse complement strand
CCCGGCCTCGTGCTCTGCGGCAAGCAGGCGATCGACAACGACATGAACGCGACCGGGCAGATGCTGTCGGCGCTGCTCGGCTGGTCGCAGGCCACCTTCGCCTCCGAGCTCGAGATCGACGGCGATGCGGCCCGCGTCACCCGCGAGGTCGATGGCGGCTTGCAGACCATCGAGGTCAAGATGCCCGCCATCGTGACCGTCGACCTGCGGCTGAACGAGCCGCGCTACGCCTCGTTGCCGAACATCATGAAGGCGAAGAAGAAGCCGCTCGACGAGAAGACCGCCGCGGACTACGGCGTCGACGTGACGCCCCGGCTCAGCGTGGTGAAGACCACCGAGCCCGAGAGCCGCAAGGCCGGCGTCAAGGTGGGCTCGGTCGACGAGCTGATTGCGAAACTCAAGGACGAAGCGGGGGTGATCTGATGGCGGTTCTTCTTCTGGCCGAGGTGACCTCGGGCGAGCTGAACATGGACGCGACCGCCAAGGCGGTGACGGCGGCGGCGAAGCTGGGTGAGGTCACGGTGCTCTGTGCCGGCGCCTCGGCCCGGGCGGCGGCCGACCAGGCGGCGACGATCGAGGGCGTGGCGAAGGTGCTCTGCGCCGAGGGCGAGAGCCTGGGCCACCGGCTGGCCGAGGCCACCGCCGAGCTGATCGTGTCGCTTGCGGGCGACTACAGCCACATCTGCGCGCCGGCGACGACCGACGCCAAGAACATCATGCCCCGCGTCGCGGCGCTGCTCGACGTGATGATCATCTCGGACGCCTCGGGCATCGTCGACGGTGACACGTTCGAGCGGCCGATCTACGCCGGCAACGCGGTGCAGACGGTGAAATCCTCGGACGCGACGAAGGTGCTCACGATCCGCACCACGAGCTTCGATCTGGCCGGCACCGGCAACGCGGCCCCGGTCGAGACGGTCGCGGCACCCGCCGCCTCCGGCCTGTCGTCCTGGGTCGAGGACAAGGTCGCGGCCTCGGACCGGCCGGATCTGACCAGCGCCGGCATCGTCGTCTCGGGCGGCCGCGGCCTCGGCTCCGAGGAGCAGTTCGCGCTGATCGAGGGGCTGGCCGACAAGCTTGGCGCGGCCGTGGGCGCCTCGCGCGCGGCGGTCGATAGCGGCTACGCGCCGAACGACTGGCAGGTCGGCCAGACCGGCAAGGTGGTGGCCCCCAACCTCTACATCGCCGTCGGCATCTCGGGCGCGATCCAGCACCTCGCGGGCATGAAGGACAGCAAGATCATCGTCGCCATCAACAAGGACGAGGAGGCCCCGATCTTCCAGGTCGCAGACTACGGCCTCGTCGGAGACCTCTTCGAGATCGTCCCGGAGCTGACAAGCAAGCTGTGATCCGGCCCGATCGCCGATCCAAGAAACCGCCCCGTGGCCCCTGGCCCGGGGCGGTTCGCGTTTCAGGCCAGCAGCGGCCGGAGCAGGCGCGCGGCGAGGTCGTGACCGTCCGGCCCCGGCAGCACCCGCGCCGCCGCTTCCTCGCGCGCGCCGAAGAACATGCCGCGGGTCGAGGACTGCGGCCCCTGCGGCGGTGGCACCGCGATGCTGAGCGAGGCGGCGGCGCCCGCGACGTCGGCCAGCATGTCGGGCCGGATGAACAGCGGGTCGGGCCCCAGCCGCGACACCGGACCTGTCGGCACCTCGTCGGGGTGGCGGCGCGACAGCCACAGCAAATGTACCGGGACACTCACGCGGTCGAGAAACGCCTTCATCCGCGCCACCCAGGCCGCCCTCAGTTCCCTCTCGACCACGCCGAAGCGGTCGGGCGACAGCGCGTTCAGATGCGTCAGCAGGTGCCGCGTGAAATGGAACTCGGTGAAATCGACGTCCCGGTAGAGCGTGCGCAGCATCGTCGCCGCCTTGACGAACCGGTCGTTGCGGCGCGGATGGACCGAGTAGAAGCGGTTGGTCATGTTCTGCGCCCCCATCACCTGCAACACGACTGCGTCGGCCCTGCCCAATGCGGCGGTGATCGCCGGGTCGCGGAAGATGACGTCGAGGCCTGCGTTCATCACCCCCATGTTGACCACGTCGAGCGGCAGGGCAGCGTCCAGCTGCGCGGCGAAGGGCGCGTGGATGAACCGGCCGAAGGTTTCCGATCCGCCGAGGCACAGCACGAATGGCGCGTCCAGACCCCGCCCCGGCGCCGGTCCGCGGAACCGCAGGACCGAGCCGGGGTAGACGACCGGATGGTAATCGAGGGGCAATCGGCCCCTGTGTTCGAAACTCATTCCCCTTCTCTCCCACCGTTTGACTGACTCACCCGGCGGGGACTGTGGTCCAGAGGTGTTTCCGAAACCCTAAGCCGTTAATTTACAGGTAATTTTTAGAAAACAGGGTGCAATGCCGCGCGATCGGGTCCTGATCGGGCGAGGCTTGTCTCGCCCCACCGCCCGCGCCTATGGTGCGCGCGACACGCGGTGTGCGAAGGGGCGGACATGGAGATTTCTTCGATCGGTGTGGTCGGCGCAGGCCAGATGGGCAACGGCATCGCCCATGTCTGCGCGCTGGCCGGCTACGACGTGGTGATGACGGACATCAGCGCCGATGCGCTCAGCAATGCCGTCGCGCTGATCGACCGCAACATTGCCCGCCAGGTCGGCCGCGGCAAGGTGTCCGAGGCCGAGATGGCCGAGGCGATGGCGCGCATCCGCACCACCACCACCCTGTCCGAGCTGGGCCCCTGCGACCTGATCATCGAGGCCGCGACCGAGCGCGAGACGGTGAAACAGGCGATCTTCGAGGACCTGCTGCCGCATCTGAAACCGACCACGATCCTGACCTCGAACACCTCCTCGATCTCGATCACGCGGCTGGCGAGCCGCACCGACCGGCCCGAGAAGTTCATGGGCTTCCACTTCATGAACCCGGTGCCGGTGATGCAGCTGGTGGAGCTGATCCGCGGCATCGCCACCGACGAGGAGACCTTCGCCGCCTGCAAGTCGGTCGTCGACCGGCTCGGCAAGACCTCGGCCACGGCCGAGGATTTCCCGGCCTTCATCGTGAACCGCATCCTGATGCCGATGATCAACGAGGCGGTCTACACGCTTTATGAAGGGGTGGGCAACGTCACCTCCATCGACATGGCGATGAAGCTGGGCACCAATCACCCGATGGGGCCGCTGGAGCTGGCCGATTTCATCGGGCTCGACACCTGCCTCGCGATCATGAACGTGCTGCACGACGGGCTGGCCGATACGAAATACCGGCCCTGTCCGCTGCTCACGAAATACGTCGAGGCCGGATGGCTGGGCCGCAAGACCGAGCGTGGGTTCTACGACTACCGAGGCGAGACGCCGGTGCCGACGCGCTGAGATCCCGGCTCAGACCTGGTCGGGGTTGTCTTTCAGCGACAGCGTGCGCGCGCGCAGCCAGGTCATGAAGTCGCGGGGCCGGTCGATGCGTCCTTCCCACTGGTCGGGCGTGATCGGGTTGCCGATGATCGGCGCCTGCGGCTTGTCGAAACTGTGCACGACCTCGTGGATCAGCAGCCCCTGCCGCAGGGTCGGCGAGATGCGGTTGGCGATCTGGTACCAGCGCGAGTTCGAGCCGGTGAAATAGCACGGCACGATGGTCGCGCCGGACTTGCGGATCATCTTGGCGGTGAAGACGTTCCACTCGCCCTCGACCGCCGGGCCGAACATCCGGTCAGCGGCGGCAACGGACCCAGAGGGGAACAGCGCGATCAGCCCCTTCTGTTCCAGATGCGCCATCGCGGTCGCGCGCATCTGCAGCATCTTTTCCTGCGAATCCGGCTCGTGCGGGAACGGCACGGGGATCATGTAGCCCGACGCGCTTTCGTCGAGCCCGGTCAGCAGCGCGCGCGTGAGGATGCGGTAATCCGCCCGTCGCCGTCCGATCAGGTCCGCCAGGATCATGCCGTCGACCAGCCCGTGGGGATGGTTCGCGACGAAGACCACTGGTCCCTCTCGGGGGATGCGGGCAAGCTGGTGCGCGGGCGTGCGCAGTTCGATGCCCATGATCTTCATCGTCGCCGGCCAGAACGCCTGCCCGGTGAACTCGCCCAGCTTCTCGAACTGGCGCACGCGGCGGATGATGGTCAGCTTGCCGGTCGCCCACTCGATCGCCTTGATCGTGTTGCGGGTCCAGGGGTCATCGAAGCTGTTGGCATAGGTCAGGCTGCGCCGGTCATAGACCCGATCGGGTCCCGGCCGCAGCGCCGGACGCGGCGCAGAGATATTGCGGGAACTTGTATCGGTCACGCGCCCTCGTCCCATCCGGTCTTCAGCCGTCGTCTCTCCGGTCAGTTGCCTTCGCCGAAACGGTCGGCCACGAGCGTTGTCAGCGCATCGGCCAGCTGTTCAGCTTCCGGCCCGGTGGTTTCGACCTCAATAGAGGTTCCCATGGAAGCTGCCAACATCAAAAGCCCCATGATCGAGTCCCCGGCGGCGCTCAGCCCATCGCGGCGGACGGTTGCCGTGGCGTCATGCGCCTCGACCACTTCGACGAAGCGGGCCGATGCCCGCGCATGCAGGCCCTTCACGTTCACGATGTCGAGATGACGGGTCACACTCGGGTCGGACATGGCAATCAGGGTGCTCCGTCGAAGCTGTTGATGTAGCGGCGGCCGGCCTCGGCGGCGCGAGACACGGCCTCCTCCACGTTCAGGTCGCGGGATTTCGCCAGCTTGATCAACATGGGCAGGTTCACCCCGGTCAGGATCTTGCGGTTGCTGGGGCGGCAGGCGGTCAGGGACAGGTTGGAGGGAGAGCCGCCGAACATGTCGGTGACGACCACCACGCCCGATCCGTCATCGACCGCGTCCGCGGCGTCGCAGATCTCGCGCGTGCGCGCGGCGCGATCATCTTCGGGGCCAACCGAAATGGCAATCATCGCCGGCTGTTTGCCGACGACATGTTCCGCCGCCCTCTTCAACTCGGGGGCAAGTCCCCCGTGGGCAACGATCACGATGCCGATCACCTAGTGTTCGCCTCTGGCTTCTCTGGCTCCGCGCCCGTCCCGGCTGCGCGTCGCTGTTCCACTTCCCTGTGTCTTTTAGACACGGGCCACCCCGCCTCCGCAAGATGGGCCGACAGGATTTCGGTCATCGCGACCGACCGGTGTTGCCCGCCGGTGCATCCGAACGCGATCGTCAGGTGACTTTTGCCCTCGCTCTGGAAGGCGGGCAGCAAAAGGTCGGCCATCTGGATCACCTGGTCGCGGAACGCGGCAAAGCGGGGATCCTCCGCGATATAGGCCTGCACCACCGACGCGCGCCCGTCCTCGGGGCGCAGCTCGGCATCCCAATGCGGGTTGCGCAGGAAGCGGCAGTCGAAGACGAGGTCGGCGCCCGTCGGCAGGCCGCGACGATAGGAGAATGACATCACCGTGATCGCCAGCCGCCCGGCGCCTTCGGGGGCGAAAAGCCGCGTCATCTCGGCGCGCAGGTTGTGCGGGGTCAGGGTCGAGGTGTCGATCAGGACCGTGGCGCTGGCGCGCACGGGGCCGAGCAGGGAGAGTTCCTGCGCGATACCTTGCGCCGGGTCGGCGTCAGGCGCGATCGGGTGGCGGCGGCGGGTCTCGGAATAGCGGCGCTGCAGCACGTCCGCCGCGCAGTCGAGGAACAGCAACTCCGGCGCGTAGCCCGGCGTGGTCGCCAGCCGCTCGTAGGCGCCGACGAGGCCCGCGGCGGAATAGTCGCGGTTGCGCGCGTCGATGCCGAGCGCCATGGGCCGATCGAGCGGAGGACCTTCCAGGAGGCGGGGCAGGAGACCGAGGGGCATGTTGTCGATCGCCTCGAACCCCAGATCCTCCAGCGCATTGATCGCGGTGGTGCGGCCGGCCCCGGACGGGCCGGTGACGAACACGACGCGGGCGGCGGCACGGTCCTGCGGTGGGGCGTCGGGGTCTGTCGTCATGCGGGTCCGGTGGTCAGACATCGGCCCGGCCATGCCGCGCCAGGAGGAGGATTGCGGGGGCGAGGGTGCTAAGTCCCGCCCCGCGGATCAACGGGCAGAGGGCGTTGCCGACCGCGACCAGGCGCCGCGGCGGCAATCGTCGGGATTCTGAATGGTCGAGATCGACAAGGAGCGCAAGCGGCACGTCCGTGACGGTAACCCCGGCGTGAAGAAGGCCGATGCCGCGCGCCTCGATCAGGTCGGGCACGCCGGTGGCGCGGGCGACCGTTGGCGGATCGGAGTCGGTGGCGACCCACAGCCCGTCATCGGCGATCAGGGAGGCCCCGAGCGACAGAAGCTCGAGCGCGAGCGTCGATTTGCCGGAGCCGGGCGCGCCGAGGATGACGATGCCCAGCCCGTCGATCGCCACGCCGGTTGCGTTCAGCCAAAGCCGCGGGCCCTCCCGCCCGGCGACCCATGCTGCGATGTCTTCCGGGGTTGGCTGGTCGTCGGCCACGCGCCGCGGCTCAGATCGGCAAGCCGACGACGAAGCGCGCGCCCAAAGGCTCCGAGGTGGCATCGGCCGCGGTGGGGCGGATGTTCTCGGCCCAGATCACGCCGCCATGCGCCTCGACGATCTGCTTGGAGATGGCCAGGCCGAGGCCCGAGTGGTTGCCGAACTGCTGCACCGGGCGTTCGGAATAGAAGCGGTTGAACACCTTGGTCAGCGCCTCTTCGGGGATGCCGGGGCCGGTATCCTCGACCACGATCAGCACGCGGTTTTCGCGCCGCCGGGTCCAGAGCCGCACCGCGTCACCCTCGTCGCAGAAGGAAATGGCGTTCGACAGCAGGTTCACGAAGACCTGCGCCAGCCGCCCTTCCAGCCCGGAGATCCGGATCGATTCCGGCGGCAGGTCGGTGACGAAGTCGACACCTTTCCGCGCGGCTTCCTCGCCGTGATATTGCGACAGGTTGGTCAAGGTCTTGATGAGGTCGAATTCCTCTTCCTCTTCCTTCACCAGCTCGCTGTCGAGGCGCGAGGCATTGGAAATGTCGGAGACCAGCCGGTCGAGCCGTTGCACGTCGTGTTCGATCACCTCGAGCAGCCGGTTGCGCTGTTCGTCGGTGCGGGCCACCCGCATCGTGCCCACGGCGGATCGGAGGCTGGCCAGCGGGTTCTTGATCTCGTGGCTGACATCGGCGGCGAACTGTTCGTTCGCGTCGATCCGGTCATAGAGCGCGCCGACCATGCCGCGCAACGCGCCGGATAGCCGCCCGATCTCGTCCGGGCGGCCGGTCAGGTCGGGGATGCGCACGCGCGTCGGGCTCATTTTGCGGGCATTCTTGTCGCGGCCCAGTTCAGCCGCGGCGGCCAAATCGGCCAGCGGATGCGCGATGGTGGAGGCAAGCACCAGGCTCAAGCCGATCGACACCAGCAGCGCCACGACGAACATCTGCAACATCTGCTCGCGCTCGATCCGGACAAGCAGGTCGATCTCGCCCGCGGCAGTGGTGACGACCACGACGCCGATCTGCCCCTCGGGACCGAAGACCGGCGATGCGGCGGCATAGAGCGTGCCCGAGGCATCGGCGCCGCGGTTCAGCACTGTGAGCCCCTCGCTCGCAGGGGCGATGAGCGTTTCGGCCAGCGAGAGGGTGGTCTGCTGCGGCGTCTGCTGGCGCCCGCCGGTCAGCAGACCTGAGAGGCCGGACCAGATCCCGTTCAGGAAATCGGTTATCAGCAGCGTATCCTGGCGCCGGTTCTCCAGCCCGCGAACCGGCCGGGCCGGGGTGCGCGCGATGGTGTCGGTGGAGGCGACAAGCCGGTCGGGCAGCGCGTAGATGAAGACGTCGATGCCTTCCGACAGGCTCAGCTCGCTCAACACCTCGGCGGCACCGCGCCCGTCCTCGGCCGCGAGGCTGGCGGGTGCGGCGGCGGGCATACTCGCCTCCAGCACTTCGGCGATCAATTGCGCCTCGACGGCCAGCGCGCGTTCGCGCTGCACCACGAGACTGTCGCGGAACTGGTTGAGGTACATCACGCCGGCCACCAGCACGACCATGGCGAGCAGGTTGAACAAGATGATCTTGCGCGCCAGCGGCGAGCGGTTGAGCGAGATCAGCCCGCGCCGCGCACGGGCCGCCTTCAGTTCGGATTCGACCGAGCTGTGCGGGCGGTCCCAATCCTCGCCCAGCACGATGTCGGCGCGGTTCCGGGCGTGGCGGTTGGTCATGGAGAGATCGGCGGGCACTGCGGTGTCGCCTTATTCTTCGTTGTAGCGGTAGCCAATGCCGTAGAGCGTCTCGATCGCCGAGAAATCATCGTCGACCGTTCGCATCTTCTTGCGCAGCCGCTTGATGTGGCTGTCGATGGTGCGGTCGTCGACATAGACCTGTTCGTCGTAGGCGACGTCCATCAGCTGGTCGCGGCTTTTGACAAAGCCGGGGCGCTGCGCAAGCGCCTGCAGCAGCAGGAATTCGGTCACGGTCAGCGACACGTCCCGGCCTTTCCAGGTGACCGCGTGGCGCAGCGGGTCCATCGACAATTCGCCGCGGACCATCACCGCGCTGTCTTCCGGTGTGCCGGCGGCGTCCGATGCGATGGCTTCCTGCCGGCGCAGGATCGAGCGGATGCGTTCGACCAGGAGACGCTGCGAGAAGGGTTTGCGGACGTAATCGTCTGCCCCCATGCGCAGGCCCATCAACTCGTCGATCTCGTCATCCTTGGAGGTCAGGAAGATGACCGGCATCCGGCTTTTCTGGCGCAGGCGCTGCAGCAGGTCCATGCCGTCCATCCGGGGCATCTTGATGTCGAACACTCCCAGGTCGGGCAGGCGCCGGTTGAAGGCGTCCAGCGCGGACTGTCCGTCATTGTAGGTCTCGACGTCGAAGCCCTCGGCCTCCAGCGTCATGGCGACGGATGTCAGGATATTCCTGTCGTCGTCGACAAGTGCGATCCTCGGCATGGCGTGATCCTTGTTGCTGCTCGACTGCCCATTTTTTTCCTTATTCTCCTGATTTGAGCTTGGAGAATCAATCTCTATTCTCCGAATCGGCCCGAATCGCGTCATAAGACTAGGGTGCCGGCCGTTAATCAGTGGTGAAACTGCCACAGAGGTGGCCGTTGAATCCAGTGTTCCGGCCCAAGGCGCGCGCAAGAAAATTGCGGGATGGTTGCGCTAACTGTGCGAAACCGTCCTGTTCAGCGCGGAAACCGTCATGTTATAGGCGAACCATGGCGCGGAGGTCACAGCCGCACGAAGCCACCCGTTGCAGGAGCATCCAACTCATGACCACCCCTCGCGTGAACCCGTCTCAGACGCTGGAAGCCCAAGGCATGACGGGTCTCGGGGCGATTCACTACAACCTGCTCGAACCCGCGTTGATGGAGGCCGCGATTGTCCGCGGCGAGGGGCGTATCGGCACGGGCGGCACGCTTCTGGTGTCCACCGGCAAGTTCACCGGCCGCTCGCCCAAGGACAAGTTCATCGTGCGCACCCCCGCCGTTGTGGACGAGATCTGGTGGGACAACACCGCGCCGATGGAGCCCGAGGCCTTCGACCGCCTGCATGCCGACATGCTGGAGCATATGAAGGGCCGCGAGTATTTCGTGCAGGACCTGCGCGGCGGCGCCGATCCGGGCCACCGGATCAACGTGCGCATGGTGACCGAGCTTGCCTGGCACGCGCTCTTCAACCGCCACATGCTGCGCCGCCCCGAGGCAGAGGAACTGGCCAGCTTCGTGCCCGAGTTCACCATCGTAAACTGCCCCAGCTTCAAGGCTGATCCGGCCCGCCACGGCTGCCGCACCGACACCGTCATCGCGATGAACTTCGACCAGAAGCTGATCCTGATCGCGAACACGGAATACGCGGGCGAGAACAAGAAATCGGTGTTCTCGCTGCTGAACTACATCCTGCCCGGCAAGGGCGTTATGGCGATGCATTGCTCGGCGAACCACGCCCCGGACGACCCGTCGGATGCTGCCGTGTTCTTCGGCCTGTCTGGCACCGGCAAGACCACGCTGTCGGCGGACCCGTCGCGCACCCTGGTCGGCGACGACGAACACGGCTGGTCAGAGACCGGAATCTTCAACTTCGAGGGCGGGTGCTACGCCAAGACCATCAACCTGCGCGAAGAGGCGGAGCCGGAAATCTACGCCACCACGCGCAAGTTCTCGACCGTGATCGAGAACATGGTCTACGACCCCGACACCCTCGAGCTCGATTTCGACGACGACAGCCTGACCGCCAACATGCGCTGCGCCTACCCGCTCGAGGAAATCTCGAACGCCTCGGCGACCGGCATGGCAGGCCACCCGAAGAACATCGTGATGCTGACCTGCGACGCGTTCGGCGTGTTGCCGCCCATCGCGCGGCTCACCCCGGCGCAGGCGATGTATCACTTCCTGTCCGGCTTCACCTCCAAGGTGGCGGGCACCGAGCGCGGCGTGACCGAGCCGGAGCCGACCTTTTCCACCTGCTTCGGCGCACCCTTCATGCCGCGTCGCCCCGAGGTCTACGGCAAGCTCCTGCAGCAGAAGATGCACGACCATGCCGCGACCTGCTGGTTGGTGAACACCGGCTGGACCGGCGGCGCCTATGGCACCGGCGTGCGCATGCCGATCCGGGCGACGCGGGCGCTGCTGTCGGCAGCTCTCGACGGCTCACTCGGCGCGGGCGAATTCCGCCGCGACCCGAACTTCGGGTTCGATGTGCCGGTGACGTGCCGTGGCGTCGACGATGGGTTGCTCGACCCGCGCAGCACCTGGGCCGATCCGCAGGCCTACGACCGCCAGGCGCACAAGCTGGTGCAGATGTTCGCCGACAACTTCGCGCAATACGTTCCCTATATCGATGACGACGTGAAGGCCGCCGCGATTTCGTGATAGGGGCGGGGTATTCGACCCCAGGCGGAGCGGTGAAGCGATGCAGGTACGTTTGTCCGGAATAGCTGCCGCCGGCTGCATGATGCTGGTCGCGGGGGCGCTTGCCGCGCAGGAGCGCGTGAACCCGTTCAAGTCCGACGCGATCGACCGGCTGGTCTACGGTGTTTACTGCGCCGATGCGCCGGTCGAACTGGAACCGGCGCCGGACACCGCCGCCGGCGTCGTCAACATCATGCCCGACCTTCCCGTGATGCGCGCCGAAACCACGCTGGTCCCGGCCCAGATCGGCATCGGCTTCGGTGTGCTGGTGGAGACCCGCGACGGCGAGGTGTTCGACCCGGTGCTGGTGACCATCACCCACCCGCCCTACCGCGACAGCGGGATCGAAGTAGAGCGCTGGACAACCTCGCTTGACGATCAGGATCCGGGCCTGGTCGGCTTCAGCTTCGAAGTCGCGAGCGAGCTGGTTACCGGTCCCTGGACCTTCGAGGCGGAGCACGACGGGGAGCTCTTGTTCCGCATCGATTTCGAGGTCGTGCCCGCCGGACTGCTGCCCGATCTCGCGCAGGGCTGTTCCGGCGCGATCCTGTCCTGACGCGGCTCAGTCGTACCAGGTCGCGGACTTGATGATCTGGAACCGCCTGGCGCGCAGGTTCTGAACTTCGTCCACATGGTTCCTGAACCGGACGATCATTCCGTCTTCAGGATGAGGTTGGATGAGAAGGACCCTCTCCAGCGTCAGATACCGGGACGTTCCGTCAAGCAGTTCTATTCTCAGCATGGTTCATCCTCTTGGTTGTCGGCGATCGCGTGACACCGTCCGCGGCGGTGCAGCAAGTCCCTTGTCCTGTTATCGCACCTGCAAGACAATGCTTTTCTCTGTGGTTATCCCGGCGCGACGGTCACCCCGTCAGCCCCCGCCGCACCAGGTTCGCGCCCGCGATCACCAGCACGATCAGCGTCACGCGGCGGAATACCTCGGGGTTCAGGCGATCCGACATCCAGAACCCCACCTGCATCCCCAGAAAGGCCGGGATCAGCAGCACCGCCGACAGCGGCATTGTAACGGTGTTCAACACGCCCGATTGCAGATGCCCCGCCAGCAAACTGACCGACCCAAGCCCGTAGACGACGCCCTGCACCAGCAGTTGCTTGGTCTTCGGCGTCTCCAGCGCGATCAGGTAGAGGACGGTCGGCGGCCCCCAGGTGCCGGTCAGCCCGCCAATCGCGCCCGAGACGAAGCCGACGATCCACTCCGACGCGATGCGCCAGGCCGGCGCGATGCGGAACCGGACGCCGAGCAACTGGATCAGCGACAGGACCACCACCGGCACGCCCAGGACGAGGTAGAGGATCTGGGTCGGGATCAGCGTCACGAATTGCGCCACGATAACGATCATCACGCAGACGATGAGGATGTAGCGCCAGAACTCCCGCACCGCCTCGCCCGCCTGCGACCAGGAAAAACGCATCACCTGCAAGATGTTCGACATCACGATCGGCAGGACGATGCAGGCCACCGCAACCAACGGGTCAAGGAAGATCGACAGGCCCGAGATCATGACCAGCGGCATCGCGAAGCCGATGGCGCCCTTCACGAATCCCGCCACCAGCGTCACACCGAAGGCGGCGACGAAGGCCCAGAGGGGCATCAGATCGAGCGTATCCTGGAGCATGGTCTTTCCCTGTTCCCGACCTGTCTAGAGCAGCGCCGCGGGTGCTGCACCGCAAAAACAATCGCGACATTTTACTGCGCCAGCGTGTATGAACCGGTATTTTTGTTGCGCTGCACCTGCAAAGACCCTAAGTCCACCGCAAAGGCCCGAAAGCCCTTGGCCCGACCCGAAGGAGACCCGGAATGCCCCGTGACGGACAGCCGATCGAAGACGCCGCAGTCATCTTGCCTGACCTGCTTCAGCTGACCGCCGCCGCCGTCGCGCCGGCCGAGGCGTTGCTGGAGGCCGCGCGCACCAGCGTCTCCCGGATGGTCACGGTCGAGGGCCGGATCGCGGCCAGCGCGATCGAGGCGCATCAGACGGCGGCGCACGGGCTTGCCTGGGTCGCCACCTACGTCGAATCGCTGCGGCAGATGCAGGCCTGGGCGCAGCGCCTGACCGAGCAGGACAAGTTCGGCGAGGTCGAGCGGCTGATCTTGCAGATCACCTTTGGCGAATACCTCGCGCAGCTGTCCGGCGGCATCCAGATGAACCAGGTGGAGATCGTCCGCCCGCATGACCTTGGCCTGACGCTGGAGGATCAGCGCGCGCTGCTGACTGCGGAAGTCGTCGAACTGATCCGCGCGGGCAACACGCAACCCGCCCGCCTGCGGCTGGTCACGCTCATGCGCGACCGTCGCGCCGAGATCACGGTGGGCAACACCGGCCTCGACGACGAGTTGGAGATGATCCGCGAACAGTTCCGCCGGTACGCCGTGGAAAAGGTCGAACCCTTTGCCCACGAGTGGCACCTGAAGGACGAGTTGATCCCGATGGAGGTGATCGAGGAGCTGGCAGAGATGGGCGTCTTCGGCCTGACCATCCCCGAGGACCACGGCGGTTTCGGCCTCAGCAAGGCGTCGATGTGCGTCGTGTCCGAGGAACTGTCGCGCGGCTACATCGGCGTCGGCTCGCTGGGGACGCGGTCCGAGATCGCGGCCGAGCTGATCCTGTCCGGCGGTACCGACGCGCAGAAGGCGACATGGCTGCCCCGGCTCGCCAGCGGGGAGATCCTGCCGACGGCGGTGTTCACCGAGCCCAACACCGGCTCCGACCTCGGGTCGCTGCGCACTCGAGCGGTCAAGGACGCGAATGGCGATTGGATCCTGAAGGGCAACAAGACCTGGATCACCCATGCCGCGCGCACCCATGTGATGACGGTGCTGGCCCGCACCGTGCCCGACACCACCGACTACCGCGGCCTCTCGATGTTTCTCGCCGAGAAGACGCCGGGCGACGACGCCAACCCGTTCCCCGACGAAGGCATCTCGGGCGGCGAGATCGAGGTCCTCGGCTATCGCGGGATGAAGGAATACACCGTCAACTTCGATGATTTCGCGGTGAAGGGCGAGAACCTGCTGGGCGGCGAGGAAGGGCAGGGGTTCAAGCAGCTGATGCAGACCTTCGAGTCTGCCCGCATCCAGACCGCCGCGCGCGCCATCGGCGTGGCGCAGGCCGCGCTGGACGAAGGCATGACCTATGCCGAGGACCGCAAGCAGTTCGGCAAGCCGCTGATCGAATTTCCCCGTGTCGCGAACAAGCTGGCGATGATGGCGGTGGAAATCATGGTTGCCCGCCAGCTGACCTATTTCAGCGCGTGGGAGAAAGATCACGACCGCCGTTGCGACCTCGAGGCCGGGATGGCCAAGCTGCTCGGCGCGCGCGTTGCCTGGGCCTGCGCCGACAACGCGCTGCAGATCCACGGCGGCAACGGCTTCGCGCTGGAATACAAGATCAGCCGCATTCTGTGCGACGCGCGCATCCTCAACATCTTCGAGGGCGCCGCCGAGATCCAGGCGCAGGTCATCGCGCGGCGGCTGCTGGGCTGAGGCCCGGCACGCCGCTGCAAGCCACAATTAGCCGCCTTTGACTAATGAGCCACGGCCGGCTAATCTCGGCTCATGGCCCAAAGCGATTGGCACTACCCGCGCAAACCCTTCACCCACGACAGCTTCGTGGCGCTGACCCGCGGCCCGGTGGCGGCCATGAGCCTCTTTGGCCCGCGCCGCACCGGCAAGACCGAATTCCTGCTGCACGACCTCGGCGCCCATGCCGCCCGCTACGGCCACCGCGTGCTTTACGCGAGCTTCTGGCAAACCTCGGTCGCGCCGCTGAGCCTGCTGATCTACGCCGTGACCGAGGCGCTGCGCCCGCGCAGCTACGCCGACCGCGTCGCCGACTGGCTGCGCCACCCGCCGATCAAGATCCGCGTCGGGCCGGACAAGGGGCCGGGCGCGGTCGAGATCGACCTGTCCGAACGCCGCGAGGCCCGGCTGGGCGAGGACCTGCTGCTGCTCGATGACCTGCTGGGGCAACTGGCGAACCCCGCCAAGCCCGCGCTCCTGTTGCTCGACGAGGTGCAGGAACTGGGGACCGCGCAGGGCGGGACCGAGATCATGGCTGGGCTGCGCACCGCGCTCGACCGGCGCCGTGACGGGCTGAAGACCGTCTTCACCGGCTCCTCCCAGATCGGGCTGAACCGCATCTTTTCCTCGCGCGAGGCGCCGCTCTACCGCTTTGCCGCGCCGCTGACGCTGCCGCCGCTCGGCCCCGATTTCGTCACGCACCAGCTTGCCGTCTTTCACCGCGTGTTCCAGCGCCGGCTCGACCCTGCCACCGCGCAGGAGTTCTTCGAGCGTTTCGGCGGCAACCCGATGGTGTTTCAGCGCTGGCTGATGACGCTGGGCCAGTACCGCGACCTGGCCGAGGCGGCGGCAGCCGACCAGACCGCCGACGCGCTGGCCCGTGACCTGGAGTTCGACCGCATCTGGCTGGGGCTGCAGACGCATCACCGGGCGATGGCGCGGATCCTGGCCGAACGCGGCCACGACCCGTTTGGCGAAACCGGGGCCGCGCGCTACGAGGCGCTGACGGGGCAGACCGCCCCGATCCCGCAGACGCGGCAAAGCCATGTCCGCACGCTGGCCCGCCGTGGCCTCGCCGACCAATGGGACAAGGAATGGCGACTCACCGACCCGCTGTTCGAGACCTGGGTGCTGGAGCGCCCGGAGGGAGAGGTCTGATGCGCGCCTTCCTCGCCCTCGACATCCCCGAAAACACCGTCGCCGCGCTGACCCGGCTACAAACTGCGATCCCCTTCGGCAGGCCGGTGCCCGAGGACAACCTGCACCTGACGCTCGCCTTTCTCGACGACGCACCCGAAGCCGAGCTGGAGGATCTGCACGAGCTTCTGACCGGCCTGCGCGCCGCACCGGTCGAGATCCGCTTCGCCGGGCTCGACAGCTTCACCGAGACCGAGCGCGGGTTGATCTTCGTGAGCGTCGAACGGACCGATGCGTTGCAGGCGCTGCACGACCGTCTTGCGTCGCTTTGCCGTTCCGCAGGTCTCGACCTGCCGCGGCGCCGGTTCCGGCCGCACGTCACGCTGATGCGCGCCAACCGCCGGCCCGACGGCACCGCCCGCGACAGGCTCGCGGCCAGCCTCGGGCCGCGCACCGACATTCCCGGGTTCACGGCCCAGGCCGTCACCCTCTACCAATCCACCCTGTCCTCGCGGGGCGCCGTCCACGACCCGCTCGCGGTCTATCCGCTTCGGGGCTGAGCGGCCCGCGCCGCGATCAGGTCCACCAGCCGCTGCCGCGCCGGGGGCAGCGGCCGGTCGCCCAGCGAGGGGGCGAGGTGGCCGGACAGGAAATGCCCCGTCGTCCGCAGCCCTTCGACAATCTCGGCCGGGTCGCCACCGGGCACGCCGCGCAGCGCGCCGGGCAGGGGCAAGAGCCGGTCCGCCCAAGCCCCCGCGCCGGCCCGCGACACCGCGCGGCCCGTGCGCGGCGAGACGAAGGCAAGGTCCTGCGTCGTACCCGTCGCTGCGCAGGAGGCGAGATCAAGGCCAAAGCCCGTCTCCTCCAGTAGCGCCAGTTCCCACAGCAGGTAGGCCTCCACCCAGCGGTCGGCGCCCAGCCCGTCGAGCAGCGCCAGGCTGCGGGCATAGAGCGCGGGGTAGGCGTGACGCTCGGGCAAGGCGAAGGACAGCAGAGCGCAGACCGAAGACAGCCCCGCCAGCGCCAGCCGGTCATCCATCGCCTCGGCGGCGCGGCCGTGGACCAGCTCCACCGTATAGCTGCCCAAGTGTGCGTCGAGCCGCGCGCGCCAGGTGGCGTCGAGCTGCGCACCGGGTTGCAGCAGCGGCGCCATCTTGCGCGACGCGCCGCCACGCACCACGCCCATGTGCCGGCCCAGGCCGGCGGTGAACAGGTCCAGGATCGCGGCATGTTCGCCATGCCGCCGCACACCCAGCAAGATCCCGTCGGCCCGCCATTCCATCCCTCACCGATACGCCGCCGCGCCTGCGCTTGTCCATCTGCGGGGGGCATGGCAGGCTCCGCGGCATGTTCCCGGAGCTTCTCCGACCCGCCCGCCGAACGGCCCTGATGATCGCCCTTCTGTCGGCGGTCTCGGTCGCTGCGCAGTTCGTGCATCTGAACGCCGTGCGGGCGGAACCGCCGCTGGCCACCGCGCTCGACATGGCGCGCTATTTCACCATCCTCACCCACTGCCTCGTCGTCGCGACCTTCACCTACGTGTCGCGCCCGCGGCGCGGCGGGGTGCCGGGCCCGTGGCTGGCCGCGCTGACGCTGTCGGTGGTGATGGTGGGGGCGGTCTACCACCTGCTGCTCGCGCATCTGATCGATTTCACGGGTCTAGGCTGGTGGGCAGATCACGGGTTGCACACGCTCGGTCCTGTGGTCATCGCGCTCTGGTGGCTGGTCTACGCGCCGAAGCGGCGGCTCGAATACGCCGACCTGCCGATTTTCGTGCTCTGGCCCTCGGTCTACGCGGCCTATGCGCTGGCGCGGGGGGCAGGGGACGGGATCTATCCCTACCCGTTCATCGACCTGTCCGAGCTCGACGGCGCGGTGGCGGCGCTGAACATGGCCGTCCTCTTCGTGATCTTCCTGCTGGGCGGCGTGGTGATGATTTCCATCGGGCGCTACGCCGACCGCTGAGCGGCAAGTCTCACGCCAGCCCCGGCTCATCCAGCAGGTGTCGCCCCGCGCGATCCTCGACCTCGATCACCCAGAGGTCCGGATCGAATCCGCGCTGGCGCGCGATTGCGTCATCCACCTCCGGCTCCGGCCCGGCGGAAAGTTCCATCCACAGCCGCTCGCCCGTCATCAGGTCGGTACGCCGCTGATGCGCCACCGCCTGCCCGTCGAGCGTGTTGCATTTCACCAGCACCGCGCCCGCCGTCGCGTCGCCCCGCGCCACGACGAAGGCCGGGATATCGGCTAGCCTCAGCCGCGCGAGGTAGGCCTGCACCCAGAACTCCGCCGTCAGCCGCACCATGCGCTCAATTCCCGTCGCGGAAATCGAGCCCCATCTCGGAGTAACGCTCCGCCTCTTCCAGCCAGTTCGGTCGCACCTTCACCTGAAGGAACAGGTGCACCTTGCGGCCGAGGAACTCCTCCAGCTCCTCGCGCGCGGCCTTGCTGACCGACTTGATCGTCTCGCCGCCCTTGCCGAGCAGGATGCCCTTGTGCCCGTCGCGCGCGACATAGACGATCTGGTCGATCCGCGCCGAGCCGTCCTTGCGCTCCTGCCAACTCTCGGTTTCGACCGTCAGCTGGTAGGGCAGTTCCTCGTGCAGCCGCAGCGTCAGCTTCTCGCGCGTCATTTCGGCCGCGATCATCCGCATCGGCAGGTCGGCGATCTGGTCCTCGGGGTAGAGCCACGG
>CAKZPN010000078.1 GCA_937139335.1 uncultured Roseicyclus sp. | reverse complement strand
GGCCCCGCCTTCACCGGCACCTCCAACTGCCTCATCGCCAAGAACCGCGACCTCGAGGCGATCGGCACCAACGCCCATGAACTCCCCATGGTCTACGCCGCCCTCGCCGACACTGACGCCGCGCTCGCCGCCGCCCCCTACGACGTGCTCTCCGATTGGCACGAGGAGCATTCCGGCAACCTGCGCATCATCCTGCCCGACACCTACGGGACCGAGGGCTTTCTCGCCCGCGCGCCCGACTGGCTCACGCAATGGACCGGCATCCGCATCGACTCGGGCGATCCCGCCGCGGGGGCCGAGGCCGCCATCGCCTGGTGGCACGCTCGCGGCGAGGACCCGCGCGAGAAGCTGGTGATCTTCTCCGACGGCCTCGACGTCGACAAGATCGAGGAGCTTCACGCCCGCTTCTCCGGCCGCGTCCGCGTCAGCTTCGGCTGGGGGACGCTGCTCACCAACGATTTCCGCGGGCTGGTCGCCGATGACGCATTGGCGCCCTTCTCCCTCGTGTGCAAGGCTGTCGCGGCGAACGGCCGGCCCACGGTGAAGCTGTCGGACAACCCCGAGAAGGCGATGGGGCCCGAGGCGGAGATCTTGCGGTATAAGAGGGTGTTTGGGGTCGGGGAGCAGGAGCGGGTGGAGGTGGTGGTTTAGTGGTTGTCACAACGCCTGCTTATACAAGTGCACTCAACTAAGTGGCGAGAGAACTTTGCGAAGATTAGATGGCACCGATCGAAAGAATCTAATTGCTGAGACATTGCTTTTACCGGGCCGTTCAATTCTCTGGCTTTTGTACATGTTCCCCGGTAAAAGTGGGGCTCTTTCGCGGCAGATCTCTAGACACGCCAAAAGTCCAATTATGACAACGGTTTATTCTGCCAGTTTCTGGCTGATACTTTTGTTCGTGATATGCGACATGGTTGCATCGACTTGATATAATTAGCAAGGGTTTCGGGAATGAGTAGTGATTTGTTTGAGCTGGTTAAAGAAAATCCCATAGCTTCAGGGGTTCTAATTCTTTGGCTGCTTGCATTGATCTTTGCGCTTCCGGGTCACCTGAAGCTTAGAGCTCTGAAGAAAAAGTATGGTGATGAAGAGTTGGCCAAAAGAATATTTAAGAAGTCAGTTTGGCAAGGAATGACCACTGAAATGTTAGTTGACTCTCTTGGGCGTCCGGTGGAATTGGACGAAAGGATAATGAAATCGAAAACTCGACGAGTTTTCAAATATAACAGAACCGGAAAAAACAGGTTTCAAAGAACCGTTACAGTTGAAAACGGCATCGTCGTGGGCTGGACAAATAAGTGATTGAAAGGTTTTCGCCGAATCGCAGAGTGTCTGATAGGTTTATTTGCTCCGCCATTGTGGGCAAACAGGTGCGGCGGAAGGTGGTGGTTAAAGGAGTCAACGTCTTATCGGAATATCCGACACCCACACCTTTTCACCGGCATCTTGTACGCCGGCGTCCGTGAGTGCTTTGATGAATGCCTCGCGCATTGGCCACGGGTAGCTTGAAGGGCCAATTATCAGCCTATCAAGTAAGTCGTTTGGCTCAGCCCCAAAAAAGCCCTCTTCGGGTACATCTTTTAGTTCGATTTTAAATACTCTCTGGGGAATCCCGTTTATCTGAATGAAATCTTCAACGAGATAGCTTGATGCTTGAAGGCTCGGCTCATAAACCACCCGCCACTCGCGCTCCTCGGCAAATCCAGGGTGCTTTGTGGAAATTGTTAGCACATGAAGAAAGAACGCCAATTGCTTTGCAAGCGTTTCAATGGGAAGGGTGCGTGCAATTTCTGAAACGGATTCAACGCTACTGATCCACAATTCCATGAAGTTCGAGAAACTTGAGGCATCTTCATAGCGAACTGGAAATGAATATGCTTTTAGAGCGTCGCTTTCCTGCAGGAATGGCTCTCCATTCAATACAAGCGCAACGTTGGTATCCCCACCGTAGGCGCGCCACATGGATAGTCTTCCATGCATGTCTTCATCTACTATTCCATCACCATGCTCACTGATGCAGAGCATGTAAGTTTCAAGAGCGCGCAATCTTCCATAGGCTTGAAAATAACGCGTGACGACCTCTGGGAGGCCTATTGCAATCGATTCGAGGGCAGTCCGAAACCTAAACTCATGCGGGCCTGTGATGCTATCCCAGACTAATTTCTCGCCGTATCTGATTTCGGAGAAATCGTTCATTAAAGGGGCGGACCTTAGGGTTACTTCCCGGTTTTTCAGGATTCTGATGGCATTGCTTGCGCTAGTATAGTGAACAAAACGAATACTCTTCTGCTTTGCTTCTTCGAATCGAGCTCTAATTGTTGCGAAGACCGCCTCCCCAAACTGTTCCACTGCGTCGCCTTGGCCATCTGAGAGGGTAGTCATGGTGAACCTTCTATACTTGTTTACGTTTTGTTCTTACACACCTTTGCAAAAAAATCAATCAGCAAGCGTAGGGTGGGGTTCCACGCCACGGTGGTGGGCAGATTACCCCACCCTACGGGTCCACCTTCCCCCGCAAATCCTTCACCACCCCGCGCACCTTCTTCGCCTTGATCCGGCGTTCCACCGAGCCCTTCGTCGGCCGGGTCGGTCTCCGCGGTTTCGGGGCGACCAGCGCGGCGCGGACCAGTTCCGCCAGCCGGGCCTCCGCGATCTCCCGGTTGCGGGCCTGGGATCGCGTCTCCTCGACGAAGATCACCAGCGCCCCCTCCTTGGTCCAGCGCCGCCCCGCCAGCCGCCGCAGCCGCCGCTTCACCGGGTCGGGCAGGTTCGGCGATCGCTCGGCCTCGAACCGCAGCTCCACCGCCGAGGACACCTTGTTCACGTTCTGCCCGCCGGGCCCCGATGAGCGCACGAAGCTCTCGGTCATCTCCCAGTCTTCGAGCGTGATGTTGTCATTGACCCGAAGGGGCATATTCAAATCCAGAAAAGACCCGAAGGGGCATCATCAAATCCAAGACAGTTGCGCAAACTCACTGGCGGCCTCGCCTGTGTACGGGGTGTGTACGCCCTGTGTACCGGATGTGCCGCCCGGTTTTGAGACTAAAAAGGGCCGCCCGCGGGCGACCCTTTCGAGAAATCAGGAGGTGGATGTCGGTTAGGATCTCCCACCTGGGAGGGGCGAAAACCCCCAAAGGCTGCCCTAGAGGCGCACCCCCCAAGCTGTCCCGACGTCCTTCTCCAATGCTTCTCTAGACACTGGATCACCTCCTTTCGATTTGGTTGCCGTTAACGAGAGCCTGCCACAGATTTTGCGGTTGTCAAAACCTTTTACGCTACCTGTGCGATCAATTTGCGCGTGATGAGTCGGAAGGGGATCAGCGCCACCAGCGCGAGCACCAGTTTCACCCCCCAGTCGGCGACCGCGAGAGACACCCAGAGCGGCGCCGCCGGACCCGCGCCGAGCAACGGCAGAACCTCGCCGGCCCAGGCCACGTCATTGCCCGGCTCGAGGAACGTGAACGCCCCCGAGAAGGCGATCGAGAAAAACAGCGCCGTATCCACGCTCGACCCGATCACGCTCGAAAAAACCGGCGCCTGCCACCACCCCCGCCCGCGCAACCGGTCGAAGATCGCGACGTCCAGAAGCTGCGCGGTGAGGTAGGCGACGCCGGACCCGATGGCGATGCGCAGCGTCACCAGCGGGCCGAATTCGCCCATGATCTGCGTGCCGATCAGCGAACAGGCGACGCCGACCAGAAAGCCGGTGAAAACCACGCGCCGCGCGACCCCCGCGCCGTAGACGCGGTTCATGATGTCGGTGACGAGAAAGGCGAGCGGGTAGGTGAAGGCACCCCAGGTCAGCCACTGGCCGAACAGGAACTGCACCAGGATGTTCGAGGCGACGACGACGGCAGCCATCGCCAGGATGCCCGGCAAGTATCTTGAATTCATGATGTAATCCGTTTTGACAAGGTAGTCGGACACTTGGCCCGCGATTGTCGCGGACGCGGCCTCCTACACGTCATCGCGGTGTCAGGCAAGCACCTCGGCCAGCGCGGCGGCGACCTTGGGCACCGTCTCGGGTGACAGGCCCGCGACGTTCATGCGCCCGTCGCCGACCAGGTAGATGCCGTGTTTGTCACGCAGGATGTCGACCTGCGCGGGGCTGGCCCCGATCAGCGAAAACATGCCCCGGTGCGCGGCGAGAAAGCCGAACCGGTCCGACGCTGTAGCGTCCCGCAGGGCGCTGGCCAGCGCCACCCGGTTGCCCTGCATCACCGCGCGCATGTCGTCGAGCTCGGCCCGCCACATCCGCTCGAGCCCCTCATCGGCCAGAATATCCTGCACCACCCGCGCGCCGTGGTCGGGTGGAAAGGCGTAGCTCTGCCGGTTCATGCCTGCCAGCACCGCCTGCGCCGCCGCCTGCGCCTTGCCCTCGCCCGTCACCACCAGCACCGCACCGACGCGGTCGCGGTAGAGGCCGAAGTTCTTGGAACAACTCGCCGCAACCAGCACTTCGGGCAGGGCCGAAGCCAGCAGGCGCAGGCCCGCCGCGTCTTCCTCCAGCCCGTCGCCGAAGCCCTGATAGGCCATGTCGACGAAGGGAATGGCTCCGGTGCGATTGCAAATCTCGGCCACCGCTTGCCAATCCGCGCGCGTCAGGTCGGCGCCGGTCGGGTTGTGGCAGCAGCCGTGGAGCAGGATCAGGTCGCCGCCCCGCGTCTGCGCCAGGTCGTAGAGCATGGCGTCGCGGTCGATGCCGCCGGTCTCGGCGTCGTAGTAGCGGTAGGTCTGCCGTGTCTGGCCCAGATGGTCGATGATCGCGGGATGGTTGGGCCAGGTCGGGTCACTGATCCAGACCGTCGCGTCGGGGCGGAGGCGGTGTACGGTTTCCAGCACTTGCCGCACCGCGCCGGTGCCGCCGGGGGTGCCGCAGGCCGCAACACGGGAAGCGGACACGGCATCGCCGAGGATCAGCCGCCGCATCGCATCCAGAAAACCGGGATCACCGGTCAGCGCGACGTAACCCTTTGTCTCCTGCCGCTCCCAGATGCCCTGCTCGGCGGCCTTCACGGCGGCCATGACCGGCGTCCTGCCCTCGGGCGAGCGGTAGACGCCGACCCCGAGGTCGACCTTGTCCGCGCGCGGGTCTGCCGCGAAAAGTCCCATCAGCCGGATGATCTTGTCGGGCTCGGGCGGGGTCACGGTCTCGAACATTTGGCTGACCTTTCAGGGAAAGCGCGACGGGTCGTGGTCGTTGGCCAGCACGCGCCGCCGCTTCTCGCGGGCGATGGGCGTGAAGCCGAGCCGCTGGTAGAGCGTCAGCGCGCGCGGATGGTCGAGCGTGCAGGTGTTGACGGTCATCCGCTCGACGCCCTCGGCCGCCCAGCCGGTCAGGATCGCGGTCTGCAGGAGCGTTTTGCCGAGGCCGTTGCCGACCGCCTGCGGCACGAGGCCGAAATAGGCGAGGTCGCAGGTGCCCGGCTCGCTCCAGTCGAGCACGAAGAACCCTTGTGGCCAGCCGCGGGCCATCGCGGTCCAGATCACGACCTCGGGGTGGCGCACGAAGGCCTGCAGCGCGGCGGGGTCATCCTCGGCCTGGTCGAAGCGGTCCTGCCACTCGTAGTCGCGGCCGACGGCGTCGTAGAGCGCGAGGAAGTACCAGACCGGCGGGTCGATCGCGCGTTCCAGCCGGATGTCGCCCGGCAGTTGCGGCATTGGCCAGTCGGGACGCTCGGTCATTTCCAGGAACGTAACGGTATAGGGCACTTCTGTCCCCGCGGGGATCAGGGTCATCCGGTCTCGACCTGCAGCTGCTCGAACTGCCCCCATTCGGACCAGGACCCGTCATAGAGCGACACGTCCGCATTCCCCAGCCGGTGCATCGCCAGCATCACGATCGCCGCCGTCACGCCCGAGCCGCAGGTGGTGATCGTGCGCTTGCCGAGGTCCACGCCGGCCGCGTCGAAGGCTGCGCGGAGCGCATCGCCCCGCTTCATAGTGCCATCGTCGTTCAGCAGCGTCGCGTAATGCACGTTCTTCGAGCCGGGGATGTGGCCCGCGCGCAGGCCGGGGCGCACCTCCGGCTCTTCGCCGCGGAAGCGGCCGGGGGAGCGGGCATCGACGATCTGCCAGTCGCCAAGCTTGGAGGCGGAGGCGACCTGCGTCACGTCCTTCACCAGCGCCGCGTGGCGCTGCACGGTGATGTGGCGGTCGCGGATGTGGGGCGGCATGTCCTCCACCGGGCGCCCCTCGGCGGTCCACTTCGGAAAGCCGCCGTCCAGCACCGCCACGTCGGTCTTGCCCATCAGGCGGAAGTTCCACCAGACCCGCGCGGCCGAGAACAGACCCATGCCGTCGTAGACCACCACCTGATGCCCGTCGCCGACGCCGAGCGCGCGCATCCGGCTGGTGAATTTCTCGGTCGGCGCGGCCATGTGCGGCAGGGTGCTGCGGGCATCCGACACCTCGTCGATATCGAAGAACCGCGCGCCGGGGATGTGGCCGGCGTCGTATTCCGCCTTCGCGTCGCGCCCCATGTCGGCGAGGTAATAGGAGGCGTCGAGGATCCGCAGGTCGGGATCGTTCAGATGCGCCTCGAGCCAGTCGGTCGAAACCAGTGTCTTGGGATCGTCATCAGCCATGGCGGGGCCTCCGGGCGCAAACGGCGTCGTTCCGGGCACAAGCCCTACGTCGCCCGAACTTGCGTGACAAGGTCCAGAGGCGCAAGGTCGCAGGACTCAGTTCTGCTTCAGCAGGCGCTGCTTCTGCCGCTGCCAGTCGCGCTTGGCGCTGGTCTCGCGCTTGTCGGCCAGCTTCTTGCCCTTGGCGATTCCGATCTTCAGCTTCACGAGACCCTTGTGGTTGAAGTAGATCACCAGCGGCACCAGCGTCATACCCTCGCGCTGGGTCGCGCTCCACATCCGCGACAGCTCGCGTTTCGAAGCGAGCAGCTTGCGCCGGCGGCGTTCGTCATGGCCCCAGGTCTTGGCTTGTGCGTAGGGCGCGATGTAGCTGTTCACCAGCCACAGCTCGCCATCCTCGACCGCGGCATAACTTTCCGCGATGTTCGAGGTGTTCTCGCGCAGGCTCTTCACCTCGGAGCCCTGCAGCACGATGCCGACCTCGAGATCATCCTCGATCGCGTAGTCGAAGCGCGCGCGCCGGTTCTCGGCGATCACCTTGTAGTTCTTGTTGTCGTCATCCTTGGCCATCCGGCGGATATAAGGGATCGCGCCTAGGGCCGCCAGCCCGGCGGCACATCCACCGTGTCGATCCAGGGCTTGATGTCGAGGACCGGGGTGCCGTCCCAGGCATCCGTCGCGTCGATGCCGATGACGCCGGTGTCGCGGTCGAGCGAGGTGATGACGACGGTTCCGAGCGCAATCGGGTTCGGCCGCACCGGGCTGCGCAGCGCGAAGGTGCCCTTCGCGCCGTCAGCGTGGCGGGGGTTCTGCACGATCAGGTTCCGCACGCCGCGGTCGACCCAGTAGAGCACCTGAATCGCGCGCCCCACCTCCAGCCCGGCGAGGCCGGCGGCGTAGCCGTCGCGCAACTCGATCCGCGCGCCCTCGCCGCTTTCGCGGGCGGCACGCAGGTTGCGGGGTGCGGTGCCGGGCCCCCAGGGCGATCGGATATGGCCGATGAAGGTCAGCCCCGCCTCGATCCGGTCCGCCGGATCGAAGGGAAGCTCCGCCTCGCCCTCGCGGCTCACAGCAGGCCGGCGTGCCGCATCGCGGCCTCGATCTGCGCCTTGGTCGCGTCGGTGAGCATCGTCAGCGGCAGGCGCACGTCCTCGGCGCAATGGCCGAGCAGCGACAGCCCGTATTTCGCACCGCAGACGCCCGGCTCGGCAAAAATCGCCTCGTGCAGCGGCATCAGCCTGTCCTGATAGTCCAGTGCCTTGGCGTAATCACCCGCCAGCGTCGCCGCCTGCATTTCGGCGCAGAGCTTCGGCGCGACGTTCGCGGTGACGCTGATGCAGCCGACGCCGCCTTGCGCATTGAAGCCCACGGCGGTCGCATCTTCGCCCGAGAGCTGGATGAAATCCTTGCCGCAGGTGATCCGCTGCTTGGGCACCCGGCTGAGGTCGGCGGTCGCATCCTTCACGCCGATGATGTTCGGCAGCTTGGCCAGTTCGCCCATCGTCGCGGGCAGCATGTCGACGACCGAGCGCGGCGGGATGTTGTAGATGAAGATCGGCAGGCCGATGTCGTCGAGCGCAGCGAAATGCGCGATCAACCCGCGCTGCGTCGGCTTGTTGTAATAGGGCGTCACCACCAGCGCGGCCTCGGCACCGACGGACTTGGCGTATTCGACAAAGCGGATCGCCTCGGTCGTGTTGTTCGAGCCCGCGCCCGCGATCACCGGCACCCGGCCCGCCGCCGTCGTGACCACGGTCTTGATCACCTGTTCGTGTTCGGCGTGGGTCAGGGTCGGGCTTTCGCCCGTCGTGCCCACCGGCACCAGCGCGGTCGTGCCCTCTGCGATGTGCCATTCCACCAGCTTTTTCAGCGCGTTGAAATCCACCGCGCCGTCCTTGAACGGCGTGACCAGGGCAACCATCGAGCCGTGGAACATGTCACGCATCCTTTGCTGAGAGGGCCGGCCACAGAAAGGCTCGGCAAATTCGCGCGGACACTAGCGAGGGCATCGGGAAATGCCAAGTTCGCCTGTTGCGCGGGGGCCATCTCGCCTTATCCTTAGAAAGACGCAAGAGGGCGGGGTTCATGCGGCAGGTCTTGTTGGGAATTTTCATGGCGTTCGCGCCGCTGTCTGCGGCGGCGAACAGCGAGGCGTTGGCGCTTGCGCTGACCGCGCTGTCGCGCGGCGACCTGGGGCTTGCCGCGCAGGCCTCGGCCGAGCTGGAAGACCCCGTTGCGCTGGACATCCTGAGCTGGACGCGGCTGCGCCGCGGTGGCGGCGACTGGCAGGAATACATCGACTTTCTCGACCGCAACCCGGACTGGCCCGGCCTTCCCTATCTGCGCGCGCAGGGCGAGCCGTCGATTCCCGTGGGCTCGGACCCCGCGCGGGTCATCGCCTATTTCGCGGACCAGTCCCCCACCACCGGGTCCGGCGCGCTGACGCTGGCGCTGGCGCATCAGGCGAGTGACGATCGGGCGGCGGCGGAAGCCGAAGCAGTTCGCGCCTGGACGACGCTCACCATGACTGGCGAGGATGCGGGCCGCCTGCGGTCCGCGTTCGGGAATGTGCTCAACACGGGCAACCATCATGTCGACCGGCTCGACAACCTCTTGTGGCTCGGCGCCGAGGACCGGGCGCGGGCCATGTTCCCGCTGGTGCCCGAGGGGTGGCAACGACTGGCCGCCGCGCGGCTGGCGCTACGCAACCGCGCCCCCGGTGTCGACGACCTGATCGAGGCGGTTCCGGCAGATCTGGCGGGCGATGCGGGGCTGGCCTACGAGCGGTTCCTGTGGCGCATCCGCTCCGGCTTCTGGGACACGGCGGGCGAGCTGATGGCCGAGCGTTCGACTTCGGCCGCGACCCTCGGGCGGCCCGAGCAATGGGCCGACAGCCGTGCAAGCCTCGCCCGTGACGTGATGCGCGAGGGCGAATTCGAGACCTGCTACAGCTATGCCGCGAACCACTACATCGAGCCTGAAACCGACTACATCAACTTCTCGGAACTGGAGTGGATCGCGGGCTATTGCGCCTTCCGCCTTGGCCGCCATGACACCGCCATCGGCCATTTCGAGGCGTTTCGCGACGCGGTGTTCTCCCCCATCTCGATGGGGCGCGCCGGCTACTGGCTCGGCCGCGCGCAGGAAGCCGCCGGCAATTCCGAGGCGGCGGCCGAAGCATACCGGCTGGGCGCGCGCTACCAGTCGAGCTTCTACGGCCAACTGGCCGCCGACCGGGGCGACGTGCCGGTGGACCCGGCCTTTCTCGGTGACGAAGTCTACGGCGATTGGCGGCAGGCCTCCTTCACCGGCTCGACTGTCTTTCACGCCGCACTCCTCATGTACGAGGCGGGCGAGACGGGGCAGGCGAGCCGCTTTCTTACACACCTGGCCGAAAGCCTGACGCGGGAAGAGGCCGGGATGCTGGGCGATTTCGCCCTCAGCCTCGGCGACGCCAATCTCGCGGTGCTGATCGGCAAGCGCGCGGCGCAATCCGGCGACGAGATCATGCGCCCCTATTACCCTGTCGTGCCCGCGCTGGCCGAGGCCGAGTTGCCCGCGCCCACGGCCTTCGTGCTCTCGATCGCGCGGCGCGAGTCGGAATTCAGCCCCGGCGTCATCAGCCCCGCAGGCGCAATGGGCCTGATGCAGGTGATGCCGGGCACGGCGCGTGACACCGCGCGCGACCTCGGGCTCGACTATTCGCAGAACCGGTTGCTGGATGAACCTGCGCATAACGCGCTGATCGGCGCCACCTTCCTTGCCGGCCTGCTGGACCGCTACAACGGCAACCCGGTGCTGGTGTCGGCGGCCTACAACGCCGGGCCGGGCCGGGCGAACGAGTGGATCGAGCGATTTGGCGACCCGCGCGAGGTCGAGGACATCACTTACTGGATCGAGGCGATCCCCTTCACCGAGACGCGCAACTACATCATGCGCGTCACCGAAAGTCTGGCGATATACGAGGCGCAGCTGACCGGGGAGCTGCCCGCGCTGGGCCTGGCCGAGCGGCTGACCCAGTAGCGCTCAGGAGGCAGGGCCGACCGTCTCGCAGGTGACGTTGCGGGCGGTCAGCCGGGCGCAGGCGCGCGAGGCCTGATCCTCGGTCAATCCCTGGAACCGCGCCTCGAACCCGCTGCTGCGTTGCAGGACCTGCCGCATCGCCTGGTCGAAGGTGCCGATCTCGCTCAGCGCCGTGCGAAGCAACAGGCGCTCGGCCGCGTGATGCGAGGGCTGTGCGCCCAGCGACACGCCGTAGAGACGGCTGCCGGTGGACGAGGCGCGGGTGATGACCTCGGGTTCCAGCGGCGCGGCTTCGGCTTCCACGGGCGGTGGATCCGCCGGGCGCGGGGGGACGACGAGCGAGGCCTGCGGCGCGGGGTCCGGTTCGGGCCGGGGCACGGGCGTCATGTCGGGAAGGTTTCGGGTCGCGGCGACGGAGGTGACGGCCGGCGCCTCCTCTGCCTCCTCCGCCGCGGGGGCCTCGACACTGGTCAGCACGTCGCCCACGGCTTCCTCGATCGCGGCCACAAGGTCGGGCGCGGGCTCGGACAGTTCGGGCACGGCCCCGGGGCGGGGCAGCGGCCTGATCGACCGGGTGACAAGGCCGGAGGCGCGGGCGATCTCGCCCACCGGCCCGTCGTCGTCACCATCGTTCTGGTAGACCGGAAGCGCGGGGCGCCGGACTGTCGCCTGCGCGGGCGCACGGGCAAAGCCCATGTCGAGCAGTTCCATGATGCGCTGGTTGCGCCAGGCGGCGGACTGGCCGCCGAAGACGGTCGCGATGATCCGGACGTTGCCACGCTCGGCCGAGGCCACGAGGTTGAAGCCTGCCGCCCGCGTGTAGCCTGTCTTGATGCCGTCCGCGCCGCGGTAGGAATCCAGCACCACCCGGTTGGTGTTGCGGACGCGCGCGATGCCGGCATCCTCCTCCCTGCGGGAGAAGATGTTGTAATACTGCGGGTAATCGTAGAACAGCCGCCGCCCCATGATGGTCATGTCACTGGCGGTCGACAGATGCCCTTCCTCGGTCAGGCCGTTGGCGTTGCGAAACGTGGTCCGCGTCATGCCAAGCGCCCGCGCCGTGCGGTTCATGCGGCGCGCGAAGGCCGCCTCGGACCCGGAGATCGCCTCGCCGATGGCGGTTGCGGCATCGTTGCCGGAGCGGATCGCTGCCGCCCGGATCAGGTAGCGCAGCCGGATCGTCGAGCCGGCCCGCAGACCCAGCCGCGAGGGCGGTTCGGCGGCGGCGTTGGGCGAGATGCGCACCTGAGTGTCGAGCGTGATCTCGCCCAGACGGATCGCCTCGAAGGCCACGTAGAGCGTCATCATCTTGGTGAGCGAGGCTGGGTGCAGCCGGGTGTCGGCGTTGCGCGCGTGGATCACCTCGCCGGTACGGGCATCCATCACCATCGCGGCGTAGGGGGCCGCCCGCAGCGGTGCCGCGGCCAGGGCCACACAGAACAGAAGGACCAACCCGATCAGGGCCGGAAAACTTGGACGTTTTTGCACGGAGCCTGCTCGCTCTGCCTCGGGGTGCCGTCTGATGCGGCGGTTGCCGTAAGCCTAAGTCATTTCTTTTAGAAAATCCATGGCAGTCGTTTGAAATTTAACGTTTCCTGCCTGCGGCGCGAGCGCGCGGTTCATGTAGTGGTGTTTTGCAGCCCGGACACATGATTTCGTGGGGGATTTTCGCCCGTGGCGGGGTCTTTGGGGAAGAAACGGCGCGTGGCGCGATCTTGCGGCCTCTGATAAAGCCGCGGTGTGACGAGAAAAGGACAGCGCCCCGTGAAGGACAGCATCGACGACCGCAAGACCCGCGCCTCGGCCTGGTTCCGCAGCCTCCGCGACCAGATCGTCGCCGCCTTCGAGGCGCTCGAGGATGCGCAGGGCGGCGACCAGTCCGCCGGCCGCTTCACCGTGACCGAGACGAAGCGCCGGTCGGACGATGGTTCGGACGCCGGCGGCGGGTTGATGAGCGTGATGCGCGGCGGGCGCGTGTTCGAGAAGGTCGGCGTGAACGTCTCCACCGTCTACGGGCAGTTGGGCGACCGTGCCGTCGCCGCCATGTCGGCGCGCAAGGACATGGACGGGTTGAGGGAAGACCCGACCTTCTGGGCTTCGGGGATCAGCCTCGTCGCGCATATGAAGAACCCGCATGCGCCGGCTGTCCACATGAACACGCGGATGTTCTGGACCCCGGTCGCGTCCTGGTTCGGCGGCGGCGCCGATCTGAACCCGGCCATCGAGTACGCCGAGGATACCGCACATTTCCATGCCGTCCTCAAGGACCACTGCGACCGCCACAGCGCCGACGCCTACCCGCGGTTCAAGGCATGGGCGGACGAATATTTCTACATCCCGCACCGCCACCGTGCCCGCGGGGTCGGCGGCATCTTCTACGACGACCTGAACACCGGCGACTGGGAGGCCGATTTCGCTTTCACGAAAGACGTCGGCCGCGCCTTCCTTCCGGCGTTCCTGCCCTGCGTGGAACGCCGCCGTCATACCGCGTGGACGGATGCCGACCGCGAGGCGCAACTGGTTCACCGCGGGCTCTACGCGGAATACAACCTCGTCTATGACCGCGGCACGAAGTTCGGGCTGGAAACCGGCCATGACGCCGATGCCGTGCTGATGAGCCTGCCGCCGATCGCCAAATGGATCTGAGCGTCGTATTTTTAAGCGAATGTTATTAATCGCTTAGTGCGAATCTCCCGGCGGGGGCAACGAGTCGCCGTGCCGTCGGATGACGCTGTCGTGCATCGATGTCACAGGCGGTGAAATTCCACGTTCGGGATGAAACCGGCGGGTGTCTGCCGGTTCGCCTGACGCCTTCGGCGAAAACCGGCATCAGGCTAATGACCTCGCGGCAACGTGTGCCTCCCCTCGGTTGAAGGTCGCTCGATTGTCCCCATCCTAAAGCACCGCGGCCGACGCTTGGCCGGAGAACTAAAAAACGAGAGCAAGGAGCTCACAGGATGAAAAAGCTAACAATCCTCGCCGCAGGTCTTTCCACACTTATCGCCGCGCCGGCCCTGGCAGGGGGCGTCGGAGAACCCGCGCCTGCACCCGTGGTCATGGCCCCCGCCCCGATGGCCCCCAGCATGAGCTGGACCGGTGGGTCGCTCGGTGTGCAACTGGGTTATGCTGATGTCTCGGCCAGCGACGGCGTTACCGACTTTGATGGTGACGGAGCGCTGCTGGGTCTGCGCGGCTACTACGACTACGACTTCGGCAACTTCATTGTGGGCGGCGGTCTGCAGTACGACGGCACCAACATCGAGTTGGGTGGTGCGGACGTCGATTCCATCACGCGTGTGGGCCTGCGCGGCGGTGTGGACTTGGGCGAAAGCTGGGTCTACGGCACCGGTGGCTGGGCAAACGTCCAGCTTTCGGGCGGTGGTGCGGAAGATGACAGCGACGGCTGGTTCGCCGGCGTCGGCTACGAGCGGTTCATCACCGACAACATGACCGTCGGCGCGGAAGTGCTGTACCACGAGTTCGACGAATTCGATGCGGCCGGCGTCGAAGCCGATGCAACGAGCGCCGCAGTTTCGGTCAACTTCCGCTTCTGATCGTCACACGAACACCGGCGTGAAATCCGCGCCCAAACCCTCGGCGGCCACGCTGCCGCCGAGGGCTGCCACAGCCCCCAGACGTCCCAGCTCGTCGGCGCATTTCGCCCCCGCCCCATTGCCGCCCGTCAGCAGCGTGACTTCGTCATCGAGCCGCGCGATGTAGGGGTAATCCGTCGCCGTGAAGCTGACCGCGCAGGGTGCCGTCATCGTGCGCTCGATCGTCAGGTTCGGCATCACCTTGCGCAGCGCGTCGAGAAGCATGTCCCCGGCCCCGGCGCTGCCCTCGGTCTTGAACCAGGCGTTCAGCGTCTCGCCATCCCGCGCCGCGGGGCTCGTGACCTCTCCTCCGATCTTCACGTAGACCTTCCCGTCCGGGTAGCGGATCGGCGGCAGCAGGTAGTGGTCGGTCTCGCCGCCCTCGGTCACGTAGATCAGGCTTGGCATGGACGACAGTCGCGCGGCCTCGGCCTCGCTCACTTCGGCCAGAAGCACGGTGCGGAGGTAGACCTCCATCTTCGGTCGGGCAGGGCTGAGCGGCGCGGCAAAGGCCCAGCCGCCGGTGGCCAGAACGATGTGACCGGCAGTGAGAGATCGGCCGTCGGCCAGCCGCAGCGTCGTGCCGTCGCGGCCGGTGGCGTGGGTGGCGATCACCTCTGCCCCGGCCTTGCGCGCCAGATGCTCGTGCGCGCGCCGCATCAGCCGCGGGTCGATCACGCCCCCTGCCGGGTCAAAGGCAGCGCGGCTGCCTTGCGGCAGGTCGAACATCGGGACGCGCTCGGCCAGCGCCGCGCCGGAGAGCGGATCATGCGGCAGGCCAAGCGCCCCGGCGGTGGCGAGAAATTCGTCCGCGACATGCGCCAGCGACCCGTCGCTGGTGCCCGACATCATGCCGCCGCAGGGCGTGTAGAAGCTCAGGCCCGACCGATCCGACAGGGCCGCGTAGCGCGCGATGGACCGGGCGGAAAGCCGCGCCCAGACCGGGTCGCGGGCGATGGCACGGGTGATGCGTCCTGCGTCGTGGAAGCTGCCGAAGGGTCCGTCATGCGCGCCCCGATCCGCAGGTTCGTCGGGCCCGATCAGCGCAACGCGGTGCCCCGCTTGCGACAGGTGCCAGGCACAGGCCGTGCCCATCAACCCGCGCCCGACAACCGCGAAATCCACCTGCCCCATCGTCACCCCCGATTCACTCACCCTCCCCGGGTAGCATGACGCGGGGGCGATCGGCAGGGGTGCCGGGATCAGCCGCGGATGGCTTGCAGCAGCAGGTGCACGTTCTCGGGATCCGCGTCGGGCGTGATCCCGTGGCCGAGGTTGAAGACATGCGGTCCGCCCTTCAGCGCGTCGACGATGCGCCGCGTCTCGTCCACCAGCGCCTGACCGCCGGTGACCATGTGCTTCGGGTCGAGGTTGCCCTGAACGCAGCTGTCGGGTTGCAGGTGCTCCGCCGCCCAGTTGGGATCGACCTTGGTGTCGATGGCGAGGCAATCGGCGCCGACGGCCTTGGCGAAGCCGAGATATTTCTCGCCGGCCTCGCGCGGGAAGGCGATGACCGGCAGGCCGGGATGGCGCCGCTTCAGTTCCGCGATGATCCGCTTGGCCGGCTCCAGAGCGAAACGGTCGAAGGCCTCGCCCTTCAGCGACCCGGCCCAGCTGTCGAAGATCTTGACCACCTCGGCGCCCGCCTGCACCTGCATGTCGAGGTATTCGATCGTGGCCCCGGTCAGAAGCTCGATCAGGGCGCCAAAGGTCTCCGGATCTCCCTCGCGCAGCGCATGAGCCGGGGCCTGGTCGGGCGTGCCGCGACCTGCGATCATGTAGGTGGCGACGGTCCATGGCGCGCCGGCGAAACCGATCAGCGTCGTCTCCTGCGGCAATTCGCGCGTCAGGATGCGCACCGTTTCATAGATCGGCGCCAAGTGGTCGTGGATGTCGTCGCGGCCCTTGAGCGGCTTCAGCCCCTCGGGCCCGGTGATGGTCGACAGGCGCGGGCCCTCGCCGGTCTCGAACCACAACTCGGCCCCGAGCGCCTGCGGGATCAGCAGGATGTCGGCGAACAGGATCGCCGCGTCGAAGCCGTAACGCCGGATCGGCTGCAGCGTAACCTCTGCCGCCAGCTCGGAATTATAGCACAGGGACAGGAAATCCCCGGCTTGCGCCCGCGTCGCACGATACTCCGGCAGGTAGCGCCCGGCCTGACGCATGAGCCAGACGGGCGGCACATCCATGGTTTCGCCGGCCAGCGAACGCAGGAGCTTTTTCTTGCCGAACGGCGGCGCGTCAAACATGGGGATTGTCCTTTGGTCAGTCTTTGGACAGGGATTGTCCGCGCCCGCCAATCTGTCAACCCGAGGGTGATTGTCGATAAAAGTTGGCAGATGTAGAAGGACCGGCATGACCTTAGACCTGCCCACCCCCGCAAAACCTCTTCGCATCGGAACGCGGGGTTCGCCGCTGGCGCTGGCACAGGCGCACGAGACGCGGTCGCGGCTGATGGCTGCGTTCGATCTGTCCGAGGATGCTTTCGAGATCGTGGTGATCAAGACCACCGGCGACGACCGCAGCCTGATCGACGCCGATGTCGCGCTGAAGACGCTGGGCGGCAAGGGTCTGTTCACCAAGGAAATCGAAGAGGACATGCTGTCGGGCAAGATCGACATCGCGGTCCATTCGATGAAGGACATGCCGGTCCTGCAACCTCACGGCCTGCTGCTTGATTGCTACCTCCCGCGCGAGGATGTGCGCGACGCCTTCGTGTCGGTGCACCACGACAGCCTTGCCTTGCTGCCGCAAGGTGCGCGCGTGGGGTCGTCGTCGCTCCGCCGCCGGGCGCAGCTCAAGGCGCGGCGGCCCGATCTCGAGGTGGTGGAGTTTCGCGGCAACGTACAGACCCGGATGAAGAAGCTGAGCGATGGCGTCGCCGACGCGACCTTTCTGGCCATGGCGGGCCTGCGCCGCCTCGGCATGACCGAGGTGGTGAAATCCGCGATCGAGGTCGTGGACATGCTGCCCGCCGTGGCGCAAGGCGCGATCGGGATCGAATGCAGGGCCGACGACCTGCGCGCCGCCGCGATGCTGGAGGCGATCCACCACGGCCCGACCGGCCAGCGGCTGGCGGCTGAGCGCGCCTTTCTGGAGGGGCTCGACGGGTCGTGCGAGACGCCGATCGCCGGGCTGGCGGAGTTGGATGGCGGCACGCTCCGCCTGCGCGGCGAGATCTTGCGCCCCGACGGGTCCGAAGTGCTGACCGACGATCGCAGTGCGCCCGTCGCGGACGGCGCGGCACTGGGTGCGGACATGGCTCGCGAATTGCGGGCGCGGGCGGGCGAAGGGTTCTTCGACTGGATCGCAGTGTGACCGGCGGAGCTTCGCCACAGGCTGTGGTGTTTTTTCGATTGTGCAGTTGCGGCATCAGGCCTGTCGTGGTTTTGTCCGAGGTGAATTGAAACCCGGACTTTCACCGGTCTGTTCCGAACGCAGCGGGACATTTGATATGCAGATTGACCAAACCGGGCTCCCCGGCCTCGTCGTGATCACGCCCCGCCGCTTCGGGGACGAGCGTGGCTTTTTCTCCGAGACCTGGAGCCGCGAGAAGCTGGCGGCTCAGGGCATCACGACGGATTTCGTGCAGGACAACCATTCGCTGTCAGCCCAGGTAGGCACGGTCCGCGGCCTGCATTTCCAGAATCCGCCGCGGGCGCAAGCCAAGCTGGTGCGATGCGGGCGTGGCGTGCTGTTCGACGTGGCCGTCGACATTCGGCGGGGCTCGCCGACCTACGGCAAGTGGTACGGCATCGAGCTGAGCTTCGAGAACGGCAAGCAGTTGCTGATCCCCGCAGGCTTCGCCCATGGCTTCGTCACCCGCGCGCCAGACACCGAGATCATCTACAAGTGTTCCGACGGCTACGCCCCCGAGACCGAGGGCGCGCTGCGCTTCGATGATGCCGATATCGGCATCGACTGGGGCTTGGGCGACACGGCGCCGATCCTGTCGGGCAAGGATGCGGCGGCGGGGGCTTTCGCCGGGTTCGAAAGCGCCTTCGACTACGAGGGGGGCGCGGCGTGAAGCTTCTGGTGACAGGCGGGGCGGGCTTCATCGGCTCGGCAGTGGTGCGGCTGGCGGTGGCGCGGGGCCACTCGGTCGTGAATGTAGACAAGCTGACTTATGCTGCCTGCCTTGACAACGTGGCCGAGGTGGCGGGCTCAAAGCTCTACGCCTTCGAGCAGGCCGACATCTGCGACCGCGCCGCGATGGACCGGGTGCTGGAAACCCACCGCCCCGACGCGATCATGCATCTGGCCGCCGAAAGCCATGTCGACCGCTCCATCGACGGGCCGGGCACCTTCATCGAGACCAACATCACCGGCACCTACACGATGCTCGAGGCCGCGCGGGCCTACTGGACACGCGTGGGCAAGCCCGACGGGTTCCGCTTTCACCACATCTCGACGGACGAGGTCTACGGCACGCTCGGTGCCGAGGGGCTGTTCACCGAAGACACCGCCTATGCGCCCAACAGCCCCTATTCGGCCTCCAAGGCTGCGTCCGATCACCTCGTTCGCGCCTGGCACGAGACCTACGGGCTGCCGGTGGTGATGACGAATTGCTCCAACAATTACGGGCCGTTCCATTTCCCGGAAAAGCTGATCCCGGTCGTCATCCTGAACGCGCTGGCGGGCCAGCCGATCCCCGTCTACGGGCGCGGCGAGAACGTGCGCGACTGGCTTTATGTCGAGGATCACGCAGACGCTCTGCTGCTGGTCTGCGAAACCGGCGCGCTGGGCCGCAGCTACAACATCGGCGGCAACAACGAGCGGCGCAACATCGACCTCGTGCGCACGATCTGCGGCTTGCTGGACGAGAGCCGGCCCATTGGCGCGCCGCATGACCGGCTGATCACCTACGTGACCGACCGACCCGGCCACGACCTGCGCTACGCCATCGACGCGAGCCGGATCACTGAGGAACTTGGCTGGCAACCGTCGGTGACAGTCGAGGAAGGTCTGGCCAAGACGGTCGACTGGTACCTTGCGAACGAGGCCTGGTGGCGCGCGCTGCAGGCGCGGGATGGCGTCGGCCAGCGTCTGGGCAAGGTGGGGTAGGCGGGATGCCGCTGGTCCATATCGCAGGGCAGTTGGTGCTGTTCGCTCATGTGCCCCGCTGCGGGGGCAGTTCCGTCGAAAACTACCTGACTGCGCGGTTTGGCCCGATCGGATTTCTGGATCGTCGCTACTTCAAGGTGGGAGAGCCCGAGCGCTGGTCGGCCACCTCGCCGCAGCATCTGGAGCACGCAGCCCTCGGCCGCCTCATCCCACCCGCATGGATTGCGCATAGCTTTGCCCTCGTTCGTCACCCCGAAGACCGGATCGTTTCGGTGTTCCGCTACCAGCGCGACCTTGAGCAAAGGATCCCCGCCGATATCACGTTGGAAGCCTGGATCGCCGGCCTGTCCGAAAAGCGGGCGGCGGACCCTCATCATCTCGACAACCACCCGCGTCCCGCCTCCGATCTGGTGCCGGAGGATGCAACTGTGTTCCGGCTGGAAGACGGGATGGCCCCGGTGGTCGCTTGGCTGGACCAACTCGAAGGGGCAGAGCGGATGCCGCGGTCGATCGTCGCGGACAACGCCTACCACGCCCGCATGAAGAAGGCGAAGCGCGAACCGGGGCCCGATGTCGCGGTCACGGCAGAGGTTCGGTCGCAGATCCATGACCTTTTCGCGGCGGATTTCGCCCGTTTCGGCTATGCGCTCCGGGATGTGTCCGGCAGCGAGCCTGACGGCGGCAGCAAGAAGGACGCATTGGCATGATCCTCGTCTTCGGTCACACTGGCCAGGTCGCCACCGAACTGCGCGCGATGGCGGAGGTCACCGCGCTCGGGCGGGGCGCGGCCGACCTGTCCGATCCCGTCGCCTGTGCCGCCGCCATCCGCGCGCATGCCCCCACCGTCGTCATCAATGCGGCCGCCTATACCGCCGTCGACCGCGCCGAGGAGGAAGAGGCGCTTGCGACCACCATCAACGGCGCGGCGCCGGGCGCGATGGCCGAGGCCTGTGCCGCCCTGGGCACCCCTTTCGTCCATATCTCGACCGACTACGTCTTTGCCGGTGACGGCGATGCGCCGTGGCACCCGGAGGACCCGGTTGCGCCGCTCGGCGCTTACGGGCGATCCAAGCTGGCCGGCGAAGAGGCCGTGCGCTCGACCGGCGGCTGCCTTGCGATCCTGCGCACGTCCTGGGTCGTGTCGGCGCATGGGTCGAATTTCGTGAAGACGATGCTGCGTCTCGGGGCGGAGCGGGACCGGCTGACCATCGTCGCCGACCAGATCGGCGGCCCGACACCCGCCCGTGCCATCGCGGCGGCGTGCCTGTCCATCGCCGACCAGCTGATTGCCGACCCGTCGAAATGCGGCACCTATCATTTCTCGGGCGCGCCAGACACGTCATGGGCGGATTTCGCGCGCGCGATCTTTGACGAGGCGGGTCTGGGTTGCGCGGTCGAGGACATCCCCAGCAGCGCTTATCCCACCCCGGCCCGGCGTCCGCTCAACTCGCGGATGGACTGCGGCACCACCGAAGCGGTCTTCGGCATTGCCCGGCCGGACTGGCGCGCGGGACTGCGCGACATCATCGAAGAGCTTGGACAGAAGAGGCGGACAGAGTGACACAACGCAAGGGCATCATCCTGGCCGGCGGCTCCGGCACCCGTCTCTATCCGGTCACGCTGGGCGTGTCGAAACAGCTTCTTCCGGTCTACGACAAGCCGATGGTCTACTACCCGCTGAGCGTCCTCATGCTGGGCGGGATCCGCGACATCGCCGTCATCACCACGCCGCAGGACCAGGACCAGTTCGAGCGCACGCTGGGCGACGGCAGCCAGTGGGGTCTCAACCTGACCTACATCCCGCAGCCCAGCCCCGACGGGCTGGCGCAGGCCTATATCCTCGCCAAGGTTTTCCTCGATGGCGCACCGTCGGCGATGGTTCTGGGCGACAACATCTTCTTTGGCCACGGTCTGCCGAACCTTCTGACCGAGGCCGGGGTGCAGACCTGGGGCGGCACGGTCTTCGGCTACCGCGTGGCCGACCCCGAGCGGTACGGGGTGGTCGATTTCGCGGCGGACGGATCGGTCAGCGCGATCATCGAGAAACCCGATGTTCCGCCCTCGAATTTCGCCGTTACGGGGCTCTATTTCCTCGACGGCTCGGCCCCGGACCGCGCGGCCGATGTCCAGCCCTCGGCGCGGGGCGAGCTGGAGATCACGACGCTCCTGGAAAGCTATCTCGCCGATGGCAGCCTGCGCGTGAGCCGCATGGGCCGGGGCTATGCCTGGCTCGACACCGGGACGCACGGCAGCCTTCTTGACGCCGGAAATTTCGTGCGCACGCTGGAAGAGCGGCAAGGCATGCAGACCGGCAGCCCCGACGAGATCGCCTATACCCAGGGGTGGATATCCGCTCAGCAACTTGCCGAGCGTGCATCTCTGTTTGGCAAGAACGCATATGGGCGTTATCTGGCGTCCTTGCTGTGATCCACGGGCGCTTGTGCGCACCCGCGGCCAATGAAAGAAAAAAACCACGGTGCTCTTTCGCCTCCACGCCCTTTACCTTCGCTACACGGCTCACCATGCCGACCGGCTTGGCGGGTTTTCGCTGCCGCGGGATCGGCGGCGGCGGCTGGGGCATATCGAACAGATCAAGCGCGCAAGCGGCCAGACCCGCATCATCGGCTGGACCTGCGCGCCCTCTGTCCGACTGAGCTGGCCGGATGGCGAGGCGACCGTGGTGCCCTGGATTCAGCGTGCCGACGTGGCGCGCCGGTTCGGCTTCGAGCTCAACACAGGGTTCGAGATCGAGGCGCCCGAAGGCGTTCGGCCGCTCATGCTTCATATCCCGCTCGCGTCGGGGGAGGAGCTTTCGCTTCCGGCGCCACACCCGTCCGACCCGCCCAGCCCCGCCGCGACGCGACGCCTGCGGCGCGCCTTTGTCGCGGACCTCGTGCGGGCGGCCCCGGCTCTGTTGCGCTGGGCCGTGACGCGCGACGCAGCCGCGCGGACCCGCGTGAAGCATGTGATGGGTCTGGAGGCCGTGACCGAGGGCCTGCCGATCGACGCGCGCTATTTCGCGTCGCGGGCGCACCCGAGGTCGCGCCGCCCGATCACGATCATCCTGCCGGTGCACAATGCGTTCGACCTGCTGGCCGAAACGCTGCGCCGGGTCGAGGCACATACCGATGTCGACTGGCACCTGATCGTGATCGACGACGCGTCGACCGATGCGCGCGTCAGGCCGTTCCTGCGCGCCTGGGTCGATCAACGGCGCGGGCAGGTGACGCTGATCGAGTTGGATCAGAACCTCGGGTTCGTGGGGGCCGTGAACCGGGGCTTCGAACAGGCTGAACATCACGCCGGCCATGTCGTCTTGCTCAACTCGGACGCCCATGTGCCCGATGGCTGGGCCTCGCGGCTGATCGCGCCCTTCGACCACGACCCCAAGATCGCATCGGTCACGCCGATGTCGAACGACGCCGAGATCTTTTCGGCGCCGATGATCTGCCGGGCGGTGCCGCTGCCCGATGGTCTGGTCGACCGGATCGACCTGGCGGCGCAATCATTGTCGGTGCCCGACCGGTTGCCGTCGGCGCCTACCGGCGTCGGGTTCTGCATGGCGATGAACGCGCGCTGGTTCGGCCGCGAACCGCGGTTCGACACCGCATTCGGCCGCGGCTACGGCGAAGAGGTGGACTGGTGCCAGAAGACCCGGCGGGCGGGCGGGCGCCATGTTTGCCTGCCCAGCGTGTTCGTCGAGCATCGCGGCGGGCAGAGCTTTGGCGGCGACACGAAAGAGGCGCTGGTGATGCGCGCCAACGCCATGATCGCGCGGCGCTATCCGGCCTACGACCTCGAGGTTCAGGCCTACATCGGGCGCGATCCGCTGCGCACGCCGCGGCTGGCGCTTGCGGTGGCGATGGCCGGCTACATGAGCCTCGACGCCCTGCCGATCTATCTGGCGCATTCCATGGGGGGCGGCGCCGATCACGCGCTCGATGCCGAGATCGGCGCGCGCACGGCGCAGGGGCAATATGCACTGATCCTGCGGGTGGGCGGGCCGCATCGCTGGCAGTTCGAGGTGCACGGGCCGGGCGGCGTGTTGGCCGGCGCGACCGGCGATCTGGGCCATGTGCGCCGGATGCTTGCGCCGGTTCCCGAGCTCAGGATCATCTATTCCTGCGGCGTGGGCGACCGCGATCCGGCCAGCCTGCCGGAGGCGATGCTGTCGCTGCGGCGCATCGGCCGTCCGGACCGGATCGAGGCACGGGTGCACGATTACTTCATGATCACCCCGTCCTATTGCCTGCTGAACGCCGACGGCACCTATCGCGGGCCGGTGCGTCGCGACAACCCCGACCCGGCGCACCGCTTGCGCCGCCCGGATGGCGGCGAGGTTATGCTGTGGGCCTGGCAAGACGCCTGGGAACGGTTTCTTGCCTGCTGTGACGAGATCACGGTGTTCTCGGAATCGAGCCGGCGTCAGATCATCGCCAGCTATCCGGGCGTGGCAGAACGGATCGTCTATCGCCCGCACACGGCGATCGTGCGGATCGGCCGCATCACGCCACACACGCAGGCGGCAGGCGCCCAGGGCACGCTGGCCGTGCTGGGCAACCTGAACCGGCAGAAGGGGGCGGGCGTGCTTTGCGACATGGCCGAGGTCGTGGCGCGCGACGGCGGGCCGAAACTGGTGCTGATCGGGAACATGGACACGTCCTTTTCCCGCCCGCCGACGCTCAGGCTGCACGGTAGCTACCAGCGTGAGGATATCCGGCATCTTGCCGAGCGCTACGGCGTCACGGCCTGGCTGGTGCCCTCGATCTGGCCCGAGACCTTTTCATTCGTGACGCACGAGATGCTGGCGACCGGCCTGCCTGTCTACGGTTTCGATATCGGTGCGCAGGGCGAGGCGCTGAAACGCGCGCCCAACGGCGTCGCGATCCCGTTCGATCCGGACGGCGACCACGCCAAAGCGATCCTGAAGGCGCTCGCGCGCACCGGCCGGTCGGGGTCTCACGATGTCCATTTCGCCGAGGAGGCTGCAGAGTGACGGTGCAAGACACAACGAATGGCGGCGACGGGCAAGCCCCGCAGGCGGATGGCCGCCCGCTGTTCATCGTGGGCGCGGTCCGGTCCGGCACCACGCTGACCCGCGATCTGTTGCGCCGGGTGCCCTATTTCATCTGCCCCGAGGAAACCCATTTCTTCCGCTGGGCGGAGCCGTTTCGCACGCCGCACAGCTGGCAGCCCTATCGCAACAACAACTTGCTCAAGAAACATCGCGAGATGGATGGCGTGAGCCCCGAGGCGTTCGAGACCGTACTCAACCGAAGCCGCAACAAGTCCGAGTTGCAGCGCAACTACATCACCGCATTCGCGCAGGCGAAGGGGATCACGGGCCCCTACCGCTGGTTCGACAAGACGCCGCAGAATGTCTATGGCGCGCCTTTGATCGCGATGGAGATGCCGGCGGCCCGGTTTCTGCATCTTGTGCGCAACCCGCTGAACGTGGTCGCAAGCCTGGTGCTGGGCCGGCAGGTCAAGATCCCGGACCTTCACGGAGCCTGCAACTACTGGATCGAGGCGGTGCAGATCATGACCTCCGTCGCGGCTGCCTTTCCCGACCGCGTGCTGACGATGCGCTACGAGGATCTTGTTGCCGACGTGCCGGGCGCGATGGGCAAGATCCTCGACCATGCGGGGGTGGACGCACCCGGCCGGCTGTTCCGAGCCTCCGATGCGCATCAGGAGCGTAATCTGTGGCGCACCGAACTCAGCCGGGCTCAGACCGGGGTGGTGCGCAACCGCTGCGGCGCCATCGCGCGGAGCTTCGGCTACGATCTGGACGCCGATCTGGAGCAGGTCGACGCGGCCGAGTGACCCTGCGGGCTTCCTCCAATTCAGCCCCTTGACCTTCCAGTGACTGGAGGCCTTATGTGAGGGGTCTGGAAGGAACACCCATGCCCAAAGACACCGCCCCCGGCGTATCGCGCCGCTACTCCGTCGAAAACCTGACCTGCGGCAGTTGCGTCGCCCGCGCCGAAACCGCGCTGGCGGCGGTGCCCGGCGTTCTGTCGGCGCAGGTGAACCTCGCCACCCGCCGCGCCGACCTGCTGACCGGCGACGGGTTCGATGCGGCGGCGCTGTCCGCCGCGATGGACAAGGCCGGCTATCCGGTCGCGCCTGCCGGTGGCCACGCGCTGCGGGTGTCTGTCGGCAACCTCAGCTGCGGCGGCTGCGCGTCGCGCGCCGAAACCGCCCTGACCGCGCTGCCGGAGGTGCTGGAGGCTCAGGTGAACCTGGCGCTGAAGCGTGCCGATTTGCGGCTTGCCGACGGCGCCGACTGGGCACAGGTCGAGGCGGCGATGGACAAGGTCGGCTATCCGGTGACGCGGATCGAGGCCGAGCCGGAGGCCCCTGCAGCCCCCGCCGATGAAGCCGCCCCGGTGCGCCGTGCGTTCCTTGTCGCCGCCGCGCTGACCCTACCGGTCTTCGTGCTGGAGATGGGTGGGCATATCATCCCCGCCTTCCACCACTGGCAGATGATGACCTTCGGCACCTTCCCCCTGCATCTGGTGCAGTTCGTGCTGACCACCGCGGTCCTGGCCGGTCCGGGGCGGGTGTTCTACCGCCTCGGCGTGCCGGCGCTGCTGAAGGGAGCGCCGGAGATGAACAGCCTCGTGGTGCTGGGCGCGAGCGCTGCCTGGGCCTGGTCCACCTTCGTCACCTTCGCGCCCGCGCTGGTTCCCGAAACCGGGCGCTTTGTCTATTTCGAGGCGGCGGCGGTGATCGTGACATTGATCCTCCTCGGTCGCTGGCTCGAGGCGCGCGCGCGCGGGCAAGCGGGCGCGGCGATCCGCAGCCTGATGGCGCTCCGCCCCGACACCGCGTTGCGCATCGACGCGGGCGTCGAGCGCGAGGTGCCGGTGGCGGAGCTTCGTCGCGGCGACCTGCTGCGGCTGAAACCGGGCCAGCGCGTCGCGGTGGACGGCGAAGTGACCGAGGGCGCAAGCTGGATCGACGAAGCGATGCTGACGGGCGAACCGGTGCCTGTTGAAAAATCCGCGGGCGATGGCGTCACCGCGGGCACGGTGAACGGCACCGGCACGCTGGTCTACCGCGCCACGGCAGTCGGGTCGGACACGGTGCTCGCCCGCATCGTCGCCATGGTCGAGGACGCGCAGGCAACGCGCCTGCCGGTGCAGTCGCTGATCAACCGGGTGACGGCGGTGTTCGTGCCGGTGGTGCTGGTCATCGCGCTGCTCGCGGCCGGTGGCTGGCTGATCTGGGGGCCGGACCCGGTGAAGGCGCTGGTCATCGGCGTGTCCGTCCTGATCATCGCCTGCCCCTGCGCCATGGGTCTCGCCACGCCGGTCTCGATCCTGGCCGGCACCGGACGCGCGGCGGAACTGGGTGTGCTGTTCCGCAAGGGCGACGCGCTGCAGGAGCTGTCCAAGGTCGACCTCGTCGCCTTCGACAAGACCGGCACCCTCACCGAAGGGCGCCCGGCCGTGACCGGCATCGAGGTAACGCGCGACAGCGATACCGCGACGCTGCTGTCGCTGGCCGCCGGGGCCGAGACGGCGTCGGAACATCCGCTGGCCCGCGCCGTGCTGGCCGAGGCTGCGGCGCGGGGCATCGCCCCCGCGACCGTCACCGGGTTCGAGGCGCGGACCGGGGCGGGCGTTGTCGCCCGGGTGGCGGGTGAGACGCTCCGCGTCGGCAGCCGCGCCTTTCTCGAAGGCGAGGGTGTCGCCGTGCCGCCGACGGTCGCATCGACCGCGACCGAGATCCACGTCGCGCGCGGCGCCCTCTACCTCGGCTATTTGTCGCTGTCCGACCCATTGAAGCCTGACGCCGCCCGCGCCGTCGCCGCGCTGACGGCGCGGGGCGTCGATGTCGCGCTCCTGTCCGGCGATGCCGAGGGGCCGGTTGCCGCCGTTGCCGCGGAGCTGGGCATCGCCCGTGCCCACGCCCGCCTCAGCCCCGCCGACAAGCGCGCGCAGGTGGCCGTATGGCGGGCCGAGGGGCAGCGCGTCGCCTTCGTGGGCGACGGGCTCAACGACGCTGCCGTGCTGGCCGAGGCGGATGTCGGCATCGCGCTCGGCACCGGCACCGATGTGGCGATCGAGGCGGGCGATGTCGTGCTGGTCTCGGGCGCGCCCACCGGCGTCGTCACCGCGCTGGAAGTGTCGCGGCGGACGTTGCGCAACATCGCGCAAAACCTGGTCTGGGCATTCGGCTATAACATTGCCCTGATCCCGGTCGCGGCGGGGCTCTTGGCGCTCTTCGGCGGTCCGTTCCTGAACCCGATGCTGGCGGCGGGCGCGATGGCGGCCAGCTCGGTCCTCGTGGTGCTGAACGCACTGCGCCTGCGCCGGATGGAGGCCGCATGAATATCGGTGAAGTGTCCGAGGCCGCCGGCCTGCCCGCCAAGACGATCCGCTATTACGAGGAAATCGGGCTGATCGCGCCGCTGAGGGGTGGCAACGGGTATCGTCGCTTCACCGAGGCACACCTGCACAAGCTGGCCTTCATCGCGCGTGCGCGGAGCCTCGGATTTTCGATCGAGCAATGCCGGACCCTTCTGGCGCTCTACGAGGATCGCGGGCGGGCCAGCGCCGACGTGAAGGCCGTGGCCCAGACGCATCTGGGAGAGATCGACGCCAAGATGGCGGAGCTGACGGAAATGCGGCGCGTGCTGGCCGACCTCGTCCATGCCTGTGCGGGGGACGAGCGGCCCGATTGCCCGATCCTGACCGGTCTCGCGGCACCCGTCACGGGCGATTGAACCCCCGCGATCTCGCGCGTAGGGTCCCATCATTCCCTCCCTCGGGTGTTCCATGTCCCCGCTGCGCGGCATCACGTTCAAGATCCTGTCCGTCTGCGTCTTCGTGGCCATGTCCGCGATCATCAAGGCGACCTCCGACTCGATCCCGCCGGGACAGGCGGTGTTCTTCCGCTCGCTCTTCGCGATCCCGGTCATCGGGGTCTGGCTGGCGATCCGGGGCGAGTTGCACACCGGGCTGCGCACCGCGAACCCCATGGGCCATGTCTGGCGCGGGCTGGTCGGCACCACGTCCATGGGGCTCGGTTTTGCCGGTCTGGGCCTGCTGCCCCTGCCCGAAGTGACGGCGATCGGCTACGCCGCGCCGATCCTCGTCGTCATCTTCGCGGCGATGTTTCTTGGCGAAGATGTGCGCCTGTTCCGCCTGTCGATGGTGGTTCTGGGGCTGGTGGGGGTGCTGATCGTGCTCAGCCCACGGCTGCAGGTCGATCCCGCCGGGGTTGACACGCGGGAGACGCTGGGCGCGGTGATCGTGCTCTTGTCGGCAGTCTGCGCCGCGCTGGCGCAGGTCTTCGTTCGCAAGCTGGTGCAGACCGAGACGACCTCGGCCATCGTCTTCTATTTCTCGATCACGGCGACGCTGCTGTCGCTTCTGACGCTGCCATGGGGCTGGGCGCTGCCCTCGGCGGGCGTGCTGGCCCTGCTGGTCCTGGCGGGTTTGCTGGGCGGTGTGGGGCAGATCTTGCTGACGACCAGCTACCGCCACGCCGACGCGTCGCTGATCGCGCCGTTCGAATATACCTCGATGCTGCTGTCGATCCTCGTGGGCTACACGATCTTCGGCGAGGTGCCGGGGGCGGCGATGCTGGCCGGTGGCGCGATGATCGTGATTGCCGGAATCCTGATCATCCTGCGCGAACGGCAGCTTGGCATCGAACGCGCCCGGCAGCGCAAGGCCGGGTCGAGCCAGCCCTGACCCCTCAGGCGTTCTTCTGTTTACGATACGCGGCTTCAACCGCGTTGCCCTGCCGCGCGAGCATGCCCTGCAGGCGCAGCATCACCCGACTGCGGGCCAGTTTCAGTGTCTGCAACAGAAGCCGCGCGGCCAGCGTGTCGGCCGACAGCTCCAGCACAATCGACACCTCGGTGACATCGGCGGAGACCGGGACGAAGGTCATCTCGTAGCCGCATTCCATCCCGCCGATGCGGCTATCGATCAGGCAAAGCTCCTGCGGGACCAGCCGCGCGACCCTGGCCGAGACGGCGCGCGCCTTGCCGCGGATCGTCACCTCGCCCCGCCACTCGACGCCTTCCGCGGTCGTGGTCCAGTTGCCGACCCGCGTGATCGTGGCGCCACGGCCGCGGGCATCGTTCTCGAAGCCGCTGAAATCCGTGAACCGCGTCCAGACCATTGCCTGTGGCGCGTCGACCTCTTCGGATACCTTGAACTTCATCTCACTCGTCCCAACCGTTTGGACCTGCCCGCCCAGACTTAACCGGCAATTGCGGTCGTGGCCAGATCGGCGGGCGCGGCAACCGGTGCTTCGATCAGATGCGCATAGGGACGCCAATACTCGGGCATGATCTGGAATGCGATATCATGCCGGCAGATGTTCAAAACATCGTATTGCACATCCTCGGGCAATGCGAAGAAATCGAGCTTCGGGCCTCCGGTCTGCAGTCTCGGCATCCGCGCATCGGTCTTGCATTCGGCATTCACGAATGCCGCCAGCTCGTCGATCCTTTCCAGCGTGAAGATGCGTTCGTAATACGCGGGATCGGAGCCGATGAACTTCTGTTGTTTCAGGAAATGCCGCGCCACCGGTTTGGAACAGCGCAGATAGCCGACATAGTTTTCCGTGAAGGTGGTGATGTCGGGGTCGGGTGGAAGCCCCTCTTGCAGCAGCATCGGGCCCGCGGCCTCGATGCTCAGCTCGCGGAAATGCAGGACGCGGTTGGAATAGCCCGACAGAAAGCGGGTGACCGGATCACGCAGCAGCGCGAAGCGGCGAAATCTCTCCACGCCTTCCTGGCTGCGGTGGTTGAACCGGTAGTTCCCGGCCAGCCTATTGGCGTCGTACCACACCCCCTGCACCGAATAGTCCCGGAACGGGAACCCGTTTTCCGCGTGAAACAGGAAGGCCCGTAGCGACGTGCCCCCCGACTTGGGCGAAAAGAAAAACGCCATCCGCTGCGCGGGCAATATGTACGGCATGTCCTGACCTCTGCTCGATCTTATTGTTTTTCGTCTTTTCATTGAAGATAGCAGACGTCGGCCTTGGCCGGCAACTCCGCAGGTCATGGTCAGGCCAGATTGTTGCAACGCGCGCCTAGTCTAGGCGGTCGGCCAACCAGTGTTCGATCAGGAAACGGGCAATCGCGCCGCGGCGCGCCGGACGGATCAGGGGGTGCTGGCCCGCGAAGACGGTCAGCATCTCGCTGCGGGACACCCACTGCGCCGCCTCGATCTCGACGGGGTCGACGACGATCTCGTCACTCGTCGCCTCGCCCCGACAACCGATCATGAGCGACGAGGGAAACGGCCAGGGCTGGCCGGCAAGATAGTCGACGCGCCCGACGCGCACGGCGGTTTCCTCGAACACCTCGCGGCGCACCGCGCCCTCTATCGTCTCGCCCGGCTCGACAAAGCCTGCCAGAAGCGAATACATCCCCTCGGGCCATCCCGGCGAACGGCCCAGAAGCACCCGGTCGCCGCGCGTGATCAGCATGATGACCACGGGATCGGTGCGGGGGAAATGATGCGCCCCACACTCCGGGCAGACCCGTTGCCACCCGCCGTCGGCCATGACCGAGGCCGCCCCGCATTTCGCGCAGAACCCGTGCGACTGGTGCCAGTTCCACAGCGCGCGGGCGGTTGCGGCAAGCTCCGCGTCGCGGGGCGCGAGCGTGGTCATGACGGTGCGCAACTCGCGAAACGCGGAACCGTCGGGTGCGGCCGGATGCATTTGCACGCTCGGGTCGAGAAAGGCGCCGATCTGCGCCTCGTCCACCGGCTCGGTCGGGGTCCAGCCCGAGATGTCCTGTGCAAAGATCGGTGTGCCCGCGACGCGGCCGAGGAAAATCGGTGGATCCGCCGCCAGTTTCAGCACCGGATGATCCGCCCGCAGCGCCACGAGCGCACTGGCCCCGTCGGCCGGATTGCCGTCGACCAGCGGCTTGCCGCGCCACAGCGCGATCACGCGACCCTCATGCGCGAGCATCCTGTGCAGCGCGGCTGCGTCTTTCCGCTCGGCGGCGGCCCGGTCCAGGTCCGATCCGCCAAAGGTCACCGTTTCCGCAAGCCGCATGGCACGCGCCCTTTCCGATACTCACCTGACCTAAGGTATGACCCGTTTGTCACAAATGGCGCAATGCGGGGCAAAAAACAGGCGCTCGCCATTTAACACGGTTCACCGAATGCGGCCGCCATTCCATATTTTCTACGGGGTAGCAACGGGATAGGTCATGATCGTAACGGGGGCAGTGGCTGAAGAAGCCGCGCGCGCGACCGAGAAAGATGTCGTGCTGCGCTTACGCGTGTTGGCGACGTCCGATCTGCATGCGCACCTTTTTCCATTCAACTACTATTCCGATTGCCGCGATGACGCAGTTGGGCTGGCCGGTGTGGCCGCGCTGATCGAACAGGCGCGTGCCGAATGCCCGAACACGCTGCTTTTCGACAATGGCGACACGTTGCAGGGCGCGCCGCTGGCCGATGCCGCGCTGTCCGAACTGATGCCGACGGGCGAGACCCACCCGATGATCGCGGCGATGAATGCCTTGCGATACGATGCCGCGACGCTGGGCAACCACGATTTCGATTTCGGCCTGGCGGTCCTGGACCGCACGCTGTCCGCGGCAAGCTACCCGGTCGTCTTGGCCAATGCGCGACGGCTCGGCGCCGGCCCGGATGTCGTGGTCCGGCACGCCATTCTCGAACGTGTTCTGGTCGATGAAACCGGCATAAGGCGCCGATTGCGGGTCGGCGTCACCGGCGCAACCCCGCCGCAGGTCATGCGCTGGGCCCGAGCGCAACTTGACGGGCAGATGGAAGTGGGCGCGATCCTGCCCGCCGTCCGTCGCGAAGTGGCGCAGATGCGGGCCCAGGGGGTCGATCTGGTCATCGTGCTGGCCCATAGCGGTCTGGGGCTGGAGGGTGACGCGGCGGAGGGCGAGAACGTCGGCCGGCTGTTGTCGCAGATCGACGGCGTCGACGTGGTCGTGGCCGGTCACACCCATGGTGTCTTTCCGCGGCCCGACGACACTCCCAGTCCGGCAGGTCGCGCGGCGCTGGTTCAGCCCGGCTTCTGGGGCTCGCATCTGGGCCAGATCGACCTCGAACTCCGCGCGACGCCGGATGGCCCCTGGCGGGTGAGCACGTCCAACGTCACCCTGCGCGCACCGTCGGAGGCCATCGCCGAGGACCGCAAGACGTTGCGCCGACACCTGCATGGCCTGCCGGTGTTTCGCCAACAGATGGCGCGTGGGCACCGGCTGACGCGCGCCTATTCCGCCCGACCGCTGGGGCAGAGCGCGGTGCCGCTGGAAACCTATTTCAGCCTGCTCGCGCCCTGCGCCGCGACGCAACTGATCGCAGACGCACAGCGCGCCGCCGTCGCGCCAATCGTGGCCGAGCGGGACGATCTGGCCGCGCTGCCGCTGATCTCGGTCACCACGCCGTTCCGCGCCGGGGGCAGGGGCGGGCCGGGGCATTACACCGACGTCCCGGCGGGCGAGATCCTGCTGCGCCATGCCGCCGATCTCTACGCCTATACCAATGGCCTCGCGCTGCTGTGCGCGACGGGTGCGCAGGTGCGTGAGTGGCTGGAGCGGAGCGCCGCGGCCTTCCACCTGATCGACCCGGCGCGGCAGGGCGCGCCGCAACCGATGATCGACCTTTGCTTTGCCAGCTACAATTTCGACCGGATGGACGGGCTGCGCTACGCGATCGACCTGAGCCAGATCGCGCGCACCAATGTCGAGGGTGACGAGATCCGCGAGGGGCCGGGGCGCATCCGCGACCTGTGCCTTAGCAGCGGCCAGCCGGTGCGGGACACGGACCGGTTCCTGCTCGTCTCCAACGCCTACCGCGCCGCGGGGGGCGGGCATTTCCCGGCGGCGGCGGCCTGTGAAACCGTTCTGGTCAGTGCCGATCCCGTGCGCAGCGCGCTGGTGAGTTACATCGCGAGCGCCGAGCACCCGCTGGACCCGCAGATCGAGCCGAGCTTTCGCTTCACACCGCTGGGCGGGGTCGAGGTGTTGGTGCACACAGGGCCCGGTGCCGCGGGCCATGCCGCCAGGGCCAAAGAACTGGGCCTGATCCCGGGCGGGATCGAGCAAAACGGATTCGCTCGCTATCTGATGCGTCTTTAAGCGCATACGGTCCCTCTGCTTAATAGTTATGCACCACACTCCCCGGCTGTGCAGGACTTGCGCAAACGCCTCATTCGCAGGCGGGCCGCCCGTTGACGGGGGGGTGCGCGATCGCTGTTGTGTCCAAGGTCAAGGAAACTGCGCCCGCACAGTCAAAGGAGACTCCGCTTGTTTACCCGTGTCATTCCCCCCCTCGTCGCGGCCCTGATGGCGGCGACCCCGCTCGCCGCCCAGGATCTCGACATCAACTTCGCCCTCGACTGGCGCTTCGAAGGTCCGGCCGCGCCCTATTTCCTCGCCATAGACAACGGGTATTTCGCGGCCGAGGGGCTGAACGTCTCCGTCGCGGCCGGCGAGGGCTCGCTCGATGCCATTCCCAAGGTCGCGTCGGGCGCTTTCCCGCTGGGTTTCGCCGACATCAACAGCCTGATCCGCTTTCTCGACCAGAACCCCGGCGCGCCGGTGATCGCGGCGATGATGGTCTATGACAGCCCGCCCTTCGCCATCGTTGGCCGCGTCAGCCAGGGCATCAGCGGGATCGAGGATCTCGAAGGTTCGATCCTCGGCGCGCCGCCGCCGGATGGCGCCTGGGCGCAGTTTCCGATCCTCGCCGCCGTGAACGACATCGACGTGTCGACGATCACCGTCGAGCCGGTCGGCTTCCCGACGCGCGAGCCGATGCTGGCCGAGGGCAACGTCGACAGCGTGACCGGCTTCAACTTCTCGTCCTACCTTTCGCTCGCGCGTCTTGGCGTGCCTGAGGATGACATCACCACCATCCTCTTCGCGGATCACGGCGTCGCGCTCTACGGCAACGCGGTGATCGTGAACACCGACTTCGCCGCCGCCAACCCCGAGGCCGTGACCGGCGCGCTCCGCGCCATCGCGATGGGCGTGGCCGATGCCGCGGCCGACCCTGCCGCCGGCGCCGCCGCGGTGCTCGAACGCAACCCCGCCGGCGACCTGGAGCTGGAGACGCGGCGTCTCGAACTGGCGCTCGACGCCAACATCCTGACGCCCTGGGTGGTGGAGAACGGGATGGGCAACATCGACCCCGACCGCATGGCGACCGCGATCGAGCAGATGGGCCTGGTCTACGAATTCCAGAACGAACCCGACGCGTCGCTCTATTTCACCGACGCCTACCTGCCGGAGGCAGAAGTGCTGATGGTCGCCCCGGAGTGATCCCGCGCTGACGCCAATCCCCGCCCGGGGCCGCCCTTGCCGCGGCCCCGGACCCCCGTTTTGCGAAAGACCGCCATGGCCCAAGCCCCCTACATGATCGAACTGCGCGAGGTGACGCACGCCTACCGCACAAAGGCGGGGCCGCTTCCGGTGCTCGACAACCTGTCGATGAAGGTGGCCGAGAACAGCTTTTGCGCGGTGGTCGGGCCCTCGGGCTGCGGCAAGTCCACCCTGACGCGGCTGGTGTCGGGGCTGATGAAACCGGACGAGGGGCAGGTCTGGTTGCATTCCAAGCTCGTGACCTCGCCCCGCCCGACCGTCGGCATGGCGTTCCAGAACCCGGTGCTGCTGGAATGGCGCACGATCCTGCAGAACATCCTGTTGCCGATGGAGATCGTGAAATCGCCGATGACCAAAGCCGAGGCGACGGAGCGCGCGCATCATCTGCTGGAGCTTGTGGGCCTGACCGGCTTTGCCGAGAAGCGTCCGTCCGAGCTGTCGGGCGGCATGCGCCAGCGCGCGAGCCTGTGCCGGTCGATCATCCACAAGCCTGACGTGCTGATCCTCGACGAACCTTTCGGTGCGCTCGACGCCTTCACCCGCGAGGACCTGTGGTGCACCATGCACGACCTGCGGCGGGAAGAGCCGTTCACCTGCCTGCTCATCACCCATGACCTGCGCGAAAGCGTGTTCCTCGCCGATCAGGTGCTGGTGATGTCGGGACGTCCGGCGCACGCACAATACGTGCTGGACGTCGATCTGCCCGGTCCCCGCACGCTCGACGATCTCTATTCGCCGAAGGCCGTCAGCATGCTCGCCACGCTGCGCCACCAGATCCAGGTCGCCCAAGGCCGCGCGAGCGAGGCGGATGCGCCCGCCGACGACCACAGCGAACCGGCGGAGGCACGGGCATGACCGACACGCTGCGCAAGATCCTCGCGCCGACGCTCTTCATCGTCGGCATCCTCGTGCTGTGGGAATGGGCGGTCTGGTACCACCAACTGCCCGACTACCGGATGGCGAGCCCCTCCGACCTGATCCCGCGCTACATCCGGTTCTGGGACCTGTTCCTGATCAAGGCTTGGGAAACGCTGTGGCGGACCGTCGCCGGCCTCGGCCTCGCCGTCATCTTCGGCACGCTCGTCGGCATGGTCATGGGCTTTTCCCGCTTCGCCCGCGAAGGGCTCTACCCGATCCTCGTGGGGTTCAACGCCATCCCCAAGGCGACGGTGGTGCCCATCGTCGCGCTGATGTTCGTCGGCCAGCACGATTTCAACACGGTCATGATCGCCTTCATGATCTCGTTCTTTCCCATCGCGGTGTCGGTTTCCATCGGCCTCAGCACGCTGGAGCCGGAATACCGCGACATCCTGCGCTCGCTCGGCGCGTCGAACGTCACGATCTTCTGGAAGATTGCGCTGCCCAAGACCTTGCCGGAGTTCTTCGGCGCGCTGAAGGTGGCGGTGACGCTCGCCTTCATCGGCACCAACCTGATGGAGATCGTGTCGCCGCATGGCCGGGGCCTGGGCGACCTGTTCGATTCGGGGCGGATCAGCGCGGATTACCCGCTGATGTTCGCGGTGCTCTTCGCCCTGGCCGCCCTTGGCATCGTGCTGTTCTACTTCGTGGTGTTCCTCGAACGCATCTTTGCCGGGTGGGCCGAACGCAGCCCCGGCTGAGCCACGCCCCTTGCGCGCCGCCGGTGAATTTCCTAAGTGGGGCATGAGAGGTTGGCGCGGGCAGGCACCTCGCCAACCCGGTCAGGTCCGGAAGGAAGCAGCCGTAACGAGCCTCGCTTGGGTCGTTGTCCAGCCTCTCACCCCAGCATATCGCGCCACAGGCGCGATGCGCATCGCCCGACAGGGTCGTTTCGCAGAAACGTCCCCGATAGGGCCTCTCCCCCCGCAGCCTCAGCCTCCCGGCATCGCCGGGTTCACCACCGATCCCATCGTGGACACCAGCAGGTAGTTCAGGAATATCCCGAGCAGTACCGCCAACCCGAAGTAGAGAGCTGCCCCCTCCAGCATCACCCGCCTGCGCGGCGGCAGGCTGCGGCGCGTCCATTGCCACAGCAGCACGCCGGTAATCGCGGCCGGGATGTGCAGCGCGCCGAACAGCGCCACCACGCTCGGCCCGAGCGCCGCCATCAACCCGCGCAAGCCGCCGGGCCAGACCACGCCGCCGAGCCAGAACAGGAGCGCCGCGCCGGACATGAGCCAGAAGAACAGCGTCATCGCCTTCAGCAGGATCGGGGAAGGGGTATGTTCGGCCATCTGCACCTCGGCGGTTCATGGCAAAGCGGACGTGCCCGGCCTCGCTTCACCATGGACCTTGCAGCGACGCTTCACTAGGGTCTGATGCGACCCCAAGCAGCCCGAGGAACGATGACCGACACACCCGACACCGGCTATCAGGTTCTGGCGCGGAAATACCGCCCGGCGACCTTTGCCGACCTGATCGGTCAGGAGGCGATGGTCCGCACGCTGAAGAACGCGTTCCAGGCCGACCGGATCGCGCAGGCCTTCATGCTGACGGGGATTCGTGGCACCGGCAAGACCACCACGGCGCGGATAATCGCCAAGGGGCTGAACTGCATCGGGTCGGACGGGCAGGGCGGGCCGACGACCGACCCTTGCGGCACCTGCCAGAACTGCGTCGCGATCACCGAAGGCCGCCATGTCGACGTGATGGAGATGGACGCGGCGTCGAACACCGGCGTCCAGAACATTCGCGACGCGATCATCGAGACGGTGAGCTACCGCGCGGCGCAGGCGCGCTACAAGATCTTCATAATCGACGAGGTTCACATGCTGTCGACAAGCGCGTTCAACGCGCTCTTGAAGACGCTGGAGGAACCGCCGCCGCACGTGAAATTCCTGTTCGCGACGACCGAGATCCGCAAGGTGCCGGTCACGGTCCTGTCGCGCTGCCAGCGCTTCGACCTGCGCCGGATCGAGCCCGAGGTGATGATCGCGCATCTGCAGAAGATCGCGGCGCAGGAAAACGCCCGCATCGCCGAGGATGCGCTGGCGCTGATCACGCGCGCCGCCGAAGGCTCCGTCCGCGACGCGATGAGCCTGCTGGACCAGGCCATCGCCCATGGTGCGGGCGAGACCACAGCCGACCAGGTGCGCGCAATGCTGGGGCTGGCCGACCGGGGAAGGGTGCTCGACCTGTTCGAGGCGATCATGGGTGGCGATGCCGCCGGCGCGCTGTCGGAACTGGGGGCGCAATATGCCGATGGCGCCGACCCGGTCGCCGTGCTGCGTGACCTGGCCGAGATCACGCATTGGCTGAGCGTCATCAAGATCACGCCCGAGGCGGCCGAGGACCCCACCATCGCGCCCGAGGAGCGGACGCGCGGCCGGTCGCTCGCCGAGCGGCTGCCGATGCGCGTGCTGACGCGGATGTGGCAGATGCTGCTGAAGGCGCTGGAAGAGGTCGCACTGTCGCCCAACGCGATGATGGCGGCCGAGATGGCGGTGATCCGCCTGACCCATGTGGCCGATCTGCCGACGCCGGGCGACCTTGTGAAAAAACTGCAATCGACGCCTGCGCCCTTGGGCGGTGGCCCCGTGCGCCAGATGGCCAGCCCGGAGCCGACGCAGGCGCCGCGCGCGCAGGCTCCCGCGCCGCGCGGCAATGGTGGCGGCGCGCAGGCCGCCTTGCAGCCCGAGCCGGGACCGGACCTGTCGCTCTACCCGACCTTTCAAAGTGTCGTCGCCCTGATCGAGGCCGCGCGCGACATCAAGCTGCTTGTCGAGGTGAAGACCTGCCTCAGGCTGGTCAGCTACGCCCCCGGCCGCATCGAGTTTCAGCCGACCGACAACGCCCCGGCCGACCTTGCGCAGCGCATGGGCCGCGCGCTGCAACTGGGCACCGGCGTGCGCTGGGCGATTTCGGTCGCCAATGCCGGCGGCGGGCCGTCCATCGCCGAGGCCGAGCAGGCCGACCGTACCGCACTCGAGGTGGAACTGGAACAGCACCCGTTGCTCAAGGCGGTGAAGGCGGCCTTTCCGCAGGCGCGCATCGCCGCGATCCGCACCCGCGCGGAACTCTTGGCGCAGGCCGAGGCCGAGGCGCTGCCCGATCTTCCCGACCCGGATGATCTTCCCGAGGACTGGGACCCGTTCGAAGATGAATGACAGATGGAGACTGACGAGATGCTGAAAGGTTTGGGCGGTCTTGGCGACATGGCCAAGATCATGAAACAGGCGCAGGACATGCAGACCAAGATGGCCGAGATGCAGGAAAGCCTAGCGTCGATCACGGTCACCGGCGAATCCGGCGCCGGACTGGTGAAGGCGACTACCACCGCCAAGGGCGAGTTGACGGCGCTCGACATCGACCCGTCGATCTTCAACCAGGACGACAAGGAAGTGGTCGAGGACCTGATCCTGGCCGCGATCAAGGACGCGCAGTCGCGGGCGCAGGAAAAGAGCCAGGAAGAGATGGGAAAGCTGACCGAGGGCATGGGCCTGCCGCCCGGCATGAAGCTGCCGTTCTGAGCCGGCCTTGACCGACGCGCCCAAGGATATCGAGGCCCTGATCGAGATCATGGCCCGCCTGCCGGGGCTCGGCCCCCGGTCGGCGCGGCGTGCCGTGTTGCAGCTCATCAAGAAGCGCGGCCAGCTGATGCGGCCATTGGCCGAGGCGATGATGCGTGTGGCCAATACCGCGCGCGAATGCCTGAACTGCGGCAACATCGGCACCGGCGACCTCTGCCCGATCTGTCTCGACGACCGCCGCGCCAATGGCCAGATCTGCGTGGTGGAGGACGTCGCCGACCTATGGGCGATGGAACGCGGGCAGGCCTTTGCCGGGCGCTACCATGTGCTGGGCGGCACGCTCTCGGCGCTGGATGACGTCGGCCCCGATGATCTGCGCATCCCGCGCCTGGTCGACCGCGTGACCGGCGAGCAGGTGACCGAGGTGATCCTGGCGCTGAACGCCACTGTCGACGGGCAGACCACCGCGCATTACATCGTCGATGCGCTGGGCGGCACAGGCGTCGCTGTCACCTCGTTGGCGCAGGGCGTGCCGATCGGCGGCGAGCTCGATTACCTCGACGACGGCACCATCTCGGCGGCTTTGCGCGCGCGCAAGGCGATGTGACCCTGCGTCCCTGTTGCAGCGTGCCGGTTTCGCCCTAATCTCGATCCCATGAGGAACGTCGTCACCCGCCGCGTCTATTCCCGAGCCGAATATATTTCCGACGCGGTCGTGCACGCGACGGGGATCGGCGCCGCGTTGCTGGGCGGCCCGCTGCTGATTACGTTGGCCGTCCTGTGGATCGGCGAACCGGGGGTCGTCACCGCCGTGGCGATCTATTTCGCCTGCGGACTCGCGATGTGGAGCGCGTCTGCCGCCTACAACCTGATCCAGCGCCCGGCCTGGCTCGACCGGCTGCGACGGATGGACCAGTCGGCGATCTACCTCAAGATCGCGGGCACCTATACGCCCTTCGCCGCGCTGGCCGCCGGGCAGGCCGGGTTCCTGGCCGGGATCTGGACGGTCGCGGGTCTGGGCGCGGCGAACATCCTGTTCACCAGCCGCTACGGTTGGCTCGCCATCCCGCTCTACCTCGGGCTCGGCTGGGCTGGCGCCGTCTGGGGCGGGCCGCTGGTCTCGGGGCTGAGCCCGCTCGGCTTCTGGCTGCTGGTCGCGGGCGGTATCACCTACAGTGCGGGCATCGCTTTCCTGCTCTGGCAAAGGCTGCCGTTCCACAACACCATCTGGCATGTCTTCGTGCTTTTCGGGTCGTTTGCCTGCTACGCGGCCATCGCCGCCGAACTGTGGCAGAGGGCAAACGCGGTCTGACGCGGCGTCCCCGGACCGCCCCGCGTCGATTTTGGCCTGTCATTGCCCGGCCCAAGGCTCTAATTCTCACCGAAAGGTTTCGTGCGGCGCCTCTTGCGCCGAAGGAGAGGAGAGACGCGATGAAGGTATTGGTGCCTGTGAAGCGCGTGATCGACTACAACGTGAAGGTCCGCGTGAAGGCGGACGGGTCCGGGGTCGATCTCGCCAATGTGAAGATGTCGATGAACCCGTTCGACGAGATCGCCGTCGAGGAGGCGATCCGGCTGAAGGAAGCCGGCAAGGCCGAGGAGGTCATCGCGGTCTCGATCGGGGTGAAGCAGGCGCAGGAGACGCTGCGGACCGCCCTCGCCATGGGTGCCGACCGCGCCATTCTCGTCATCGCCTCCGACGACGTGCACAAGGACATCGAGCCGCTCGCCGTCGCCAAGATCCTCGCCAGGATCGTCGAGGAAGAGGCGCCCGGCCTCGTGCTCTGCGGCAAGCAGGCGATCGACAACGACATGAACGCGACCGGGCAGATGCTGTCGGCGCTGCT
>CAKZPN010000077.1 GCA_937139335.1 uncultured Roseicyclus sp. | reverse complement strand
CAGACGCCCAGGAAGCTGCCGATCTGGTGGCATAGAAAGATGAGCCCGTAAAGCGTGCCCATGTAGCGCAATCCGTAGATCGGCGCGACCAGACCCGAGGTCAGCGGCACCGTCGCCAGCCAAAGCGACCCCATCGCGACCGAGAAGACGATGACACTCAGCGGTGTGATCGGCATCAGGATGAAGACTCCGGCAACGACCGTGCGCGCGGTATAGACACCGGCGAGAAGGTATTTCTTGGAAAACCGCTGCCCCAACCAGCCGGCGGTCAGCGTTCCGGCGATGTTGGCGAAGCCGATCAGCGACAGCGCAACCGCTCCCAGCGCCGAGGTGGTGGTGATGCCGATGTTGTGTAGCGTCCCGCCCGGCAGGATCGGCCCGCACAGTTCAGTCACGAAAGCCGGAAAATGCGCTGTGATGAACGCGAGTTGATATCCGCATGAAAAGAAGCCGACGAAGATGAGCGCATAGGACGGATCCCGGAACGCCCGCAGAACCACCGTGCCCATGCTCTCTTCAAGTTCGGCCTTTGTCGCACTGACCGGTGCCCTCATGAGCGGCAATAGAAGCATCGAAGCCATAACGACGACAGCGAAGACAAGGAATGTCGTTTGCCACGTCAAGAAACCGAGCATCCACTCGGCCACCGGAGCGCCGAAAATCTGTCCGCCGCTGCCCGCCGCCGAGACGATCGCCAGAGACATCGACCGATTCTCGTCCGCCGCGGCGCGCCCGACAACCGCCAGAATAACGCCGAACCCGGTCCCCGCGACACCGAAGCCCACCAACCAGGCATAGGCCTGGTGTTCGATCGGTGTGGTCGCCCCGGCCGAGAGTACCAGACCCAGCGCATAAAGCACCGCGCCAAGGAAAATCGCCCGCCGATCGCCGATTTTCTCGGCAAGGGCACCGAATATCGGTTGGCCGATTCCCCAGGCCAGGTTCTGTATGGCAATGGCAAGCGAGAATTCGGTGCGTAACCAGCCGAATTCGTCAGCGATCGGAATCTGAAACACCCCAAAGGAGGAACGCACTGCAAAGCTTATCAGGATGATCACGCCACCGACAATAAGCACAGGAGTAAACAGCGGGGCGGAACGAGGCATGGCAGGGTCTCCAGATCAATCCGCGACACGATAAGGTCCTGACACCGCGCGTCAATTCAGGAGTTTTGAGGAGCGAGTTCAAGAAAATTGATGTGTCGCGCGTACTCGCTGCGTTGGATGTGGGTGCTTTTCAACGGTCGTGGCGGCATGTAAGCCCGGCCCCATGACGTCGCCAAGTGAAACATTCGCACAGCTTGTCTCGGAGGGAGACTTGCAGCCTGATCCTGCCCAGCAAGCGGCGCTGGGCGAATTCGACGGCGAGCTGCCCGATCGGCCCCTCCTGGATCAGGCCATCGAAGAGGGCATCCGCAACCCCGAGCTGCGGCGCGTCAGGAAGGCCGAGCGCGCACCGACCGGGCGTGCCAGGTGTCGCGAGTGCCGCGAGCTGATCGAGCGCGGGTCGATCTTCCAGTCCTCCTCGGACAGCGAGTGCATCATTCACCTGATGGCACGCTCGATGGGCCGCACCCTGCCCGACCGCATGGAAGAGGCGTTGCGCAAGGTGGAGGGCGCGTTTTCCGTCGTCGCCATGACCGCCACGCAGCTGATCGGTGTGCGCGATCCTCTGGGTGTCCGGCCGCTGGTGCTTGGCAAGCTGGGTGAGGCTTTCGTGCTGGCCTCGGAAACCTGCGCGCTCGACATCATCGGCGCGGATTTCGAGCGCGAGATCAAGCCGGGCGAGATGGTCGTCATCGACGAGACGAAGGGGCTGCAAAGCCACTTCCCGTTCCGCCCGCAGCGGTCTCGCTTCTGCATCTTCGAGCACGTCTATTTCTCGCGCCCCGATTCGATCCAGGGCGGCCGTTCGGTCTATGAGACGCGCCGCCAGATCGGCGTGGAGCTGGCGCGCGAGGCGCCGGTAGACGCGGATCTCGTCTGCCCCGTGCCAGACAGCGGCACCCCGGCGGCCATCGGTTTCGCGCATGAATCGGGCATCCCCTATGGCATGGGGATCATTCGCAACCAGTACATGGGGCGGACCTTCATCGAGCCCACCGAGCAGATCCGCAACATGGGCGTAAGGCTGAAGCTGAACGTCAACCGCGCGCTGATCCGCGGCAAGCGGGTGATCCTGGTCGACGACTCTGTCGTGCGCGGCACCACCTCGCAGAAGATCAAGGAGATGATCCTTGATGCGGGTGCGGCCGAGGTGCATTTCCGCATCGCCTCGCCCCCCACCGCCTGGCCCTGTTTCTACGGCGTCGACACGCCGGAGCGCGAAAAGCTGCTGGCCTCCTCCATGACCGAGGAACAGATGCGCGCGCATCTGGGCGTCGCCTCGCTGCGCTTCATCTCCATCGACGGGCTCTACCGGGCCGTCGGCGTGCCGGGCGGGCGCAACGCGGCCCAGCCCGCCTATTGCGACGCCTGTTTTTCGGGCGACTACCCGGTGAAGCCCACGGACCAGCTGGCGCGCGGGTTCAAGCTGTCAGAAACCGCCGAACCGGCCGAGTGATGCTGAAGCTCTTCAGACGCACCAAGCGCCCGAAAGCCTTGTCCGAGGCCGAACTGGCCCGGCGCCTCACCGCATCGGGCTACCGCTGCGCCTGCTGTGACGAGGTGCTGGATGCCGCCTACGCGGTGCGGCTGCGGCCCTTCGGCTGGGCGCATCCGCCCGCCCCCGAGCCCGACAGCGCGATCGAGCGCATGGGCGACGTGATCACCGAACGCTACGCCCGGCGCGGCCGCGACCTGCTGGTTCGGGCGCATCTGCCGATCCCGGTGAAGGGCACCGACGACCACGTCTTCCTCGGCGTCTGGGCAAGCCTGTCGACAGGGGATTTCGCCCGCTTCCGCTCGGCCCAGGGGCGCGGCGACGCGGACCGCCTGGGCGATATCCTGGCCTGGCTCTATTGCCGCATCCCGACCGCAAGCGGGCCAGTGCTGTCGAAGGGCGTCGTGGTGCCCGTCGCGGGCGGGGCGGTGCCGGTCTACTGGATCACAGACGAGAAACACCCGCTGTTCGCGGCCCAGCAGGACGGCGGCCTGTCGGCGCAGGAGATCGTGACGCTTTACGAAGACCTCGGCGCGACTGATGTGCTGAGCCACCTGCGGGCGTGACTCGAGGCAGAAAAGGCCGCGTCGACGCTGGTGCATTGCGGTTCGTGCAAAGTCCTTGAGCTGAGCCGACGACGGAGCCAGGAGCATGTGGGCCGGATGTCGGCTCGGCGGACGCATCCGGCATTCGCTGCACTTGTTCAAATGGCCGCTTTGGCTTGCGCCGGATAGGTCGTTGCCAAGCTGAGGTATTGTACAAGGTCGCAGCAACGCCGAAGCTGCGAGCATGGCAACCGAAATTGAGTTTTCCCTCGCAGCGCTGACCGGTCCGGCGCGACGGCACATTCGGGTGTTTCAGACACACCAATTCCTTGACCGTTTTGCGATGGGTCTGACGGTCGCCGTTGTTGCCCTGGCGTTGACTGACCGAGGCATGGACCTCTTTCAGATTTCACTTCTCTTTGGGGTCTACTCGCTCACGACGATGGCGACGGAACTGCCGTTTGGTGGTCTGGCGGACGGCATTGGCCGCAAGCCTGTCTTTTTGACAGCGGTCGTCGCCAGCTTGATTTCGCTCGCGCTGTTTCTGTCAACGAGCGATTTCTACGTTCTGGCGCTATCATTTGCATTCATCGGGTTTGGACGGGCGCTTCGGTCGGGCACGCTCGATGCGTGGTTTGTTGAAACCTTCAAAGCCGCGGCACCTGATGTCGACGTCCAACCCGCACTCGCCAAAGCGCAATGGGCCAATGCTGTGGGGTTGGCTTTTGGTGCCGTCCTGGGAGGTCTCTTACCGGATATTTTCGGCACGGTCGCGAATGGACTCGGGTTCAGCATCTATGATGTGTCCTACGCGGCAAGTTTTGGCGTGATGCTGGGCGTTTTCGTTTTCACCATGTTCGCCATAGTCGAAAAACCGCGCCCGGCGACCGCCAACGCACTCAGACACGGGTTCGCAAACGTTCCATCGGTGATCAAGGACGCAGGCCTTCTTGCCCTGAAGCATCCTGCATTGTCGTTGCTTCTGGCATCGCTGGCGTTCTTCCTGATGGCGACCAACCCGGTCGAGGTGATCTGGCCGACCCATGCAAAACCCATGTTGGACGAAGCCTATGCAAACACTGTCATCGGTGTCGTAACAGCGATCTATTTCTTCTCCATCGCGTTCGGCGCATCGCTGTCCCCGCACATCAGCCGGATCTTCAAGCGGCGGCACGCAATGACGCTTGCGGCGACTTTTGCCTGCTTGGCAAGTATTCAGATCGCATTGGCGCTACAGGGCAGTATCACCGGATTTGTGACGGTATTCGTCCTGTACTCCGTGATCCTTGGCGTCAGCGAAACGCCGGCCAGCAGCATTCTGCATCGCTGCGTAGAAGACCGTCAGCGGTCGACAATGCTGTCGCTGAGGTCGTTGATACAACAACTGGGGGCGGCACTGGGTTTGGTTTTGGCCGGAGCCGTTGCCGAAATCTACTCTACACCTATCGCATGGATTTTCGGTGCGGTGTTTCTTTTGATTGCGGTGATACTGACCTTGGTGTTGGTCAAACGATTGGCTGGAGAAGCCAATGGCTGACGTTCATGCATCATGCAGCATTCGGTAGTTTGGGCTCAACGCAGACCCCACCCTCCGAGGCCCAGGCTCCCTCTCCCGCCCCCCGAAACGCAAAGGGCCGCCCTTTCGGACGGCCCCTCGTGTCTCGACTGACCTGAACCGTCAGGCGCGCTTCTTCAGCGCCATCCAGGCCCCGGTGACGACCAGCGCCGCGATGGCGGCCTTCAGCACGTCGCCCAGCAGGAAGGGCGCGACAAAGGCGCTCCAGTAGAAGCTCGCCTCGCGGCCGATCCAGCCGGCCTCGAGGCCCATGCCGCCGGCCAGGGCCATCGGCCAGAGCACGCCGGGGATGTAGAGCAAGGCCGACGCCGCAAGCGCCACAGCGGCGGTGGAGACGACACCCTTCGCCAGCCCGCGCTCGGCGGCGAACCCGGCGAGCCAGGCCAGCCCGACGAAGCCCACCAGGAAGCCGCCCGTCGGCCCGATCAGCCCGGCGATGCCCGGCAGGGTGGTGGGGGTGAAGACCGGCAGGCCCATCGCGCCCTGCGCCAGATAGACGATCACGGTGGCCGCACCGAGGCGGCTGCCCATGGAGAAGCCCACCAGCAGGATCGCCAGCGTCTGCAGCGTCACCGGAACCGGCCACATTGGCACCGTGACCTTGGCGGCGGCCGCGATGAAGAGCGATCCGCCCAGCACCAGCAGCAGCTTTCTCAGCGTGCCCTGATCTCCGATCGTTGCGGTCAGTAGTGTGTCGCGGCCCATGCTCGCCTCCGTGCAAAATGCGTTGCCCTTCGGTATCCCCGCGCGCACCCCCCAAGTCAAGTGTCGCAGCCCCTTGCGCTCGTCCTTGAAAAGCGCAACTGACGGCGCATGAACAAGCCTTTCGATGGACAGATCGCGCTGGTCACCGGTGCATCTCGCGGGATCGGCGCGGCCAGCGCCGAATGGCTCGCGGAACGCGGCGCGCATGTAGTGGCGGTCGCCCGCACCGTGGGCGCGCTCGAGGAACTCGACGACCGGATCAAGGCGCTTGGCGGTCAGGCGACGCTGGCGCCGCTCGACATCACCGACGAGGGCGCGATGGCGCATCTCTGCCGCTCCATCCACGACCGCTGGGGCCGCGCCGACATCTGGGTCCATGCCGCAATCCACGTCAGCGCCCTGACCCCCGCGACGCATCTGACGGCCAAGGATCTCGACCAGATCATCGCGACGAACATCCGCGCCTTCGCCCGGCTGATGCATTTCGTCGACCCGCTGATCGCGCCGTCCGAGGCACCGCAGGCGCTGTGCTTCGATGACGTGTGGGACGAGAAATACGCGGGCCCCTACGGCATGTCCAAGGCGGCGCAGCGCGCGATGGTCCAGTCCTGGCAGGCGGAAACGGCGAAATTCCCGCTCCGCGTCCACCTGGTGCAACCGCAGCCCATGCCCACCGCCGTCCGCGCCCGGTTCTACCCCGGCGAAGATCGCGCGAAGCTGGCCGATCCGCGGGATGAGGCCGCGCGCCTGCTTCCGGTGCTGCTGCCGGACGCCTAGCTGCCGTCGAGCAACCGCAAGAGCGCGCGCTCCGCCACCCGCAAGCCGTCGCGCGGCGGCAGGTCTTCGAGCAGCGCCTGCCGGTCGTCGGGCGTGGCTTCGGTCAGCGCGATGACCTTCGGGTGGATGTAGCTTTTCCGCGAGATCGCTGGCGTGTTGTGCAGCCGCTCCGCCGCGGCCTCGGACAGTGCCTTGATCGTAGGTTTTTCGGCAGTCACCGCAGCATCCAGCGCCGCCTCGCTGCCCGACCAGGTGCGGAAGGTCTTCGAGGTGATGCCGGGCCGCCCGGTGATCTCGGACAGCACTCGGTTCACGTCGCTGGAAGTGACGGCATGCGGCGCGCCCTCGTCGTCGAGCCAGCTGACCAGATGCTTGCCGGGCAGGTCGTGCAGCCGGTGGAGGACACGGGCAAGTCCCCGGTCACGCAACTCGGCCCTTACCCGCAAGCCGCCCTTGGCGCGGTAGCTCAGGTGGAACACCCCGTCCTTCAACCTTGCATGGCGCGCCGTCAGCGTGGTCGCGCCGTAGCTCTTGTTCTCGGCTGCGTATTCCGGGTGCCCGACCCGGATCGCCAGCCGGTCGATCATCGCGAGCACGGCGGCGATGGCGAAGTCCTTTTCCCCCGCGTCCTGCGACAGGTCGCGGCGGATGCGGCGGCGGATGGCGGGCAAGGCCTCCCCGAAGGCGGCGAGGTCGTCGAACTTCACGCTGTCGCGCCAGGTTCGCCAGTCGGGATGGTACCGGTACTGCTTGCGCTCGCGTGCATCGTAGCCGGTCGCCTGCAGATGCCCGAGCGGCAACGGGCAGATCCAGACATTCTCGTAGGCGGGCGGCACCGCCAGAGCCTCGATCCGGGTCCGCTCGGGCCCGCGCGCGATCCGGGTGCCGTCCGGGGCGATGTAGGAAAACCCCGTGCCACGCCGTTCGCGGCGTATGCCGGGCTGGCTGTCGGAATAGTAGACGAGGTCGGCGGGGGTCATGGCGCGTCCCGGGTGGTGGCCGGAGGAAACGCAGGCACCCGCCGCCCCGTTCCCTGCCTGGCCTTGCGGACGTGGCGTCAGGTTAGGCCGCGCCGCCCGCCTCCGCCTTGAACCGCGCGCGCCAGTTGCGGCTGAGACCGTCGGCAAGCCGCGCGGTCGGCACCTCCACACTCCGCGCCAGCGCCGGGTCGAGACCCAGCGCCTGCAGCACACGTCCGAGGGTTCCGCGCGGATCGACGGACAGATCGTCATAGCCGAGGCGCAGGGGTGTGACGGCCTCATGTTTGAACCACCGCTCCCAAACGGCATCGAACGCCGCCAGTTCCGCCATGTGGCGCGCAATCTCCCCGGCGTCGTAGCGCGGCTCCTGCCCCGCGGCGGTGCGTTCCAGCTCCGACCCGTCCGCGTGCCGGTGCCATAGGCCCGACTGCTCGGCCCGCAGCCGCGAGATGGCCTGCCCCAGCCGATCCGGCCGCGAAAGATGGAGGAAGAGCGTCGGGCCGAATTCCGCCTCGAACCGCGCCACGTCGCGCGTCTCACCCGGCACCAGCGCCGCGAGCTGCTCCAGGAAATGGTCGAAACTGCCACCCTGCATCCGCAGGCCGAAAACCTCCGTCGCGCCCCGGCCCCGCGACTTCGCCGCGTCGAAGATCGCCCGCAGGGCATCGCGTCGGGACGCGAACCGGGTGTCCTGAAGCCCGTAGACCTCCAGCCACCGATCCAGCGAAGCGGCGTGAAAATGCGAGCCGGGGTTGCCCGCCACGCCGGTCGCGGCCAGCATCCGGCACAAAAGGGTGCTGCCGCTGCGCGGAGCGGTGCAGATCATGTAGGAGCGGACGGGCACGGACCGGCGCTAGTTGCGCCGCGCCTCAAGCTCCGCGGCGATGGATTCGGCGCGCGCGGCAAGTTCCGCCAGCCCGTCGGTGAAGCGCGCGGGCAATTCGGTCCGCGGCCCGGCGTCCTGCAGGTCCGAGATCCGGCGCGCGCGGTCGGCCAGTCGTTCCTCGGCCGAGGCCAGCGCCTTGTCCTGCGCCGCGATCCGGCCCTGCAACAGCTTCACCTCGTCCTCCAGCGCCGCCGTCTTGTCGGCCAGCATCAGCCCCGCCATCAGCAGCATCCGGTCTGCCGGCATCCGCCCGATCTGACCCAGGATCACCGCCGCCTCGGTATCCAGCATCCTGGCCGCGGCCTGGAGATAGGGCTCTTCCCCGTCCTGGCAGGCGACGGAGAATGCCCGGCCGCCGATCTCGATCTGAACCTCAGGCATGTCCGCCCTCCCCTGCCTCGGCGCGGTCAAGATCCGCAAGGATACGATCCAGCTCCGCCGCCTCCGAGGCGCGCGCGGCCTTCAGCGCGTCCAGCTCGACCACCAGGGCCTTGTTCAGCACCTTGGGATCGGTCGCGTTCTCGCCGCGCAGACGGTCGATGTTGCGGGTCAGGCGCTCGTTGATGGTGCGCAATTCCTTGACCTCGGCCCGCAGCGCCATGGCGCGGTCATCGGGGGCGATGCCGCCCGAGACCTGCAGTTCCTCGGCAATGTCGCGCGCCTCGTCGCGTTCGGCGATGGCCTCGGCGCGTTCGGCGCGCATCCGGGCCAGCTTGCCCTCCAGCTCCGCCACCTGCGCGCGCAATTCGTCGGTGGCGCCAGTGTCCGGCTCGGCGGCAGGAGCGACCTGCGCAGTCTCCAGCTCGGCCCGCAGCGCCGCGATGGTATGGTCGCGCTGCGCGACGGCCCGCGCCCAGTCGTGGTTGTCGGCCTCGAGCGCCTCGGCGCGGGCCAGCGCCACGTCGCGCTCCACCTCGAGGGTGGAGGCATCGGGCGTATCACCTTGCGGCGGCCCTGCGGCGATCAGCGCCTCGAGCTCGGCCACCCGTGCCTCGGCCGCTTCGGCGCGGATCTGCGCATCCTCGAAGGCGCTGGAGGTGTAGGCGGGATCCTCGGGCGGCAGGTACGGCTGCACCTCGCCAAGCCCGACGGCGATCCGGTCGAGCGCCGCGGCCAGCCGCGCCTCGAGCGTCGAGAGTTTCTCGAATTCGGCGTTGTCGCCCATCGTTGCCTGCGCCCCCCGGTCTTGCGGCCCGCCCGTGCCCGGGGGCGGAACCTACACCTTTGGTCCTAGCGAATCGCAATTCCCCCAGATTTGCAAGGCCTACCGCATGGCATGGCGTGCAACGGGCGGCATTCGGGCGGTTTCGCCGGTGTTTTGGTTGCGCCGCCCCCCGCCTCTGGTAAGACACGGTGCCAACCGCGCCCGGTCAAGGAAACCCGGGCGCGACCCCCGAAAAGCTGCCGACAAAGGACGCCCGTGCCATGGATCTGACCGCGCTCGCCAAGACCCACCCCGACCACTGGAGCCGCGCCGCCTGCATCCGCACGCTCGCGCTCGATGCCGTCGCCGCCGCGAACTCCGGCCATTCCGGCATGCCGATGGGGATGGCCGATGTCGCGACGGTCCTGTTCTCCAAGCACCTGAGCTTCGACGCCGCTGCGCCGGATTGGCCGAACCGCGACCGTTTCATCCTCTCCGCCGGCCACGGCTCCATGCTGCTCTATGCGCTGCTCCACCTCACCGGCTCGGCCGACATGACGCTGGAGCAGATCAAGAACTTCCGCCAGCTCGGCGCGATCACCGCCGGCCACCCGGAATACGGCCACGCCAAGGGGATCGAGACCACCACCGGGCCGCTCGGCCAGGGTCTCGCCAACTCGGTCGGTTTCGCCATGGCCGAGGAATTCCTGCGCGCCAAGTGGGGCAAGAAAGTCATCGACCATTACACCTGGTGCATCGCCGGCGACGGCTGCCTGATGGAAGGCGTCAGCCAGGAGGCCATCGCGCTCGCCGGCCGGCAGGAGCTGTCGCGCCTGATCGTGATGTGGGACAACAACGGCATCACAATCGACGGCAAGGTCTCGATGGCCGACCGCACCGACCAGATGGCGCGCTTCGCCGCTTCGGGCTGGGACGTGTTCGAATGCGACGGCCACGACCCCGAGGATATCGACCGCGCGATCACCGAGGCCAAGGCCAGCCCCGGCCCCGCGATGATCGCGTGCAAGACTCACATCGCGCTGGGTCACGCGGCGCAGGACACCGCCAAGGGCCACGGCGCGCTGACCGATGCCGCCCAGCTTCAGGCCGCCAAGGACGCCTATGGCTGGCCGCACGGCGCCTTCGAGATCCCCGCCGACCTGAAAAGCTGGTGGGAAGAGATCGGCCGCCGTGGCCAGGCCGCGCGCGAGGATTGGGAAACGCGCTTCGCGCTCCTCTCCGACGGCAAGCAGGCCGAGTTCACCCGCGCTTTCGCCGCCGAGGTGCCGCGCAAGCTGTCCTCCACCATCAAGGCGCTGAAAAAGCAGCATTCCGATGGCGCGCCCAAGATCGCGACACGGCAGGCGAGCCAGATGGCGCTCGAGGTCATCAACCCGGTGCTGGCCGAGCATCTGGGCGGCTCCGCCGACCTGACCGGCTCGAACAACACCGACACTGCCGGCCTCGGCACCTTCACGCCCGAGGACCGCAAGGGGCGCCACATCCACTACGGCATCCGCGAACACGGCATGGCGGCGGCGATGAACGGCATGGCGCTGCACGGCGGCGTGCGGCCCTACGGCGGCACCTTCATGGTCTTCACCGACTACGCCCGCCCCGCGATCCGGCTGTCGGCCCTGATGGGCCTGCCCGTCACCTACGTGATGACGCATGACAGCATCGGCCTCGGCGAAGACGGGCCGACGCACCAGCCGGTCGAACACCTCGCGATGCTGCGCGCCACGCCCAACCTCAACGTCATCCGCCCCGCCGACGCGGTCGAGACCGCCGAGGCCTGGGAGGTCGCGCTGATGCAGACGACGACGCCCTCGGTGCTGGCGCTGAGCCGGCAGGGCCTGCCGACGCTGCGCACCGAGCACAAGACCCGCAACATGCTGGCGCAGGGCGCCTACGTGCTGGCCGAGGCCGAGGGCAAGCGCCAGGCGATCCTGCTGGCCACCGGCTCCGAGGTCTCCATCGCGATGGCCGCCCGCGAGATGCTGCAGGCGGACGGCATCGGCACCCGCGTCGTCTCGATGCCCTGCTGGGAACTTTTCGAGGCGAAAGACGACGCCTATCGCAAGCGCGTGCTGCCCGCCGGGCCGGTGCGCGTGGCGGTCGAGGCCGCCGTCAGCTTCGGCTGGGACCGCTGGCTCACCGGCGAACGCGGAAAGCGCGACAAGGCGGGCTTCGTGGGGATGACCGGCTTCGGCGCCTCCGCCCCGGCGGGCGATCTCTACACCCACTTCGGCATCACCGCCGAGGCGGTCGTCGCGAAGGTGAAGTCGCTGCTGTGATGCGAGCCGCCGCGCCTTCGGGCGCGGCTGTCATGGCGGGAAGGGTGCGGCTGACGGCTGACGGCTGACGGCTGACGGCTGACGGCTGACGGCTGACGGCTGACGGCTGACGGCTGACGGCTGACGTCTAAAGAGGTCGGGGGCGCTCGGGTCAAGGTCAGCAACGGCCGCTTAAAGCCCCAAGTTGACAATTTGTCACTTCAATATCACCGTCACCAAAACGGAGGCTTTTATTGTCGGACGCTTGGGCGGGAATAGAATGCGATTGGCATCAAGAGCCACAACCCGCACCCGAGGCGTTGGCAATGGCAACCCGACTGGTGGAAGCAACTCGAGCATGCGGTTCTCTTCCTGATGCCGCTCAAACCGGTTATTGGCCTACCGTTCGTCTGTTCTGGGATCTAGAGCGCATGGAAGTGGAGGTCTTTCCCGATAGTTTTGAACTTTATTTTTTTCCGTCGTCCGAGACAGGCGGTCTATTTTCTGTTGAGGATTTTGACGGGAGTGATCCCGATGCGTTCAAGATGCTCATATCAAAGATCAGCAAAGCACGAACACCTAAGAACTGAACGGCATCTCCGTCCCGCAGAGCGGTCATACAGGGCCTCTGTGCCAGAGGTTCCGAAACAATTCATGGAAGCCATCCGTCGGCGGCGGTCTACCACGAGACCAATCGCACCTGTCCCTCTGTCTAGCATCTGCAGCCGCGCCGGACTGGTCCGCAAAGGCACTCCCCACCGAGTCGCCCCCTGTCACCAACCCTTTCCAAACGCTCCGTAAACCGGCCGCTCCAACCCCTTGATCGCATTGACGCGGCCCTCTGTCCCACGCGTAGGACACCCCTACGGGCGCGCCACCGGCAGCCCGAGCCGTCACAGATCAACCCGCCCCCGCTCCCCCGCCGCGAAGCGACGTAGAACCATCGGGTACAACCGATGCTCCTGCTCCAGCACCCGCGCGGCGAGCGTCTCGGGCGTGTCGCCCGACAGCACCGGCACCCGCGCCTGCCCGAGGATCGGGCCACCATCCAGCTCCGCTGTCACCTCGTGCACCGTGCAGCCGGCCTCCGCGTCGCCCGCCTCCAGAGCGCGGGTGTGCGTGTGCAGCCCGCGATATTTTGGCAGGAGCGAGGGGTGGATGTTCAGCATCCGGCCCTGCCAGCGGGTCACGAACCCGTCGGTCAGAACCCGCATGAAGCCCGCGAGACAGAGGATGTCGGGGGCCTGCGCCTCCAGCGCATCGGTCAAGGCGGCCTCGAAGGCCGCGCGATCCTTGCCGAAGGGGCGGTGATCGACGACTGCGGTGGCAATGCCCATCGCCGCGGCCCTCGCCAGCCCGCCCGCACCCGCGTCATTCGAGACCACCAGACAGGGCCGCGCGGGGTGGTCGCCCGTCATGCTTTCGGCCAGCCGCACCATGTTGGAGCCGCCGCCGGAAATCAGGATCGCGACGCGTTTGGTCACGCAAGGGTGCCCGAGTAGGAGACCCCCTGCCCGGCCGCGACATGGCCCAGACGGTGCACCGTCTCGCCCGCTTCAGTCAGCGCATCCGACAGCGCGTCCGCGGCGGCGGCGTCCACCACCAGCACCATGCCGATGCCGGCGTTGAAGGTCTTGAGCATCTCGGCCTCGGCCAACCCGCCCTCGGCGGCGAGCCACTTGAAGACCGGCGGCAGCGACCACGACCCGAGGTCGATCTCGGCCCCCAGCCCCTCGGGCAGCACGCGCGGCAGGTTCTCGGTCAGACCGCCGCCGGTTATATGGGCGAGCGCATGCACGCCGCCCGCCCGGATCGCGGCAAGCGCGGAGGTCACGTAGAGCCGCGTCGGCGCCAGCAGCGCGCGGCCCAGCGTCTCCTGCGCGAAGGGCGCCGGCGCGTCCCAGGCCAGCCCCGAGCGTTCCACCACCCGGCGCACCAGCGAGTAGCCGTTGGAATGTACCCCGTCCGAGCCGAGGCCGAGCAGCACGTCGCCTTCGCTCACGCCTGCGGGCAGCGCGGCGCCGCGGTTCATCGCGCCCACCGCGAAGCCTGCAAGGTCGAAATCGCCCGGCGCGTACATCCCCGGCATCTCCGCCGTCTCGCCGCCGATCAGCGCGCAGCCCGACAGGCGGCAGCCCTCGGCGATACCCTCGACGATGCGGGCGGCAGCCTCCACCTCCAGCTTGCCGGTGGCGAAATAGTCGAGGAAGAACAACGGCTCCGCGCCCTGGCACACGAGGTCGTTCACGCACATCGCGACAAGGTCGATGCCGATCGTGTCGTATTCCCCGGTGTCGATGGCGATCTTCAGCTTGGTGCCGACGCCATCCGTCGCGGCAACGAGGATCGGGTCATCGTAGCCCGCAGCCTTCAGGTCGAAGAGCGCACCGAAGCCGCCCAGCCCCGACATCACGCCGGGCCGCGCGGTGGCAGCGGCGGCAGGCTTGATCCGGTCGACCAGCGCGTTGCCCGCGTCGATGTCGACGCCCGCCTGGGCGTAGGTGAGGCCGGGTTTGGGATCGGTCATCTGGTGGCTCCTCTGCGGGCGTGGCCAGCCCGTAGCAAGACGGCGCCGCCGCGTCCATGCGTGAGTTGTCTACCGGCCGGGCGCGCGGGCCGTGCGCTTGCCGATCCACAGGAACAGCGCCATCATCGCGCCCGTCGCGACGATGATCAGCGCCGTGCGCTGCACCCCCTCCGGGTCGGCCAGTACGGACCGCATCTGCGCGATGAGGATCGCGGGCAAGATCACCTGCACCGCCACGAAGATCGACAGGCAGAGGCCCCAGATCACCGCCAAGTCCGCCAGCACCAGCGCCCGTTCGGCCCGCCGGACCGCCGTCATCGCGATGTCGGCAAGGGGCGCGGCGGCAAGGATCACGCCGGTGCCGAGGCTGTTGGGCAGCCCGAACTGCTGCACCAGGAACCCGTAGAGCAACCGCAACCCGATCAGCCAGGCGAGGTAGCGCAGCGCGAGATGGGACATGGACGGCATCGGCGAACTCCCTCGACGGTTGGTCGGGGCAATAGGCCAAGGCGCGCGGCTGGGCAAGCGCCGGGCGCTTGACGGGGGGGCCGCGTCTGATACTCCATGAGCCAGGCGGGCCTGTAGCTCAATTGGTTAGAGCAGAGCGCTCATAACGCTTTGGTTGCGGGTTCAAGTCCTGCCGGGCCTACCACCTGCCATTTGCCACCCCGTCACGCCGGGACCGTCCACGCACCCTCTACCCGGTAGTCCGGCGGCAGGTTGTCGGGCAACGTCCCCGTCCGTTCGGCCCGCGCGATCACCGAGGCGTGGATGCGCGCGCCTGAGGGCACGCGGCGCAGACGCTCGCGGGTCAGCGTCAGACCCTCCCCCTTCGCGGGTAGCGGCAGGTATTCCAGCAGCTTCCATCCCGGCGTCATCGAGTCGTTGATCGCAGCATGGGCGTCCGGCGCGACATAGGGCTGCCCCTCATGCGCGCCCTTCACCAGCCGGTTCACCGTCTGCGTCACGTAGTCGAGGCCTATGCCCTTCGTCTCCTCGATCATCCACAGCAGCGGGATCTTGGCGAGGCCCGAGCGCGCCTCGGGCCAGCCGCCGCCGACGTCGCCATGGGTGCCGGTGAACCAGGCCTCGCGCGCGTCCTGCGGCACCGCACTGCCCGGCTGAAAGCGATGCGGCTGGTGCTTTTCCCCCTCGGGCCAGAGCACCGGCTCGAACATGCGCCGCCGCTCGTCCAGCGCGAGGGCGTGGCGCACATGCGCGACGGAGGGGTTGCGCGAGGTGAAGGCGTGGTGGCGCAATTGCGGCAGCAGCCCCTGCCCCGGCTCGATCACCGAGGACACGGTGTCGAAGAGGCCCAGCAGGTGGATCGGCGGGCGGTCGGGATCGAGGATGCGTTCGTAGAGCCGCACCTCGGCGAAATCATTCTCGCGCTCGGCCTCGCCGATGCGCTTGTAGGCGCGCCAGGCGTGGTCCAGCAGGTTCAGGTTCCGCGGCTGCAGCAAGCCGATGGCGTGGATGAACCCCGCCAGCATCCGCGCGGTATAGGCGCCGCGCGAAAAGCCGAAGATGCAGATGCGGTCACGCTCGCCGTCCGTGGCCTTGCCGTCATCGTAGTGTTCGACCAGAAAGCGGTAGGCCTCCTTCACGTTGGCGTCGATGCCCATGCCGGTGGCCATGCCCCAGACTTCGGAGGCGTCCTGCGCTAGCCGCGACCAGTAGCCCTGCCCGCCGATCGTGCCCACGCCGGGGTCGTAATAGACCACCTGCGTGTCCGATTTGCGCAGGCAACCGTAGAGCCGCAGGATGTTCGTGCGCCTGTCGGAAATCGTGTTCGAAGTGCCGTCGAGCAGCAGGATCAGGGTCTTGGGCATCGCGGGCTCCCTTCGCGGTTTCTGGCCGGTCTGCCAGCCGTGGGTGGTGGGCCGGGGACATCCTAGCCCGGAACCACGACAGTTTCAGCACCGGGCCTTGGTGGCCCCGTCAGCGCGGCAACACCAGGTCCACCCGAAGCCCGCCAAGCTCCGCACTCTCGCGCAAGGTCAGGCTGCCGCCGTGGCGCTGCGCGATGTCGCGCGCGATGGCGAGGCCGAGGCCCACGCCCGAGCCTTTGTCCTGGTTGCGCGCCTCATCCAGCCGGGCAAAGGGCTTCAGCGCCTCGGCCCGCTGTTCGGGCGGAATGCCCGGCCCGTCATCCTCGACCGTGAAGCGGATTGCCCGGTCGGAGACCACCACCGTCAAACGCGCCGCCGCACCATAGCGCAGCGCATTCGACACGAGGTTGACAAGGCACCGCCGCACCGCCTGCGGCCGCAGCAGCACCGTCTCCGCCCGCTCGGGCGCGATCAGCGTCACCTGCCCGCCACCGCGCCGCAGATCGGCGACAAGCTGGCTGGCCAGCGCGACGGGGTCGGTCGGCAGCGGGTCGTCCAGCGCCTCGCCCCGGGCGAAATCGAGGAAGGTCGCGAGCAGCGCCTCCATCTCCGCCACGTCGCGCATCAGCTCCGCGACATCCTCGCCGTCCTCCATCATCGACAGGCCCAGCTTCATCCGCGTCAGCGGCGTGCGCAGGTCGTGGCTGACCCCCGACAGCATCAAGGTGCGCTGCTCGATCATCCCCTCGATCCGGCCTCGCATGTCCAGAAACGCGCGGCCGGCGCTGCGCACTTCGGTCGCGCCCGACGGGTGGTAATCGACCATCTGCCCCTTGCCGAAGGCTTCGGACGCCTCGGCCAGCCGGCGGATCGGCTTGAGCTGGTTGCGCAGGAACAGGTAGGCGACCCAGGTCATGAACAGCCCGAAGAACACCATCAGCACCAGCAACTGGTGCGGGTTCGATGCCGACATCCGTTGCCGCGGCACCGACAGCGCGACCAACCCCTCCCCCGCCTGAAGGACCACCACCGGGCGGCGGTCGTTGCTGATCAGGTCGACCGCGACCACCCCCTCCAGCCGGCTGCGCAGCTCCCGCACCGCCTCGAGCCCGGTCAGGTCATAGACCAGCCGCCGGTCCTCGGTCAGCGCCTCGGGCACCGGCACGATCCCGATCTGCAGCGCCTCGGCCGTCGCCGCGGCCGGGCCGCCCGCCGCGAGCTGGTCGCGCACGAGGTCGAGGTCCAGCACCAGCGCCGAGGTCATCTGCCCCGCGACTTCCCGGAAATAGCGTTGCAGGATCTGGCCCGAGACGACAATCTGAAGCGTGACGATCGGCACCAGGAGGATGAGCGCGGCCCGGCCATAGAGGCCCCGCGGAAGCAATCTCTTGAGCCAGCCGAATTTCATGGGGCCAGTTAACCGGGCGGGCGCAGGGATGGAAAGCGAAAGCGGCGTGACGCGGCTGGAACCGGGGTTGCGGCGGCTGACCGCGCCGAACCCCTCGCCGATGACCTTTCGCGGCACCAACACCTACCTGTTGGGCGAGGGCGAGGTCGCCGTGATCGACCCGGGCCCGGATCATGCCGGGCACCTGGCGGCGATCCTCGGCACGCTGGCGCCGGGCGAGCGCATCGGCGCGATCCTCGTGACCCATTCGCACCGCGACCATTCCCCCCTCGCCCGAAGGCTGTCGCGGGCCACCGGCGCACCGGTGATGGCGGCGGGACCCTCGGACTGGGGCCGCAGCGCGGTTATGGCCCGCCTCGCCACGACCGGCGAGATCGGCGGCGGCGAAGGCGTGGAGCCGGGGTTCATGCCCGACGTGCAGATCCTCGAGGGCGGCGAAGTCACCGGCGACTGGGGCACAATCGAGGTGCTGGAAACGCCCGGCCACATGGCCAACCACCTCGGCTTTTCGTGGCAAGGCGCACTCTTCACCGGCGACCTGGTGATGGGCTGGTCGACCTCTCTGGTCTCGCCGCCCGACGGCGACATGGGCGCCTTCATGGCCTCCTGCCGGCGGCTCGCCACGCGCGCCGACCGCGTCTACCACCCGGGCCACGGCGACCCCGTCGGGGAACCGCAGGCCCGCATCGCCGAGCTGATCGCCCACCGCGAGACCCGCGACGCCCAGATCCTCGCCGCCCTCGACCACGCGGCCCCCGCCACGGCCGCCGACCTCGCCCGCCGCATCTACACCGACCTCGCCCCCGCCCTGCTGCCTGCGGCCGAGCGCAATGTCCTCGCGCACCTGATTGATCTTGCTGACAGAAACCTCGTCCACCCCATGGGCGAGCTGACCGCCGCCACAGGCTTCACCCTCACCTGACCCGCCCCCCGGTTTTTTTCGCCCCGCCCACTGGACGCTGTGAATCGCGCTTGCTATACGCAGCGCCAGTTCCGGCGTAGCTCAGCGGTAGAGCAGTTGACTGTTAATCAATTGGTCGTAGGTTCGATCCCTACCGCCGGAGCCAGTTTTCCCGCAAACGATTGAGATTGCAGGAGCCGTGCAGCATGGCTCCGGAGGTGTACCACTTGGGCGTTCCACCCAAGTGTATCATTCGGCATAGCCGACTCTGCACGAGGCGACCCTATGTCGTGGCACGGGAGGTGAGCGAGGAATATGGGCGGTTCCTTGACGCCCTCGACAAGGGCATTGCGGCAGGTTGAAGCGCACTGGGTTTGCGGGCCGTTTTTTTCCTCGGTAGAGTGGATCATCGTGAGTATGTCGGCGGACCAAGTTCCCCCGAAATGAACGCGAGTACCGTCCGACTGGTCCTCGAGACCGAACGCCAGCATGCATGGTGCTCGACCCCCGCACCCACCAAGCGCAAGTCCATGCACCGCAACGCTGCTTCGATGGATTCAGAAAGCAAAGCAGGCTAGTTCGGATTGTGGAAATACTGGTAAATGCTAGGCTTGTTGGGTCTGAACCGCGCCGATTTGGGCCCTTGCAACCCTGCTGGATCTACAGTCCCGGGATGGAACAACGTCCCGCCCGCGCGGCCACCTCGATTTGCGGCCGAGGCTTCCTTCAGGCCTCTACGGTGGTCGGCTTCCCGTCTCGAGAATTCATGTCCGCTACAAAGAGTCTGTGCAGACAGGATTGCAGAACGGACTTCGACCTGACCTGGGCCCTTAGCGGCCCTTGCCCGAATGGGTCCAGCCGGGTTGGGCCAGCGTACGCTCCGCCGTCAGGGCCTCTTCGGACAGGAACTTCGTGCTGGTCCAGCCGCCGTCGACGGCGAGGATCTGGCCGTTGATCCAGCCGGACTTCTCGGAGGACAGGAAATAGATCGCCTCGGCCACGTCCTCCACCCGGCCCATTCGCGGCGACGGCGTCATGTCGAGGTTCATGCGGCGAAAGCCCTCGTCCTCGAGCCGCTCATAGGTCATCGGCGTCGGCACCACGCCCGGCGCAACCGCGTTCGACCGGATGCCGGCCGACCCGTACTGGCAGGCCAGGTGCCGGGTCAGCGCGTCGATGCCGCCCTTCGCGGCGGAATAGGCCCCGCCCCTGAGGCCGCCGACCAGCGCGTAAGTGGAACTGACGTTGACGATGGTCGACCCCGACCCCATCATCGCCAGCGCCTCGCGGCAAAGCCGGAACGGGGCGCGCAGCATCAGGTCGAGGAAATGGTCGAGCGTCGCGTCGTCGGTTTCATGCACCGGCTTGGGCTTGCCGATGCCGGCATTGTTCACGAGGTGATCGAGCCGGCCGAAGCTGTCCATTGCCTGCGCAACCGCGCGGGCGGGGCCGTCCTCGGTGGTGATGTCGACGGCAAGCGTCGCGACACTCCCCACCGGGCAGGCGTCGCGGAGGGCGGCGAGCTTGGCCTCGGCGCGGCCGATGCCGACGACCTTCACCCCCTCGCGGACGAAGGTCAGCGCGGTGGCAAACCCGATGCCGCTGCCGGCGCCGGTGATGAGGGCCACGGTCATGCGAGATCTCCCTTCGGGAACGGCGCCAGCGGGGCCGGCGCGGACAGGATGTCGAGCGTCGGCAGAAGCCGGCCCACCAGGTGCGCGCGCTTCACATACCACTGCGCGTCGGTCTCTTCCGAAAAGCCCATGCCACCATGGATCTGGACCGCCGCCCGCGCGTTGGCGAGCGCGGTGCGGGGCGCGAGGCGGGCAAGGGCCGCGATCTGGAAGCCGGCCTCGGCGGAGCCGTCGCGGAGCGCGATCGCGGCCATGTCGAGCTGCGCCGACAGCATCTCCGCCCGCAGCGCCATGTCCGCCGCCCGGTGCTTGATCGCCTGAAAGCTGCCGATCGGCTTGCCGAATTGCCGACGGTCCTGGGCGTAGTCCACCGACAGATCGCGGGTCGCCTCGGCCATGCCGAGCAGTTGCGCCGCGCCGAGCAGGGCGGCGATCCGGGCGAGGTCCTGTCCGCCTTTGGCGGTGATCCGGTCGCGCCACCCTGCCCCGGCGCGCCGGATCATGCCATCGTGGCCGAGTGCGGCCGCTGTTTCCGTCGCAAGCCCCGCGACGTCGACGAGCGCCGGCACGCCCTCCACGAAGACCAGCGCATGGTTCGCCGCGCCCGCGTCCGGCAGCAGCAGGTCGTCGCCCGACACCAGCCCGGCGGCGACCAGTGTCTCTCCCTGCGCCATCCCTTCCGCCAGATCTGTATCACCGGTCTCCGCCGCCAGCCGCACCGCGAGGGGGGTTGCCAAGGCGCCCGCGCCGACGAGGTGCCGACCGAAGTGGACATGCAGCAACGCCTCCTCCACCACCGTGAAGCCCGCGCCGCCCCGTTCTTCCGCCAGCGCCAGCGCGAAGCCGCCGAACCCGGCGATATCCGTCAGGTCGTCGGCCCTCCGCGCGCGCAGCCGCGACACCGGGTATTGCGCGGCGAGCATCGTTCCGGCCGCGTCGAGGATCTGGCGCTGGTCCTCCGTCCGGTTCAGGTCGCAGCCCATCAGGTCACTCCCGCGGCAGGCCGAGGATGCGCTCGGCGATGATGTTGCGCTGGATCTCGGCGGTGCCGCCGGCGATCGTCTCGGAATAGGCTTCGAGGTAGTCGTGGGTCCAGGGGCCGTCGATCAACGCCTCGGGGCCGAGCATGTCCATCGCGCAGGCCGCCACCCGCTGCGCCAGCTCCGCGAAGGTCAGCCGCATGAGCGAGCCGTCGAAGGGCGTCGCGGCATCGCGGAAAAGCGTGCGGTAGGTCATCGCGCGCAGGCCCGCCGCCTCGGCCCTCAGGTCAGCCAGCCGTTCGGCCATGGCCGATCCGGGTGCGGCTTCGGCCATCGCGATCAGGTCCTCGACCTTCACCGACAGGTCCAGCTGCGTGCCTATCGCCGCCGTCTTGCGCTCGAACCCCAGCGTCGACATGGCGACGCGCCAGCCGTCGTTGACCTCGCCCACGACATTCGACAGCGGGATGCGCACCTCGTCGTAGAACACTTCTGCGAAATGCGCGGCGCCGGCCATGTTCCGGATCGGGCGAATGGTGATGCCGGGCGCGCGCATGTCGCAGATCACCCAGCTGAGGCCCTTGTGGCGGCTCGTCCCCGGCTCGGTGCGGATCAGCAACTCCTGGTACTCGGCGATATCCGCGAAACTGGTCCAGATCTTCTGGCCGGTCACGATGATCTCGTCGCCGCGCACCTCGCCCCTGGTCGTGAGGCTGGCAAGGTCGGACCCCGCCCCCGGCTCGGAAAAGCCCTGGCACCAGAGCACCTTGCCCTCGAGGATCAACGGCAGGTGATGCGCCTTCTGCGCCTCGGTGCCCAGCGCGATCAGGGTGGGGCCGGCGTGGTTCAGCGCGACGAAGGTCGGGTCCAGAACCGAGGGTGCGCGGGCGCGGACATATTCCTCGTACCAGATCACGATGTTCTCTGGCGGCAAGCCGCGCCCGCCATAGGCCTCGGGCCAGCCAAGCCCGGCCCAGCCGCCCTGATGGCAGCGCGACACCCAGGCGAGCGCGAAGTCGCGCGAGGCCGGACCATCGACCGGGGCACGGTCCGCCGGCACGTTCTCCGCCAGCCAGGCGCGCGCCTCCTGCCGGAAGGCCGCGTGATCGTCGAGCGTCAGGCGCATGGCGCCGACCTGCCGTCCGTCGTCGTGTCGCGCATCACTCCCCCCCTGTCTCTCCCACTATGTGGGATTATCTCCGCAGCCGCTGCGTTCGGCGCGCGTCCCTCTCCGAGACCCTAGAATCGGAGCACAGCAAGATCAATGGCGGACTGGCGCGCGGTTTCTTGACAGTTCTCGCATCCCTGTGCAGGCTCAATGCCAAGGCTCGGCGCCACAAACCGTCTCGATATGCGAGATGGCATGCCCGCGCCCGGCGAGGGGGAGGTTTCGTGGATTTCGACTGGACCGACGAGGAGCGGCGCTTTCGCGACCGGGTGCGCGCGTTCCTCGACCGCGAGCTGCCGGGCGACTGGGCCGAGATTGCCCGCCACGGCCCCGGCTCGCCAGAACAAACCGAATTCAGCCTCCAATTCTGCCCGCGGCTTGCCGAAGCGGGCCTGCTGGTGCCGCATTGGCCCGCGGCCTGGGGCGGTCAGGACCGCCCGACCTGGGAACACTACATCCTCGGCGAGGAGATGTGGGCCGCGGGCGAGCCGCGCGGCGCGCAATACATGAACGTGAACTGGATCGGTCCGACCCTGATGCAGTACGGGACCGACGCGCAGAAGGCCCGCTACATCCCGCCGATGGCCGAGGGGCGGGCGATCTGGTGCCAGGGGTTTTCGGAGCCGGGCGCGGGTTCCGACCTTGCCAGCCTCAAGACTCGCGCCACGCGCGACGGCACCGACTACGTCATCGAAGGGCAGAAAATCTGGACCTCCTACGCCGGCCTCGCTGAAACCTGTTTCCTGCTCGCGCGCGTGCCGGGATCGGGCGAGGGCAAGGCCGGCATCGCGATTTTTCTCGTGCCGATGGACACGCCCGGCATCGAGGTGCGCTCGATCCCCAGCCTCATCGGGCATGGCGACATCCACGAGGTCTTCTTCACCGGCGTCCGCGTCCCCGAGACCGCCCGCTTCGGCGGCGAGGGCGAGGGTTGGTCGATCATCAGCTACGCGCTGGCCAACGAACGCATCGGGATCGCGCGCTACGAACTGTCGGCGCGGGTGCTGGGCCAGATGGTCGCTGCGCTGAAGGCCGAAGGCCGTTTCGACGACGGCGCGGTTCGGGCGCGGGCGGGCGAAGCCTCGGCCGCCTGCGAGGCGGCGCGGATGCTCGCCTACCGCGCGGTGGACCGGCGCGCGAAGGGCCACGATGTCGGCACCTTCGCCAACATCGCTCGCGTGGCCGTGGTGGAGGCGGACCGGGCGGTATCGGATTTCGGCATGGAGTTCCTGCCCGAGGCCTATTCCGGTGACGGCGACGCGGCCTTCCTTGCGCATCACGAGCGCGCCATCGTCGCCGGCATCGCCGCCGGCGCGGCGGAAATCCAGCTCGACCTCATCGCGCGCCGCCACCTCGACCTGCCGCGGGGGACCGCCTGATGGAGTTCACCCCCAACGACGACCAGCGCACCTTCCTCGGCGTGCTCGACCAGATCGCCGCCGGGCCGGAGGCCGCCTGGGCCGTCGGAACCGACTGGCAGCGGTTCCAGTGGTCGGGCGCGCTGGACGCCATTCTCGACGAGAACGGGTTCTTCGACTGCGCCGCCGAGCCTGACCTCGGCCCGGTGGCGGCGGCCGAGATGGTGATGCGGCTGGCCGAGCTTCCGGTGCTGGTCGAAAGCGCCGCCTCGGCGCTGCTGCGGCCCCGCTTCGCCCCCGACCTGCCCCGACCGCTGGCCGTCGTGGTCGGCCCGGCCCAAGCGATCCGGTTCCTGCCGGTGGCGCGCTCGGTCATCCGGGTCGGGACGGACGCCGTGGAGGTTGCGGAGCTGCCCGACCCCGCCGCGCCGGTCGACAGCCTCTTCGCCTATCCGATGGGCCGCGTGCCCGCCGACCTGACGTGGCGCAAGATCGCGGCCGACCCCGCCGAGATGCTGGATGCCTGGCGGGTCGCGGTCGCGGCCGAGCTTGCGGGCGCGTTGCAGGGCGGCCTCACCTCGGTGCTCGCGCATGTCCGGGACCGGCGCCAGTTCGGCCGCGCGCTGGGGAGCTTCCAGGCCGTGCAGCACCGTCTTGCCGGCGCCGCCGCGCGGATCGAGGGCGGGCGGCTGATGACCCTCCGCGCCGCCGCGACCGGCGACCCGGCAGAGGCCGCGCGCGCGCTCGGCTGGCTGCAAAACTCCGCCACGACCATCGCCTATGACCTGCACCAGTTCATGGGTGCCATGGGTCTGACGCTGGAACACCCGCTGCACCGCTGGACCTACCGCGCGCGGCTGCTGCGCTCGGAGATGTCCGGCGGAACCGCCAATCTCGCGCTGGCCGCGGACCGGACCTGGAGCACGCCATGACCGACGACCTGCCGCGTTTCGAAGCCCTGTCGCTCGACCGACGCGGGCGGCTCTTGCGCATCACGCTGAACCGGCCCGAGGTGCTGAACGCCTTCAATCAGGCGATGCACGAAGGACTTGCGGAGGCGTTCGAGTTCGCCGCTGCCGATCCCGGCTCGGACGTCATCGTGCTGACCGGTGCCGGGCGGGCGTTTTCCGCAGGTGGCGATCTGGACCGGATGCAAAGCTTCATCGACGACCCGCAGCTCTTCGAGGGCGAGGTCGCCACCGCCAGGCGCCTGATCCTCGCGCTCCTCGACATCGAGAAACCGGTGATTGCGCGGGTCAACGGCGCCGCCGTCGGCCTTGGCGCGACGCTGGCGCTGATGTGCGACGTGATCTTCGCCGATGAAGACGCCAAGATCGGCGATCCGCACGTGAAGGTCGGCCTTGTCGCGGGCGATGGCGGCGCGGTGATCTGGCCGCAGCTCGTGGGCTTCGCGCGCGCCAAGGAATACCTGATGACCGGCCGGCTGATCCCGGCGCGGGAGGCGGCGGCGATGGGGCTGATCAACCACGCGGTTCCGGGCGCGGCGCTGGACGAGGCGGTCGATGCCTTCTGCGACGAGTTGCTCGGCGGCGCGCGCGAGGCGATCCGCTGGACCAAGGCGACGATCAACATCGAGCTGAAGCGCATTGCGAATGACCTTCTGGAGCCGGGTCTCGCCTACGAGTGGCAGTCGGTCTCGACCGAGGCGCATCGCAAGGCCATCGCGGCGCTGCGCGCGGGGGACAAGAAGACATGACCGGGATCGCCGACAGGCTCGCGGCGTTCCGCGCCGCCGGACGGGTCCGGACCTCCGGCCGGACGGGCCTCGGCGACCTGGCCTTGGCGCGCGCGGCGGAGGCGCCGGACAGAGTGGTGCTGCGCGAGGGCGACACCGTGCTGACGCGCGGTGAGATGCTGGGCCTCGCCCTTCGGCTCGGCGGCGCGCTGGCCGACCGGGGCGTTGCGCCGGGCGCCGTCGTGGCCTTCCAGCTCCCCAACTGGTGGGAGGCCTGCGTCATCAACCTCGCCGCCGCGCTCTTCGGCTACCGGCTTCTGCCGCTGCTGACCATGTACCGCACGGCGGAACTGTCGGAGATCCTGCCAGCCAGCGGGGCCGAGGTGGTGTTCGCGCCGTCCGAATGGCGCGGCACCCGCTACGCTGACCGTATGGCAGGCCTCGACATCCCGCCCCGGCACCTGTTCACCGTGCGGGGCGACGGCGACGAACCGGATTTCGCCGAGCTTCTCGACGGACCGGCGGGACAGCCCGCCTGCCCCGATCCCGATGATGCGAAGCTGATCCTCTTTACCTCCGGCAGCACCGGACGGGCCAAGGGCGTGATCCATTCCCATGCCACCATCGACGCCGTGATCGAGACCGCGGCGGAATTCTGGGGCATCGGCCCGGACGACCGGCTCTATGTCCCCTCGCCCATCGCCCATATCGGCGGCTCGCTCTACGCCTTCGAGTTTCCGTGGATCACCGGCTGCGAGACGATCCTGTCGGAACGCTGGGACGCCGCCGCTGCCGTCGCCGAAATGGACCGCCACGGTGTCACCTTCATGGCCGGCGCGACGCCGTTCCTGATCTCGCTGATCGCGGCGGCCAAAATGGCCGGCTCGACCCTGCCGAACCTGCGCCGCTTCGTCTGCGGCGGGGCCAGCGTGCAGCCCGACCTGGTCCGCGCGGGGCTCGTCGCCTTTCCCAACGCCACCGTCTCGCGCGCCTACGGCTCGACCGAGGTGCCACTGGTCTGCCCCGGCATCCGCACCCGCGCGGAGGCCGGCCCGCGTGCCGACACCGACGGCGAGGTCGCGGCGGAGCTGAGGCTTTTGGACGAGACCGGCGCGGAGCGGACGGATGACGCGCCGGGCGAGATCGCCGTGCGCTGCGAGCGGATGTTCCTCGGCTACCTCGACCCCGCCGACGACGCGGCGGCCTTCACCGCTGACGGGTTTTTTCGCATGGGCGACCTCGGGCGCGTCATCGACGGGCGCTACCTGCAGATCACCGGCCGGTCGAAGGACATCATCATCCGCAAGGGCGAGAACATCAGCCCGCTGGAGATCGAGACGGCGCTGCTTCGGCACCCCGCCGTCCGCGCAGTCGCGGTGATCGGACTGCCCGACGCGGAGCGCGGCGAAATGGTCACGGCCTTCGTGGTGCCGGAGGCGGGCACGAGGTTCACCTTCGCGCAGATGACCGTCCATCTCGCGGCGCTCGACATGGCGAAGCAGAAATTCCCCGAGCGGCTCGACATCGTGGAGGCGTTGCCATTGACGGCGGTCGGCAAGGTCCGCAAGGACCGGCTGCGGGCTATGGCGACCGGCTCGCCGCGAACCGAGGGACAGGACGCATGAGCGACCGCGACGCATCGACATCGCAGGACGGCACGCAGGCGATCCGCCGCGCCGCGGGCATCCTGCAACGCATCGCGCGGGTGTCGGAAGGCGCGCCGCCGACCCTGCGGGAGATCTCGGAATCGGTCGGCCTGCCCCGCTCGACCACGCACCGGATCCTGAAATGCCTCAGCGAGACCGGTCTCGCCTCCTACGACGAGGGCAAGCGGCTCTACGAGGTCGGGCCGCTCTGCTACGAGCTGGGGCTGGCTGTATCCGAGCGGGTTCTGGACATCGGGCCGCTCTGCGCCGCCGTCGACCGGGTCGCGGCCCGTATCAACGTGACGACCTACCTGATGCGGCGCTCGGGCATCCATGCCGTCTGCGTCCACAAGGCCGAGGGCAATTCGGTGATCCGGGTGATCCCGGTGGAGGTCGGCCAGCGCCGCTTCCTCGGCGTCGGCGCAGGCGCCACCGCCCTGCTGGCCGCGCTGGATGACGCGGCGGTGTCGAAGATCCTCGACGCGGTCGGGCCGGAGCTGGATAGCTACGCCAACCTCGGGACCGAGGCCATTCGCGATGCGGTTGCCGCGACCCGGAGCACGGGCTTCGCCACCAGCCACAGCCGGGTCTACAAGTCGGTCTTCGGCCTCGCCCAGGCGATCCCGGCACGGGGCGGCGCGTCGGAGTTCGCGATCTCGATCGCGGTTCACGCGCCCGACGTGGACGAGCCGCAGATCGCGCGCTGGCGCGCGGTTCTGGCCGAGGAAATCGCCACGGCGGTGACCAGCCGCCGTGCGACGACGGGGGAGTGAGCCGATGGCGGGCGCGCTGGACGGGCTGCGGGTTCTGGAAATCGTCGGCGTCGGACCCGGCCCCTTCGCCGCGATGATGCTGGCCGATCACGGGGCCGAGGTGCTGCGCATCCACCCGCCGCGGTCGCGCGCACCGCTCGCCTCGCTCGACGGTCCGACCGACGTGCTGGCGCGGGGGCGGTCGTCGATCTCGCTGAACCTGAAGGAGGACGCAGGACGCGAAGCGCTGCTGACGCTGGCCGCGGGGGCCGACGGGCTGATCGAGGGTTTTCGGCCCGGCGTGGCGGAGCGACTGGGCATCGGGCCGGACGCCTGCCTCGGGCGCAACCCGGCGCTGGTCTACGGGCGGATGACCGGCTGGGGCCAGGACGGGCCGCTGGCGCAGACCGCCGGGCACGACATCAACTACATTGCGCTGACCGGCGTGCTGTCGGCCATCGGTCCGGCCGAGCGCCCCGTGCCGCCCCTGAACCTCCTGGGCGATTTCGGCGGTGGCGGGCTGATGCTCGCCTTCGGAATGCTGGCCGGCGTCCTCTCGGCCCGCACCACCGGACGGGGCCAGGTCGTCGACGCCGCGATGACGGACGGCTCGGCGCTGCTCAGCGCGATGATCCACGGGTTGCGCGCGGGCGGAGAGTGGCCCGCAGGGCGCGAGGCCAACCTGCTCGACGGCGGGGCCTTCTTCTACGGGACATACGCCTGCGCGGACGGCGGGTTCGTCGCCGTGGGCGCGATCGAGCCGCAGTTCTTCGCGGCGCTGGCAACCGGTCTCGGGCTCGACCCCGCCGCGTTCGAGCCGCGAGATGACCGAAGCCTCTGGCCGCAGTTCCGGCAGAAGATCGCGGACGCCTTCGCGACCCGCCCACGCGACCACTGGGCCGAGGTCTTCGCCGCGAGTGACGCCTGCGTGACCCCGGTGCTCGACTGGGACGAGGCGCAGGCGCACCCGCACAACCGGGCGCGCGGCACGTTCATCGAGAGCGGCGGCATTGCGCAGCCGGCCCCCGCACCCCGCTTCTCCGCGACACCGGCAGACGTGCCGGCACCGCCCAGCCCCCCTGCCCGGCAGGACGATCTCCTGGCGGCCTGGGGACTGTCGGAAACCGATCAGGACAGGCTGCGCCAAAGCGGCGTGCTCGGTGGGGCTGACCGCGCGCACAGGTGAATTGACAGCGCCTTACTCGCGAGTATAGAAAAAACTCGTGAGTAGGGAGGACGCTCGCACGATGACTGCAGATGGTGCCATGACGCAGTCGCCCTGGCCCTCGGCCAGCGACCGGCAGGCGGAGCGGGAGACCAAGCGCGAGGCCGTGCTGGCGACCGCGGTGCGCTGGTTCAATGCAAAGGGCTTTCACGCCACCAATCTCGACGACGTCGCCCGCGCGCTCCGCGTGACCAAGCCGACGATCTACCACTACTTTTCCTCGAAGGAGGAAATCCTCTTCGAATGCGTCCAGCGCGGGCTCGATGCCGTGCGCCTTGTGGCCGAGGCCGCGCAGGACCGCGGCGGCAGCGGCGCCGACCGGCTGCAGGCCTTCCTCAAGGAATACGCGCTGGTGATGATGCGCGACTTCGGCATGTGCGTCAGCCGCACCTCCGACACGCAGCTTGGCCCCGAGGGGCGGCGCCGGTTCCGCGCGCTCAAGCGCGACATCCACGACATGCTGCAGGGCGTGATCGAGGACGGGATGCGCGACGGCACGCTCGCCGCCGGCAACCCGCTTCTCGCCGCCAACACCGTGGCGGGCGCGCTGAATTGGATCGCGCTCTGGTACGACGATGCGGGCAAGATGCAGCCCGAGGAGATCGCCGAGGGCGTGGTCGCCACGTTGATGTCCGGCCTGGCCGCCGGACGGAAGGACCGCCCATGAGCCTGCCCGCCGCGTTCTCCACCCTCGCGATCCCGGCCATCGCCGCGCCGATGTTCCTGACCTCCGGCCCGGACCTCGTGGTCGAGACCTGCAACTCCGGTCTCGTCGGCACCTTCCCGGCGCTGAACCAGCGCACGACCGAAGGCTTCGCCGACTGGCTCGAGGAAATCGGCGGGCGGCTCGCGCCCGGCGCCGCGCCCTATGGCGTCAACCTGATCGTCCACAAGTCGAACCCGCGGCTGGCGGCCGACCTCAAGGTCGTGGTGGACCGCAAGGTGCCGCTCGTCATCACCTCGCTCGGCGCGGTCCGCGACCTGGTGCAGGAGGTGCACTCCTACGGCGGGCTGGTGTTTCACGACGTCGTCAGCCGCCGCCACGCGGAAAAGGCGGCCGAGGCCGGTGTCGACGGGATCATCGCGGTCGCGGCGGGCGCGGGCGGGCATGGCGGCCCGATCAATCCCTTCGCGTTGGTGTCCGAGATCCGGCAGGTTTTCGACGGCACGATCGTGCTGGGCGGCGCGATCAACACCGGCGCGCAGATCGCCGCGGCGCGGATGATGGGCGCGGACATGGCCTATCTCGGGACCCGCTTCATCGCGACCCGCGAGGCGATGGTGCCCGACGCCTACAAGGAGATGATCGTCGCATCGCGCGCCGCCGACATCCTCTACACGCCGAACATCTCGGGCGTGCCGGCGAACTTCCTGCGGCCCTCGATCGCGGCGGCGGGGCTCGACCCCGACGACCTGCCGCCGCACGGCAAGCTCGACATGCAGTCCGAGGCGCGGGCTTGGTCCACGGTCTGGTCGGCCGGTCAGGGGGTCGGCGGCATCAGCGACCGGCCCCCGGCGGCGGAGTTGTGCGTCCGGCTGATCGCAGAGTATCGCGCCGCCATGCGCGGGGCCGCGCGCGACCCGTTCCTCGGGGCGACGCCATGAGCGCGGCCGTTCTCAGCGAAAGCGACGGCGGCATCGCGCGGCTGACCTTCAACCGCCCCGAGCGGCTGAACGCCATCGACACCGAGATGGCCGAGGCCTTCGAGGCCGCGCTCGACACCGCACTGTCGAACAGCGCAACCCGCGTGGTGCTTCTCACCGGTGCGGGGCGCGGCTTCATGGCCGGCGGCGACGTGCACGGGATGAAGGCGGCACCCGACCGCGCGGCTTTCCTGCGCTCGGTGATCGACCCGATGCACCGGGCGATCCTGCGGCTGGCGGAGTCTCCGGTCCTCTCCATCGCCGCCGCGCAGGGGCCGGTGGCGGGTGCGGGACTATCGCTCTGCCTCGCCACCGATTTCCTGATTGCCGCGCAGGGCGCGCGGTTCGAGATGGCCTATGCGCGCCTCGGCACCACGCCCGACTGCGGCGGCACCTGGGCGCTGACCCGGCTCGTCGGACCCCGGCGCGCGCTTCAGATGACGCTCGACGGCGTGGCGCTCGACGCGGATGAGGCTCTGCGCATCGGCATCGCCGGTCGGGTCGTGCCGGATGCGGAGCTGGACGCCGAGGTGCACGCCTTGGCCGAACGCCTCGTCGCCGGTCCGCGCGAGGCACAGGCGCGCGGCAAGGTGCTGATCGCCGCGGCGGCGCACGTGAGCCTCGCCGACCAACTCGACGCCGAAGCCACAGCCTTCCTCGCCTGCGCCGCGACGCGCGACTTCGACGAAGGGCTCGACGCCTTCCTCGCGCGCCGCAAACCGCACTTCGGCCAGACCGGGAGCCCGACATGATCGACGCCTACATTGCGGGCTATGTCCGCACGCCCTTCACCTTCGCCCGCAAGGGCGCGCTGGCCGAGGTGCGGCCCGACGTGCTGGGCGCGCATGTGATCCGCGCGCTGCTGGACCGGACCGGCGTGCCGGGTAGCGAGATCGAGGACGTGGTCTGGGGCTGCGCCTTTCCCGAGGGCGAGCAGGGCCTGAACCTTGGCCGGATCGTCGGCATGCTGGGCGGGCTGCCCCATTCCGTCGCCGGGGCCACAGTGAATCGCTGGTGCGGATCGTCGATCCAGGCGGTGCAGATGGCCGCCGGCATGATGGCGATGGGCGCGGGCGAGGCCTTCATCGCGGGCGGCACCGAGAGCATGAGCCGCGTGCCGATGATGGGCTTTCACAACAGCCCGCCCGAAAGCTGGTCCGAGGCGGAGGTCGCCGAGTACCAGAACGTCGGATTGACCGCCGAACGGGTGGCCGAACGCTACCAGATCACGCGGCAGGACCAGGACGCCTTCGCCTGCGACAGCCAGAGAAAGGCGCTGTCCGCGCAAATGGACGGACGCCTCGCCGCAGAGATCGCGCCTATGGGCGACGTGGCCCAGGACGGCTGCGTGCGGGAGACGTCGATGGAGGCGCTGGCGGGGCTCAAGACCGTGTTCCTCGAGGGCGGCACGGTGACGGCCGGCACCTCGTCGCCGATGACGGACGGGGCGACGGCGGTGCTGGTCGCCTCGGCCCGGTTCTGCGAAGCGCACGGACTCCAGCCGATGGCGCGGGTGGCGAGCTTCGCGGTCTCGGGCTGCGCGCCGGGCGTCATGGGGCTGGGGCCGATCGAATCGAGCCGCAAGGCGCTCGCCCGCGCCGGCTTGAGCATCGACGACATCGACATCGTCGAGATGAACGAGGCCTTCGCGGCACAGGCAGAAGCCTGCCGGCGCGATCTGGGCATCGACCCGGCGAAGCTGAACATCGACGGCGGTGCCATCGCGCTTGGCCACCCGCTGGGCGCGACAGGCACACGGCTGGTCGGCAAGGCGGCGAGCCTGCTGCAGCGTGAGGGCAAGCGCCACGCGCTCGCGACCCAGTGCATCGGCGGGGGCATGGGCATCGCCATGGTGCTCGAAGCGGCGTGAGCGCCGGAGGGAGGAACGAGATGGCCGAAAAGACCCACGACGCGCTGGCACGGCTTCTGTCCGAAGCGGGGGTGGAGGTGCTGTTCGGCGTCACCGGCGACGCGAACCTGATGCTGGTCGACGCCTTCGCGCAAGCCGGTGGGCGCTACGTCGCGGCGGCCAACGAGGGCGGCGCGGTGCTGATGGCCTCGGGCTACTCTGCCGTGTCGGGCCGGGTGGGCGTCGCGACCGTCACCCACGGCCCGGCGGTGACGAACACGGTCACGGCGCTGGCCGATGCGGTGAAGTCGAAGCTGCCCGTGGTGCTGATCTGCGGCGACACGCGGCCCGCCGACCGCACCAACCTCCAGGCAATTCCGCAGCGCGACGTGATCCTCGCCTCGGGCGCGGGGTTCGAGGATGTCCACGATGCCGGCACCCTGGGCGCCGACCTTGCGCGCGCGCTGCGCCGGGCCGTGGCGGAGCTGCGGCCCATCGCGCTGAACGTCCCCATCGACCTGATGAAGTCCGACGCGCCTGGCGGCCAGCGGATCGGCCCGCACCTTGTGCCGCCGGCCCGGACAACGCCGGGTGAGACCGCGCTCGACGACGCCATCGGCATCATCGCCGCCGCGCGCCGCCCGATCGTCCTGGCGGGGCGGGGTGCGATCGACGCGCGCGAGCCGCTGCTGCGGCTGGCCGAGCGGATCGGGGCGCCGGTTGCCACGACGCTGAAGGCCAAGGGGTTGTTCCGCGGCGCGCCCTTCGATCTCGGCGTCTTCGGAACGCTGAGCGGCCCGGCGGCGGTGGAGACGATCTTGCAGTCCGATTGCGTGGTGGCCTTCGGCGCCAGCCTGACCGAATACACCTCTGCCCACGGGGCCTATTTCGACGGCAAGCGGGTGATTCAGGTGAGCGGCCGCGCCGACACGCTGGGCAGTTTCCACCACCCTGACGTGACCGTGCTGGGTGGTGCCGCCGAGACGGTGGAGGCGATGCTCTACTGGCTCGACGAGGCGGAGATCGGGGCGTCGGGCTTCACCGACACGCTGGAGCCGGGCCAGCTTGCCGACCTCGAGCCCGCGCCGGGGGCGGCGCGCGAGGGGCTGGATTACCTCTGGGTCCTGCACCGGCTGAACGCGGCTTTGCCGGCCGACCGGATCTATGTCACCGACGCCGGCCGCCACATGGTGAAGGCGTTGCAGATCCTCGACGTGCCCGACCCGCGCGCGCTGGTGCAAACGGCGAGCTTCGGCTCCATCGGGCTGGGCATGGGCTACGCTGTCGGCGCGGCCGAGGCGGCGCCGGGCCGGCCCGTCGTGCTGACGACCGGTGATGGCGGCTTCATGCTGGGCGGGTTGACGGAGTTCAACACGGCGGTGCGTCGAAACGCGGACCTGATCGTGGTCCTGTTCAACGACAACGCCTATGGCGCCGAGCACGTTGTGCTGCGGGACCGGCAGATGGACCCGAAGGTCACGACCTTCGACTGGCCCGATTTCGCGCCGCTGGCCGTGGCGCTGGGCGGTCAGGGCGTGACGCTCCGCGAGGCGCAGGATTTCGAGGGTTTGCCGGCGGTCCTCGCGGCGCGGAGCGGGCCGCTGCTGATCGAGGTGAAACTGGATCCGGACCGGATGCCCTTCTACTGACGGGCTCGGGACGACAGGAGGTCATCCCACATGTTGGGACAAGTCGCAGGCTGGGAAGTGACGCAGGCGAGCAGCGATTCCACCGCCCTGCCCGCGTCTGCGCGCTTCGGCACTGCCATATGGAACAAACGGTCGAAAATTCAGACTTGGACCGCCGATTCACGCGGCTTCACGCGGAGAGTCGTTGTCCCACATCGTAGACACTGTTACGCTTTCACGAACATGCGCTCGCGCGTGGAACCCGGACTGACGACAGCCGGACGGGACCGGCACAAAGGGAGGATGACAATGAGATATCTCGCAAAACCGGCGTTCCTGCCGGCAGTGACCGCAGCCGTCTTGCTGGCGGCTGTTCCGGCCATGGCGCAAGACGACCGCGCCTGGCTGGAAGACCTCGACCCCATGACGCTCAGGCTCGCCGATTTCTCGGGCGACGACACCGCCAACTTCGGGCGCGCGATGGTCGCCTGGGAGGAGGCCGTGACCGAGTTCACCGAGGGCAAGATCACCTTCGAGAACTACTGGTCCTCGTCGCTGCTCGGGGCCATCGACACGCTGGAGGGCGTGGGCGACGGGGTCGCCGACATCGGCCTGATCATTCCCAGCTACATGCCGGCGCAATTGCCGGTCAGCTCCTGGCTCTTCGGCACCGGCGCGGCGCTCAGCGGCTCGACCGTGCATGACGTGGCCGCCGGCGGCGCGACCGCGCTGGAAACCGTGCTGACCTTCGAGCCGCTGACGCAGGAATACGCCAGCCACAATGTCCGCGTGCTGCAGGCGACGGCCACCCCGGCCTACAACCTGCTGTGCAACACGCCCATCACCAGCGTCGAGGATGCGCAGGGCCTGCGCGCACGCGCCATCGGCGCGGTCTGGTCGCAGAGCGTCGAGGCGCTTGGCATGACGCCGGTGTCCATCGCCTGGGGCGAGGCCTATGAAGGGCTTCAGCGCGGCGTCTTCGAGTGCATGGTCATCAACCCCAACCAGTATGTCGACGGTCTGGTGCTGCAGGACGTGGCGCCGGAATACGTGCCGGTGACGATGGCGCAGCTTCAGGCATCGACCTGGGTGATCAACCTCGACACCTGGAACAGCTTCCCGCCCGAGTTGCAGGAGTTCATGATCGAGCAATCGGTCGCGGCGGCCTATGACATCTGGCAGGGCTACCTGCAGATCGAGGCCGATGCCGGCGACCTCATCGCTTCGGGCGGCGTGAACACCAACGACGTCTCCGCGCTGGAGCCGGTGGTGGCCGAACAGCGCGCGGCCTATGTCGCGTCGCTGGCCGAAACCGCGCCGGAGAGCGTCGAGAACCCCGAGGCGTTCGTGCAGCACTACCAGGACCGGATCGCCTACTGGACCGGCGTGCTGGAAGAGCAAGGCTACGAGGTGGCCAAACGTACGCCGGAAGCGATCATCGAGGCCTTCGCCGGCCTGCGCGAGGTCGACCTGTCGGAGTTCTACGCCCGCTTCACCGACGAGATGATGCCGGAGCTTCTGGCGGAGTGATCCCGGAATGACGCCGCTCGGCCCGCCGCACGCCGGCGGGCCGAACCGGCGCAGGGCAGGCATCCAGCCTGCCACCCCTGAACAGGATGGCGACAATGACCACGCGGCATGACGGCCCCTTGCTGGCCCGGCGGATCCTGACCGGCGTCGACGGCATCAGCCGCCTGCTGGCGCTGGTGGCGGCCCTTGCCCTGATCCTGCTGGCCGGAAATATCTTTCTCGACGTGCTGGGGCGGTGGCTGTTCAACCAGCCGATCCGCGGCACGCTCGAGGTGACGGCGAACTGGTGGATGCCGACGCTGACGCTGCTGGCCTTCGCCTATACCGAGCGCAAGCAGGAGCATATCAAGGTCACGATCCTGCTCGACGGGCTGCCGCTGCGGCTCAGGCAATATGTCGAGGGTGTCTTCAGCCTGATCGCCACGGTGCTGCTGATCGCGCTGGCCTGGCACACGATGAACGACGCCATCAAGAGCTGGGGCTTCGGCGAGATCACCGCGTCGAGCCCGCCGATCGCGATCTGGCCGTTCAAGTTCGTGGCCCTCGCGGGCGTCGCGGCGCTGGCGTTGCAGATGGCGGCGACGAGCTATCGCTACTTTGCCGGGCTGCTTCCCCTGCCCCACATGCTCGAGACCGAGGCGGACCTGGCATGACCGACGAGCACATCGGCACGACAGCCGGGATGGTCCGGGCCCGCGGGCAGCGGGTCGCCATCGCCGTGTTGGTGGTGGGCCTCGTCACGGCGCTTGGCGCCACCGGGGCGATGCTGTTTCTCGACCTGTCGAACGTCTTCATCGGCTCTCTGGTGGTGGTGCTCAGCATCGTGCTGCTGCTGATGGGCATCCCCGTCGGCATCGCCATGCTGGGCGCGGCGGTGGTGGGGCTTTACGCCATCAGCGGCCCGCGGGTCGTGCGCTCCACGCTGGAGGCCGCGGCCTTCGACGGGGCCGAGTCCTGGTCCTACAGCGTGATCCCGATGTTCATCCTGATGGGCATGCTGCTGTGGAAATCGGGCCTGACCGCCTCGGCGTTCCAGACCGCGCGCTACTGGCTCGGCTGGCTGCCCGGCGGGCTTGCCATCTCGACGAATTTCGCCGGCGCCACGCTGGCCGCGTCGAGCGGCAGCACCATCGGCATCACCTACGCGCTGGGGCGCGTGTCGATCCCCGAGATGCTGCGGTCGGGCTACGACCCCCGGCTGGCCGTGGGCAGCGTGGCCGCGGCGGGGACGCTGGGGCAGATCATCCCGCCGAGCCTGCTCCTGGTCATCTACGCCGGCGCGGCCTCGGTCCCGGTCGGACAACAGCTGCTGGCCGGCGTCGTGCCGGGGGTGATGCTCGCGCTGGCATTTTCGCTGATGATCATGGCGATGGTCTGGGTCCGCCCGGCGATGGCCCCGCGCATCGACATGACGATGATCAGCTGGCGGATGCGCTGGCTGTCGCTCATCGACATCCTGCCCATCCTCCTCGTGGTGCTGATCGTGATCGGCGGGCTCTTCGCGGGCATCTTCACCGCGACCGAGGCGGGCGTCTACGGCATGGTCGCGGCGCTGGTCCTCGGGATCGTGAACCAGCTTCGCCTCGGCCGCACGGCCCGCGAGATCGCGACGATGCTGCGCGAGTCGCTGTCGGGAACGCTGGTCAGCACGGCGGCGGTCTTCCTGCTGATCGTGGGCGTCGAGGTTCTGGGCAGGGCCATGGCGCTCAGCCAGGTGCCGAACGCGCTGGCCGGCCTGATCGTCGACCTCGGGCTCGGCCGCGTCGGCCTGCTGATGATGCTGATCCTCGTCTATCTCGTGCTGGGCATGTTCATGGACACGCTGGCGATGATGCTGCTCACCATCCCGATCCTGCTGCGCCCGCTGGAGGCGGTGGGCGTCGACCCGCTGTGGTTCGGGGTGTTCCTCGTGGTGATGGCGGAGGTCGGGCTGCTGACCCCGCCGCTGGGGATCCTGACCTTCATCGTCCACCGGATCGCGGCCGACCCGGAGGCCAACCTCGGCAAGCCCATCAGCCTCGGCACGGTCTTCATGGGCGTCCTGCCCTTCGCGCTGACCGCGATCCTGGTGCTGCTGGTCCTGATCGTCTGGCCCGACATCGCCACCTGGCTGCCGGGGCGAAGTTTCGGCACCTAGGCCCGTTCCGACGAAGCTGTGGCCTCAGGCAAGATGCCGCTGCATCAGGGACCGCGCGGTGGTCAGCAGGGCGTCGTCGGTCGGGATCAGCGGGTGCCCGAGCAACGCGATACCGCTCGACCCGTCATAGCGGCGCGGAACGCCCAGGTAGGTGCTGCTGTCGCGCAGCGACGCGTCGAACCGCTTGAGGATCGCCGCCATGAAGGACGGAAGCTGACGCTTCGGGATCGTGGCCGCGCGCTCGGGGATTTTGTCCCGCAGCATTTGCGCAATCTCGCCCATCGGCACGCAGGGGTTGGTGACGATATGGCGGTGTCCACCGGCCTCGGGCGCGATCATCGCCGCCACCTGCGCCTCGGCCACGTCGCGCACATCGACATAAGGCAAGATCAGGTTGGGGATCATCGGCATCTCGCCTTTCAGCAACCGCTGGATGACCGAGGCCGAGGTGCCCGGATCGTCGTCCAGAAGCGGCCCCAGCATTGTGCCGGGGTTGATGACTGCCAGCGTGTTTTTCTCGCCTTCGGCCTCGACCAGCGCCCAGGCGGATTTTTCCGCCAGCGTCTTGGCCTTGGCGTAGGCGTTCACGCGGGGACCGTCGGTCTGGGTCCAGTCGCCGGGGGTCAGGGGCTGCCGGTAGTCGCGGCGGCCACCGTCGATCGCCGCCACCGAAGAGGTCAGCACGATCCGCTCGTGGCCCGCGTCGAGCGCGGCGCGGAGCGCGCGGCGCGTGCCGTCGACCGCCGGCCCGATCAGTGCGTTCTCGTCCTTCGGCATGGTCAGCACGAAGGGCGACGCGATGTGCTGAAGATACTGGCACCCCTCCGCCGCATCCGCCCAGCCGGCATCGTCGAGCAGGTCGAGGCTGCAGAACTCGAGTCGGGCGGTATCGGCGCCGGCCTCTTGCAATGTGGTATGGACCTTCTTGGCGCGGGAAAGATCGCGCAGACTGCCGCGCACCATGTAGCCCCGCTTCAGCAAGGCGAGCGCCACATGCCCGCCGAGGAAGCCGGAAATTCCGGTCACGAGAACGCGCCGTCCATCGGTCATCTTGCCACCCATCTTTACACTGATTATATCGCATATGGAACTCGATATTTACGGTGTCAAGATGGAACGAGGCTATCACCACGGCGATCTGAGGCAGGCCCTCGTCGACACCGCGCTCACCGTGCTGACGGAGAAGGGTGTGGAGGCGTTCAGCCTGCGCGAAACCGCCCGTCGCACCGGGGTTTCGCCCGCCGCGCCGAAGCATCATTTCACCGATACCAAGGGGTTGCTGACCGCGCTCGCGACCCTCGCCTTCACCCGGCTGGCCGATGCGCTGGACCGCGCGGATGATGCGGCCGGACCCGACCGTCGTGCGCGGCTGATGGCCCAGGCTCAGGCCTATGCAGGTTTCGCGCTGTCAGACCCGGCCCTCTTCGACCTGATGTGGCGGGCGTCGCTGCTGGACCTCAGCAATCCGCAGCTTCAGGCCCAGAAAGCGCGCGCCTTCGACAGCCTCGACCGGTTGATCCGGGGCGCCGACGCGCCTGATCTTGCCCGTGACGATCCCGCGATGGCGCCGACCTTTGCCTGCTGGTCGCTGGTCCACGGCTTCGCCCGGCTGTTGCTCGACGGCGGTTTCGGCCAAGGGCACGACGAGCAGGCTCATATGGCGCAGGTCATGCTGCCCGCGATGCTGGACCGCCTCGACGTCGACTGAGACCGCTCGCGTGGCCTAACCGCGCTGGACGACGCCCTTCGTGATCAGGGCGTCGATCGCCTCGCGGGTCAGGCCCAGCTCGCGTTCCAGAACCTCGACCGAATCCTCGCCCAGCAGGCTCGGCGGCCGGCTCGGCGCGGGACCGGCACCGTCGAAGCGGATCGGCCCGCGCACCAGCGTCATCGGGCCGGCCTGCGGATGGCTGACTTTCTCCAGCAAGCCGCGCTGCGCGACATGGTCCTGGTCGAGCGATTCCCCGATCGACAGGATCGGCGCGCTCGGCACGTCGTAAGCCTCCAGCCGCTCAAGCCAAAAGGCGGTCGTGTCCTGCCGCATCCGCGCGTTGATCTCCACCTCCAGCGCATCGCGGTTGGCGAGGCGGGCCTCGTAGGCCGCGAAGCGGGGATCAGTGATCAGGTCTTCACGGTCGAGGCAGCGGGCGAAATTGTGCCAGAAGCGTTCGGTCAGGCAGGCGACGATGACATGCCCGTCGCGCGTCGGAAACGAGCCGTAGGGCACGATGCTGGGGTGCTGCGTGCCGACGGGCTGCGGGCTTTGGCCCGACACGAAATAGATCTGCGACAGGTAGCCCTGCAGCGCGATCAGGCTGTCCAGCATCGCGATCTCGACCCGCTTGCCCTGCCCCGTGAGCGCGCGTTCGTGCAGCGCCGCGAGGATGCCGAAGACGGAAAAGATGCTGCCCGCCAGATCGCCCATCGGGATGCCGAGCTTGTTTGGCGCCTGCCCGGGTTCGCGGTTCATGCTCATCACGCCCGACAGCGCCTGCGCAACGATGTCGAAGGCGGGTTTGTCGCTAAGCGGGCTGTCGGTGCCGAAGCCGGTGATGGAGCCGTAGATCAGCCCCGGATGTTCCGCGCGCAAGGTGTCGTAGCCAAGGCCGAGACGGTCCATCACGCCGGGCCGGAAGTTCTCCAGCAAGATGTCGCTGCGGGCTGCCAGGTCGCGCGCGATGGCGACGCCCTCGGGCGACTTGAGATCCAGCGCGATGCTGCGCTTGTTGCGGTTCAGCGCAATGAAATAATGGCTGAGCCCGCCCTGGAACGGCGGAAAGCCGCGTGTCTCGTCGCCCTTGCCCACCGGCTCGATCTTGATCACCTCGGCGCCGAGGTCAGCCAGCACCATGCTCGCGTAGGGCCCCGACAGGATCCGCGAGAAATCGATCACCCGCAGGCCTGACAGGGGGCCGGTCGGGTGCGCGGGGTCGGTCTGGGTCATGTTGTGGCTCCTGCGGTGGCGGTGATCTTCATGATGGCGCTGGCGGTGGCGACGGTCGTGGCGCCGACGGTGAGGTCGGCATCGACGAACAGCAGCGAGCGCGTGGCGTGGCGGATGCGCGGGCGCACTTCGAGGAAATCGCCGGCCCGCGCCGCCGCGAGGAACCGGGTGTCCATCTGGACCGTGACGGTCGGGCGGCGGTCCGCCGCGGTCCAGGCAACGATGGCGATGGCCTGGTCGAGCAGGCTGGTCAGCACGCCGCCATGGACGAGGCCGATGGGGTTCTGGTGCAACGCGCTGGTCTGGAGCGCATAGACCGGCCCCGCGCCGGCCTCGTCTGTGGCCTCCGCCCGCAGCAGCGGGCCGATATGCGCCATGAACCCCTCCGTCCTGACGATCCGCCAGCCGGGCGGAACTGCTGTTTCGGTCACGATCTACCTCGCCGCATCGATGGTCATGCTCTGGATCTGGTCGCGGATGGCCTGCATCGCCTTCACCAGTCGCGGGATGTCCTGATCCTTCAGCCGCTCGGTGATGCCGATGGCGACGATCGAGCGGTTCATCGACCCGCTCACGCCGAAGACCGGCACCGCCACCACCGTCACGCCCGAGATGTAGCTGCCGGTGTCGACGGCATAGCCGCGCCGCCGCGCCTCCTCGACCTGTTCCAGCCAGTCCTCGAAGCTCGGCGCGCTGTCCCAGACCAGCTTGGCGAACTCGGCCTTCAGCATGTCCCGGTCGCGCAGGTTGAACGCGGCGATGAGTCGGCCGGTCGCGCTGATGAGGGCGGGAAAACGGCTGCCAAGGTCGACCTGGAGGCGGAACGGGAAGTTTGACTGCGACAAGGCAACGACGATCATCTGCCCCGGTTCCGACAGCTGCGTCGCTATGCCCGTGACCCCGAATTTCTGCGACAGCTCGGACAGGCGCGGCTGGATCATCGCGGAGAAACTGTTGCGCTGCAGCGCCGAGCGCGCCAGCGGCAGGATGCCCACGCCGATCGAGTAGCGCTTGGTGTTCGAATCGAACTCCACCATCCCCTCGTCCTGCAACACGCGCAGGATGTGCAGGCAGGTGCTGGGCACCAGATGCAGCTCGCGGGCCATCGGATTGACCCCCACCGGCTCGGGCGAGCGGGCAAGAAACCTAAGGATTGCAAAGGCTCGCGTAACGGCGGGGACCTGCCGCTTGCTCGATGAACTGTCGTCTTCGCTGGCCATGATCCGCCCCCATTCGCTGATTTTCATTGTATATATACAATAAGAATAGCGTATTGACAATGATTTCCCGGAATCCCTACGATTGTCAACAACCCGACCCCCTGCGGAGGAGGGTCTGGAACGAGACTTCGGGAGACAGACTGGAATGACCCGTCTAACGGACTTCACCTCCTACGCGGATGCGCAGCAGCACTATTCGAAGGAGCGTTTGTGGGAGCTGTTCGACGGCACGCGCGAGCAGTTCAACATCGCGCATGAGTGCATCGACCGGCACGTGGCGGGCGACGAGCCGGTGGCGATCCGCATCGCCCATGCCGATGGCCGCGACGAGATCTTGGGGTTCGAGGAAATCTCCCGCCGCTCCGCGCAGATCGCGCATTACCTGGTGGCGCGGGGCTTGGCCAAGGGCGACCGCGTCGCGGTGATGATCGAGCCGTCGCTGGCGTTCTACTGCGCGCTCTTCGGGGTCATCAAAGCGGGCGCTGTCGCGGTGCCGATGTTCTCGCTCTTCGGGCCCGACGGCATCCGGCTGCGGGTGCGCGACTGCAAGCCCGAGCTGTTCCTGACCAACGCGCAGAAGGCCCCCGACGCGATCGAGGGCGATGCGAAGAACGTAGTGGTGGTCGACCGCGCCTTTCTCGACAGCCTCGACCATCTGCCGGAGCGGTTCGACTGGGCCTCCAAGGGCAGCGACCTCGCGGTGCTGCAATACACTTCGGGCACCACGCGGGCGCTTCCGGCGGCGGTGCAGCATTCGCACCAGTCCATCGTCACGCTGATGGTGGCCGCGCTCTACGGCACCGGCGTGAGGCCCGGCGACAGGTTCTTCTGCCCGTCCTCTCCCGCATGGGGCCACGGGCTCTGGCACGGCACGCTGGCGCCGCTGGCGCTGGGGGTCTCGACCGGCACCTTCAGCGGCAAGTTCGACGCCGTGCGGCTGCTGAAGGCGCTGCACGACTTCTCCATCACCAACCTGACCGCCGCCGCGACGCATTACCGGATGATGCGCAACAGCGGCGCGGCCGAGCAGTTCGACTACTGCTTCGACAAGCTTTCCTTCACCGGCGAGCCGATCGATTCCGAGACCGCCGCCTATGTGGAACGGGTCTTCGGCGTGAAGGTCCGCTCGATGTACGGCACCACCGAGATCGGCGTCATCATCGCGAACTATCCCGGCGCCGACGACCTCGAGGTGCGCGACGGCGCGATGGGCAAGGCGGTGCCCGGCGTCGAGGTGCAGGTTCAGCGCGCCGACGGCAGCCCCGCCGCACCGGGCGAGACCGGCGAGTTGATGGTGCGCAAGCGCGGCGATTGGTTTCCCACCAAGGACCTCGGGCAAGTCGATGCCGACGGCTATTTCTACCACGGCGGCCGGGCCGACGATGTCATCATATCAGCCGGCTGGACCATCGGCGCGGTCGAGGTCGAGGATGCGGTCCTCAGCCACCCCGCCGTCGCCGAATGCGGCGTCATCGGCGCGCCCGATGCGCTGCGCGGGCTGGTGGTCAAGGCCTACATCATCCTGAAGGGCACCGAGACGCCGGACCTGACCAAGAGCATCCAGGACCACGTGCGCGCCCGCCTCGCGCAGCACGAATACCCCCGCCAGATCGAATTCGTGACCGAGTTGCCGAAGACCCCGGCCGGCAAGGTCAACCGCAAGATCCTGCGCGATCTCGCGGCCCAGCAATCAGCGGCCGCGGAATGACCGCCGCCAGCACCCATAGGAAGTGGAGAGCCCCAAGATGAACGACCTCACCCCCAAGAAATTCCCCAAGATCACCGAGGAGGGGCTGGACGACCTGCGCCAGCGGATCGGCGTGAAGATCGAGAAGACGGTCGAGCCCTGGTGCTACGAGGCGACCCGCGACAACATCCGCCACTACGCCCACGGCATCGGCGACGACAACCCGCTGTGGTGCGACCCCGAGTATGCGAAGACCACGAAATACGGCGACGTCATCGCGCTGCCGAGCTTCCTCTTCGCGACCAACCGCATCATCTCGGGCTATGTCGGCGGCTTGCCGGGCGTCCACGCGATGTGGTCGGGCTCGAACTGGAACTGGCACAAGCCGATCACCCGCAACATGGAATTCCGCACCGAGGCGGTGCTGAAGGATCTGGTCGAGCATGAGACGCGCTTTGCCGGCAAGGCCGTGCAGCAGATCTACCAGGTCGATTTCTACGACGCGAAGACCGGCGAGCTGGTCGCCGATGCCGAAAGCTGGTGCTTCCGCACCGACCGGGACCAGGCCCGCGAGAACGGCACCAAATACACCGAGGCCAAGGCCAAGGGCCGCCGCGTCTGGACGCAGGAAGAACTCGACGCCTTCTACAAGCACTACGAGGCCGAGGAAATCCGCGGCGCCGAGACCCGCTACTGGGACGACGTGTCCGAGGGCGAGGCGCTGCCCACCATGGTGAAGGGCCCGATGACCGCGACCGGCTTCATCGCCTATGCGCAGGGCTGGGGCGGTCTCTACATCCGCGCCAACAAGCTGGCCTGGAAGCTGCAGCAGAAACACCCGAGCGCCGGGCCGAAGAACCGCTTCGGCATCCCCGACTGCCCCGAGCGGGTGCATTGGGAAGAGGAATTCGCGCTCGAGGTCGGCGCGCCCGGCGCCTACGACTACGGCCCCGAGCGGGCATCCTGGCTGACCCAGCACGTCACCAACTGGATGGGCGACGACGGCTTCCTGCGCAAGGCCAAGTGCCAGGTCCGCCGGCACAACCCCGAGGGGGATTTCATCCTCATCAACGGCACCGTGACGCGCAAGTTCGAGGAAGACGGGCGTTTCCTGCTCGAGATCCAGCAGCGCGCCGAACAGCAGGACGGCGAGCTGTCGGCCATGGGCTCGGCCATCGTCGAGCTGCCGAAGCGCTGAACGACGCGACCAAGGGAGGAACGGCAATGCTCGGGATGGCACAACGGAAGATGGAGGACCTGTTGCATCTGGGAGGGTGTCTCAGCCTTCTGTCCATCGCTGTCCTGATCAACGCCGATATCCTGATGCGGCTGTTCTTCGGGCAGCCGGTGCTGATGCAGTTCGAAGTGACCGAGCTTTACCTGATGCCCTCGCTGGCGACCCTGTCGCTGGCGCGGGTGTTCCGCGATGGCGGGCACCTGGCGCTTGACGTGGTGCCGGACCACATCATCCCGGCGCTGCTGAGCCGGCTGGTGCTGGCGCTTTCGGCCGCCTTCTTCATCGCCGTCACCTGGATGTCCTGGCGCTTCGCGTTCCGGGCATTCCGGCGCGGCGCCATCGACTTCGGCGTCATGGATTGGCCCCTGGGGTGGGCCTATGTCGTCGTGCCGATCGGCTGCGGGGCACTTGCCCTGCGACTGGTCGTCGAAACCTTCAAGAGGAGTTCCCCAACCGCAACTGCCTGACGTCCAAAGAAAGTTTCAAGGGAGGAAACCATATGAAACGTTTCACAACCACACGAGCCTTCGCCTGTCTCGCCGCCTGCGCGACCGCGATGACGGCTTTCGGCGCCCATGCGCAAACCCTGCGCCTGGGTGATTTCCAGTCGACCACGCATATCGTCTCCATCGAGGGCACGACCCGCTGGATGGCGGCGGTGGAAGAAGCCACCGGCGGCGCGGTGACGTTCCAGCATTTCCCCTCCGAGCAGGCGGCGCGCGCTGCCGCCCTTCTCGACGCGGTGGGAAGCGGCATTCTCGACGTCGCGCTGGTCGGCACGATCTACCACGAGGAAACCCTGCCGATGAATTCCATCGTCGGCCTGCCCGGCTTCTACGGCAGCGCCGTCGAGGGGACCGAGGCGATCCAGGCGATGCTGGCCGAGGGGCCGTTGCGCGAGGAGATCCTCGCAAGCGGGGTGACGCCCTTGTTCGGCTTCGTGCTGCCGCCCTACCAGGTCCTGGCGCAGGAACGTCTCGGCATGCCGGAGGACTGGAGCAACCTCAGCATCCGGACCTCCGGCTCCACCCAGGCGATGACGGCCAGCAGCCTTGGCGCGCTGGGCGTCTCGATCCCCGGCCCCGAGGTCTACACGGCGGTGGAACGCGGCCGGCTCGACGGCATCCTGTTCCCGCTCGCCTCGGTCGCGGGCTACAACCTCCAGGAAGTCGTGACGCATATCTCGCAAAACGGCTCCTTCGGTGGCTACAGCTTCGTGATGGTCGCGCGCACCGACATGTTCGAGGCCCTGCCCGAGGACGTGCAGGCCGCGATGATCGAACAGGGCAACGAGGTCGCGATGCATGTCGCGAACGCGCAGGACGAGTCGATCAGAGGCTTTCTCGACGCCTGGGCGTCGCAGGGTGTCGAGATCTACAGCCTGACGGACGAGGAGCTTGCGACCCTCACCGACGCGATGACCGAGGTCTCGGAAGACTGGGTCAACCGGATCGGGCGGGGCAGCGACACCGCGCGCGCCGTTCTCGACCGCTACCGCGAACTGACCGGCGGCTGATCCAGCCCCTCGTCCCTTCGTCCCACGGGTGCAGCCCGCCAGAGGCTGCACCCCCCCGCCGTCCGAAAGCACATCCCGATGACCTTCTTTCTTCTGCTGATCGCGCTCGCGATCCTCATGGCGCTGCGGATGCCGATCGCCTTCGCGATGGGCGTGACCGGCTTCATCGGACTGGCGCTTCAACTGGGGCCGATGCCCGCGCTGGCCGTGCTGGAACGCGCCTTCTTCGACAAGTCCTCGTCCTTCATCCTGGTGGCGATCCCGCTATTCATCCTGATGGCCGAGATCCTGACCTCGGGCGACGTGACGCGCCGTGCCATCGTCGCCTGCCAGGCCTGGATCGGCCATGTTAAGGGCGGGCTCGCGATGGCCACGGTCGGCGCCTCGGTGCTGCTGGCCGCCCTCGTCGGCAGCTCGACCGCCTCGACCGCCGCGATGGCCGCCTCGGCCTTCCCCGAAATGCGGCGCCATGGATACAACGAGCGGCTGGCCGCAGCCGTCGTCAGCGTCGGCGGCACCCTTGCGGTCGTGGTGCCGCCCAGCATCGTGCTGGTGGTCTATGGCGTCCTGACGGAATCCTCGATCGGGCAGCTCTTCATCGCCGGCATCGTCCCGGGCCTGCTGACCGCGCTGGGGCTGATCGTGGTCATCAAGATCATCGCGATGCGCACCGATTACGCCCCCAAGGGCGAGCCCTTCCACCTTGGCCGCGCCATCCGCCTCAGCAGCAGCGTGATCCCGATGGTTTTGCTGATCCTCGCCGTCATCGGCGCGATCTACGGTGGCATCGCCTCGCCGACCGAGGCCGCGGGCCTCGGCGTCATGGGCTCGTTCCTGATCGTGCTCTGCCAGCGCACCCTGAAGCTGACCGCGGTGAGCCGCTCGCTCAGCCGGTCGATCAGCGCCACGGTGATGATCATCGCGATCATCGTCTGCTCCTCGGTCTTCGCCAATTACCTCGCCTTCACCGGCGTCACCCAGGCCGTGCTGGTCGCGCTGGCCGAGACCGAGCTGTCGCGCTGGTCGATCCTCGCCATCATGGTCGCGATCCTGCTGGTCATGGGCATGCTGATGGACCAGCTCGCGATCCTGTCGCTGGCGATGCCGTTGGCCTTCCCGGCGGCGATGTCGCTGGGGTTCGACCCGATCTGGTTCGGGATCATCGTCACCAAGACGGTCGAGATCGGGCTTCTGACCCCGCCGCTCGGCCTCAACGCCTATGTCGCCTCGGCGCAGACCGGCGTGCCGCTGCGCAACATCTTCCGCGGGCTCCTGCCCTTCATCGTGATGGAGATGATCGTGCTGCTGCTGCTGCTCGCCTTCCCGCAGATCACCCTGTTCCTGCCGGCGCTCATGTTCGGGTAGACCAGCGGGGCCAAAGGGCAAGTCGCTGGTAGCGAAGAACTCCTTCCACACCCCGTCCATCTCACCCTTCTTCGTCATGTCGGTGACGAAGATCTGGGCGTGGATGACCTAGGTCAGGTCAGAGCCCACCTCGTCCAGACTGGCGGCCGTCGTCACGCGGATCTGGCGGGTTTGGCCGGCCATATCCTCGTCGATGTCGCCGGCGCCGAACCTGGCCGTGTAGACGGTGTCGCCATGAATCGTGATGCCATGTAGCGATTTTCCCTGCCTCTCGCGTTGCAGCCTTTTCTGTCCTCCGTGAAGCTTTCGTCAGAATCCGACGGCCATGCCGTCCTTGCGGTGATCCGATCCGGCGACGTACCCATCCCGATGCCGCATCACCAGTTGCGCGCCACCGAAGCCGAAGGCGTTATCGGGTGGCTCTCGCGTGATCTCGTGGCCAAGTGCAGCCAGTCCGTCGACGATCTCAGCGGGCATCGACCATTCAACAGCGAGGCCACGTCCCTCGGTGACACGCCAGCGGGGGGCGTCACAGGCGGCCTGCGGAGTCTGGCCGTGCAGCACAGTCCGAACGACCATCTGCACATGACCCTGCGCCTGCATGGGCCCGCCCATTACGCCAAAGCTCATCTCCGGCTGGCCATCCCGCATCAGAAAACCCGGGATAATCGTATGGAACGGCCGCTTGGATGGGCCGACCTCGTTCGGATGACCCTGCTCCAGCGTGAAGCCGGAGCCGCGGTTCTGCAGGTGGATGCCAGTCCCCGGAACAACCACGCCGGAACCGAAGCCGGAATAGTTCGACTGAATGAGCGAGATCATCATGCCTGACGAGTCTGCTGCCGTAAGATAGACCGTGCCCCCGGCCTTGGGGGCGCCTGCCCCCGGATCACCGGCACGCGCCCGATCAATGAGCCGGGCGCGCTCGGCAAGATAGCTGGCGTCGAGGAGGGCTTCCGGTTTGACACTCATCGTCGCAGGATCGGACACAAAGCGCTCGGCGTCAGCCATTGCCAGCTTGATCGCCTCGATCTGCAGATGCATCGCTGCGATGCTGTCCGGGGCGTGATCCGCTATGTCGGTATGTTCGAGCATGGCCACCGCCATGGTCGCCACGATCCCCTGCCCGTTCGGCGGGATCTCGTGCAACTCGGTGCCGAAGAAGGGCGCCGAGATCGTGCCGCACCATTCAGGGGCATGCGCTGCGAGGTCCGCCTCCGACAGTGCCGCACCAAAGCGCTGACCGTCCGCCACGATCTTGCGGGCAAGTTCCCCTTCGTAGAGCGCCCGGCCGCGACTTACTGCGATCGCTTCGAGCGTTACGGCCAATTCCGGATTGCGGACCGTTTCTCCGGCTGCCGGTGCGCGTCCGCCGCCGAGGAAATGCTCAGCAAAGCCGGGCTGATCCTTCAGTCGCGCTGCCCCCTTGGTCCAGAGCGCCGCAATTGTCGGCGTCAAGGCGAAGCCTTCCCGCGCGTAACTCAAGGCCGGGGCGAAGAGATCGGCGAAGGGCAGCCGACCGAACCGCTCCGAAAGCGCGGCCCAGGCGGCGACGGCACCGGGCACGGTCACCGACTCCCAGCCCAGATCCGGCATCGAAGCCATCCCGGCGAAACGCTCCGGCGTCCATCCCGCCGGCGACCGGCCCGAGGAGTTCAGCCCGTGAAGCCGATCCCCATCCCAGAGAATTGCGAAGCCGTCGCTGCCGATCCCGTTGCCGGTCGGCTCGACCACTGTCAGCGAAATCGCTGCGGCGATCGCCGCATCGACGGCATTCCCGCCTTGCAGCAGCATCCTGAGCCCTGCCTGCGACGCCAATGGCTGGGACGTGGAGACCACATTGCGGGCGAGGAGCGGGACGCGTCGGGCGTCGTAGTAAGTTGCGAAATCCATGGTCACCATCCGGCCACTGCTGCGGGTCTGCGCGGGTCGGCTCCACCCTCCATCTTACCGTCGGCAGAGCGCAGGATCGTGCAGTCGTCTACCACCTCAAGTTCTTCGATACCTGAAAGCTCGGCGCGGCGCCGCGAACCATCCAACGTCTGGAATTTGTTTATGTTGTAGGCGACACCCTCGGCATAGAAGGGGGTGCCGTCGTCGAAGGTCACACCCTGACACGGGTTGAACGTCACCTCGGTATTGTCCTCGGACCAGGTCCAGTCCTCAGCGAGCATCGGCACCAAGTTTCCATCGGTGTCGATGTCGAAAAGCTTGTCGCAAACCGATCGTAGCGAGACCCGCCCGACAAAGCTGGCATTTGTTGCGGGCTCGAGCGAGCCGGGATAGTCGCTCATCCGGATCGTCCGATCTTGGGCAGCGGCGGCCCCGGCTAACATCACCAGCGAACGTGCCGGGGTCATCCGTTCTGCTCCGTTCATGTCGTACTCCCTGTCGCGAGTTGGGGCGCTCGGCGCCTGAACCATTCTTGTTATTGGTTTCGGCGTGGTTCACCTCCGCACGCCAAGCCGATTGGAGTCAAGGTCGCACTGCACCAACTCAAGAATATGCCATACCATTGGTTCGCCTCGCTTGGTGTCCGAGCGCACTGCATCTGGACTTTTCGACCGGACCGGGGTTCAGTCGGCGGCATGGATACCGAGGAAAAAGTTACGGACCAATCCCGCACCAATTCTTCCCACGAAGGGCGCGCCCTGTCGTCGCTCGTCGCGCGCCTGCGTGCCGTCGTCGACTCCGGCGAGGTCGTCGAAGGCGGTCGGTTGCTGCCCGAACGGGTTCTGGCCGATCGGCTGGGGATCGGACGTCGCGCTCTAAGGCAGGCACTTACGCACCTCGAGACGCAGGGAATGATTTGGCGTCGGCAAGGCCAAGGAACCTTCGTGTCAGCCATGCATCCGCCACGTAGCGACCAATTCTCGGAAGTTGCCGCCAATACCAGCCCCGCCGAACTGACCGAGGTCCGGCTCGAGCTCGAGCCCGTCCTGGCTCGTTACTGCGCCCTTCGCGCCAGCAAGGACCAGCTGCGCCGCCTACGCGAGGCTGCCGAACATGCGACGGCGGCCGAGGGGTCCTACGCCTTCAGCAGTGCCGACTCGGCGTTCCACCGTTCGATTGCGCAGGGGGCGAACAATTCACTGTTCCTTGCAATGTTCGAGTCGCTCATGGCTGTCCTAAACCAAGCGGATTGGCGCGCCGTCCGCCAGAATACCTTCTCGCATTCGCGAAAGTTCGAGGTCTCGCTTCAGCACGGAGATATCGTGGACGCGATCACAAAACGCGATCCGGCGGGCGCTGAAGCAGCCATGGCCCGACACCTTGAGTCCGTGTACGATCATCTCAAGCGCCCGGATCGCAACAGCTAGATAACTGCTTCAGCATCGGCAGAAGACACGAAGCCGCTTCTGAACGGCTCTGTTGCACAAATCGATTGATAGCCAAGGCTCCCGTTCACCTGTGCTGGCAGAGGAATTCGATCCAGCCTCAGCCAGGACTGTGGCACTCGCCGGAATTGCAGGTGCGAGTTCTCTGCCCTGCTGTTCGCCCGACGGCGCGGTCTTTGCCGGGCACCGGCGTCCGCGACGCGGAGCGGGTCTGGGGCCAGGTGACCAGCAGCACCGCGCAGCCCGACACCTTCCGGGCCTTCAGGCCAAGTGCCAGCTCCGCGACGGACAAAGCGAAGACCTCCTCGCCCGGCTTCGAGACCTCGACGGCGACCTCGATCATGCTGTCGGGCGCGAGGCCACGGCCAATGAGCGCCTCTGCGATCCGCCCGGCCTGGCGCACACCCATGTAAAGCGCCGTCGTCGTGCCGGGACCGGCGAAGCGGGTGCAGTCGGGCAGCGGCGCGTCGAGGCTGCCCGTCGCCGTGGCGAGGACCAGCGTGTCGGCGACGCCGCGTCCGGTGAGGCTCCGGCCCAGCGCGGCCCCGGCGGCGGAGGCGGCGGTGACGCCCGGCACGATCTCCACCGGGATGCCGGCGGCGCGCGCGGCGTCCAGTTCCTCGCCGGCACGACCGAAGATGCCGGGGTCCCCCGATTTCAGCCGCACCACCCGCCGCCCCTTCCGCGCCTCGGCCACGATGACGGCGTTGATCCGCTCCTGCGGCCAGGCATGGGCGCCGACGTGCTTGCCCACGAAGACGCGCTCGGCATCGCGCCGGGCCAGCTCCAGCATATCGGCGTCCACCAACCTGTCGTAGAAGACCACATCGGCCTCCTGCAGCCTCTCGAGCCCGCGGAGCGTCAGCAGGTCCCGCGCGCCGGGGCCCGCGCCGACCAGCGCGATCGAGCCCTGCCCCTGCGCCGCGCGGGTGCCGCCCGCGGCGATGGCGGCCTTGATCAGACCCGCCGACTGGCGCTCGGCGCCGCGGGTCCAGAGCTGCCGGGGCGTGTCCTTGAACACCCAGGCCCAGAAGGCGCGACGGTGCTGGCGCGGGACGCCTGCAGCCACGGCACCGCGCAGGCGGCCGGCCAGCGCCGCCAGCCCGCCGAGGTTTGTGGGCAGCAACGTTTCGATGGTGGTCTTGACCTCGCGGGCAAGGACCGGGGCTGTGCCCTCCGTCCCGATGGCCACCACCAGCGGGTCGCGGTCGACGATCGAGGGGGTGGTGATGTCGCAGAGATCGGGCCGGTCGACGACGTTCACAGGGCACCGCGCCGCCTGCGCCAAGGCATGCAGGCTTGCATCGGCAGCGGGGCATCCGGTGGCGACGAAGGCCATCGCGGCGCCCTCGAACAAGCGTTGATCCAAGAGCCCGTCATGCCGGCTGGCGCGCCCGCAGGCGACCAGCGCCGCCAGTTCCTCGTCGAGCACCGGCGCAACCAGCACGATCTCGGCGTCGGTCTTCAGGATCAGCCGCGCCTTCTGCGCCGCCTGCTCCCCGCCGCCGGTGATGACGACCCGCCGCCCGCTGGTGCGGATGAACATCGGAAAGCTCTTCATGCCGCCGCCTCCAGCGCGCGCGGCCGGTCGGCCCAGAGACTGCGTGCCGCACCCTCCGCCTCGTCGACGCCGAGGGTGTCGAGCGCAAGCGCCGCGGTCGAGACCACGATGGCCTCCGCGTAGTCGTCGCGGTGGGCGCCGGACCAGAGCCCGCGCAGGTCGACGCCGTCCGGAACCTCGGCAAGCCGGCGGGCGGAGAAGTCGAGCGCGGGCCAACTGGTGTCGAACGGGCGCCCCGCCCTCAGGCCGAACCCCGTCACCTCCTTGGCCGGGTTGCGCTCGAACTCGCCGCCGCCACCCTTGATCACGGTCAGGGCCTGCCAGCCCAGCCGCTCGGCGGCGTCGGCCTGCAGCAGCCGGTAGGAAGGATGAAAGACGCCCTGCACGCTGGCCGGCGCACCCGCCGGGTTGAGCATCCGGCAGACCGTGTTGATGCACGACCGAAGGCCGAGGACACGGCGCAGGGCGAGCAGATCGGACAGGCGCGGATGCAGCGCCTCGAGCGGCATATAGACCGGTCGGCCCTGCGTGAGACCGGCCTGCGCATCGCTCGCGCTGTCGGCCACTGGGATGCCCGCAGCATCGAGATGTGCCCTCACGGCGTGGTCCGCGCCGTTGCTGCCGTGGAGGAGAACGCGGTACCCAGCCTGCGAAACCAGCCGCGCCGAGAGAAGGAACCACGGCAGGCCCCGCGTGCGCCCTGCCGCGTAGCTGGGCCAGTCTAGGTCGACTTTCGGCAACGGCCCCAGCGCGGACTGCGCGGCCCCGGCGAGGCCCGCGATCTCGTCGGCCGTTTCGCCCTTCATCCGCAGAAGCATCAGCAGCGCGCCGACCGCCTCCGGCGCAGCGTCGCCCGACAGCATGATAGCCATCGCCTCGGCCGCCTCCTCCCGCGTCAGGGACCGCGAGCGGCCGGGACCCCTGCCGAGGGTCGCGACATGGGGCGCGAGGGTCATTCCGCCGCCTCCCGGTGCTGGTTGCGGGACAGGAGCGCCGCAATTTCGGGGCGGCACGAGCCGCAATTCGTCCCCGCCTGCAGCGCCGCGCCCACGGCCTCGACGCTCATCAGACCCTGCGTCTCGATGCCGGCGACGATCTGGTTGATGCCGACCCCGAAGCAAGAGCAGAGCACCGGGCCAGGGTCCGGCACATGCGCCGGCGACCGGCCGGTGAGGATGCTCATCCCGGTCGCGTCCGGCAGGCCGGCCAGGTAGTCCCGCATCACCGCCACCGGCTCGCGCGCCACGAACAACGCCGCGATACAAGCCCCGTCCCGCTCGAAAACCAGTCGCGCCGTGCCGCGGGCGCGGTCGATGATCGAGGTCACACACTCGGTCGGCAGCGCGAAGAGCCGCCGCGCCTCGGCCTCCCAGTCGGCCACCGCGCCGCGCCCGGCCAGTTCCGCGCGGGTCCCGGCGCGGGTGGTGGCGACGGCCCAATAGTCGCAGTCCGGCCGCATCGCCGCCGACGAAACCGCGAACCCGTACCATTGCGCCACCATCCTTGAGACAGAGACCACGGCGGCCTTGCTCTCGGGCTGGCCCGACACCGGGTCGGTCACCGCGGGCACCAGCGTGTCGACGCGGGCGCAGGGGGCTGTCTCCCCGGTCCAGTGCATCGGCGCAAAAAGCTGGCCGGGCTGCACCGCATCGGTGATGCGCACCCGCAAGATCGCCTGCCTGGTGTCGCTCTCGACCACGGCAAGATCGGCCGGCGACAGGCCGAGGTGCCGGGCGTCGGTCGGGTGCATTTCGAGAAATGGCTCGGCGCAATGCGCCGACAGGCGCGGCGACAGCCCGCTGCGCGTCATCGTGTGCCACTGGTCGCGGACCCGCCCGGTGTTGAGGCGGAACGGGCGTGCGGCGGATGGCGCGGCGGCGGGCGCGCGAGAGAGAACCGGGACCAGCCGCGCCTTGCCGTCGGCGTGAAAGAACCGGCCGTCGTCGAAGAAGCGGCCGCCCTGCCGCTGCTGCGTCACGGGCCAGCGCACGGGGGCCAACGCTTCGTATTCCTCATCGCTGAGCCCGGCGAGGCCCGAGATGTCGAAGTCGCGGCCAAGTGCGCCCGCCACGCCCGAAAGCGCCGCATGCTCGCGGAAGATTTCGGCCGGTTGCGTGTAGTCGAAGGCGTCCCGCCACCCCATACGCCGCCCGACCTCGGCCAGGATGGCCCAGTCGGGACGGGCGCCGCCGGGCGCGGGCAGGACCGCGCGCTGCCGGCTGATCGTGCGGTCGGAATTCGTGACCGTGCCGTCCTTCTCCGCCCAGGCCGTGGCGGGCAGGAGCACATGGGCAAGCCGCGCCGTGTCGGTCGCGCCGGTCACGTCACTGACGACGACGAAGTCGCATTCGGCGATGGCGTGGCGCACCGCATCGGCGTCGGGCATCGACGCGGCGGGGTTGGTGTGGATGATCCAGAGCGCCTTGACACGCCCTTCGCCAGCGGCGCGGAACATGTCGACGGCCTTCAGGCCCGGTGCCTCGGGCAGCGCAGGCGCGGCCCAGAACGCCTGCACGGCGGCGCGGTGGCCCGCGTCCTCGAGGTCGAGATGACAGGCCAGCGCGGTCGCAAGCCCGCCGACCTCGCGACCGCCCATCGCGTTGGGTTGGCCGGTCACGCTGAAAGGGCCCATGCCCACCCGCCCGATCCGCCCGGTGGCAAGATGGCAGTTCAGGATTGCGTTCACCTTGTCCGTCCCGCTGGAGGACTGGTTCACCCCCTGGCTGAAGACGGTCACGACCCGCTCCGTTCCGATCCAGAGCTTGCAGAACCGGGCGATCTCGGCTTCCGTCAGGCCGGTGTCGCCGGTGTCCTGCCCGGCAGATTGCAGCGCCGCCTCGAGCCCCTCGGTGCGGGCCAGGAAGCCCGCGTCAACCGCGCCCGCTGCGTGGATTTCCCGAAGGAGCCGGTTGAACAGCGCCACGTCGGCACCCGGGGCGATCGCCAGATGCATCTCGGCGCGCTCGCACGTCGCCGTGCGGCGTGGGTCGATCACCACGATCCGTGTCCCCCGCGCCTGCTGCGCCGCGATCAGGCGCTGGTAGAGCACCGGGTGGCACCAGGCGAGGTTCGAGCCCACCAGCACGACAAGATCGGCCTGGTCGACATCCTCGTAGGTGCCCGGAACCGTGTCCGTGCCGAAGGCGCGGCGGTGGCCCGCGACGGTCGAGGCCATGCAGAGCCGCGAGTTCGTGTCGATGTTGGCCGACCCGATGAACCCTTTCATCAGCTTGTTGGCGACGTAGTAATCCTCGGTCAGCATCTGGCCCGACACGTAAAAGGCAACGCTGTCCGGCCCGTGGGTGTCGATGGCGTCGCGGAAGCGGGTGGCGACCAGGTCGAGCGCGTCGTCCCAGCCGGTGTCGCGGCCATGGGCGCGCGGCGACAGCAGGCGGTGGCCCGTGCCCACCGTTTCGCCCAGCGCCGAGCCCTTGGAACAGAGCCGCCCGTAATTCGCCGGGTGGTCGGGGTCGCCCCGCACGCTCAGCCCGCCAGCCCCATCGGCACGCAGCAAAACGCCGCAGCCGACGCCGCAATAAGGGCAGGTCGACCGGACCTCGGGATGATCGCCGCCGTCCATCACGCGGCGCTCCGCCGGGCGATGGCGGTGGCGTCAAGCAGGACGCGGCCTGCCTCCACCCGAACCGGAAAGGTCGCCACCCGCGCGTCCTCGCCCAGCGCCTCGCCGGTCTCGAGGTCGAAGACCCAGTTGTGCAGCGGGCAGGTGACGCGGGTGCCATGCACGATCCCGTCGCTCAGCGGGCCGCCCTTGTGCGGACAGGCGTTCGAGGCCGCGAACAGCTCCGCCTCGGCGGTCCGGAAGATGGCGATGCAGCCCACCGCAGTCTTCACCAGCCGCGCGCCGCGCAGGGGAATGTCGTCCAGCGACCCGATGTCGATCCAGCTCATTCCGCGGCCTCCAGCGTCAGATCGGCAAGCGGCGCGTAGCTGTCCGCCCTGGTCGCCGCATGCTCGGCCCAGGGATCCTTGCGGTAGAGGGACTGGGACAGTTCGAAGGCGTCGATCAGCCTGCGCCGTTCTTCCAAGTCGTCGACCACGCGCGCCTTGACCCAATCGAGCCCGACCTTGGCGAGCCATTTGTAGGGCCGGTCGAGATACCGCGCCGTCTCGCGGTAGAGCTGGACGAAGGCCACCGTGATCTCGATCGCCTCCGCCTCGGTCGGCACGCTGGCCAGGCGCTCGGTCTCCTTCAGGTCCATCCCGGCCGCGCCCCCGACGCCGATCTGGTAGCCGCTGTCGACGCAGACGATGCCGACGTCCTTGCAGGTCGCCTCGGCGCAGTTGCGCGGGCAGCCCGATACGGCGAGCTTCACCTTGTGCGGCGTCCATGACCCCCAGAGCGTCTGTTCCAGCCTGATCCCGAGGCCGGTGGAATCCTGCGTGCCAAAGCGGCAATGGTCGGTGCCGACGCAGGTCTTCACCGTCCGCAGGCCCTTGGAATAGGCGTGGCCGCTGACCAGCCCCGCCTTGTTCAGATCGGCCCAGATATGCGGCAGGTCCTCGGATTTCACGCCCAGAAGGTCGATACGCTGGCCGCCCGTGACCTTCACCGTCGGCACGTCGTATTTCTCGGCGGCGTCGGCGATGGCGCGCAGTTCGCGCGGGTTGGTGAGGCCGCCCCACATCCGTGGCACCACGCTGAAGGTGCCGTCCTTCTGGATGTTGGCGTGCTTGCGTTCGTTGATGAACCGGCTCTGCGGATCGTCGCGGTAGTCCAGCGGCCAGTCGGCAAGCAGGTAGAAATTGATCGCGGGTCGGCAGACATGGCAGCCGTTCCGGGTGGTCCAGCCCAGTTCCTGCCAGACCGCCTCCTGGCTCTTCAGGGGCATGGACTTGATCAGGCGGCGGACATCCTCGTGCGAATGGTCGGTGCAGCCACAGATCGGCTGTGCCGTGGGTGCCTCGAACCCGTCGCCCAGTGCCACCTGAAGCAGTTGCTCCACCAGCCCGGTGCAGGTACCGCAGGACGCGCTGGCCTTGGTCTTTTGCCTCAGCGCGCCGAGATCGGACGCGCCCGCGTCGATGGCGGCGGTGATGGTGCCCTTGCAAATGCCGTTGCAGCCGCAGATCTCCGCCTCAGGCGGCAATGCTGCAACGGCTGAGAGAGGGTCCGCGCCGGCCCCTCCCTGAAACGCCGGCCCGAAGATCAGCGTCTCCCGCATGTCCTCGATGTCGGTCTCGTCCTTGATCAGGCCGAAGAACCAGCTGCCGTCCGCGGTGTCGCCATACATGACGCAGCCGACGAGGCGGTCGCCCTCGATCACGAGGCGCTTGTAGATCCCGCGCGCGGGGTCGCGGTAGACGATGTCCTCCCGCCCCGGCCCTTCGGCGAAATCCCCGGCGCTGAACAGGTCGCATCCAGTTACTTTGAGCTTGGTCGCGGTGTCGCGGACGACGAAGGCGTCGGGCGCGCCGATCAGGCCCCGCGCCACGACCTTCGCCTGATCGTAGAGCGGCGCGACAAGGCCGAAGAGGTGGCCGTCGAACTCCACGCATTCCCCGACCGCGAAGATGTCCGGGTCGCTTTGCGTCTGCATCTGCGCGGTCACCTCGATCCCGCGGGCGACCTCGATCCTGGCCTCGCGCGCCAGCCGCGTCTCGGGGCGGATGCCCACGGCCATCACGACGAGGTCGGCCTCGAGCATCGTCTTGTCCTCGAGAAGAACGCCCTCCACCCGGCCTTCGCCCAGGATCGCGGCGGTCGAGGCGCGGGTCATCACCGTGATCCCGCGCGCCTCCAGATCCTTGCGCAGGAGGTACCCGGCGGCCTCGTCGAGCTGGCGTTCCATGAGATGGCCCATCAGGTGCAGGACGGTCACGTCCATCCCGCGTTCCTTCAGCCCGGCCGCCGCCTCGAGCCCGAGAAGCCCGCCGCCGATCACCACCGCCCGGCCGCCCTGCCCGGCGGCGGCGATCATCGCGTTGGTGTCGTCAAGGTCGCGGTAGGTGATCACGCCCGGCAGGTCGCGGCCCTGGACCGGGATGATGAAGGGCGCCGAGCCCGTCGCGATCAGCAGCTTGTCGTAGGGCACGGCGCCGTTCTGGCCGATCACGCATTTCGCGGCGCGGTCGATCTTCACGACATGCTCGCCGAAGCGCGTCGTGATCTGGCGGGCGGCATACCAATCCTCGTCATGGGTGACGATGTCGGCCCATGTCTTTTCGCCCGACAAGACCGGAGACAGCATGATCCGGTTGTAGTTGCCGCGCGGTTCCGCGTTGAAGAGCGTGATGTCGAAGGCATCGGGCGCCGCGTCGGTCAGGTGCTCCAGCACCCGGCCTGAGGCCATGCCGGCGCCGATGACGACGAGCTTTTGTCGGGTCATGAGATTTACTCCGCCGCGACGGCGCGGGACCTTGCCGCATCCGTCTGGTTGGGATTGTCCGCCGGAACGCGCCTGGATTGATTGCCGCCCTCGTAATCCTCGAGAAACTCGAGAACTTCCTGCCGGTAGGCGTAGTAATCCGGGTGTTCGAGCAGCGCCTTGCGGGTTCGCGGCCGCGGCAGGTCGACCTTGGTGATCTTGCCGATCGTGGCTTGTGGCCCGTTGGTCATCATGACCACGCGGTCGGCCAGCAGGATGGCCTCGTCGACATCGTGGGTGACGCAGATCGCCGTGACCTTGGTGCGGCTCCAGACCTCCATCAGGACTTCCTGAAGCTCCCAGCGCGTCAGGCTGTCGAGCATCCCGAAGGGCTCGTCGAGCAGCAGCAGCTTCGGGCTGAGGGCAAAGGCCCGTGCGATGCCGACGCGTTGCTTCATCCCGTTCGACAGTTCGGCGGCGGGCTTGTCCATCGCGTCGGCGAGGCCCACCCGTTCGAGGTAGTATTCGACGACATCCTGGCGTTCGCGGCGCGAGGCGCGGGGGTAGACACGGTCGACGCCGACAGCGACGTTTTCCTTGGCCGTCAGCCAGGGGAACAGCGACGGCGACTGGAACACCACCGCGCGCTCCGGGTCGGCGCCCCGCACCTCCATCCCGTCAAGCTTGATCGCGCCTTTCGAGATCTCGTTCAGACCGGCGGCCATGGTCAGGGCGGTCGATTTCCCGCAGCCGGAATGGCCGATCAGGCTGATGAACTCGCCCTTCTTCAGCTTCAGGTCGAACTCCTCGACCAGCACGATGGCGTCGAGCGTGCGCCCGCCCAATTCGGTGACCGTGTAATATTTGCGGGGCGGGCCGGTATCGTCGGCCACCCATTCGGCGGTCACGAGTCCGTCTTTCTTCATGCGGGTCAGCACCGGGTAGACCGTGCCTTCGGCCAGGTTTTCAAATCCGGGCGCTTGCTTCAGGGCCGCGACTATCTGGTAGCCATAGGCGCGCCCTGCCTTCAGGCGGGCGAGCAGCAACATCTCGAAATACCCCTTGCGAGCCTGGGAGCTCCAGCGGTCGAGAATGTCTTCCATCTCAGTCCCGGTCATCAATGTCCGCCTCGCTGATCATGCCTCCCTTCCTATGGCTTGTATATCGGCTTAGCAAGATATATAGCAATGCATAGTAGTTGGTATCGCCAACGTTAAGGCGAAAGGATCGGACATGTCGCCCCTGATGAAATTGAGAGCCGTTTGCCTGGCTGTTCTTGTTGTGAGTGCGGGCTGGTCCGCGATCGGACTCCGGCAAATCCGCGGCCTGGATCCGGGGAGTTCAGATGCCGAAATTGCCACGCATATGGACGCGGTTCTGGGTCACGCGATGCAGCGTTACTCGATCGCGGGCGTTGCCGCCGGCGTGATCCGGGATGGTGAGCTGGTCTGGCAGGCGCGTGAGGGCCGCTCGGATGGCGAGGGCGCGCCGGTGACGGATGCGACGTCGTTCAATCTCGGATCGATCTCCAAGCCTTTGGCGGTCTGGACGGTCCTCAGCCTGGCACAGGACGGGCTCATCGACCTGGATGCGCCATTGTCGACCTATGATCTGCCTTTCGAGCCGGACTATGGCGAGCATGCGCCGGACGCGGTGACTGTTCGGCGGCTTCTCCAGCATACGGCCGGCACCAACCAGCCGGGTTATGGCGGCTGGGGCGCTCATGAAGAGCAGCCTGTTGACGCTGTCGATCTCAGCGAAAATTTCGCACCCCTCCGGGTCGCCTATCAGCCCGGTGAGAACCGGCGCTATTCCGGTGGGGGATATGTCCTGCTGCAAATGCTGGTCGAAACCGCGACCGGGCAGGACTTCGATACGGCCGCGCGCCAGCGCGTGCTGGATCC
>CAKZPN010000076.1 GCA_937139335.1 uncultured Roseicyclus sp. | reverse complement strand
ATCGGCGCGAAGTCGGATTCCGGCGAGGGCGGCGAGGACCCGGCGCATTTCGTGCCGGAGCCGAACGGCGACAACCCCTCGGCCAAGATCAAGCAGGTGGCGTCCGGCCGCTTCGGCGTGACGGCCGAGTATCTGAACCATTGCGAAGAGCTCGAGATCAAGGTCGCGCAAGGAGCCAAGCCCGGCGAGGGTGGCCAGCTGCCCGGCATGAAGGTGACCGAGCTGATCGCGCGGCTGCGCCATTCGACGCCCGGCGTGACGCTGATCTCGCCGCCGCCGCACCACGACATCTACTCGATCGAGGACCTCGCGCAGCTGATCTACGACCTCAAGCAGATCAACCCGCGCGCCAAGGTGACGGTGAAGCTCGTCGCCTCCAGCGGCGTCGGCACGATCGCGGCGGGCGTCGCCAAGGCCAAGGCCGACGTGATCCTGATCTCGGGGCACAACGGCGGCACCGGGGCCTCGCCAGCCACCAGCATCAAATATGCGGGTCTGCCGTGGGAAATGGGCCTAACCGAGGCGCACCAGGTTCTCGCCATGAACAACCTGCGCGACCGGATCACGCTGCGCACCGACGGCGGGCTGCGCACCGGGCGCGACATCGTCATGGCGGCGATGATGGGGGCCGAGGAATACGGCATCGGCACTGCCGCCCTGATCGCGATGGGCTGCATCATGGTGCGCCAGTGCCAGTCGAACACCTGCCCCGTTGGCGTCTGCACGCAGGATGAAAGCCTGCGCGCCAAATTCACCGGCAACGCCGACAAGGTGGTGAACCTCATCACCTTCTACGCGCAGGAGGTGCGGGACATCCTCGCCTCCATCGGCGCGCGCAGCCTTGACGAGGTGATCGGCCGCGCCGACCTGCTGACGCAGGTGAGCCGGGGCGCCGCGCATCTGGACGACCTCGACCTCAACCCGATGCTCATCACCGTCGATGGCGCGGATCGCATCGTCTACGATCGGCACAAGCCGCGGAACGCGGTGCTGGATACGCTGGATGCGCAGATCGTGACCGACGCGCACCGTTTCCTCGAAGACGGGGAAAAGATGCAGCTCTCCTACGCGGTGCAGAACACGCACCGCACCATCGGCACCCGCACGTCGAGCCATATCGTGCAGTCCTTCGGCATGCGCAACGCGCTGCAGCCCGATCACCTGACCGTCAAGCTGCAGGGCTCGGCCGGGCAGTCGTTGGGGGCCTTCGCGGCGCCCGGCCTCAAGATCGAGGTGACGGGCGACGCCAACGATTACGTCGGCAAGGGTCTATCCGGCGGAATCGTGGTTGTGAAACCGATGCAGGACAGCCCGCTGGTGGCGCATCAGAACGTCATCATCGGCAACACGGTGCTCTACGGTGCGACCGACGGCTATCTCTTCGCCTCGGGCCGAGCCGGCGAACGCTTCGCCGTCCGCAACTCCGGCGCGAAGGTGGTGGTCGAGGGCTGCGGGTCGAACGGCTGCGAATACATGACCGGCGGGGTCGCGGTGATCCTGGGCCGGATCGGGGCCAACTTCGGCGCCGGGATGACCGGGGGCATGGCCTATCTCTACGACCCGGACGGCGTGGCGCAGGTGAACATGAACCTCGAAACGCTCGTCAACTGCCCCGTGACCGTCGAGCACTGGGAGGTGCAGCTGAAGACGCTCGTCGTGGCGCATCTGCGCGAAACCGGCTCGCGCCGGGCCGCTCATATCCTCCAGCACTGGGAGACGGAGCGCCGGAACTTCCTGCAGGTCTGCCCGAGGGAGATGCTGAACAAGCTCCCCCATCCGATCAGCATCGAGGCGCAGGCGGTCCCGGCTGAGTGATCCACCGCGCCACCCCTTCGGGGGTGGCGTCTACGGCGTGACGAACTCGTCCCGCGTATAGCCCTGGATATACAGCAGCGCCGTCAGGTCGCCGTGGTTGATGGCGTGGCTCGCCTGCGCCTGCACCACCGGCTTGGCGTGAACGGCGACGCCCAGGCCCGCACGCGTCAGCATGCCGAGGTCGTTGGCGCCGTCGCCGATAGCCAACACGTCGCTCTCAGAAATCGACAGCTTCGCGGTCAGATCCTCCAGCGCGGCCACCTTGGCCTCGCGCCCGAGGATCGGCTCGGCCACGGTTCCGGCCAGCGCGCCGTTCGAGACATGCAGCGTGTTGGCGCGGTGCTCATCGAAGCCAAGCGTCTTGGCCACGGCCGCGGTGAAGGCCGTGAACCCGCCCGACACCAGCGCGGCATAGGCGCCATGCGCCTTCATCGTCGCCACCAGCGTGGCACCGCCGGGCATCATGGTGATGCGGCTGGCCAGCACCTCGGCGATGGTCGTCTCGGGCAGACCCTTCAGCAACAAGACACGTTCGCGCAGTGCCGCCTCGAAATCCAATTCGCCATTCATCGCGCGGGCGGTGATGCGGGCGACCTTGGCCCCGATGCCGGCCGCGGCGGCCAGTTCATCGACGCATTCCTGCTGGATCATGGTCGAATCCATGTCGGCAAGCAGCAGCTTCTTGCGCCGCCCGGCGCTGGGCTGGCAGATCAGGTCGAGCCCCTCGACCGTCAGGCTGGCGCGGATGTCGGCGAGGTTTCGCGGCATCTTCTTGACCGTGAACTCAGCCGCGCCGTTCGGGTCGAGCCAGATCGCGTCGCCGCCGCCCAACGCATCGCGCAAGGCCTTCACCAGCGCGGGCTCCAGGATCATCGCGGGGTTGGTGACGAGCGTCAGTGTGAACATGGCAGAGGTCCCGATTTTTTGCGCCATAGACCATGAAGTGCCGCAGGGGGCCAGTGGCTTTGGCGGATTGCAGGCGAGCGGAGGAGTATGGGGCGGCCTAGCCGAATTTCGATCTGGAGCCGTGACAGTCTCTATCCTGCCATTCAGGGTCTGCTCACTCGTATCCCGTCATCTCCAGGTACCCGCGGCCTGGATGTGTCCCGGCAATGCGGATCGGCCCCTCCCAGTAGGAGACGGTCACATCCATCCAGCTCTGCGGATTCAGCGGCGTGGTCGTCACGTCTAGGCCGCGATCGGGCAGTTCCACCCGCCATTCCACCGGCACGCTCCGCCCCGCCACCTGCGCCTCGGCCAGCGGCGTCATGCGCAGCGCGCCGTCCGGGTAAGCCTGCGTGGTGCCGTCGGCCTCGATCCAGGTGGCCGAGGTATAGCGGCCGCCATCCGCCTCGCGCAGACTGAACCCCATCAGCCGCGCGCCGTCGTCGAACTGGAGCGAGACCCAATCCCAGCCCTCCTGCGCCTCGGACAGCGGCTGCGAGGACCATTCGCGGTCGAGCCAGGCGCTGCCGGTGACGGGCACGTCGCCCTCGGGCAGCGTGATGGTCCCGGTGACGGTGTAGAAGGGTTGCGAATAGTAGGCGCTCGCCTGCCCCTCCGCCGATTTCACCGAATAGCCCGCGTCGCCGTGGAAGATCAGCGGGCCATTTGCGGTCAGCGACAGGGCGTAGGCGAATTCCATGCCGCGCGCGGTGAGCGCAAGCGCGTCCAGCGCATCGCCGCTGACGGGATCGCGCGCGACCATGGCCCAGTCGTCAATCCAGGCCGCGAAGGGGTCGGGCGTGACGCCGGCCTGCCCAATGCCGCCCCTGGCCAGGCGTTCGGCGCTGAAATGCGCCTCGGGCGTGGTCAGGCCCGCATGGCCCATCCAGAGCTGCGGCGCCTCCCACCCCTCCGCCGTCATCGGCGCGAGCGCGGAGCGGAACAGGGTCCATTGCACGCCGTAGTCCGTGCCGTCTGGTGCGGTCAGCGTCGCGGTCAGGTACCACCATTCGATCCGGAACTCGGGGTGCGGGCCGTGATCGGCGGGGAAGTCAAAGGTCAGAGGGTTCTCGGGGACCGCGAAGCCACCCGCCTCGGTGCCCAGCCCGGCGAAGCCCTGCGCGAAAACGGGGGGCGAGATAAGACACAAAAGCGCCGCGGCGAGTCTAACGTTCATGGGCAAATACTTTCAGCAGCGTCGTGGGCGAAAGGCGCGCGAGGCGCAGGGCCGGCAGCGCTGCAGCCAGCGCGGCGGCAAGCATGGCGAGGGCGAAGAGGCGCAGCCAGTCGATCGGGAAGAGCGTCATCGGCAGGCGCCAGCCGAACGCCTCGACATTCACGATCGCCAGCAGGACCCAGGCCAGCATCAGGCCGACCGGCAGCGCCAAGGCGAAGGTCAACGCGCCGAGGATCAGGCTCCGCACCACCTCGATCCGCGCCAGCCGCGCGCGGGTAAGGCCCAGCGCCCAGACCGGCGCGAGTTGCGGCAGGCGCAGGGTGGCGAGCGTCAGGAGGCTGGTCAGCAGCGCGAAGGCCGCCACGCCCAGCGTCAGCACGTTGAGCGCGCCGGTGATGCTGAAGGTCTGCTCGAAGACCGAAAGCGAGAAGCGTTTGATCTGCGCCTGGTTGACCACTCCGTCGGGCGGCAGGCCGTAGTCGTCGCGCAGCGCGCTGGCCAGCGCCGGGGCATCCTCGGGCGGGACACGCAGCGCAAAGCGGGTAACGGGGACGTCCGGAAACGTCTCGGTGAAGCGGGTCAGGGTCACGCTCGCCTGCGCCGTCGGGTTGCCGTAGTCGGAATAGACGCCGGCGATGGGCAGGGACAGGTCCGGCGTGATCTCCAGCACATCGCCCAGAGTCAGGCCGGCAAAGCGTGCCAGTTGCTCGTTGATCAACAACGCCTCACCGTCCGCGACACGGTCCCAGGCGCCGGGCGCCGCAGCCAGCAGGGGCCAGTGATCGCGATAGGTGGCATGGTCGACCTGTCCGAAGACCTCGCCTGGACGACCGGCCAGCGGGATCTCGGTGCTGACGATGGGCAGGACTGCCTCCGCCCGCGGGCGCACGAAGGCCAGAAGGCTCTCCGCCTCGCCCGGATCGGCGATGGAGAGGTACAATTCCGGCGCAAGACGCTGGTCGAGCCATCCTGTGAAGGTCTCGCGGAACGAGCCGACCATGGTTGAGACGCCGATGTTCGCGGCCAGCGCCAACAGCAGCGCCATCAAGGCCAGCGACAGGCCCGGCAGTTGCTGGCGCGTGTCGGCAAAGATCCACTCCGACAAAGCCCCGCGCGCGGACCGGCTTGCCAGTCGCAGGATCAGCCCGAGCGTGGCGGGAAGGATCAGCGCCGCCCCCAGCAACAGCGCGGCCAGCGTCGCGAACCCGGCCTCGAGCGAGCCGCCGACGACGGCGAAGCCTACCCCAACCGCCAGCAAAGTGCCGGCCGCCAGCGCCTGCATCCGCATGCTCCGAGCCGAGGCCTGCGCCCAGGCGCGCGGGTTCGCGGGGGCGAGGATCGGCATTTGCGCAGCCCGTCGGAGCGCCTGCAGCCCCGCCAGCCCCGCGCCGGCCAGCGTCATCCCGATAGCCGACAGCGCCCAGACCGGGTCGAAGGACAGCGTGCCCGGGATGCTGGCGCCGTAGAGCCCGCGCAGCGTCCCCGCCACGCCCGGCATCAGCGCGGCAGCGATCGCGTAGCCGAGGACGAGGCCGAGCGCGCCGGAAAACAGGGCCAAACCCGCCAGTTCGAGACCGAATGCGACCAGCGTCGTGCGCAGCGGCAGACCGAGCGCGCGGAGCGTGCGCACCGTCGCCCGCCGCTGCTCGAAGGCCAGCCCGATGGCGGCGTGGACGATGAAGAGACCGACCGCGAAGGACAAAAGCCCGAAGGCGGTGAGGTTCAGGTGAAAGCTGTCGGTCAGGCTGCCGATGTCGGCTGTCGTGGAGGGGCCCTGAAGGCGAAGGTCCCTCGCCTCGTCCAGCGGCGGCAGGCCCGCCGGCTGATCGGCGGCCACCAGCAGGTAGTTGGGGTCGGCCTGCCCCAGCAGCCGCGCGGCGGTGCCGATGTCGGTGATCGCGGCGCCGGGGGGCACGGTGTCGCGCAGGACGATCGGCGGCAGGTCGGGCGGCAGCGCGCCCGCTGCCGTCTCGTCCGTCATCAGCAGGAGGCCCGGCGCGGTGAAGAAGGCGGCGAGGTCCAGCGCCTCGCCCTCCAGCGCGGGTGCGCCGGTCTGGGGCGGCGCGGTCAGCGGGTCGATACCGAGAAGGCGCAGGCGCGCGGGCCCGTCGCGCAACTCGCCCGAGATCACGGGGGACACGAGGTAGCCGGCGCGGCGCAGCGCGATGTAGTCGGCCAGGGGCACGGGGCGGCCATCGGCGCGGGACAGGCGGCTCAACTGGTCCTGCCCGAGAGTCGCGGCCGCCTCGGCATAGGATGCGCGCGCCTCTGCGTTGATCGCCTGCACCCCGGACCAGAGCGCGGTGGCCAGCGCCAGCCCCGCGACCAGCGTCAGGAGCTGCCCGGGGTGGCGGCGCCAGTGGCTGAGAAGGGTCAAAACCGCCGTATAGACCATGTCATGCAGCCCGAGGAACGGCCGAGACCTGCCCGCGCGACAGGTGCAGCCGGCGGTCAAGCCGCGCGGCGAGCCGGGTGGAATGCGTCACCATCATCAGCGCCGCGCCAGTCTCTGCCACCAGCTCGAGCAACAGGTCGAGCACCGCATCGCCGGTCGCCTCGTCAAGGTTGCCGGTGGGCTCGTCGGCTAGGATCAGGTCGGGTCGGTTCGCAAGCGCGCGGGCGATGGCGACGCGCTGCTGCTGCCCGCCAGAGAGCTCCTCCGGGTAGCGCCGGGTGAGCGTCCCGATGCCCAACCGCGCCGCAAGCATGGCGCAGCGGGCGGCCTCGTGACGGCCGGAGAGTCGCGCCTGGAAGGCGATGTTCTGCGCCACGGTCAGCGACGGGATCAGGTTGAACTGCTGGAACACCAGCCCTATCCTGTCCCGCCGCAGGGCCGCGCGCGCGGGATCGTTCAGGTGGGACATCTCTATCCCATCCAGCCGGATCGAGCCTACATCGGCTGTATCCAGCGCCGCGGCGAGGTGCATCAGCGTGCTTTTTCCCGACCCGCTTTCGCCGGTGAGCGCGAGCGTCTCGCCCCGATCGAGCGTCAGGGACACGCCCTTCAGCACCTCCACCGGGCCGAAGGCCTTGGTCAGCCCGTCGATCTGCAACAGCTTGTCCATGAGGCTTACCTAGCAGGCGCGCGCGCCAGTGGAAGGGGTCAGCGGAACCGGACCGGCAGCGAGAAGCCGTAGCTGGCCTCGTTGAGACCGTCGGGCGCTGCGGGAAACCGGCCTGCGCCGCGGACGGCCGAAAGCGCGGCTTGGTCCAGTGCGGGGTTGCCGGACGATTGTGCGACCGACACACCGGCCAGTTGCCCGTTGCGCGCGACCTGCAGGGACAGGGCGACCTGACCGGAGCCGGATACGCGGGGTCGCGCGCGTTCGATCCGCGCAAGGATCTGCGCGCCCCATTGCGACATCAGGCTCTGACGATGGGCGGGGCTGAGCGCGGGTGGGGTCTGAGCCTGCGCCGGTGCCGCCCCCTGCGTCACGCCGCCGCCCTCGCCGGTCGCAGCGCGTGCGGCTTGCGGGGTGGAGGGCGCAGAGGGGCGCGGCACCTCGGCGGCGCGGGGCGGTTCGGGCTCGATCGGCCGCTGCGGCGGCCGGGGCGAGGTGGCGGTCGCCAAGGTCGTGCTGCCGGGCGGAGGTGGCGTGGCTATGTCGGGAGGGGCATCGGCTTGGGCGGCGGGAGCGGCGAGTTGCGGCGCGGCGCGGCGCGGGGGAGTGTCGGGCGTGGAGGGAACGACGTCGGGCGCGGCAAACTGCGGCAGGGCGGGCGCGTCGGGGGCGGACGCTGTCGTCGGGCGCGACAAGGCCGGAGCCGGGGCGGAGCGGATTGGCGCGCTGTCGGGTGCGGGGGATTGGAGCGCATCCGGTCGCTCCGGGGTGGACGGGGCGGGTCGTATACGGAAGACAGGGGGCGCATCGGCAAGAACAGGATCTGACAAGGCGGTCGGCCTCGCCACAGCCTCCGGCGCTGTCGTCCAACGTAGCGCCAGGGCGGCGAGACTTTCCGGGGCGGCCTGAAGCGTGATCCGGTCGGCGCCGCCGATCCCCTGCCCCTGCGGCCCGCCGATGCTGTCGTCGAGCCCCGCCACCACCCCGGCGTGGACCGCCGCGGAGAGGCCGAGGAAGGCGGTGATTTCGGCCATGCGCCTCATGGCTGCACCGTGACCAGGCGGATGTCGGTGATGCCGATCTCGGCCAGGCGCGGCAGCAGACGGGCAAGATCTGCGGCGGGATAGGCCGCGTCGGCAACGACCGGCAACGGGTCTTCGGGCGCGGCGCCTGTCAGAGCCGCGAGTGCTGCGTCTCCGGTCGCGCCTTCGAAGGCAAGCGTGCCGTCGGCGGCGATGTAGAGCGTGCCGGGAAGCGGGTCTGTCAAAGGCGCTTCGGCAACCGGAGCGGTGATGTCGAGCGGTGGCGGCGGCGTCAGGCTCGCCGTCATAAGGAAGAAGATCAGCAAGAGGAACACGACGTTGATCATCGGCACGATGGCGCGGTCATGCCCGCCGCGGGGCCGGGTCGGGGCGGCGAAGATCATGGCTCCACAAGGGCGAGAGAGGTGAATCCCGCCCCCTCCAACAGGGTCATCACATCGAGCAGGCGTTGCAGCGCCACGCCCTCGGCAGGCTGAATCAGGATGAGGTCAGAAAAAGACCCTGTAAGGCGGGATAGAGCCTCTAACAATGCCTCCTCCCCCTGTGCCAGCCCGTTCAGCAACACGACCTCCGCCTGAACCTGCACCAGCCGCGGCGGGCCGTCCCAGGTGGCCCCGCCGGTCCCCGCGATCCGCAGGTCCAGCGCGCCTTCCTCTCCGAAACGGGCGGCAAGCATGAAGAAGACGAGGAGAAGGAACACCACGTCGATCATCGGCGTCAGGCTGGGGCGGCGGCGCGGTCGCGCAGGGGCGAAGCGGAAACTCATGGCCGCGCGCCCCCGCGCGTGAAGATGCGGGTCGCGTCATCTTCCATCTCGGATTGCAGGCGGTCGGCGATGCTGTCGAACCAGGTCAGCGCCATCGAAGCGGGAATCGCCACCGCCATGCCGGCGGCGGTGGTCAGCAGCGCCTCCCAGATGCCACCGGCGAGCGTGGCGGGGTCGGATTGCGCGCCAGCCTCCTGCAGCGCCTGGAAGGCGGCGATCATGCCAAGGACGGTGCCGAGCAGGCCGAGCAGCGGCGCAATCGTCACGATCAGGTCAAGCGGGCGCAGCCCGGCGCGGAGTTCCGCCAGCAAGCCGCGCGCGACCCGCGTCGTGTCCTCGCGCGCGGCGTCATCGCTGAGCGCGGCGTCGCGATGTGCGGTCATCGCGGCATGGGCGAGGCGCGCGCGGACGGATCTGCGGGGGGCGAGACGCGAAAGGGCGTTGTCGCGGTCGCCGCGCTGCCAGAGCGCGATCGCCTCCCCGGTCACGCGCCCGCCGGTCCAGGCGCCGAGCGCGGAGAGACGGTAGAGCTTCCACAAGATAAGCGCGAGCGTCAGCACTGACAGCGCACCGATGGCCCAGACCACGGGGCCGCCACGGGTCAACAGATCGGGGAGATCGGTCATGTCAGCACCTCGAGCGGCTGGAAGATGACGCCCTGCGGCCCGCGCGTCAAATGGGCGGAGATCCCGAAGACCTGCGCAAGGTTGTCCTCGGTCAGAACGGCTTCGGGTGGGCCGTCCGCGTGGATCCTGCCGCGGTGCATCAGGACGAGCCGCGTGCAATGCCGCGCGGCAAGGCCGAGGTCGTGGAGCGACACGAGCAGCGCCTTTCCGCCCCGCGCAAGGGTCGAAAACGCCTGCATCGTGCCGATCTGGTGGCCGGGGTCGAGGCCGGCGATTGGCTCGTCGGCCAGGATCAGCGGCGTGTCCTGCGCCAAGGCGCGGGCGATCAACACGCGGGCCTGCTCGCCACCCGACAGCTCCGTCGCGGCGCGGGTCTCGAAACCAGAGAGCCCCATCGTGGCGATGGCCTGCGCGACGGCGGCACGGTCGGCATCGGTCGGGCGCTGCCCCGCCGCCAAGTGCGGCGTCCGACCCAGCATCACCAGCGTCTCGACGGCGACAGGCCAAGCGATGTCGCGCGCCTGCGGCAGCCATGCGGCGTGGCGGGCGCGGGCCTGCGCCGCTAGTTCGGTCAGCGAGGAGCCACCGGAATGCGGCAGGAGGCCCAACGCTCCGCGCATCAGCGTGGTTTTCCCCGCGCCGTTCGGGCCGATCAGGCCCACGAGCTCGCCCGCGCCGATCTCCAGCGTCGCGGCATCGACCACGGGGCAATCGCTGCGGCGCACGGTGAAGCGGTCGAGCGACAGGAGGATCATGCCGACGCCCTCCGCGTCTTGTAGATGAGGTGGAGGAACAGGGGCGCGCCCACGATGGCCATGAGTACGCCCAGTTTCAGGTCACGCTCGGGCAGGACGACGCGCACGGCCACGTCGGCCAGCAGCACCATCGCCGCGCCACCGAGCGCCGAGGCGGGCAGAAGGATCGAGGGGCGGGCGCCGACCAGGGGGCGCAGCAGGTGCGGCACGACAAGGCCGACGAAGCCGATCGCGCCGGCCACCGCGGTGCCGGCCCCGATGCAGGCGGCGACACCCAGCACCAGCTGCAGGCGCATCCGCGACAGGCCGATGCCCATCGCCGCCGCTGCGTCTTCGCCCAAGGTCAGCGCGTCGAGGCCGCGGCCCAGTGGCAACAGAAGTGCCCAGCCGACAGCCATGAAGGGCGCGGCGAGCCAGACATGGTCGAAGGACCGGTCGGCGAGCGAGCCCATCATCCAGAACACGATTTCCGCCGTGGCGAAGGGGTTGGGCGAGAGGTTCAGCGCGAGCGAGGTGAGTGCGCCGGCCAGAGCCGAAATGGCGATTCCTGCGAGAATGAGGGTGAGCGAGCCGCCGCGCGGACCCGCGAGCGCGAGGATCAGGAGGACCGCGATCACCGCGCCGGAAAGGGCGGTCAACGGCAGGGCCAGCGCGAAACTGGCCGCGACGCCGGTTTGCAGGGCGAGGACGGCACCCAGTGCGGCAGACCCCGAGACGCCGATCAGACCCGGTTCTGCCAGTGGATTGCGCAGGTAGCCCTGCAACGCCGCGCCGGAGAGGCCGAGGCTTGCCCCGATCATCATGGCAAGGATGGCGCGCGGCAGGCGGATCTCGCGCATCACCAGCGTGACGGCTTCGCCTTGGCCCGTGACCAGGGCCGACAGGCTGTCGCGCAACCCGAACCCGGCGGGGCCGGTCAGCAGCGACAGGATAAAGAGCGCCGCGGTGACGATCCCGAGAACGGGGAACAGGGCGCGGGTCATGGCCTGCCCTCCATCGCGGCCCGCGTCTCGACCAGATCGCGCAGCGCCTCGACCACGCGCGGGGTGCCGCAGGCCCAATCGGGGGTCGTCTCGATGCCGGAGCCCGCGGCAATCAGCGCCTGCAAGGCGGGGTGATCAAGGATCGCCTCGGCCTGCGAGGCGCCGGGATAGGGCTGGCTGCGCAGGATCAGGTCGGGCGCGGTGACGACCAGCAGCTCCAGAGCGATCTCGCCGGTGGCGCTGGGCGCGATCTCGACCGCGATGTTGCGGAAGCCGGCGCGCGACAGCACCTCATGCGACAGGGAGCCTTCGCCGGCGGTATAGCCATTGGCCCCGTAGAACACCGCGCGGGGACCGACGGGCGGGGAGGTGAGGGCAGCAAGATCCGCCTCGAACCGGTCGATCAGGGTCTGCGCGGCCTCCTCCCGCCCCAGAAGCGCGCCGAAGAGCGCGAGCCGGTCGGGGATGTCAGCCAGTGTCCTTACACCCTCGACCTGCACCACCTCGATCCCCAGCCGCCGCAGCATCGCGATGGCGGTCGGGTCGGACCAGGGGTGGGCGAGGACGAGATCGGGCCGCATCAGGTAGATCTGCTCCGCGCTGCCGTAATTCAGCGGGTAGCGCGCAGCCTCCTCCGCCAACGGCGAGGTCACGGGGTCGGCCGAGACGTAGCTGACCGAGACCAGCTGCCCCGGTTCTGCGAGCATCAGGGCGAACTGGTCGGTGCAGAGGTTCATCGAGACCACGCGCTGTGGGGCGTCGTCCGCCCCCTGCGCACAGGCAAGCCCGGCGGCGAGCGCAAGGCCCGCCGCCAGGGTGACGCCGAGGGGGCGCCTAGAATTGCGAGCGCAGGCCAACATAGACCGCCCTGTCGCTGGTGCCGTAGCCCGACAGCAGTTGATATTGCTCGTCCAGCAGGTTCTCGACGCGAAGGTAGGCGTCGATATTCCGGCCCAGATCATAGGTGAAGGTCGCGTTGGCGACGGTGTAATCTCCCAGCGTTGGGCGATCCCACACCGACTGCACGGCCAGCGCGGCCGAGAAACGCTCGGTGAAGTCGCCGGTGAGGGTCAGCGACAGGTCATGCTCGGGAAACTCCAGGTTCCAGGCGTTGCCGCCGGTCAGCGGAGGGTTTTCGCCCTCGGTATAGGTGTAGCTTCCATCGAGCCGCCACTCTGCTGCGATCGGCGCGCCGAACTCCAGCTCCACCCCGCGACGGCGCACGGTGCCGGGAACCTGGGCGTAGGGGAAAGGGAAGTCGATCAGGTTCTCGGTCTCGTTGTAGAAGAGCGTTGCGCGCACGAAGGCGTCGGGGCCGAGGCGGCGTTCGATACCCAGATCGACCGAGCGGCTTTCCTCGGGCTCCAGCGTGGGCAGGCCGAAGGGGCCGTAAAGCTCGTAGAGCGACGGCGCGCGAAAGCTCTGGGCCGCTGAGGCGCGAATGATCCAGTCATCCGCCGGGCGCCAGGACGCGGCCAGCCGGCCGGAGGTCAGGCCGCCGAACTGCGAATGGTCGTCGTGGCGCAGCGTGGCCGACAGGTCGAAACGGTCGGTGGGCGACCAGGCCAGCTCGCCGAAGATGCCCACGGTCTCGCTTTCTCCGCCACCGGGGCCGAAGTCGCCCGACTGGTCGAATGTCTCGCGTTCCGCGTCGAGACCAAAGCGAAGGGTGGTGGCCGCATTCAGGTCCACGGCCCCCAGATAGCTGATGCCGACCCGTTCACCGATGTAGACGTTGTTGGCGCCGAACCCGCCGGAAGAGCCGCGCACATCGCGCTCGATCTGGTAGTAGGTCGCGGCGAAGGTGCTGTCGATCGGGCCGGTCGGGATCTCGGCATAGACGCGCAGGCCAAGCGCCTCGTTATAGGTGATTTCGTCCGGGGTGCCGTCGGCGATGGGGAAGCTTTCGTCGAACTCCGCCTCGCTCTCTTCCACGAAGCCGTTGAACCCGATCCGCCCGCCATTCGCGAGGTCGTAACCCACGGCAAAGCTCAACCGGTTCGATTCGTAGCCATCAGCCTCGGTGTTGCCCGCGTTCTCGTCGGCGGCGGAAGAGCCGTCGGTCTGGGTGCGCGACAGGGTGAAGGCGTAGTCGAGCGCGCCAAGGTCCCCTGTTACGCCGTAGGAGCCGCGGAAGGTGCCGAAGCTGCCGCCCTCGAGGGTCACGAACTGCGTCACGCCCTCTTCCTCGGCGCGGCGGGTGGTGATGTTGATCACGCCGCCGATCGCCTCGGACCCGTAGATCGCCGATTGACCGCCACGCAGCAGCTCGATCCGGGAGACGTCGCTGGTGGTCAGGCTGCCGAAATCGTAGGCGACCTGCGGGCCCGACACGTCGCTGACGTCGATGCCGTCGACCAGCACGCGGACATAGTTCTGACCCGCGCCGCGAATGGTGATGGAAGTCAGCGACCCGATCGGGCCGCGGGCACGCACGTCGACGCCGGGAAGCCGCGCGAGGTAGTCTATGACGCGGGTTTCGCCTGTCGCCTCGAGTTCCTCGCGGGTCACGACCGACACGGTCGCGCCGGTTTCCTCGAGCGTGGTTTCGCCCAAGCCGGCCGAAAACACGATCTCATCAAGTTCGAAGACGGATTGCGCCGGCGCTACGGCCGGGAAAAGCAGCGCTGGAGCCAGCGCGGCACTCAAGTATTTCATGATCGGTCCCCCGATAAGGGCCTGTAGGCGGCCCCAGTGGTTCAACTGCGATGTTCGGGGGCGGGACACGAGGTGGCCCTCCCACAAACGGTGGAGGCGTCACCACGACGGAAGGGTCCGTTGCCAAGACGCCCACCGCGCCCGGACAGGGTGATCCCTTCGGCAGGTCTCCTGACTAGCGGGTCATCGCGAGAACCGGGCCTTCCCGGGACGGATCCCAGTGGCATGTGCCGGTTTCGCTCGCCGCTTACAGTTGCGGGGGCAGTCGCGGATTTGCACCGCGTTCCCTTTTCACCGGACGGCGGGACCGCCCGGACCGAAGCAGTGTCACGGTAGCGTGAGCGCGGGGCGGCCCGCAAGAGCAGAGGCGACGGGTCGTGGCCCGAAACCGAAATTGCCGCAGGACGGTTGCATCCGCCGTGGGCTTGCGCCTTGCTGTCGCGAACCGAGGGAGCGCGCAGATGATCACCGATTGGGAAGATGCCTATGCCAATGCCGCCCACATTCCGGGGGCGGACCGGTTCCTGACGGAATGGCCCGCGCGCACGGCAGCGTTGAAGGCGCGCGTCACGCCCGAGGTGCTGCGCTATGGGGTCGGGGAACGGCAGGTGATCGATCTATACCGACCCAACACCGCCGCGCAGGGTCTGACCGTCATCGTCCATGGCGGCTACTGGATGCGGTTTTCCCCCGATGACTTCGGCTTTCTGGCCGAGGGGTCGCTGGCCCGTGGTCAGGCCGTGGCGATGGTGCGCTATACGCTCGCGCCCGAGGCGCGGATCGCGGAGATCATCGCCGAGGTGGCTGTGGCCATCGCGGTTGCGGCGGACGTGGTGCCGGGGCCGATCCACCTGACCGGCCATTCGGCCGGCGGGCATCTTGTCACACGCATGGGGTGCACCGGCGCGCTGCCAGGCGCGCTGGCCGCGCGCGTCGCGCATATCCTGTCGATCTCGGGCGTGCATGACCTGCGCCCGCTGCTGCGCACGCAGATGAATGAGACGCTGAGGCTCAACGCCGAGGAAGCCGCCGCCGAAAGCCCCGCGCTTCTGACGCCGCGGGACGGGCTGCGCGTGACCTGCGTGGTGGGCGCCGACGAGCGGCCGGAGTTCATCCGCCAGACCGACCTGCTGGCGAACGTGTGGTGGGGGCTGGGGGCGGAGACACGGGCCGTGCACCTGCCGGGCCTGCATCATTTCGATGTGGTCGACGGGCTGGCGACGCCCGACGGGGCGCTGACGCGGCTGTTGCTGGATCAGAGCCGGCCGTAAAGCTCGCCCATCGCGGTCTTCAGGTTCGCCCGATCCTCGGGGCACAGATCGTCGAGCATGATCGATTCGGCCTCGCGCGCCACGTAGCGAAGGCGGGCAACCTCTTCGGTGCCCTTCTCACTCAACTGCACGACGAGGCGCCGCCGGTCGGCATCGTCGCGCACGACCGAGATCATCTCCAGGTCTTCCAGACGGCGCTGGGCGCGGCTGACGCGGGCGGCATCCATCGAGGTGAGAGCGCAGAGATCATGGCTGGAACAGGGCTGGTGGGCCGGCAGCGCCATCATGATGCGCCATTCCGGCGCCTGCAGATCTGCGGCGCGCATGATGTGCTGAAACGCTCGCGCGGCGAGAACCGACATCTGGAACGGCAGAAAGTCGCTCAGGTCGAAAGGAAGGGTTTTGAGCTGATCTTTCACGTTCCCACCGGATGATTTGAAGGCCCCTACATCCTGCATTTTTAGCTGCCCCGAAACCGGAACGGCAAGATGCACCGCGCGCAATCTGGGAAAAATGCGGGGAAACCGGGGTTTTTCGTTTCATTTCAAAGAGGTCGCGCAGTGAAAACCTGCGTGACTGCTCTCGAAGCCGGTTTCGGAGCGCCCCGTGGCGGGCGCTGCGTTTCCGATCGGGAACGCGGCCCCCAAAAGCGTGACGGAATGCGACGCTTTGCGCGCATTTTCCGTCTTGCCGTGTCTCACCGCCCCCCGTAGGTGCAGCGGCGGGACACCCCTCCCCAACGAGGGGCGAATATCTGAGAGGATATCAGATCATGGCACTCGACCAACCGGCAACGCGGCCGGCAAACCCGCGTTTTTCTTCTGGCCCCTGCGCCAAACCCCCCGTCTTTTCCCTCGACAAGTTGTCCGACGCGCCTCTGGGCCGGTCGCACCGCGCAGGCGTCGGCAAGGCCAAGCTGAAGGCCGTCATCGACATGACGCGCGAGATCCTCGGCGTTCCGGCCGACTATCGCATCGGCATCGTGCCCGCCTCCGACACCGGCGCGGTGGAAATGGCGATGTGGTCGCTGCTGGGCGCGCGGCCCTGCACCATGATCGCCTGGGAAAGCTTTGGCGCGGGCTGGGTGACCGACGCGGTGAAGCAGCTGAAGCTCGATGCCTCGGTGTTGACGGCCGATTACGGCAAGATCGTCGATTTCGGCACGGTCGATTGGGATACCGACGTGGTCTTCACCTGGAACGGCACCACCTCGGGCGTGCGGGTGCCGAACGGCGACGCGATCCCGGTGGATCGGGGCGGCCTGACGATCTGCGACGCGACCAGCGCCGCCTTTGCGCAGGACCTGCCCTGGGACAAGCTCGATGTCACCACCTTCTCCTGGCAGAAGGTGATGGGCGGCGAGGCCGCGCATGGCATGCTGATCCTGTCCCCCCGCGCAGTTGAGCGGCTGGAAAGCTACACCCCCGCCTGGCCGATGCCCAAGATCTTCCGCATGACCAAGGGCGGCAAGCTGATCGAGGGCATCTTTGTCGGTGAGACGATCAACACCCCCTCCATGCTCGCGGTCGAGGATTTTCTCGTTGCGCTGGAATGGGGCAAGTCGATCGGCGGGCTGCCGGCGCTGATGGCGCGCGCGGATGCCAATGCGCAGGCGATCTTCGATTTCTGCGCGGCGCGTGACTGGATCGACAACCTGGCCGAGGACCCGGCGACGCGGTCGAACACATCTGTCTGCCTGCGCTTCACCGACGCCCGCATCACCGATGGCGCGGCGTTCGCCAAATCCGTCGCCAAACGGCTGGAGGCGGAGGGCGTGGCGCTCGATATCGGCGCCTACCGCGATGCGCCGGCCGGTCTCAGGATCTGGTGCGGGGCGACGGTGGAGGTCTCGGATATCGAGGCGATGCTGCCGTGGCTCGACTGGGCCTTTGCCGTCGAGATCGAGGCGCTGGCCAAGGCGGCCTGAGCGGATGGTGGGCAGATTGCCCACCCTACCCCCAACACATTCATAGGGTGGGCAATCTGCCCACCTTTCCCGGCATATCCCCATTTCAAGGACCACACCCATGGCCCCCAAGGTTCTCATTTCCGACAAGCTGTCGGACGCCGCCGTGCAGATCTTCAAGGATCGCGGCATCGACGTCACCTTCGACCCCTCCATCGGCAAGGACAAGGACAAGCTCCTGTCGGTGATCGGCGACTATGACGGTCTCGCCATCCGCTCGGCCAGCAAGGTCACCGAAAAGATCATCGCCGCCGCGACCAACCTCAAGGTAATCGGCCGCGCCGGCATCGGGGTCGACAACGTCGACATTCCCGAGGCGTCGAAGAAGGGCATCATCGTGATGAACACGCCCTTCGGCAACTCGATCACGACGGCGGAACATGCCATCGCGATGATGTTCGCCGTCGCGCGGCAGATCCCCGAGGCCAATGCCTCCACCCACGCCGGCAAATGGGAAAAATCCCGCTTCATGGGTGTGGAGCTGACCGGCAAGACGCTGGGCGTGATCGGCGCGGGCAACATCGGCTCCATCGTCTGCGACCGGGCGCGCGGGCTGAAGATGAAGGTCATGGCCTATGACCCCTTCCTTGGCGAGGAGCGCGCCAAGCAGATCGGCGTGACCAAGGTGGAGCTGGACGAGCTGCTGAAGAGCGCCGATTTCATCACGCTGCATGTGCCCTACACCGACAAGACCGCCAACATCCTGTCCGCCGAGAACCTGGCCAAGACCAAGAAGGGTGTGCGAATCATCAATTGCGCACGTGGCGGTCTGGTCGATGAGGCGGCGCTGGCCGAGCTGATCAAGTCGGGCCATGTCGCGGGCGCGGCCTTCGATGTGTTCGCCGAGGAGCCCGCGACGGAAAACCCGCTTTTCGGGCTCGAGAACGTCGTCGTCACCCCGCACCTCGGCGCGGCGACGAACGAGGCGCAAGAGAACGTCGCGCTTCAGGTGGCCGAGCAGATGGCCGACTACCTGCTGACCGGCGCGGTGTCGAACGCGCTCAACATGCCGTCGGTCACGGCCGCCGAGGCGGCGATCATGGGGCCGTGGCTGAAGCTGGCCGAGCATCTGGGCGCCTTCGTTGGACAACTGACCGAAGAGGCGATCCAGTCGATCGAGGTGGTCTACAACGGCGTCGCCAAGGACATGAACCTCAAGGCGTTGAACTGCGCCGCCATCGCGGGCGTGATGAAGGCGACGAACCCTGCGGTAAACATGGTTTCCGCCCCGATCATCGCGCGGGAGCGGGGGATCGAGCTGTCGACCACCACGCAGGACAAGACCGGCGTGTTCGACGGCTACATCCGCCTCGTGGTGACGACGGATGCCAAGACCCGTTCCATCGCGGGGACGGTGTTCAGCGACGGCAAGCCGCGCTTCATCCAGATCAAGGGCATCAACATCGACGCCGAGATCGGCGCGCACATGCTCTACACCACCAACAAGGACGTGCCGGGCATCATCGGCACGCTGGGCCAGACGCTGGGCGAGAACGGCGTGAACATCGCCAACTTCACCCTCGGCCGCTCGGTGCGCGACGGTGAGGCGATCGCGCTCCTCTACCTCGATGAACAGCCGCCGGCCGAGGTCCTGGCGTTGCTGAAGTCGACCGGCCTGTTCCAGCAGGTGCGCCCGCTGCAATTCGACGCTGCCTGAGGGCTTGCCGCCCCCGGCCCGCCGCGCAACCTTGCGGCGGGCCGGTGTTTTGCGCATGGTTCGATGCACATGCGACGATGTGACGGGACGCCGATGACCAATTCCTTCGAGCTTGACGGCTTTCTGCCCTACCGCATCGCGGTGCTGGCCGGCCGGTTGAGCCGCGAGTTTTCCCGGTTCTACCAGGAGCGGTTCGGCCTCTCCCGCGCGGAATGGCGCGTGATGGCGCATCTGAGCCAGGAGGCCGAGGTGTCGGTGCGCGAGATCCACGCCCGCGTCGACATGGACAAGTCCAAGGTCTCCCGCGCCGCCACCCGGCTGGAAGAGGCCGGGATCATCACCAAGAAGATCAGCGACCGCGACCGGCGGCTGGTCGTGCTGGCGCTGACCGACACGGGCACCAGGATGATGGCCGAGCTGACGCAGGCCGCGCAGGATTACCAGGCCGAGGTGATGGCCCGCCTCGGGCCCGAGGCGGCGGCGTTTCTGAACGGGATCGATGCGCTGATGGACAGCGCCGGATCGTCACGTCACGCTGGTCAAGGCGCGGTCGGGCTGCGCAGATAGCACTGACCCCAATCCAGGAGAGCTGACCCATGGACGAGATCGTCATTCTGTCCGGCGCGCGCACCGCCATTGGCACCTTTGGTGGCGCGCTGGCCGCCGTGCCGCCAACGCGGCTCGGCACTGTCGCGGCCAAGGCCGCGCTGGAGCGTGCGGGTGTCGAGGGCGGGCAGATCGGCCATGTGGTCTTTGGCCATGTCATCAACACCGAGCCGAAGGACATGTACCTGAGCCGCGTGGCGGCGATGGACGCAGGCATTCCCGACACGGTGCCGGCGATGAACGTGAACCGGCTGTGCGGGTCGGGCGCGCAGGCGATCGTCTCGGTGATCCAGTCGCTCGCCATGGGCGACGCGCAATTCGGCCTCGCCGGCGGCGCGGAGAGCATGTCGAATGGCCCGCATATCCTGCCCGCCGCCCGCTTCGGGCAGAAAATGGGCGATGTGCGCGCGCTCGACATGATGATCGGGGCGCTGCATTGCCCCTTCGGCACCGGCCACATGGGCGTGACGGCGGAAAACGTCGCGGCCGAGCACGGGATCAGCCGCGCGGACCAGGACGCCTTCGCGCTGGAAAGCCAGCAACGCGCCGCGCGCGCGATTGCCGAGGGGCGGTTCAAGGACCAGATCGTGCCGGTCGAAGTGCGGGTGAAGCGCGACATGGTGCCCTTCGACACCGACGAACACCCCAAGGCGACAAGCGCCGAGGCGCTGGCGGGGCTGCGGCCTGCGTTCCAGAAGGATGGCAGCGTCACGGCGGGCAACGCCAGCGGCATCAACGATGGCGCGGCGGCGCTGGTGTTGGCGCGCGCCGATGCGGCGGAGGCCGCAGGGCTCACCGCGCGCGCGCGGGTGATCGGCTACGCCCATGCCGGCGTGCGGCCCGAGGTCATGGGCATCGGGCCGGTGCCGGCGGTCGAGACCCTGTTGGCGCGGACCGGGCTGAAGATCACAGATTTCGATGTGATCGAATCGAACGAAGCCTTCGCGGCGCAGGCGTTGGCGGTGAACAAGGGGCTGGGCCTCGACCCGACCAAGGTGAACCCCAACGGCGGGGCCATCGCCCTCGGCCACCCGGTGGGCGCGACCGGCGCGCTGATCACGGTCAAGGCGCTCTACGAACTGGAACGGGTCGGTGGCAAGCGCGCCCTCGTCACCATGTGCATCGGCGGCGGCCAAGGCATCGCGCTGGCGATCGAGCGGGTCTGACCATTTGACGGGGCGAGGTGGGCAGGATTGCCCACCCTACGGCGCAAGCTCCACGTCGACGCGGGCGGCGCGGCCGCTGGCGTCGATCACCGTCAACTCGCCGAAGCCCGCCCCCGGTGCCTCAAGCGTCACCTCGCGCTCGCGGCTTCCGGTCACGACAGGCGCGCCGTTCCAGAGCCAGGTGAAAGGCGGCGCGCCCTCGGCTACGCGGGCCACGACCGGCAGGGTCGGGTCGTAGGCCAGCACCACGCCCGCGGGGGGGAACACGATTTCCGGCCCCGGCTCGGCATGAGCGGAGCCGCCGAAGCGGCGCAGCGGCGTGGGCAAGGCGCTCCACCCCACGGTCAAGGCGCCCAAAGGTGGCGCAGCGCGCGGGGTCATTGGCACGCCCAGTTGCGCGAAGGCCTCGAACAGCACCGGCGCCGAGATGTCGGCCCCAAACGCGCCCGGCACCGCCGCGCCGTCGGCCCGGCCCAGCCAGACACCCACGACGTGGCGCCCGTCATAGCCAAAGGCCCAGGCGTCGCGGTGGCCGTAGCTGGTGCCGGTCTTGTAGGCGAGCCGCGCGCGCGGAGCGGTCGGCGGCGGCGGAACACCGGCCAGCACGTCGCCCAGGTACCACGACGCGACCGGGCCGATCACGCGCTGCCCCTCGGCCTGCGGATCATCGGCGCGCCAACGCAGGTCCACCGCCGTGCCGCCCCGGGCGAGCGCTGCGTAGAGGCTCATCAGGTCCTCCATCCGCGTGCCGAGACCGCCCAGCGCAATGGCGAGCCCGGCGCTGCCCTCGCCCTCGGGCAAAGTCACCTCCATCCCGGCGCGGCGCATGGCCGACAGCATCTGCGCCGGGCCCATCGCGTCCAGCAGCGACACGGCGGGGATGTTGAGCGAGGCCTGCAAGGCTTCGGAAACGCTGACCTCGCCGCGAAACACGTTGTCGAAATTCTGCGGTCGGTAGCCGCCGAAACTGGTGGGACGGTCGGCGATGCGCGTCTCGGGGTGGATCAGGCCGGCGTCGAAGGCGAGGCCGTAGATCAGCGGTTTCAGAGCGGATCCCGGCGAGCGGACGGCCTGCGTCATGTCGACGAACCCTTGCCGGGCGGTGTCGGTGTAGTCGGCCGAGCCGACGGAGGCGAGGATCTCGCCGGTGCGGTGGTCCACGACCATGATCGCGGCGCTCATCCGTGCGCCCTGGCCTTCGACCGCGCGGCGCGCCAGCACCTCCATTCGCTGTTGCAGACCCGCATCAAGCGTCAGGCGATGGCTGCCCTGCACGGGTCGCTCGGCCACCGCGCGGTCGGCCAGATGGGGGCTGAGCGCCGGAAAGTCCCGGCGCAGGGTCGGTATCGGCGCGGCGCGGGCCCAGTCGACCTGCACCTCGGTCAGCGCGGTGTAGCGCACAGCGCGGTCGAGCACGCGGTTGCGCGCGACGCGCGCCGCATCGGGGAAACGGTCGGGCCGGCGCGACGACGGCGCCTGCGGCAGCGCGACCAGCAGCGCCGATTGTGCGGCGGTCAGGCGGCGGGGTTCGACCCCGAACCATGTCAGCGTCGCGGCGCGCAAGCCCTCGATATTGCCGCCATAAGGCGCGAGGTGGAGGTAGAGCGTCAGGATCTGGTCCTTGGTCAGCCGCCGTTCCAGCGCCAGCGCGAGCCGGATCTGGCGGATCTTCCCCTCCCACGCGCCGGTGCCGGACGCCTCCAGCAATCGCGCGACCTGCATGGTCAGGGTCGATCCGCCGGATACGACGCGCCCGGTGGTCAGCGCCTGCCACCCGGCACGGACAAAGGCGCGCGGGTCGACACCGGCGTGGTCGCGAAACCGGCGATCCTCGTAGGCGATCAGCATCTCGATGAAGCCCGGATCGACTGCATCGAGGCTGACGGCCAGCCGCCAGCGCCCGTTCTCCACGGTATAGGCGCGAAGCAACTCGCTGTCGCGATCCAGCACCTCGACCCCGGTGGGCAGGATCAACGGCGGGATCTCGGTGTCGTCGATCCACTGATCGACCCAGGACACCGCCCCGGTCACGAAGAGAGCGGCGAGGATCGCGAGGGTGCCCGCGATCTGCCGGATCATTCCACCACCGAAACCCGGCTGGACGCGGTCTGCGCGCGGTAAGTCGGGCGGTACATGTCCTCGACGCTGGCGGCGGGGTGGTGGTAGCCACCCGGAGTCACGGCGCGCACGATATAGGCCAGCCGGATCGGGTCGTCGCCGCGGTTGTCGATGGCGGCAAGGAACCGGTCCTGACGGAATTCGACGTGTTCGGTCCAGCCATTCAGGTCGAGGCCCTGCACCGCCCGGATGTCGCCCGAGGTGAGGAGGTTGGGGTTGTCGATCTCGAAGCCGGCGGGCAGCGGGTCGGTGATGATCAGCCGTCCTTCCGGCGCGCCCAGAGGCGTCACCGTCAGAAGCGTCACCAGCCGTGTGCCTTGCGTTACCGTCGCGGGGTCGACCGCCTGCCCGTCGAGCGTGAGATAGGCGCGGTCGATGCGGTAGCGGTTGCCGAAGGCCTCGGTCGCGCCCTCGGGGATGCCGAAGCGGGTCAGCGTCACCACCTCGTCCCGCGTGCCGGTGTTGGTGATGGTGTGGGTGGTCGCATCGCCGGCAGTGATCGCCTCGACCAGCGGGCCGTTCACCGGCGCGCCGTCCAGCGTCAGGCCATCGGCGTTGGGGTTGTCGATCAGTGCATGCGCGGCCAGCAGTGTCCAGACGGCCTCTTGCGTCGAGACATCGTCGCTGGGGATCGCCAGCGCGGCGGCCGATTGCGGCACCGCGTCGGAGCCGGAGGCGGCGGCCAGCGCGATCAATCCTGCCGCGTCGCGAGCGCGTGTGCCGTAGTCGCTGCGCCAGGTCTGCGCCTCGGCGCTGGTCTGCTGGCCCTGAAGTCGCTCATATCCGGCGCGGAACATCGCGTCGGCACGGGTCTGGTCGCCATACATCGCCAGCGCCGCGCCCAGTTGACCCAGCGCCAGCGGCGTGGCGAAGGCATCGGCCTTCACGTCGGCGTAGTAGCGCAGGTCGCCCATGCTGGCCTGACCCTCGCGGGCGAGCACCATCAGCGCATAGGCCAGGCCTTCGCCGCCCTCCTCGAAGTCGAAGTAGCCGGCGACCTGGTTGGCGAGGTTGTCGAGCGCGGAGCGGAACGGGATGGCGGGCACGTCATGCCCTTCGGCGCGCGCGCGGCTGAGGAAATCGGTAACATAGGCGTCGAGCCACAGGTCGCCGTAGTCCGCGCGCCAGAGACCGAAGCCGCCGTTGCCGGACTGGTTCACCAGGACCCGCGCGATCGCGTCGGCGATGCGTGCGTCGAGATCGGCGGCGGTGCCAAGGTCCAGCGCCTCGGCCACCGACGACAGGTACAAAAGCGGCATCGCCTGGCTTGTGACCTGCTCGGTGCAGCCCCAGGGGTAGGCGTCGAGGCGCGCCAGCATCCCCGCCGCGTCGAAGCGGGCCAAGGGGCCGGCGGCCAGTGTCGCGCGCCCGGTGCCGGGACGGAAGCCCGCGAAGACCGAGGCGTCGAGCGTGAAGCTCTGCCCCGGCGCCAGCGTCAGGCGGGAGCTTTCCGCAACCTCGGGGTCGTTCACCTGCACCGGTAGCGACAGGGTCCGGGTGAGCGTCCGGCCGTCGGGCAGCGTAGCGGCGACGGTGACTTGCTGCAGGCCCGTCGCCGTGCCCGCCGTCACCGGCAGCGACAGGCGCGCGGTTTCCTGCGGGCCGAGCGTGACTGGGGCGGCAGCGCCTGCCAGCGACAGGCTCGCGGTTGTCGAGATGTTCAGCGTGACCTCGCCGGTCGGCCCTTCGGCATGTGTCAGTTCCAGCAGCATCCGGCCGGTGTCGCCGGGTGACAGGAAGCGCGGCAGGCTCGCCGTGACCACCACGGGGTCGCGCACCAGCACATCGCCCTGTGCCTGCCCCACGCCGGTCTCGGACCAGGCCACGGCCATCACGCGGACGGTGCCGTTGAAGGCGGGCATATTGAACGTGGCGCGGGCGATGCCATCCTCGCCAACGGTCAGCGGGCCGGAGAACTCGGCCAGCAGCTCCTCGGTCGGGGGCGGCGCCTGCATACGCAACCCGGCACCGGCGTCGCCACCCTGACGGATGCGGCCCTCGGCGCCATCGCGGGCGTCGATCAGCCGGCCGTAGACATCGCGGAAGGCGACGCCGAGCCGACGCTGGCCGAAATAATACGCCTGAGGGTCCGGCGCATCGAAACCGGTGAGGTTGAGGATGCCGAGGTCGATGGCGGCGATGGTGGCATGAACGGTCTCGCCCGGCTGCGCCCCTTCGACCCTGAGCGCGACCTCGAGCGGCCCCCGCGGCTCGGCCGTGTCGGGCAACTCGAGCGTGGCGGTCAGCGCGTGTTCGCCCGGTGCGACGCTGGCATGAGCGAGGCCCAGCGAACGGGCGGGAACGGGACCGGAGACGGAGGAGAGCGGACGGATCAGCGTCGCGGTGACATAGGCGCCGCTGCCCCATTCATCCGTTACGGTCAGGGGCACGGTCACAGGCTCATCGCCCAATTCGACGATCTGCAACTCGATCAGCCGGTTCGACACGACCTGCACCAGCGCAGTGCCGCCCTGCCGCGGGACGATGCGCAGGTTGGCGGTGTCGCCCGGCGCATAGGAAGCGGCGTCGAGCGCAACTTCGAGCACGTCGGGTGTGTCGGTGCCGCTGGTCGCGCCATACCAGCCCGCGTTGAAGCCGACAGAGGAGATGGCGAAGCCGTCTCCCAGCGTCTCGACGCGCAGCTCGTAGCTGCCCCAGTCGACGGGCACGTCGAGAGCGACCGGCGTGGTGCCCAGAGTGGCCTCGCCGGTGGCGACGCGGCTGCGGGTGGTGACAGGCTCCCACGACCAGTTGCCGTCCTGTTGGTACCATTGGTAGCGGCGGTCGATGCGGTTCAGCGTCCAGCGCACCGGCAGGCTCTCGGCGCCAACGGCGATCATCTGGAAACCGGCCTCGGCCCCTTCGGGAAGAGCGCCATCGAAGAGCGGGCGGATGCCGATCATCGGTCCGTCCGGCAGGACGGTGCGCGTGATCTGACGCTCGACCGGGCGGCCGGACCCCTCGGTGATGGTGGCGGTCACGGTGAGGGTCGCGGGCTGCGGTGCGGCGGCCAGCGTCGGCGTCTCGACCCGCGTCATGCCGGCGCCCGAGGCGTCGGTGGTCAGCGCGGGAATGCCGGCGAAGCCGGGCTGTGCAGGCTGGTCATGCCGGCCGAAGCGGAAACCAGGATAGGCCTCGAGCGTGGAGGTCGGGCGCAGCGCGACCTGGCCTTCGACCTGAAGATCGGCGGCGGGTGCGCCGAAGAGGTAGTCGGCCTGCACCGACAGCGTCGGCCGGTCGCCGGGTGCGAAGGGGCCATCCTCCATGCTCAACACGAGGTCGAGGCGTTCGGGCAGGAAATCTTCCACCAGCACGGTGGTGCTGGCGAGCGCCGGGGCGTCGGGGTCGGCATGCAGCGCCAGCCGCCAGGTGCCCCGCGGCACCTCGGCGCCGATGGGCAGCGACATCACGTAGCCGCCAGCGCCGACATCCTCCAGCACGTGACGGCTGTATTCCACACCGTCGGCACGGGTCAGAATCGCGGTCAGCGGCAGGCCGGTGATAGCCTCGGCCTGCGGGTCGCGCGCCAGCGCCGTGGCATGGATCACCTCACCCGCGCGATAGGCGCCGCGGTCCGTGGTGAGGAACATGTCGATGGCCCCGGCAGGCGCACGGCCTTCGACACCGCGGTCGCTGAGGTCGAATTCCGCGTCACGGAGCGACAGGAAGGCGAAATCCGTCTCGCCGTCGCGGACGGAGATGACGGCGGGCGCAGTGCTGCCGTCGCCACGGGCTAGGCCGGCGTCAAAGCGCGCGTAGCCCCTGTCGTCGGTTTCCACCTCGCCCAGCACGCGGTTCGATTCGGAGACCAGCGCCACCGTCACGCCCGCGCGCGGCGAGGCATCGGCCAGCGAGCGAACGACCACATGGACGCCATCCTCGCCGGTCATGGCCGAGAGGCCGAGGTCGCTGACCAGGAACCATTGCGTTGCCGGCGCACCGGCATCGCCCGCGCCGCCCACCCGCGCCTCGAGCGCGTAGAGGCCGGGCGGCAAACCTTCCAGCACGTCGCCCATCGGCAGGCGGGTGGTGACGGCGCGGTTCTGCTCCCGCGCGACATCGGCCGCGCCTTCCCACACCAATTCCGCCAGCTCGCTGGAGAAATAGTCGAACTGCCACTCGCTCAGCGGCTGGCCGAAATACTCGTCCTGCAGGGTGCGCAGGATGTTGCGGTCGGAGACTGCGTAAAGCCGCAAATCGACGGCCTCGGTGTTCACCCCCACGAGCGGCAAGGCGGCGCCTTCGCTTGCCGGCAGGATATAGGCGCGGCCGGCGAAGCGGACGGAGGGCGCGCGGTCGCGCACATATTGCCGCACCGGAACCGGCGCGCGCAGCACCTCGCCCGAGGCGGCGGGCAGGCCCGGGCGCAGGGTGAACTCGTAGCGCGCGCCATGTTCGACGCCCGAAACGCAGAGCTGGCGATCCTCGGCCTCGACGCCTAGGCCTTGCGTTGTGGTTTGAATGTAGTCGTCCCAGATCACGCCACCGGCCGCGAGCGGCTCGGAGAAGACGGCGCAGATGCGGGGGAAATCGGTCTCCAGGTCGACCTGCGTCTCGATCATGCGGAACCCGTAGAGGCCCACCACGCGGTCAAGCGACGCCGAACGCTCGGCCCCGGGCGCCTCGGCCACGGCAAGCCGCAGAGCGGGGATCGTGTCGCGGCCGCGATCGTTGCGCTCCAGCGCTATGGCAAGCGTTTCGAGCGCATTGGCGAGATCCAGCCCCGGTGCCGCGCGCAGGCTGGCGTTGACGGCGGCCGACAGCGCTGCGGTCTCGCGCTGGCGGCGCTCCGAGAAATTCGTCGTCTCGATGGCCAGCAGCGCGTTCGCATAGCTGGACCAGTCGCGGGCCTGGTCACCGCGCGCGACCGCTGCGCCGAACATCCGCATCGCGCTGACCCGGTTGCCGTTCGCGATCTCGCGCAAGGCGGCCTCGCGCCAGGCCTCGGGCGTGAACTGCCCCGCGTAATGTGCCCGGCCCATTCCGAGCGCCTGGTCGCGCGCTTCGGTCAGGTCGCCCTCCCGCAGGAACGACAGCGCCGCGAGCCGGTCGTCGAGCCGCGCCAGGACCGCCGGGCTGGTACGCAGCAGCTCGCCCGAGAGGGCGTTGGCATAGGCGACAGGCTCGGTCACTTCGGACTTCGGGAAACACGACCCGTTGCGGCCATTGTAGGTGAAGCCGACGCACTCGGGATCGGCGCGGCATGTCGCCTCGCAAGCCGACAGCGTGGTGTCGAACACCGGGCGCAGGTCGTTGCCGGGGAAATCTGCGTCTTGCGTGATCGTGGCGAAGCGATCGGGGATGATATCCTGTGCCGCGCTCGGCAGCGGGGCGAGCAGAACGGCGGCGAGCAACGCGGCAGACAGGCGCATAGAAGCCTCACAGGATCAGGAAAAAGCCAGCGCGCGGAGTGTGGCAGCGCCCTTGTGACCTGTCCATGATTCCTCCCGCGGGGGGCTGCGCAAGTGGGGTTAACCGCATGTTCAGCCTGTCCTGACACGCTTGCCCGCAACGGGTGGCCGGGCGCAGGGACAGGCATGAGTTTTCAGGGCATCGACGAGCGTCTGGCGCGGGAACGTCGCGGTCGGTTGCAGGCCGAACGCCTTCTCGCCCAGCGCTCGGAGGAGCTTTATTCCGCCCACCGCAAGCTTGCCGACCACGCCAAGGCCCTGTCGCACGAGGTGATCGAGCAGCGCGAGGTGAATGCCGCGCTGATCGGCCGTTCGACCCGGACGGAGGCGGCACTGGAGGTCGCTACCGAAAAGGCCGTCGTGGCAGAACGGCGGCTCTGGGACGCATTGACCGCGGTGGAGGACGGGTTTGCCATCTTCGACCGTGACTGGCGGCTGGTCGTCGCGAACCCGGCCTGGATGGGGGCTTTCGACGGTGTCGCCGACGTGGCGCCCGGCGCTAGCTACGAGGCGATCCTGCGCATCGCGGTGGACGAGGGGCTGATCGACCTCGAGGGCGCCGCGCCGCATGCCTGGGTCGAGAGGATGCTGGCGCGCTGGGGCGGGCAGACGATCCCGCAGATCGACATCCGCCTCTTCAACGGCGTCTACATCCGCCTGATCGACAAGCGCACGCCCGAGGGCGACATGGTGACGCTTGCCTTGAACATCACCGACACGATCCGCCGCGAGCGCGAGCTGGAACAGGCCCGCGACGAGGCGGAGGCGGCGGCGCGCGCCAAGTCTGCCTTCCTCGCCAACATGTCCCACGAGATCCGGACGCCGATGAACGGCGTCGTGGCGATGGCCGAGCTTTTGCGCGACACCGTGCTGACCGAGGACCAGAGGCTTTATGCCGACACGATCCGCAGCTCGGGCGAGGCGCTGCTGGTGATCATCAACGACATCCTCGACTACTCCAAGATCGACGCCGGCAAGCTGGCGCTGCACCCCGAAAGCTTCGACCTGCAACAGCTGATCCAGGAGATCTTCCAGCTGATGCGCCAGGCGCTGGAGGGCAAGGCGCTGGAGCTGCGGCTGGATTACGACATCTTCCTGCCCGACCGAATGATCGGCGACCGGGGGCGCATCCGGCAGATCCTCACCAACCTGATCGGCAACGCGGTGAAATTCACCGAAGCCGGGCATGTGACGGTGCGCGTGGTGGGCGCGCCCCGCGACCATCCGCCGGGAACCGTGCCGATCCGCGTCGTGGTCGAGGATACCGGCATCGGCATCGCGCCAGAGATGCAGGCGCATGTGTTCGGCGAGTTCAACCAGGTCGAATCGGAAGCAAACCGGCGGTTCGACGGCACCGGCCTTGGCCTCGCCATCACGCGCAAGCTGGTCGAGCTGATGGAAGGCGAAATGTGGCTTTCCTCCGAGCCGGGGGTGGGGTCGTCATTTGGCTTCGCGCTCAGGCTCGCGGCCGATCCGGCGGCGCAGGCGCAACCGGTGGAGCCGCTGCCGACCGGGCGCGCCGAGGTCTGGGCGATCACCGGGGGCAGGCCGCTGCCCGACATGTTCCTTGCGCATCTGATGCGGCTGCGCGCACGGCTGACCGAGACGCCGGGGGTCGAGGGCGGACCTGCCGCGCCCACTGCCGTCCTGCTGGTAGATCGGGGCGAGGGTAGTGACCCCACCGCCGACCTGCGGGCCAAGGGCTACGGCGGGCCGATCCTGTACCTCTGCCCGTCGGAGCGTGAGGTGGACCTGCCGCCGGGCGTGCTGCCCATCGTGCCGGCCCTGCCGTTGCCCGCCTTTCGCGCGGCGCTGTTGTCCGCACACGCTGAACCGGCCGCCGAACCGGACCCTCCGCCGCTGCCGGCGCCGCGGCTGCGTGTACTGGCCGCCGAGGACAACAAGACCAACCAGCTGGTGTTCCGCACCATGCTCAAGGGCGTCGATCTGGAGCTGGAACTGGTCGAGAACGGCAGGCTTTGCGTCGATGCCTTTCGCCGGGCGCCGCCTGACCTGATCTTCACCGACATCTCCATGCCCGAGATGGACGGGATTGCGGCGGCGCAGGCGATTCGCGCGCTGGAGGCGGCGAACGGCCTGCCGCGCGTGCCGATCGTCGCCATGACCGCCCACGCGATGGAGGGCGATCGCGACCGTATCCTTGCCGCCGGGCTTGACGGCTACATGACCAAGCCGCTGAAGAAGGCGGAGCTGCACGGGATGATCCGCACCCATGCGCCCGCGGCGATGGGCAGGGTGGCGGGGCTTATGGCCGCCACTCCTCCAGCGCCCGGGTGAGACGGTAGCGCCCGGTCTCGATCCCGCGCCAGTTGCGGATTGGGCCCGTCGTGTAGGCCTTCGCCACCGGATCACCAGGGTCGAGCACGCCGAGCGCGCAGAGGATCTGCACGATCGTCGCCTCGGACGCGCGCGTCGCGCCATCGGCAATCTTCAGCGCCACACCGATTCGGCGTTCGGGGATGATCGCGGCGAAGACCGCCTCGGCCCCGGTCTTGATCGCGGCACGGCTGCCCATCACGCGCATCAACCGGGTGCAGGACCGTCCTTCGCCGGCGACCAGATGCGGATGCGCCATCATCGCGTTGCGCAGGCGCACCATGGCGGTCTGCCGGGCATCCGCGCCCTCCTCGGCGGCGGCGAACATCGCCATGGCGCGCGCGAAGCCCTTGAGAGATGACGCAAAATTCGGGGCGGAGCAGCCGTCGATGCCGTAGCCGGGCGAGGTCTCGTCGGTCACATCCTCCCACGCGGCGCGCACCGCACGCTGCACCGGGTGGTCGGGGTCGACGTATTCCGGCCCGGCCCTGAGGTGCTTGGTCAGCGTCAGGAACCCCGAGTGCTTGCCCGAGCAGTTGTTGTGCCGCTGGTCGGGGCCGCACTGCGAACAGATCAACTCGTTGCGCGCGGGCTCGTCGCTGGGCCATTGCACGCCGCAGCGCAGGTCGGATTCGGACAGGTCCAGATCGGCCAGCCAGCGCGTCACCAGATCGGTGTGCACCGCCGCGCCCTGGTGCGAGGCGCAGGAGATCGCCAGCTGTTCCTGGGTCAGGCCATGCGCGTCGGCCGCGCCGCTTTCGATCAGCGGCAGGGCCTGGATCATCTTGGAGGAGGAGCGCGGCAGGATCACGCCGTCGACATCGCCCAAGCCCCAGATCAGGTCGCTGTCGGCGTGCCACACGGCGACGTGCCCGTGGTGCACGCTTTCGCAGAAATCACCGCGCCAGACCTCGACCAGACGCTCTGCCGATTGAGCCATAATCCCATCCCCTTCACATCCCGGCGATTTTCCGCTGCCGGGGCTTTTGCTGAACGGCGGTTTCCTCTAATCTCGTGATCGTTAAGGTTTGCCGCCCTGCCTTTACTGAATCAAAAACCGGGCGCGGACCAGAGGCAGACAGGGGCGGAGGCTCAGAAGACATGAAACACTGGCTTGTCGGCGCGCTGGCGGGAACGGTTCTGGTTGCTGCAAGCAGCCTTGCGTTGGCACAAGAAGAATCCACCAACCGCGTGAGTGCCGCGACGGATTGGTCGGTCTTTGTCGAGGATGACCCGACGCAATGCTGGGTCGTCTCGACCCCGCGCGAAACGGTGAACACCCGCGATGGCCGCGTCGTTTCGGTGAACCGCGGCGAAATCCTGATGTTCGTCAGCTTCTGGCCCGGCCAGGAGCGGTTGGGCGAGGTGTCCTTCACCGGCGGCTACCCGTTCGCGGACGGATCGACCGTGTCGATGCAGATCGGCGATGCGGCGTTCGAACTGTTCACCGACGGCGAGATGGCCTGGGCGGCGTCGCCGCAGGATGACCAGCGCATCATCACCGCGATGAAGCGCGGCGCCGACGCGGTGCTGACGGCGCGATCTTCGCGCGGGACGCAGACGCAGGACACCTTCTCGCTCTTGGGCTTCACCGCCGCGGTCGAGGATGCCGAGACCCGCTGCGGCAACAACTGACACCGGCAGTCCGGTCTGGGGCAGGCGCGAAACCCTTTGCGTAAGGGCGGGGGTGCCTATATGTGCCCCCAGTTCACAAAGGAAACCGCCATGTCCGCCTCTGCGCCCATCACGCAGGATGTCCTGACCCTTCCGCGCAAGCTGCCGGAGGGGCCGATCAACCTGATCGGCCTCACCCGTGACGCCATGCGCGCCGCACTGATCGCGGCCGGCACGCCGGAAAAACAGGCGAAGATGCGCGTCGGCCAGATCTGGCAGTGGATCTATTACTGGGGCGTGCGCGATTTCGACGAGATGACCAACCTCTCGAAATCTTACCGGGCCGAGCTGGCCGAGCGATTCGTGATCGAACTGCCCGACGTCGTGCGCCGCGACGTATCCTCGGACGGGACGCGGAAATACCTGGTGCGGATCGCTGGCGGCCACGAGGTCGAGGTTGTCTACATCCCCGAGGAAGATCGCGGGACGCTCTGCATCTCCAGCCAGGTGGGCTGCACGCTGACCTGTTCCTTCTGCCATACCGGCACGCAGAGGCTGGTGCGCAACCTGACCGCGGGCGAGATCGTGGGCCAGGTGATGCTGGCCCGCGACGACCTGGGCGAGTGGCCGGAACCGGGCGAGGGCATGGGCCTGCGCCCGCGGCTCATTTCCAATCTCGTGCTGATGGGCATGGGCGAGCCGCTCTACAATTTCGACAATGTCCGCGATGCGATGAAGATCGCGATGGATGGCGAGGGCATCAGCCTCTCGCGTCGGCGCATCACGCTGTCGACCTCGGGCGTGGTGCCCGAGATCGCGCGCGCGGCGGACGAGATCGGATGCATGCTGGCGGTCAGTTTTCACGCTACCACCGACGAGGTGCGCGACAAGCTGGTGCCGATCAACAAGCGCTGGAACATCGAGACGCTGCTGGACGCGCTGCGCAGCTATCCCAAGGCCAGCAATTCCGAGCGGATCACCTTTGAATACGTGATGCTGAAGGGTGTGAACGATTCGGACGAGGATGCGCGGCGGCTGGTGAAGCTGATCGCGGGCATCCCGGCCAAGATCAACCTGATCCCGTTCAACGAATGGCCCGGTGCACCGTACGAGCGGTCGGACTGGACCCGGATCCAGCGCTTTGCCGATATCGTCTACAAGGCCGGCTACGCATCGCCCATCCGCACGCCGCGGGGCGAGGACATCATGGCGGCCTGCGGGCAGTTGAAGTCGGCGACCGAGCGGGAGCGCAAGTCGCGCGCCAAGGTCGCGGCCGAAGCCGGATTGCCGGGCTGATCCTGCCCTGACAGATACTCAGAAATGAAAAAGGCGGCCCGTTCCCGGTCCGCCTTTTCCTGAACTGGTCGACTTGCGTCGGATCAGTCGTTGGCTGCGACGGCCGCGGCGATCAGGATGAGCGCCAGGATCGGAACCAGGATGCCGCCAGCCGAGGAAGAGGTGTCTTCCACGATGACAACGGGCTCCATGACCGGTTGGACATAACCACCTGCGAACGCGCCAGTAGCAACGATCGACAGGGCAGCAGCGAGAGCGAGTTTCTTCATTGTATCCTCCAAGATACGCCCCTTTTCGCGCACTATGCGCAAGGTTAGGGCACCCAAGACTGTACCTCGTGCGATTTCTTTAAGCAGCAATAGATACCGATTGCAATGCGTCCGAAATCGCCCTGAAGACAGGATTGCCGCGTTGTCGTCAAATTAGCAACACCTGTGTTCCTGCACCGGGATAATCAGAAAATTCGGCGATATGATCGTTGTAGAGGGGTCACAACAGGGCCCGGATCGGGCTGTGGTGCTGCCCGTGGACGGCCTGTTGCGGGGGCAACAGCGCCCGACCGCGCGGCTGACGCCGCAGCGGCCGGCGGCTGTAAACGGATTATCAAAAGTTTTCCGGTAATCCGCCGAAGTCATGGACACACGCAGGCATTTTCTCACCACCCTTGCCGGGTTTCTGGCGCTGTCGGCCTGTGGCGGTCCGGTGGCGCAAGTCGCGCTTGGCTCGGACGGGCAACCGTTGCCCCTGCTCTACCGGATCGCGCCGGGCGCATCGTCGGGCATCCGGGCGCGCATGCTCGACCGTGTGAACGTCGTTCGGATCGCGGCGGGTGCGGTGCCTTTGCGGGCGACCCCCCGGCTGGATACCGCCGCGCAGGCGCACGCCCGCGACCTGTCCGGGCAGGACCGGCAAGGGCATACCGGCTCGGACGGCACCACGCCGGTCGATCGGGCCTCTCGCGCCGGCTATCGCGGCACGGTTCTGGGCGAGACCATCGCGGAAACCTACGAGCCGGAGCTTGCGACCCTCGCCGCCTGGATGGCGCAGACCGATGCGCAGCAGGTCATCACCGACCCCGACGGGCGCGACCTGGGCTTCGGCTACTTTCAGAATGACAGCGGCAAGATCTGGTGGGTGCTTGTGGTCGGTGACGGCGCGGGGCCAAGCGGCACCCCGCGCTGACTCTCACGGAAAGATGTCGATGATCGTTCCGTCCTGCACCATCGCGTAGATCTCGCGCATGTCCCGGTTCGACACCGCGATGCACCCGGCCGTCCAGTCGTCCCGGCGGCGGAACTCCCGGTTGGTGCCGTGGATGAAGATGTCGCCGCCCGGGCTGACGCCGCGTTCGCGCGCCTGTGCGCGGTCCGCCTCGTTGGGGTAGTTCAGGCCGATCGACAGGTAGTATTCGCTGTTCGGGTTGCGCCGGTCGATCATGTATCGCCCCTCGGGGGTGCGGCCGTCGCCTTCGGTGGTCTTGTGACCAACGGGGGCGAAGCCCAGCTCGAACTCGTAGCTTTCCAGAAGCTCGTCGTGGTGGAACAGGTACATCTGGCGCGAGGATTTGTGCACCTCGATCCGGGTCACTTCGGGCCCGGAATAGGTGATGAAGCGGGAACATCCCGCGGTCAGGCCAAGGGCTAGGATCAGGCAAAGGGTCAGAAGGCGCATCGGGCTGCTCGCATCATGTTTTTCGATGCGTCTAGCGCAAAACGACGCGCCCGCGTAGAGCCTATTTCGCCTGTTCCGCCGCCAGAAGCGCCGCAAGCCCCGCGCGGTAATCTGGATAGCGCAGGCGCACGCCCAGATCGTCCTTGATACGGCGGTTATCGACCCGCTTGGATTCAGCGTAAAAACTGGCCGCCATGGGCGGCAGGTCGGCCTTGTCGAAGGGGATCACGGGAGGGGTCGGCAGCCCCAGCAGCTCGGCCGCATGAGCGATCACATCTTGGGGAGGGGCCGGATCGTCGTCGCAGACGTTGTAGATGGCGCCGGGATCGGGCCGCCCCATGGAGGCGATGAGCACCTGCGCGATATCCTCGACATGGGTGCGGGAAAACACCTGCCCCGGCTTGATAATCCGCCGGGCGGTGCCGTCGCGGACCTTTTCAAATGGCCCGCGCCCTTGGCCGTAGATACCGGCGAGGCGGAAGATGTGCAGCGGCAGACCGTTGTCGCGGTGCAGAGTCATCCATTCGCCCTCTGCTGCCACCCTTGCCTGCCCGCGCCGGGTCGTGGGCGTCAACGGCGTGGCCTCGTCGACCCAACCGCCCTGGTGGTCGCCGTAGACACCGGTGGTCGAGAGGTAGCCGACCCAGTCGAGGGTGGTCGCATGGGCCGCGAACGCTTCCCGCGCCTCGGCCAGCACCGGGTCACGCCCGTCCTCGGGCCCGGCGGAGATCAGGACATGGGTCGCCCAGGCGAGATCCTTAGCCATGTCGGTGCCGGGAAACACCCGCGCCTCCAGCCCTTCCGCGGTGAGCCGCGCCGCCTTGTCCGGGGTTCGCGTGGTGACGCGGACGGAGCCGGGTTCGGCCTGCAGTTCCATGACGAGTTGGCGAGCGGTGTAGCCGTAGCCGAAGATCAGGAGTTTCATCGCAATCTCTCCACCGCCCAGCGCGCCGCATCTGCGACGGCGTCGTCCGGGTCATCCGTCAGGCTCTGCGCTGCTGGCTCGAGCCGTTTTTCGCCCGAGTTCCCGATGGCATAAAGCACGTTCCGCACGAACCTGTCCCGCCCGATCCGCTTGATCGGCGACCCGGAGAACATCGCCCGGAAGCCGGCATCGTCAAGCCGCGCCAGATCCTCCAGCGGCGGCGACACAAGCTCGGGCCGGGCGGCGTAACGCATCTCGGTCGCCTCCTGCGCGAACTTGTTCCAGGGACAGACCGCAAGGCAATCGTCGCAGCCGTAGATCCGGTTGCCGAGCTTCGGGCGCAACTCCGGGTCGACCGGGCCCTTGTGCTCGATCGTCAGGTAGGAAATGCAGAGCCGCGCGTCGAGCTGGAAGGGCGCGGGAAAAGCCGCGGTCGGGCAGATGTCGAGGCAGGCGGTGCAGCTGCCGCAATGATCGACCTCGGGCGCGTCGAGGGGCAGGTCGAGCGTGGTGAAGATCGACCCGAGGAAGAACCAGCTGCCGAGATCGCGCGCCAGAAGGTTCGTGTGCTTGCCCTGCCAACCCAGCCCTGCGGCCTCGGCCAAGGGCTTTTCCATCACCGGCGCGGTGTCGACGAAAACCTTGATCTCGTGACCCGGCGCCCGGTCCAGCAGCCAGCGCCCGACCCGCTTCAGCCGCTTCTTGACGAGGTCGTGGTAGTCCCTGTTCTGCGCGTAGACACTGATTGTCGCTCTGTCGCGCCTCTCAAGCGCCGCCAGAGGATCGCTGTCGGGGGTGTAGACCTCGGCCAGCATGATGACCGACCGCGCTTCGGGCCAGAGCTCCGCGGGGTCGCCGCGCCAGCCCATGCGCTCCTCCATCCAACCCATCTGTCCGTGCCGCCCGGCGCCGACATACTCCGCCAGTCGCCCGGCGGCTTGCGGGATCGCGTCCGGCCTGCACACGCCCATCTTCGCGAAGCCCGCCGCGCGGGCCTCGGTCCAAAGGGCGTGCTTCAAGTCACTCAAAAGTCCAGGTTCGCGTAATGGGGCGGCTGGATGAAGCCGGGGATCTGGTCGGCCAGGATCGACCGGAAGGCCGGGCGCGATTTGACCTTGGCGTACCAGTCCTTGACGATGTCGGAGCGGTTCCAGTCCACGTCCGAGATGTAGTCGAGGCAGGACAGATGCGCCGCGGCGGTGAAATCGGCCATGGTCATCTTGTCGCCGGCGAGCCAGCGCCGGTGGTCCAGCAGCCAGCCCATGTAGTCGATGTGATACTTGATCTGTTGCCCGCCGGTCTTCACCGCCTTGCCGTCGGGATAGCCGCCGCGCATGATCTTCTTGTTCACGCGCTCGTAAACGAGGTTGGCCGTCACCTCGTGGTGGAACTTGTCGTCGAACCAGTGCACCAGCCGCCGCACCTCGGCCCGGCCCTTGGGGTCGGAGGGCAGCAGCGGCGGCTCGGGCCGGGTTTCCTCAAGATACTCGCAGATCGCGCTGGATTCCGTCAGCATCATGCCGTCGATCTTGAGCACCGGCACCTTGCCCGCCGGGTTGCGGCGCAGGAATTCCGTGCTCGGCTCCCAGTATTTCTCGTCGATCAGCTCGACCTCGACCCGCTTCTCGGCCAGCACAAGACGGACTTTGCGGCAGAAGGGGGAAAGGGCGAAGTGGTACAGGCGCGCCATGAAGTGCTCGATCTTGTTACGCTCCCCCTCTATGGCGCGAAATCCGGGCGAACTTCAATTCGCAAAGCACCCGTCGCGCCCGTCGGCGGCGATGGTTTGCGCCCCCGCGGCGATCGAACGCGCCCGCTGATCGACGAACGCTGACGGGGCCGAGGCGACGCGCTCCTGCGGATTGGGCAGGACCGCGGCCAGGAGCGACGCCTGCCGCAACGTCAGGTCGGCGGCGGAAACGCCGAAGTGATGCTGCGCCGCGGCTTCGGCTCCGAAGACACCCTCGCCGAACTCGACGATGTTGAGATACACCTCCAGCACGCGCGCCTTGGGCCAGACCAGCTCCATCAGGGGCGTGATCGCGGCCTCCAGCGCCTTTCGCACCCAGGTGCGCCCGTGCCAGAGAAAGGCGTTCTTCACCGTCTGCTGGCTGATCGTCGAGCCGCCGCGCTGCGCCCCGTCCGAGATCGCATCGCGGATCGCCGCCATGTCAAAGCCCCAATGCAGGCAGAAATTCGCGTCTTCCGCCGCGACCACGGCGCGTTGCAGGTTCACCGATATCTCCTCGATCGGGACCCAGTCGCGCTCGACCCCGCCCAGGCGGCGGCCTTCGCCGATGATATAGGCCGTCGTCGGCACCGGCAGGACGGCATAGGCCAGCACCCAGACCACCGTGACGAGGACCAGGATCGCCACCCCCCGCGCCAGCCAGCGCTGCACCCACTGCGCCGCGCGGCGCAGACGCGACGGCTTGGCCGTGCGCTTGCGGCGTCGCGTGCCGCCGCGGAGGGCGGCTTTCAGCGCGCTGTCGCTGTCGGATTTCCGGGGCACCGCATCCTCTTGCGTGGTTGTGCTGGGTGACAGGCTAGACGGTCCGAGGGGTTGAAACCAAGGGCCGGCCTGAGGCTCCAATGCCAACGATCTTGCCGGGCGTCGACCGGAAATTGATGCTACGACACCAACGATCCGTCGAATTACCTGTCTTTGGCCCGCGACGTTCCGCAATCGCGCCGCAATTCAAGGTCAGAAGCGAGAGGTCGATAAAACGCCGAGCAGGAAACACCGATGGACCGACTGACGGAAATGGAAGCCTTCGCGATGGTCGTCGACCAGGGGGGCTTCACGGATGCTGCGAAGAAGATGGGCATCTCGAAGTCTGCCGTTTCCAAGCATGTCTCCAGCCTCGAGGCGCGGCTCGGCGCGCGTTTGCTCAACCGCACCACCCGCCGTGTCAGCCCGACCGAGATCGGGCTTGCCTATTACGACCGCGCCCGCCGCGTGCTGAACGACGCCGGCGAGGCCGATGCGCTGGTCACCGCGATGCAATCGGCGCCGTCCGGCACGCTGCGCGTGTCGATCGCGACGGATTTCGGGGTTAATCACATCTCGCCGATCCTGGGCCAGTTCCTGCACCAGTACCCGGACGTGACGGTGAACATGGTCCTGAACAACCGCTATGTGGAGCTGATTTCCGAGGGGTTCGACATGGCGATCCGGGTGGGCGAGCTGGAAGACAGCAGCCTGCGCGCGCGCAAGATCTGCGAAACGACGCGCCGGATGATCGCGGCCCCCGCCTATTTCGCCAAATACGGCCGCCCGCAAAAGGTCGATGACCTGAACGAGCACAAGCTGCTGCACTACACCAACAACGCCAACGGCAACGTCTGGAAGATCACGGCCCCCTCGGGCGAGATGCGGCAGGTCCGCACCGGGGGCTGGCTGACGGTGAACGATGGCCAATCGCTGCTGAACGCCGCCATCGGCGGTCTCGGCATCGCCTACCTGCCCAGCTTTCTCTACGCCGACCCGATGCGCGCAGGACTGGTCGAGGATGTCATCCCCGATCTGCCCGTCGACATCCAGGGCGTCTACGCCATCTACCCGCCGGGCCGCTACACGCAGCCCAAGGTACGGTCCTTCATCGATTTCCTGGTCGAGACCTTCAAGGACAAGGGCCCGACCGACTGGTGAACCTGCCTGCAGGGCGCGTGTGCGTATCCCCTGTATTCTACTGCCGTGCCTGCGCCCTGGATGTGTATCCCGGGGCGCACATGACTGAGCCCGGGTTGGCACCTGCCGATCCGGGCGTTTTTTTGGCTCGGTCGCGGTCAGGACTGGATCAGCACCACCTCGACGCGCCGGTTCGCCTCGCGCCCGTCGGGGTCCGTGTTGCTGGCGCGCGGGGCAAGGTAGCCGATGCCGTCGGCCTCGATCTGCGCCGGGTTCGCGCCCAGAACCTCGATCAGATGCACGCGCACGGCGCGGGCCCGCGCCCGGCTGAGCCCGATGTTGGCGTCAAGCGTGCCTTCGGTGTCGGTATGCCCCACCAGCACCACGCGCCGCGCCGGATCTTCGGCGAGGAAGGCGGCGAGGGTGACAAGGCTTTCGAACCGGGTCGGGGCCAGGGACGATGCGCCGGTGTCAAAGGTGACATCAGCCAGCACCGCCGACCCGGTCTGGGTTAGCCGCGCGACCAGCCCTTCGCCCGGATCGGTGAGGGGTGCTGCGTCGATCCGGCGGGTGGAGGAGGTGACGGGCGCCGGCAGCGCACCGGGCGGGGCGACGCGGGCGAGGTGGACATAGCCCTGCTGCCCGCCTTGTGAGATCGTCAGCGCGACATGGTCGGCCCCTTCGGCGCTGCTGCGCGTGGCGGTCAGGTAATGGAACTGGCCCAGGTCCACGTGCATCTCCGGGCCTTCGGCGATGGGCAGCGCATAGCGGAAATCGAAGCCGCCACAGGCGCGGTCGGCGCAGGAAAAGCCAATCTCGTAGCCCTGGTCACGCAGTTGTTCGCGCAGAAGTGCGAGGATCAGCGCGGCCTCGCCAGTCTCGCCGGGAATACGCCAGACCTCCTCCGACAGGTCGCCATCGAGCGTCACCGTTGGCACGCTGGAGCCGTCGTAGGGCCCGGTGGCGACGCGAAACCCGGCCACCGGGCCGCGCTCCTGCGCCACGCGCTCGGCCCCCTCGGGCAGGGACAGGTCCAGCGCCACGGCGGGCAGCGCCGCGCAGAGCGGCAGGAGGGTCAGGAGCAGGTGGCAAAGGGGGCGCGGCGCGCGGCCGGGGTGCGTCATGGGCCGGTCAGGCTTGCAAGGATCTGTAGTGATACTGTCCCACAGCTTGGAACCCCAAGGAAGAATAAAGGCCCTGCGCCGGCTGGTTTTCCTGCGTAACGAGGATCGCGAAGCTCGCGGCCCCCTCGGCCCGCGCCCAATCTGCGGCGGCGCGCATCATGGTCAGGCCCAGCCCCTTGCGGCGATGGGCGGGCCCAACCTCCAGGGCGTGCAGCATGGCGACACCGTTGTGGATACCGACGAAGGCGGTGCCGGCGGGCTTGTCGGTGATCCGCCCGAAGAAGGACATCTTCGGGCCCTTGGCACGCTGCATCACCGCCAGCCGTGCGGGACCGATGCCGCCCGCGGCCCAAAGCTCCACCTGGATCGCGAGCGGCGGCCAGATGGCGAAGCAGGTAACGGGGGGCGGCGGCGCGGCCAGCGCGGCGCTGGCAATGGTCATCGCAAGCGTGCTGTCCCGTGTGGCGAAGCCGCGGGCTTCCAGCCGCGCGTCGAGGCCGGATTGGTGCCCCAGCACCATGAACAGCGGCGGCTGGCCGATCTCGGCCAGGGCCGCGATGGCCGCGTCGATATCCGCTTCGCCCGCGTCGGAGGCAGACGGGTCGGTCAGCCGCGCCGCGCTCACCCGCTGCCCGCCGCCGGCGCCGTCCGGCACCGTGAAGGCGCCGGTCTCGACCGTCGCGGCGGGCGGCCATGTGGCGGCTATGACGGGGGCAAGCTCGGCGATCTGCATGCGTCAGCCCGCGTCGGGGAAGAGACGCGCCAGCGCGCCCATCACGGCGTCGACAGCGGCGCCGTCCTGGCTGCGCACGACGATGTTGGTGCCATGCACCCCGTCGCGATGGAACGGGTAGGAGCCGATGGAGACCTCGGGATGCTCGGCGGCCAGTTGCCCCAGCGGTGCCGCGACATCGCCCTCTCCCCGCACGATCCGCAGGGATTGCGACAGCATCGGCGGCCCGCCGGTCAGCGTCGGCATGATGCTGGCCACCATCGCCTCGAAGATCACCGGCACCCCGGCCATCACGTGCACGTTGCCGATGGTGAAGCCCGGGGCGGCGGAAATCGGGTTGTCGATCAGGCTCGCCCCCTCGGGGATGCGGGCCATGCGCAGGCGGGCGGTGTTCAGCTCCTGCCCCTGCCGGTCGTAATGCGCCTGCAGGACCGCGCGGGCGTCGTCGCGGATGTCGATGGCGGCACCCATCGCCGCGGCCACGGCGTCGGCGGTGATGTCGTCATGCGTCGGGCCGATGCCGCCCGAGGTGAAGACGTGGTCGTAGCCCGCAGACAGCGCCTGCACCGCCGATTTGATCTGCGCCGGATCGTCGGCCACCACCCGCGCCTCGGCCAGACGGATGCCGTGGACGGTCAGCGCGCCGGCGAGATGGTGCATGTTGCTGTCGCGCGTGCGCCCCGACAGGATCTCGTCGCCGATCACCAGCATCGCGGCGGTGGGGGTCTGCATGGGCGCCTCGCTTGTTCTTGCCTGCCGGATCGGTATAGGCCCGCGCCGATGCGCTTTCCAAGCCCTCTCGTCCCGGCTACGCTGATCCGCCGCGCCCCGGCCGGTCGCGCGGCAGTGACTGGAAATTGTTACGCAAGCGACCTAGGTTAGGGTCTGACAGGCGATCGGAGGTCCGCGATTGGACGATTTCAAGGGCCGTCTGACAAAAGACGGCATTCGTATTCACACTGCTGAGGACTTCGCCGGGATGCACCGCGCGGGGCAATTGGCTGCGCGCATCCTCGACGACGTGGCGCCGCTCGTCGTTCCCGGCCAGACGACCGAGGTGATCGACACCGCGATCCAGCGCATGGTGGAAGAGGCCGGCGCGACCTCAGCCACCATCGGCTATCGCGGCTACCAGCATGCGTCCTGCATCAGCGTGAACCACGTTGTCTGCCACGGCATCCCCGGCGCCAAGGTGCTGAAGGACGGCGATATTCTCAACATCGACGTCACCGTGATCGTGGACGGATGGTTCGGCGACACCAGCCGGATGTATGTCGCGGGCAAGCTTGGCCGCAAGGCCGAGCGGCTGATCGACGTGACCCATGACGCGCTGTTCAAGGGGATCGAGGCGGTCAGGCCCGGCAACACCTTCGGCGACATCGGCCACGCGATCCAGAGCTATGTCGAGGCCCAGCGCATGTCGGTGGTGCGCGATTTCTGCGGGCACGGCCTGGGCCAAGTGTTCCACGCGCCGCCCAACGTGCTGCACTACGGCCGCCCCGGCACCGGCCCGGTGTTGCAGGAAGGCATGTTCTTCACGATCGAGCCGATGGTGAACCTCGGCCGGCCCGAGACCAAGGTGCTGGCCGATGACTGGACCGCCGTCACCCGCGACAAATCGCTGTCGGCGCAGTTCGAGCATTCCATCGGCGTGACCGCGACGGGGGCCGAGATCTTCACCCTCTCGCCGGGCGGAAAGTTCCACCCCACCGCGGGCTGAATCTTTCCGATAACCTTGCATTAACCTTTTTTTCGGAAGCTGGCGGCATGTCCGACCAGCCGACCTTTTCCTTCGACGAAGTCTCGCCCCGGTTCGTGCCCGCAAGCGGCGCAACGCGGGCGATGGCGCGCAAGGCCGCGGGGCCGTCTGCGGGCGCGGAGCTGCACCGCCACGCCCACCGCGACCGGCTGCGGCAACGCTTTACCGAGGGCGGGGCGGGCGCGGTGCCGGATTACGAGCTGCTCGAGATGATCCTCTACCGCGCCCTGCCGCGCGGCGACACCAAGCCGCTGGCCAAATCGATGCTGAAACGCTTCGGCGATCTCAACCACGTCCTTGCCGCGCCACCGGCCCGCCTGAAGGAGGTGGAGGGCGTGGGCGAACGGGTGATCTTCGAGCTGAAGCTGATCGAGGCGGTGGGCCACCGCATGGCGCGCGCAAAGGTGCTGAAGAAGCCGATCCTGTCGTCCTGGAACGCGCTGCTGGAATACTGCCAAACCGCGATGGCGCATCGCGACCTGGAGCAGTTCCGGGTTCTCTACCTCGACCGCAAGAATGTGCTGATCGCGGACGAGGCGCAGGCCGACGGCACCGTCGACCACGTGCCGGTATGCCCTCGCGAGGTGGTGAAGCGCGCGCTGGAGCTGAACGCCTCCGCGCTGATCCTGGTGCACAATCACCCCTCGGGCGATCCGGCGCCCAGCCAGGCGGACATCGACATGACCTACGTCATTCGCGACGCCGCCCAGGTTCTGGGGCTTGTCGTCCACGACCACCTCATCATCGGCAAGGCGCGTGAGCTGAGTTTTCGCAGTGAAGGATATCTGTGATGTTGGGCCGTCCCGGCTACCCCGTATTCACCAGGCTCCCGCCCCCGCCCGAGGATAGGCCAAAGGACCGTCGGGCCGGTGCGCCGCTGGACCCGCCCCCGGCGCGAGAGGCGGCCTGAGCCTCAATCCAGCCAGACCTCGACCCGGCGGTTCACCGCCCTTCCCCAATCGCTGTCCTCGCAGGCCATCGGCATCGCCTCGCCGAAGGCGTCGATGGCGAAGGTGATGCGGTCGGGGTCGGCGGCCTCGGCGGCGGCTAGAACGGCGTCGCGCACGGTTTCGGCGCGGCGGCGCGACAGGCGCAGGTTCAGTTCCGCGCGGCCCTCGCCGTCCGAGAAGCCCACGAAGATCAGCCGTCGCCCGTCAAACGCGCCGCGTTCGATCGCCGCGGCCAGCCGCGCCGCCGAGGCGCGCGATTGTGCGTCGAGGTCGATCGAGCCGTCATCGAAACGGAAGGTGGAGGACAGGCGTTCGGCCCCGCCCAGCGTCGCGACGAGGCGTTGCACCTCCTCCAGCGGCACCTCCTCGCCGGCGGCGGCGACAGCGTTGGCGATCCGTGTGCCTTGCAGCGCCAGAGGCGTGCGCGTGAGGCTCTGGTTCACGAAGCCCGCCTCGGCCACGGCGCGCTCGGCGGCCTCGGTCTCGGTCCAGGCGAGGAAATCGCGCACAAGCTGCGGCAGGCGGCGCGGCGCAAGGTACACGTAGACGGGCGCAGTGAGGGGGTAATCCTCGGCCTTCACGGCATTGGCGTCGGCGGTCTGCGAGAAACCGCATGCGCCCGACAGCGGCAGGCTGCGCGCCGCGCCGCGCGCCGATTGCGCGGTGATGCCGAGCGCGTAGGCATCGCCCGCGACGGCGGCGGCCAGGTCCAGCGCGCTGGCGTGGCGGGTGATGTCGAGCGCCGACGGCGCATCCTCGCCGTCAGGCAGGATACGCGTCTCGAAGGATTGCGCCAGGCCAAGACCCGGGTCGAGCAGGTGCAGCGCGATGGGCGCGTCGGGACCGCCGAAGGCCTGCCAGTTGTCGACCTCGCCCGCGAAAACCTGCGCCAGGTTCGGCAGCGACACCGCGTCGATCGGGTTCTGCGGCGCGACGATGGGCACCAGCGCGTCGAGCCCGATGACGCGCACGCGGCGGATCAGCGCCGGATCGTCAGGGGCCGCGGCCCGGTCGGCGCGGCGTTCCGCCTCGGAGGGTTCGCGCAGGGTCAGGGCCATGTCCGTGTCGCCGTTCAAAAGCGCCAGGAACCCGCTGTCGCTGTTGCCGGGGGCGACCGAAAAGCGCGCCGCGGTGCTGCCGTCGCCGCGGAGAAGCGTGTAGGCGAGGCCATCTGACGTCGGCTCCGGCCCGTCCAGCACCATGCCGCGGCTGTCGGCGAAGCCCGCCAGCAGCGCGGGCAACAGCCCTTCGGCCACCGTCGCCTCGCCCGCGATCCGCGCCTCGGCGATGAAGCTGCCAAGGTCGGGGCAGCCGGGCCCGGCGCATCGCACGCCCTCGGCGGCGACGGTCAGCGGGCCGTATACGGTGGCGAGCCGGTAATAGGCGCCGTCATAGGCGATCAAGTTGCCCTCGAGCGTCACGCTGCCGTCGAAGGAACGCAGTTCCACATCCTGCGCGGGCGCAGCGACGGGGGCGAGCAGGAACAGGCAGGTCAAGGCGGCGCAGAGGGCCGCCCCCCGGAAATCTGGCATGGATGCTGCGTGACAGGGCCTCAATTGGAGGCGAGTCTCAGGTCCTGGAAGAGATTTTGCAACAACAGATACTCGCCCACCGTGTCGCAGCCGGGAAGCACGAAGCTGATCGGGCGGGCGGTGATCGCGCCGTCGGGGGCAATCGCGATGCTCTGGGCGCGTACCGGCTGGCCGCAATTCCGCTCGGTGACGGGCACTTCGACCGACACGGCCAGGTCGTCGCGCAGGGCCCGCGGAACAGTGTAGACCTGCGCAAGGCGCGGTGCGTCGAGGCTTGCGTCGCCGAGTTGGGTCAGGACGCCGCCGGTGCCGGTGATGGCATCCGCGAGGCTGCCGGGGGTCTCCTGCCAGACATGGCCGGGGCCGCCGAATTCCGCGCCCGCCGCGAAGGCGTGCAGTTGCAGCTCGCGATCCTCGTCCCAGGTGATCGCGACGCGGTCGAAGTCGATGAGGTCGGGCAGGCCGGCCAGCGTCGTCGCCTCGGTGCCGTCCTCGAACCGGACGGTGATGAAGGCGGGGGTTTCCAGCGCCGGTATGTCGAGGGTCAGCAGGCCCACCCCGTCCGTCCGGGCGTCGAAGACCAGTGGGCCGTGGGTGATGGTGACGCGGGCGTTGGGCGCGCAGGGTTCCATGATGTCGACCGCGACGACGGCGCCCGGCATCGCCTCGCCGCTCACGCTCAGCCCGCAAGGCAAGCCGAGGGGGCTGGTGGCTTGGGGCGGCTCGGCGGTTTGCGGCGCCTGTGCGACCGTCGCGGCGGGGGGCGGTGGTTCGGGCACGGGGACCGGGAGCGGAGGCGGGGGAAGGACAGCACCGTCGGCCAGAACAGGCGGCGCGGGTATGGCCTGCGGTCCGGCGTCCGCCTGCACGACCGGCTGCGCGCGGCCCGGAGCCACGCCAAACCCGAAGTGCTGGGCCGCGGCGACACCGCCGCCCGCGATGGCCGCAAGGGCCACGGACCGGATGATCAGTTTCTGGACGGCCATGACCCGCGTGCCTTCTTGTCGTCTGCTCGGCAGCACGATGCCCCCCGAATGGGGCGAAACCACGGTCAAATCGGACAGTGATTGTGAAGGGTCAGGCGAGGCGTCCGTGGCAATGCTTGAACTTCTTGCCCGAACCGCAGGGGCAGGCGTCGTTCCGGCCGGGATTGCCCCAGGTCTCGGGGTTGGTCTCGTCGAAGCCGGCGCGGGCCGCTCCGGCCGGCTCTGCCGCAGCCTGCGCGCTTTCGGCGCCGACGGTTTCAAGCTGGCGCTGCGCCGCTTCCTGCTGCGCCTGAAGCTGGCGGATCAGCTGTTCCTGCTGCTCCGGGCTGATCGGCTGAATGCGCGCCAGTTTCGCGGTCACATCGCTGCGCAGGCCGTCCAGCATCGCCTCGAACAGCTGGAAGCCCTCGGTCTTGTATTCGTTCAGCGGGTCGCGCTGGGCGTAGCCGCGGAAACCCACGACCGAGCGCAGGTGTTCCAGCGTCAACAGGTGGTCGCGCCACTTCTGGTCGATGGTCTGCAGCAGCACCTGCTTTTCGATGCTGCGCATCTGTTCGGGGCCGAACTGCGCGGCCTTCGATGCCATGTATTCGTCGGCAGCCTGCGCCAGGCGTTCTTCGATCACTTCCTGGTCGACGCCATCCTCGGCGGCCCAGGCGGTGAGCGGCACGTCGATGCCGAGCGTCTCGCGCACGGCCTGCGTCATCTCGTCGACCTCCCACTGGTCGGCATAGGATTTCGCCGGCATGTGGGTGGCGACCATGTCCTCGATCACCTGGTGGCGCATGTCGCGGGCGACCTCGGCGATGTCCTGGGCTGCCATGACCTCGCGGCGCTGGCCGAAGATGACCTTGCGCTGGTCGTTCATCACGTCGTCGAATTTCAGCAGCTGCTTGCGGATGTCGAAGTTGCGCCCCTCGACCTTGGCCTGCGCGCGTTCGAGCGACTTGTTCACCCAAGGGTGGACGATCGCCTCGCCCTCTTTCATGCCCAGTGTCGACAGCATCTTGTCGAGCTTTTCCGACCCGAAGATGCGCATCAGGTCGTCTTCCAGCGACAGGAAGAAGGACGAGCGGCCGGGGTCGCCCTGCCGGCCCGAGCGGCCGCGCAGCTGGTTGTCGATGCGGCGGGATTCGTGGCGTTCGGTGGCAAGGACGTAAAGACCGCCGGCGACCTTCACCTTTTCCTCTTCATCCTTGTGCTCTTCCTCGATCCGGGCGCGGATCGCGGCATGATCGCCGTCGGGCGTGGCCGCAATTGCCTCCATGATCTTGAACTCGACGTTGCCGCCCAGCTTGATGTCGGTGCCGCGGCCGGCCATGTTCGTGGCGATGGTGACCGCGCCGAGCTTGCCGGCGTCGGCGACGATCTGCGCCTCCTGCTCGTGCTGGCGCGCGTTCAGGATGTTGTGGGGCAGGCCCGCCTTTTCCAGCATCCGTCCCAGCATCTCGGATTTCTCGATCGAGGTGGTGCCGACGAGGACCGGCTGGCCCTTGGTGTGCGCCTCGCGGATGGTCTCCACAATGGCCTCGTATTTCTCGCGGGCGGTGCGGTAGACGGCGTCGTCGTCATCGACGCGGGCCACGGGCAGGTTGGTCGGGATCTCAACCACGCCGAGGCCGTAGATCGACATGAATTCCTCGGCCTCGGTGACGGCGGTGCCGGTCATGCCGGCGAGCTTGTCATAGAGGCGGAAGTAGTTCTGGAAGGTGACCGAGGCGAGGGTCACGTTCTCGGGCTGGATCTTGCAGCCTTCCTTGGCCTCGATGGCCTGGTGCAAGCCGTCCGACAGGCGCCGGCCCGGCATCATGCGGCCGGTGAACTCGTCGACCAGCACAACCTCGCCCGAGCGCACGATGTATTGCTGATCCTTGTGGAACAGCTTGTGCGCGCGCAGCGCGTTGGTGACGTGGTGGACGATGGTGGTGGATTCGGGGTCGTAAAGGCTCTGACCCTCGGGCAGCAGCGCCACCTCGTGCAGCCGATCCTCGAGAAAATCGTTGCCCTCGTCGGTAAAGGTCGCGTTGCGGGCCTTTTCGTCGAGCGTGTAGTGATCTTCCTGGATCTCGGGAATGATCTTGTCGATCGAGACGTAAAGCTCGGAGCGGTCCTGCGACGGGCCCGAGATGATCAGCGGCGTCCGCGCCTCGTCGATCAGGATCGAGTCGACCTCGTCCACGATGGCGTAGTTGTGCCCGCGCTGGGCCATGTCCTCGAGACTGGCGCGCATGTTGTCGCGCAGGTAGTCGAAGCCAAGCTCGTTGTTCGTCGCGTAGGTGATGTCGGCGGCATAGGCGTCGCGCTTTTCGTCGTCGGGCTGGCGCGGGTAGACCACGCCGGTGGTCAGACCCAGCGCGGCATAGACCTTGCCCATCCAGTCGGCGTCGCGCTTGGCGAGGTAGTCGTTCACCGTGACGATATGCACGCCCTTGCCGGTCAGCGCGTTCAGATAGGCGGGAAAGGTCGCGACCAGCGTCTTGCCCTCGCCGGTCTTCATCTCGGCGATGTTGCCCTGGTGCAGGAAGATCCCGCCGACCAGCTGAACGTCATGGGCGCGCAGGCCGAGCGCGCGGCGCGCGGCCTCGCGGCAGTTGGCGAAGGCTTCGGGAAGCAGGTCGTCCAGCGTTTCGCCGCCCTGGGCCCTGGCACGCAGCTCGGCGGTCTTGGCGACGATCTCGGTGTCTGACTTGGCCTGGTATTCGGGCTCCAGCGCGGTGATGCGTGCCACGAGGGGTCGGACGGCCTTGACCCTCCGGTCATTCGAAGATCCGAAAACCTTCCGTGTGAGCGAACCCAAGCCAAGCATATGACGCGCCTTCTGTCGTGGCCCGTTCGCACGATGCTGCGCAGGCCGGGAAATCTCAATCGATCGTGTGGGGCATCCGGGTTGTTCGGCCCATCGCGGCGGTCTATCAACGGCGGCAGCAGGCCATGGCCCCGATGCGATCCGTCAAGCGACATAAGGGCCCGCCACATAGGTGTCAACGCGGGCAGACCTGCCCGCGACAAAGCAAAAGGACGCGTTCCATGAAGAAGTTTATCGCCTCGGCCGCCGTGACGGCACTGTTGACCATGCCCGTCATGGCGCAGGACGCGCCCAGCGCCGATACCGTGCTGGCCACGGTGAACGGCACCGACATCACGCTGGGGCACGTGATCGCGATGCAGCAGATGCTGCCGCCGCAGTACCAGGAGCTGCCGGACAACGTGCTGTTCGACGGCTTGCTGGAGCAACTGGTGCAGCAGGAAATCCTGGCCTCCGTCGCTGCCGAGGACGTCACCCGCCGGATGGAACTGGGCCTCGACAACGAGCGCCGCGCGTTTCTGGCCGCGATGCTGCTGGACGATATCGGCCTGGCCGAGCTGTCCGAGGAAGAGGTGCAGGCCGAATATGACGCACAATACGGCAGCACCGGGGCGGTGACCGAATACAATGCCGCGCACATTCTCGTGGAGACCGAGGAAGAGGCGCAGGCGCTGATCGAGGAACTGGCCGAGGGCGCCGATTTCGGCGAGTTGGCGCAGGAACGTTCGATCGGACCGTCGGGCCCAAACGGCGGGCAGCTGGGCTGGTTCACTGCCGGCATGATGGTCCCGTCTTTCGAGGAGGCCGTGTTCGGCCTTGAAGTGGGCGAGGTTTCGGCCCCGGTCGAAACGCAGTTCGGCTGGCATGTCGTCATCCTGAACGAGACCCGCGAGCAAGAGCCTCCGGGGCTGGAGCAGGTTCGCGCCGAGCTTGAGGAAGGGCTGCGCCGCGCCCGCGTCGATGCCGCGATCACGGAACTGACCGCGGCCGCCGAGGTCGAGCGCCCCGAAATCGAGATTGACCCGTCGGCGATCCGCGACTTGGATCTGCTTGCCGAGTAACGGCTGAGTTCAGGGGGGCACACCGATGGCCAAGGATGAGAAAAAGAAGAAACCCAAGGCCAAGGCTGACAAGGCCGCAAAGGTCGACAAGGCGGTGAAGGCCGAAAAGAAGGCGAAGAAAGCCAAGCCGGCGGCGAAAGCCCCGATGGCCGTTTCGCCGCTCGCGCCCGCGTCCTTCCCCGACCTGCCGGCCATCGACGGGGTCCGCTTCGCCGCCGGCGAGGCGGGCGTGCGCTACCAGAACCGCACCGACGTGATGCTGGTCGAGATCGCGGCGGGCGCGACGCTGGCCGGGGTCTTCACCCGGTCGGCCACCCGGTCGGCCGCGGTGCTGGATTGCCAGGACAAGCTCAAGGCGCTGCCCGAGGTGTCGAAGAACGGCTTTGCCATCGTCGTGAACTCGGGCAACGCCAACACGTTCACCGGCGCGCGCGGCGCATCGGATGTGCGCGTGATCTCGGAGGCGGCTGCGCAGGCGCTGCGCATCCCGGCCGATCACGTGTTCACCTCGTCGACCGGCGTCATCGGGGAGCCGCTTCCGGCCGACAAGATCACCGCCGTCCTGCCGGTGCTGGCCGATGGCCTGGACGCTGGCAAGGCTGCGGTCGCGGCCCGCGCGATCATGACGACCGACACCTTCCCGAAGGGCGCGATGGCCGAGGTCGAGATCGACGGCAAGCCGGTGCGGATCGCGGGCTTCGCCAAGGGCTCGGGCATGATCGCGCCCGACATGGCGACGATGCTGGGCTACATCTTCACCGATGCCGCCGTGACGCAGGACGGGTTGCAGGCGATGCTGTCCGCCGCGACCAAGCGCAGCTTCAACGCGGTGACGGTCGACAGCGACACCTCGACCTCGGACACGGTCCTGTTGGCCGCGACGGGGCGGGCGGGCAACGTGCCGCTGGCCTCCGCCCGCTCCGCCGAAGGCCGCGTCTTCGCTGCCGCGCTGGATGCGGTGATGCGCGATCTGGCACTTCAGATCGTGCGCGACGGCGAGGGGGCGACGAAGCTGGTCGAGGTGCAGGTGACCGGCGCGAAATCCGCCCGCGACGCGGACAAGGTTGCCCGCTCCATCGCCAATTCGCCGCTGGTGAAGACCGCGATCGCGGGCGAAGATCCGAACTGGGGCCGCATCGTGATGGCGGTGGGCAAGTCGGGCGCCACTGCAGACCGCGACCTGTTGACGATCCGCTTCGGCGATATCGTGGTAGCCGAAAAGGGCTGGCGCGCCGAAAGCTACACCGAGGCCGCGGGCGCCAAATACATGAAGGGGCAGGAACTGGTCATCGCCGTCGACCTCGGCCTTGGCCGCGGCACGGCGACCGTCTGGACCTGCGACCTGACCCACGCCTACATCGACATCAATGCGGATTACCGGTCTTGAAGACAGTGCTGGTCTCGGCCGTCGCGCTCATCGACCGCGACGGCCGCGTGCTTCTGGCGCAGCGTCCCGAAGGCAAAGCCCTCGCCGGTCTTTGGGAGTTTCCGGGTGGCAAGGTGGAGCCGGGCGAGACGCCCGAACACGCCCTGATCCGCGAGTTGCAGGAAGAGCTGGGCATCGACACATGGGCGTCCTGCCTCGCGCCGCTGACCTTCGCGAGCCACAGCTACGATGATTTCCACCTGCTCATGCCGCTTTATGCCTGCCGCAAATGGGAGGGCATCCCGCAGGCGCGCGAGGGCCAGACACTTGCCTGGGCGCGGAAATCCGAGCTGCGCGACTACCCGATGCCGCCGGCGGACATCCCGCTGATCCCGATTCTGCGCGACTGGCTCTGACCTGCCGCGCCGAGGATGTTCTCGATCTGCCGCAACTTTGAGCGCGAATCGACCGGATGCGCACAATTTCTGCGTGCGCTTGTAACTTTTTTATGTACGATCCTCGTCATCAGCATGCGGGGGGACAGCCTGTGCTAACGACGATCATCATTGGGACCTGCGTTTCGGTGCAGGGCATCTTCGTCAAACGTCTTGCCAACGGTTGGGTGAGCGTCCGGGTGGGCGAAACGCTCTACACCGGCCGGCCGGTATCCGCCTCAGCCTCCGCTGCCGCCTGACGGCTCAGTCCAGCCAACCCTTCAAGTTCTGCTCGACCACGGCCGCCAGCGCATCGATATGGGCGCTGGCGTCGTTGAGGCACGGGATGTAGGTGAATTCCTCGCCGCCGGCCTCCTCGAAGCTGTCCTTGATCTCCTCGTTGATCTCCTCGAGGGTCTCGATGCAATCGGCTGAAAAGGCGGGCGCGATGACCGCGATCCGTTTCTTGCCTTGCTCGGCCAGGCGCGCGACCTCTTCCACGGTGTAGGGTTGCAGCCATTCCTCGGGGCCGAAGCGGCTCTGGAAGGTCGTCACGACCTCGGTCTTGTCCCAGCCCAGCCGTTCGCGCAGAAGGCGCGTCGTTTTCTGGCACTGGCAATGGTAGGGGTCGCCTTCCATCAGGTAGCGCTTGGGCACGCCGTGGTAGCTGGCCACCAGCACGTCGGGCCGGTTCTCCAGCCCGGCGTAGGCGCGTTCGACCGATTGCGCGAGCGCGTCGATGTAGAGCGGGTTTTCGAAATAGGGCTCCACCGTGCGGGTGCTGGGCTGCCACTTGATGGTCTCGAGGCTGCGGAAGAACTGGTCGCAGGCCGTGGCCGAGGTCGCGCCAGCGTATTGCGGATACAGCGGGAAGAACAGGATCCTGGTGCAGCCCTGCGCGACCAGCGCGTCGACCTTGGACTTGGTCGAGGGGTTGCCGTAGCGCATGCAAAAATCGACCACCACGCTGTCGCCGTAGCGCGCGGCCATCCGCGCGGCCATCTCGGCGGTCTGCGCCTTGGTGATGGTCGCCAGCGGGCTTTCGTTCAGCTCCTCGTTCCAGATCGACTTGTAGTTCGCGCCGGACGTGAACGGCCGCTTCGTCAGGATGACGAGCTGCAGCAGCGGTTGCCAGACCCAGGGGCTGTAGTCGATGACGCGCTTGTCCGACAGGAACTCGTTGAGATAGCGGCGCATCGGCCAGTAGCTGTAGTGGTCGGGCGTGCCGAGATTGGCCAGCAACACGCCGACCTTGCCGAAGCTCACCTTCGGGTGATCGGCGGGGGCGTGGGGAAGGGCCTTGCCTGGCATGTCGGCTGGCGTTTCGCGCATCATGTTCATCTTTTGCGGCCTCGATCGTCGGACGGGTTTAGGATCGGAGGGACGGTCGCGTCAAACTCCGATGTCCCCAATGCGTCGGCAAGACGCGCCTTGGCGGTGCCGGGGCGGAGCGGTTTGGGCTGGTCGGAATGCGGTGCCCAGGCCGAGAGGAAGATCATCTCGAACGTGGCGCGGATGCGGGACGGGTCATTCGCAGCCGGGAAGCGGGCGGCGTAGATCTCGGCCATGCGCAGGAACAGGGCCCGCGTCGCCGGTGTGCGGTGCCGGTCGGCCAGCGCGTTGGTCTCGCCCATCGCGCGCAGGTCTGCCATGAGCGCGAAGGCGTCGGCGTAGGTGACGGTCTTCAGCAGCCGGTCGGCGACGGGCAGGGCCAGACCCGCACGCTGGAGCAGCGCACCCATGTCGCGGATCTCTGCCATCGGGGCGACGCGCGGGCTGAGCCCGCCCAGAGTCTCGGTCTCGGCCTGCGCAAGCGCCTGGCGCAGTTCCGTCAAGGTTTCGCCGCCGAAGGCGACCGACAGGAACAGCCCGTCGGGCTGCAGCGCGCGGCGGCATTGCACGATCTGGCCCACCGGGTCGTCGGCCCAGTGCAGCGCCATGGCGTGAACCACGAGGTCATGCGCGCCTTCGGTCAGGCCCAGCGTGTCATGCGGCGCCACGATCCGCGCGCCGGGCAGGAAGTCTGCCCAGGTATCGGGAAAGGCCGTCACCAGCGCGGGCGCCGTAAACGTTCTGTTAACGTCGATCAGTCTTTCCTGAAGCTCGGCCCTGGCTTCGTCATGCAGGAAGCCCGCAGCGTCCAGATCGGCCCGCGCCCGCGCCCGTGCAAGGCGGGTGGGGTCCGCAAGGCGGGGCTGTGGGCGGGTCTGGGTCACCGGTGCAAGTCCTGGAATCCGTTGCTGGGCTACTTAGGGGGACGCGATGAGAATGCAAACGCTGCTGCATGCGGTATTTCCGCCCGAATGCCTGTGCTGCGGCGCGCGCGTCGAGACGGATTTCGCCATCTGCGGTGCCTGCTGGGGCGAAACGCCCTTCATCCTCGGCGCGGCCTGCGATCTGTGCGGCGTGGGCCTGCCGGGGCAGAGCGCGGGGGATGGTCCGCTGATCTGCGAGGAGTGTCACGGCATTGCCCGGCCGTGGACGAAAGGCCGCGCCGTTCTGCACTATGCCGGCAACGGGCGCAGGCTGGTGCTGGGCCTGAAATACGGCGACCGGGCCGAGATCGCGCGCGCGGCTGGGCCGTGGATGGCACGGGCAGGGGCAGAGATCCTGACCGGAAATTCGCTGATCGTGCCGGTTCCTCTGCACTGGCGGCGGCTGGCAGAGCGGCGGTTCAACCAGGCCGCCTTGCTGGCCCGCGCGCTGGCGGTGGCCAGCGGGCGCGACTGGTCGCCCGATGCCTTGATCCGCGCGCGAAACACCAAGACCCAGGAGGGGCGGGACCGCGAGGCGCGGTTTCGCAACCTCGACAGCGCCATCCGGGTGAACTCGCGCCGGGCCGGGCAGATCACGGGCCGCACCATCGTGCTGGTCGATGACGTGATGACCTCGGGCGCGACGTTTTCGTCGGCGGCGCAGGCCTGCCATGCAGCGGGGGCGCAACAGGTTTTTGTGATCGCACTGGCGCGCGTCGCCCGCGATACCTAGATGATCGCGACTGGCCTGATGGAAGAGGACGCGCCGCGATGCCGAATATCGAAATCTACACCTCGCCGCTGTGCGGATACTGCCACGCCGCAAAGCGGCTGCTGGCCGACAAGGGCGTGTCCTACGTCGAATACGACGTCGCCCGCGACCCCGCCAAGCGGCAGGAGATGATGGGCCGCGCGAATGGCCGCCACACGGTGCCGCAGATCTTCATCGGCGAGACGCATGTGGGCGGCTACGACGACATGGCCGCGATGGACCGCAACGGCAAGCTGGACCCGCTTTTGGCCGCAAGCTGAACGGCTTGCGACCCCTTGCCCCTTGCCACGACGGCATCGGGAATGGCCTACTGCGCGGATGGCATCCCCTGACGATCCCCTGTCCATCGCGCTCTTCAGCGAAATGTTCATGGCCGACCAGTTGGCCCGGAACCGGCTGAGCCGTGCCCTGCCGAAGGGGATGGAGCTGAGCCATTTCTCGGTGCTGAACCACCTTGTCGCGTCGAGCGAGGAGAAATCGCCGGCACAACTGGCGCGTGTGTTCCACGTCACGCGGGGCGCGATGACCAACACGCTGAACCGGCTGCAATGGGCGGGTTACATCCACATCCGCCCCGACTGGGACGATGCGCGGCGCAAGATGGTGTCGATCAGCCCTGCCGGGCGCCGCGCGCGGGAGGCGGCGCTGTCGGCCATCGCGCCGATCCTGTCCGAGACCGTGCGCGAGATCGGACCGGACCGCGTGCGCCAGGCTCTGCCGGTCATCCGCGAGATGCGGCGCCGGCTGGAGGAAGACGGCTAGGCGCGCTTCACCGAGGCGGTGACGTAGTTCACCGCCAGGTCGCGGTCCGAGATCGACCAGGCCCAGGTGAGCTTGTTGAAGGAAAACCCCTTGCGGTCGACGGGGTCGAGCCCCGCTTTGCGGATCATCTCGTAGAGCTCGTCGGGGGTGATGAACTTCGACCATTCATGCGTGCCCTTGGGCAGCCAGCGCATGATGTATTCCGCCCCAAGGATCGCCATCACGAAGCTTTGCGGGTTGCGGTTGAGGGTCGAGCAGATCATCAGCCCGCCGGGTTTCAGAAGCTGCTGGCAGGCGGTCAGGTAGCCCTGCGGGTCGGCCACGTGTTCGACCACCTCCATGTTCAGCACCACGTCGAACTGTTCGCCCGCTTCGGCCAGCGCCTCGGCCGTCGTGCAGCGGTAGTCGATGGCAAGGCCCGATTGTTCGGCGTGGATCTGCGCCACCGGGATGTTGCGCGGCGCGGCATCGGCGCCCACGACCTCGGCGCCCAGCCGGGCCATCGGCTCGCTCAGCAGCCCGCCGCCGCAGCCGATGTCGAGCAGGCGCAGCCCCTCGAAGGGGCGTGCGGTGGTCAGGTCGCGCCCGAACTCCGCCGCGATCTGGCGGGTGATGTAGTCGAGCCGCGTCGGGTTCAGCATGTGCAGCGGCTTGAACTTGCCATTGGGGTCCCACCACTCGGCGGCCATCGCCTCGAACTTGGCGATTTCGCCGGCGTCGACGGTTTGGGTGACCTCTCCCATGGAATATTCCCTCGCATTCTGTCAGTTTGATCCGTGCGGACCGCGTCACCTCGTCTATATAGGATCGGCATGGACAAGTTCTCCGGCCAAAAGCGCGCAGTGGCGCACCTGTTCCCGCCGATCGACCCTTTTGATCAGCGGATGCTGGACGTGGGCGACGGGCATCACATCTACATCGAGCAATGCGGCAACCCCGCCGGCGCGCCCGTCGTGGTGCTGCATGGCGGGCCCGGTGGGGGCTGCAGCCCGGCGATGCGGCGCTATTTCGATCCGGCGCACTGGCGGATCATCCTGTTCGACCAGCGCGGCTGCGGACGGTCGCGGCCGCATGCGAGCGTGCGCCACAACACCACCTGGCATCTGGTTGCGGATATCGAGCGGATCCGCACGACACTGGGGGTGGAGCGCTGGGCGGTTTTCGGCGGCAGCTGGGGCGCGACGCTGGGCCTGATCTACGCGCAGGCGCACCCCGACCGGGTCGCCTACCTGGCGCTGCGCGGCGTGTTCCTGTCGATGGAGCGGGAGCTGCAATGGTTCTACGGCGGTGGCGCCGGGCAATTCTGGCCGGACCAGTGGGCGCGGTTCTGCGCCCTCGTCCCGGAGGAGGAGCGCGGCGACCTCATCGCGGCCTACAACCGGCGCCTGTTCTCGGGCGACCTGATGGTGGAGACGCGGTTCGCCCGCGCATGGGCCGCCTGGGAAAACGCGCTGGCCTCGATGGACAGCGACGGCGGCGGCGGTGAAAGCCCGGCGGAATACGCGCGGGCCTTCGCGCGGCTGGAAAACCACTATTTCATGAACAAGGGTTTTCTGGAGGAAGACGGCCAGATCCTGCGCGACCTCTACCGGATCGCGCAGGTGCCCGGCACCATCGTTCAGGGGCGCTACGACATGATCTGCCCGCCCCAGTCGGCCCATAGCCTGCTGGCCGGCTGGCCCGCCGGACGGCTGCACATGATCAAGGCGGCCGGCCACGCCCTGTCGGAACCCGGCATCAGTCAGGAACTGGTTCGGGTGATGAAAAAGGTTGGAGAGGCGCCAGAGAAATACGGGATGTGAGGGCGCCCGCCAGCAGCCGCGGGTCGATCCCCGGACTCAACCGGTCGCGGATCAACGCCACCGGGTGCGTCCTCAGCGTCAGGCGCATCGCGACGTAATCCTCCACCACCGCCTCGCCCTCGGTCATCTGCGGCAGGTGCACCTCCGGCTCCACGATGCCCTCGCCATCGAGATCGCCCGAGAACAGCGGCAGCTCCTTCTTCGGCACCAGTGCGCGCGCGGCCCAGAGCGCGTCGCGGCGGGCGATGCCCAAGCTGGCAAAGGCATCCGCCTCGGCCAGGATGGTCAGCGTCTTGGCCTCCAGCCCGGCGCGGCGCCAGACATCGGCGACCGCGGTGTAGCCGTTGCCGCGCGCGGCGGTGAGCCAGTCGGCCTCCTCCTCGCGCATCGCCTTGATCTGGCGGAAGCCCAGCCGCAGCGCCAGTGCGCCGGTCTCCGTCCGCTCCATCACGCTGTCCCAGCGCGAGCGGTTGATGCAGACCGGCCGCACCTCCACCCCGTGTTCGCGGGCGTCGCGCACAATCTGGGCCGGGGCGTAGAAGCCCATCGGCTGCGAATTCAGCAGCGCGCAGGCGAAGATGCCGGGGTGGTGGCATTTCAGCCAGCTCGACGCATAGACCAGCAGCGCGAAACTGGCGGCGTGGCTTTCGGGAAAACCGTAGCTTCCGAAACCTTCGATCTGCGAAAAGCAGCGCTCGGCAAAGGTGTCGTCGTAGCCGTTGGCGCGCATGCCGCGCAGGAACCGGGTGCGGAACTCCGACACGTTGCCGTGTTTCTTGAAGGTGGCGAGCGCGCGGCGCAGCCTGTCGGCCTCTTCCGGCGTGAAGCCCGCGCCGGTGATGGCGATCTGCATCGCCTGTTCCTGGAACAGCGGCACGCCCAGCGTCTTGCCCAGCACGCGGCCAAGCGCGTCGGAGGGGAAGCTCACCGCCTCCTCGCCGTTCCTGCGACGGATGAACGGGTGCACCATGTCGCCCTGGATCGGGCCGGGACGGATGATCGCGACCTGGATCACGAGGTCGTAGAAACAGCGCGGGCGCATCCGCGGCAGGAAATTCATCTGCGCGCGGCTTTCCACCTGGAACACGCCCAGGCTGTCGGACTTGCACAGCATGTCGTAGACGGCGGTATCCTCGGGCGGCAGCGTGGCCAGCGTGTAATCGGCCTGGTGGTGCTGTTTCAGCAGGCCGAAGGCCTTGCGGATGCACGACAGCATCCCCAGCGCCAGCACGTCGACCTTGAGGATGCCGAGCGCGTCGATGTCATCCTTGTCCCAGCAGATGACGGTGCGATCCGCCATCGTGGCGTTCTCGATCGGCACCAGCTCGTCCAGCCGCCCCTCGGTGATGACGAAGCCGCCGACATGCTGGCTGAGGTGGCGGGGAAAGCCGATGATCTCGTCGATCAGCTGCATCGTCTGCTTCAGGCGCGGGCTGTCGGGGTCGAGGCCGATCTCGCGCAGCCGCGCCACCTCGGGCCCGGTTTTCGACCACGACCCCCAGATCTGCGAGGAGAGCGCCGACAGCACGTCCTCGCTCAACCCCATGGCCTTGCCCACCTCGCGCACCGCGCGCTTGCCGCGGTAGTGGATGACGGTGGCGCAGAGCCCCGCGCGGTGACGGCCGTAACGCTCGTAGATGTGCTGGATCACCTCCTCGCGGCGTTCATGCTCGAAATCCACGTCGATGTCGGGCGGCTCGCCCCGCGCTTCGGAGACGAAGCGCTCGAACACCATGGTCCCGATCTCGGGGCTGACCGAGGTGACGCCCAGCGCGTAGCAGGTGATCGAGTTCGCCGCCGACCCGCGCCCCTGGCACAGGATGCCGCGCGACCGCGCGAAGGCCACGATGTCGTGGACGGTCAGGAAATAGGGCTCGTAGCCGAGCTTGGCGATCAGGCGCAACTCGTGGGCCATCTGCGCCTGCGCGTGGTCAGGGATGCCCTGCGGATAGCGCCAGTCGAGCCCCGCCTGCGCCAGCCGCTTCAGCCGGTCGGCGGCGGTTTCGCCCTCTGCGATTTCCGAGGGGTATTCGTAGCGCAGGCTGCGGATGTCGAAGGCCAGCCGCGCCGCAATCTCGCCCGCGCGGTCGACGGCGTCTTCATGTCCGCGAAAGATCCGCCGCATCTCGGCCTCGCCGCGCAGCCGCTGTTCGGCATTGGCCTGCGCGGCGGTGCCCAGATCCTCGATGCGGATGCCCTCGCGGATGCAGGTCAGCATGTCGGTCAGCCGGCGGCGGCTGCCGTGATGCATGATCGGCCGGGCCGAGGCGACGGGGCAGAGGCCAAGGCTTCGCGCCAGCCGCGCGGCGCGGGCGATGCGGGCGGCATCCTGGCCGTCATAGCTTGGCGCGACCAGCAGGTGCAGCTGCGGCTTGAGGCGGCGGATCAGCGCCTCCGCATTGCGGCGCCACGTGTCCGACGGGCGGTCTGGCGCGTGCAGGAGCAGTTCCAGTCCGTCGGGAAAGCCGAGGATGTCGTCGAGCGTCAACTGGCAGTCGCCCTTCACCGCGCGCAGCCGCCCGGTTGACAGGATGCGACAGAGGTTGCCCCAGCCGGTCCGGTCGCGCGGCAAGGCGGTGAGGGTCATGCCGTCGGTCAGCACGAGACAGGCGGCGGGCAGAAGCCGGGGCAAATGGTCGATGGGCGCGCGCGGCGGGGCGGGCAGATGCGCGGGCTTGGGCGGGCCGACCGGATCGGCGCGGGCGGCCTGCGCATCGGCGATCTCCTCGCCGATCTTTCTGAGTTCGGACCAGGCCCGCACCACGCCCGAGACGGAGTTCACGTCGGCGATGGCCAGCGCGGGCAGGCCCAGCAGGGCGGCACGGCGGGCATACTCCTCGGGGTGCGAGCCGCCGGTGAGGAAGGTGAAGTTGGAGGTGATGGAGAGTTCCGCGAATCCCATGACCCGCAGTATATTCACCTTTTGTTCTCTACGCGAGTCGCCCGCCGGAGCAGGCGACGTCCCGTCAGGGCATCAGGCTGATGACCTCCATCAACTGATGCTCTTCCGGGTTGCCGAAGAAGAACCCGCCGCAGGGGCCGGCCTCCAGCGCGTAGCTGCCCGCTTCGTCGAGGCGCAGGAAGTAGAGACCGTAATCGCTCAGGCTGTCGTCGCCACACCAGGCGGACACGCAGCCGACCTCGACCGTGACGTCGAGTGCGCGGTCCGCGTTGAACCCGCCGGAGGTGGCCAGACGACCGGTGAACCGCGCCGGAAAGCCATAGCCCACGCGCATGTTCGGGTCGCCCGTTTCCGGTCCGTCCATGACGTTGGGGCCGCTGCGCTCGAGGCTTCCGAGGGCGACGACAAACGCCTCTTCGCGCTGGTCAGCGCGTTCGAAGCTGGATCCCACCTCGGGCCGCAGGCAGCTGAGCGCACTGGCGGGGCCTGCGGCAAAGATGGCGACCGAGATGGCAATGTGTTTCAGCATAGTCCGAACTCCTTCAGCACAGCTTCATAGATCGAACGCTTGAACGGCACGATCAGATCCAGAAGCTCCGACGCTGCCATCCAGCGCCAGGCCGAGAACTCCACATCCTTGTGTTGTAAATCAATAACAGCCTCGGGCGCGGTCAGTTCGAACCGCACCCATTTCTGCGCCTGCCCCCGGTATTTGCCCTTCCACCGTGTCGGCACCACGTCATGCGGAAGGTCATAGGCGATCCAGTCGGCGGTTTCCGAAACCAGCCGCACATCGGCGCGGGTGACGCCGGTTTCCTCCTCCAGCTCACGATAGGCGGCGTCGAGCGGGCTTTCCTCCGCGTCGATGCCGCCCTGGGGCATCTGCCAGGCGGGGGTGTCCATGTCCGCCCGCTGGCCGGCGAAGACGCGCCCGTCGGGGTGGCTCAGGACCACTCCGACGCAGGGCCGGTAGGGCAGGCGCGCGATCTCTTCGGGGGTCACATCCCCACCCGCTCAGTTGGCCCGCGGGCCCAGCGCGTTCAGGCCTGTCAGGATGTCGATGGCATAGGCGAGCTGGTAGTCCTCGTTGCGCAGCTGCGCCGTGGCCTCGGCGATCTCCTGTTCCTCTTCCAGCTGGCGGCGCTGGTCATCGGTCAGGGTAGAATTCTGCAGCGATCCACGCAGCGATGCCTCGTTGCGGCGGTTCACGGCGGCCTGTTCCTCTTCGTCCACCTCCACCGGCTCGCGCTGTTCGACCAGGATGTCGGGCGCGATGCCCAGTGCCTGGATCGAGCGGCCGGAGGGGGTGTAATACAGCGAGGTGGTCAGTCGCATCGCGCCATTGCCGGCCAGCGGCATGATCGACTGGACCGAGCCCTTGCCGAAGGTGTTGGTGCCCACCACGACGGCGCGGCGATGATCCTGCAGCGCGCCGGCGACGATCTCGGACGCCGAGGCAGAGCCGCCGTTGACCAGGACCACCAGCGGCAGGCCTTCGATCAGATCGCCGGGGGTGGCGTTGTAGCGCTCGCCATCCTCGGGGTTGCGGCCGCGCGTCGACACGATCTCGCCTTGCTCGAGGAACGCGTCCGAGACGCGGATCGCCTGGTTCAGCAACCCGCCGGGGTTGTTGCGCAGGTCGATCACCACGCCGTTCAGGTTGGCGATCCCGCCGACCTCCTCGATCATCTCGAGCAACCCGTCGCGCAGGTTCGGAAAGGTCTGGTCGTTGAAGGTCGACACCCGCAAGACGGCGGTGTTGCCCTCGAGCCGGTAGCGCACGGCCGTCAGGCGGATGCGGTCGCGCACGATGGTGATGTCAAAGGGCTGATCCTGGCCCTCGCGCACGACGGTGATCACGATCTCCGAGCCGATCGGCCCGCGCATCATGTCCACCGCCTGTTCCAGCGTCAGGCCCAGCAGCGCCTCGTTGTCGACATGGGTGATGAAATCGCCGGCTTCGACCCCGGCCTCCATCGCGGGGGTGTCGTCCATCGGCGTGATGACGCGGACGAAGCCGTCTTCTTGCGTCACCTCGATACCGAGACCGCCGAACTCGCCGCGGGTCTGGACCTGCATGTCGTCGAAATCGCGCGGCGGCAGGTAGCTGGAGTGCGGGTCGAGCGAGGTGAGCATGCCGTTGATCGCGGCCTCGATCAGGGCGGCCTCGTCGACATCCTCCACGTAGTTGGCGCGGATGCGCTCGAAGATGTCGCCGAACAGGTCGAGCTGTTCATAGACCGAGGTGTTCGCGCGGTTTTCCTGCGCGATCAGCGGCCCGGCCACCTGTGTGCTGAGCAGAACCCCGCCCGCGATGCCCCCGATGGCGGCGATGATCAGCTTGTTCATGGTGTCCAATCCTTCGTCTCAGTCGCGCCCGGTTTCAGTGAACCACGTTGCCGGATCAACAGGCGCGCCGGTGTCCCGCATTTCGATATAAAGCGTTTCCGTCAGCCCGGCGCCACCACCTTGCGTCGCCGCGACGATCAATTCTTCGCTGTCAGGCCCCGGATCGCCCGGCATCAGGCCCAGCGGTCCGCCGGAGGGTACGAGCGTGCCGGGGGTGACGTAAAGGGTGCCCAGCCCCGCCAGCACCAGCAGATAGCCGGCCTGCGGCTCGAGGATAATGACATTTCCGTAATCCAGCAGCGGGCCGGCGTAGCGGACCGACGACGGCCACGGCGAGGTGACGAGCGCGCGCGGCCCGGTGGCGTAGACAAGACCGGGGCGGGCGACGCCTGCCGCATCGCTCTCCTCGAAACTGCGCAGGAGCGTGCCCAGCACGGGCAGCGGCAGTGCGCCGCGCGCATCGGCGAAATCCGGCAGGTCGGGGGCGGGGTCGGCCGGATCGGCGGTCAGCGCCTCGGCCAGCCCGTCCAGCGAATCGACGCTCTGGAGCAGTTCCGCCATCGCGGTCTCGTCGCGGATGAAATTGTCGGGCAGCATGCGCCGGTCGGCGATGGCCTGGCTCAACTGGGTCCGCGCCTCCTGCGCGCGGTCGAGCGCCCCGGACAGCTGGCCCAGCGCGGTGTCCTGCAAGGCGCGCAGCGTCGCAAGATCCTGCAACTGCGCGCGCAGCGTGCGGGCCTCCTCAGCCACGGCGGGCGTGATCTCGGACAGGATCATGCCGGACCGGGCGGTGCCCAGCGGCCCCTCGGGATGCATCAGCAACAGCGGCGCGGGCGCGCCCTCGATGCTTTGCAGCACGCCCAACAGCCGGGCGAGACGGTCGCGCTCGGCCTCGAAGACGGCAAGGATGGTCTGTTCGCGCAGCGCCGCCTGCCGGATACCTTCGCGCAGCGCCAGCAGCCCCTCCTCGTAGGCGCGCACGGTCTGGGTCAACGCCTCGACCCGGTCGCGCGCGCCGTCGGCCTCCAGCAGGGCAAAGCCCGCCTGTTCCAGCATCTCGGCCGCCTCGGCGGCGACCGAAGCGGCGTCCGTCTCGGCGCGGGCGGGCGAGGCGAGCAGCAAAGCGGCGGCAAGGGCGGCGCGCAGCATCATTCGATCAGCGACCGCCCGGTCATCTCGGTCGGCTGCGGCAGGCCCATCAGTTGCAACAGGCTGGGCGCGAGATCGGCGAGGATACCGGCGCGCAAGCGCGCGCCCTCCGGTCCGCCAACCAAGATCACCGGCACGGGGTTCGTCGTATGCGCCGTATGCGGCCCGCCGGTCGTGGGGTCGAGCATGGTTTCGCAATTGCCGTGGTCGGCCGTCACGATCATCGCGCCGCCGGCTTTTTCCAACGCGGCAAGCACCCGACCCAACCCCTCGTCCACCGCCTCGCAGGCGCGGATCGCGGCGTGCAGGTCGCCGGTGTGGCCGACCATGTCGGGATTGGCGTAGTTCACGACGATGAGGTCGTAGCCTTCGGCAATGGCGCCCACGAGGTGATCGGTCACTTCGCCCGCCGACATCTCGGGCTGCAGGTCATAGGTCGTGACCTTGGGCGATTGCGCCATGTAGCGATCCTCGCCCTCCACCGGTGGCTCCTTGCCGCCGTTCAGGAAGAAGGTGACGTGCGGGTATTTCTCGGTTTCGGCGATGTGGAATTGCCTGAGGCCGTGGCTGGCCACCCATTCGGCCAAAGTGTTCACGATTTCCTGCTTCGGATAGACCGTCGTCATGAAGCGGTCGTGGGCCTTGGAATAATCGACCATGCCCAGCGCCGCCGCCAGGTCGGGCCGCGCGCCGGTGTCGAAGGCATCGAAACCGGGGTCGGCCAGCGCCGACAGGATCTCGCGCGCGCGGTCGGCGCGGAAGTTCAGGCAAAAGATGCCGTCGCCGGATTTCATGCCGGCATAGTCACCCAGGACCGTCGGCTGGATGAATTCATCGCTCTCGCCCCGCTCATGGGCCGCGGCGACGGCGTCAAGCGCATCGCCCTCGACATGCAGCGTGCCTTCGGCGCCCGCGCCATGCGCCATCGCTTCATAGGCGCGCGCGACCCGATCCCAGCGCTTGTCGCGGTCCATCGCGAAATACCGGCCGATCACTGTCGCGATGGAGGCGCCTTCGGGCATGCGGTGTTGCAGATGGCCGAGGTAGACCGGTGCCGACCGCGGCGCGACGTCGCGACCGTCGGTGATCGCGTGCAGCCACACCGGCACGCCCGCCGCTGCGATCGCCTCGGTCGCCGCGATCAGGTGATCAAGCTGGCTGTGCACGCCGCCGTCGGAAACGAGGCCGAACAGATGCGCCGCCCCGCCGGTGGCTTTCAGCGTGTCGATGAAGGTGGTGAGCGCGGTCTCCTGTGCGAACCGCTCCGACCGGATGGCCTCGTCGATGCGGACCAGATCCATCTGCACCACGCGGCCGGCGCCGATGTTCGTGTGGCCGACCTCGGAATTCCCCATCTGGCCGTCGGGCAGGCCCGCGGCGGCGCCATGGGTGATCAGCGTTGCGTGCGGGCATGTCGCCATCAGCCGGTCGAAGTTCGGCGTCCGGGCCAGCAGCGGCGCATTGTCCGCCTCGGTCGGGCCGATGCCCCATCCATCGAGGATGCACAGGACGACAGGTTTGGGTGTGGTGGTCTTGGCCATGGCTGAAGCTCCCCAGCCCCGGTTCTAGGCAGCGCCCCTCCGGCATGCAAGGCGGCAAAGATCCGCTGCAGGCCGGATGACAGCGTTGCGCGCCGCCGGTATGCTCGGGCATGGACGGGGCGACGCTGCCCGACCCCGACAGCCGCAGCACGGACCAGCAGGACGCGACACAAGCCATGGGACCAACATGATCAGGGCGGTACGCTGGCAACGGTTCGAGGGCGGCATCATGCTACTCTGCGGTCTGGCGATCTTCTGGCCCCACGCCGACCTGATGCCATGGTGGGGCGCGCTTTTGATCTTTATTGCGCCCGATCTCAGTTTTGCCGGCTATGCGGCGGGGCCGCGGGTCGGGGCGTTTGTCTACAACAGTGTCCATATTTATGCCTTCGGCGCAGTCTTTCTGGCCTTGTTTTTCATCACTTCGGCCCCGCTGCTCGCGGTTGTGGGCGGACTCTGGCTTGCGCATTCCGGGTTTGACCGCCTTCTTGGATACGGGCTCAAATCACCCGACGGGTTTGCGGTCACCCATCTTGGGCAGATCGGAAAACCGAGGTAGGACGGCGCGTGATTTTGCGGGGACCAGCATGCCGCAGCGGCAGACCCCCCAGTTTCAGATACCGTTCCCAAGCGGTCGAGCCAGGGCCAGATTTGCAACCAGTCGGCGAGAGATGAACGAGGCATCATGATCGGGCACGACGCATCCAGGACCTGGCGCAGATTGGGCGGCCGGGTCGCGCGGCTTGGCGGCGAAGAGGCGCAGTTCGACTGGCAGGCCTGGTACAGGCAGGCAGCCCGCAAGCGCGACGGTGCAGCGGTGCTGGCGCGGCACGAAAAGGCCGGCTTGCTGGCGCGCGGGTTCAGCCTTGGCGCATATCTCGAAAAGAACCCCGATGTGGCCGATGTGGTCGCGTCGTCGGGCGAGGCGGCGTATCACTACCTCGAATTCGGGCATGCCGAGGGGCGCGATGGCCGGCCCGACCGCTGGGATGCTGCGTTCGTCCGGCGGTTTCACAATCTGGACCTGCCGGAGGATCTGGATGCCGGCGCCGCCGCGATGGCGCTGACGAAGGCCGGTGTCCCGGTCACGGCGGCGTGGCTGCGCGAGCCGGATCTGTGGCTGGCGCAGGGGTTGCACGGGCCGGTCCTGACCCAGATCTTCGAGCATGAGTTCTACGCGGTCGCCGCCGAGGCTGCGGGCCAGCCGCTGACCCGGTTCGATCGTCTCTCCGCGATCCGGCATTTCTGCGAGACGGGCCTGCGCGCCGGCATCCCGCCCCATCCCGACCACCGGTTCGATGCGGCGTTCTACCGGGCCGCCTGCGCGCATGCCGGGGTCACCGGCCTGCCGGGGCCGGATGGGCCGGCGCTGTTGCAGCATTGGGCGCGGATCGGATTGCGCTGTGGCGCACATGCGAACGCGCGGGTCTGGTTCCGCATGCGCACCGACGTGCCGCTTCCGCCTGCCGCGCTTGAGAAGATGGATGCGTTCCGCGCGGCCTCCGCCGATCTTGACGACGGTGCGGGCCTGCCGGCGACGCTGGCGCATCTGGAACGGCTTCCGTTTCCGGGCGCGACGGTCTTCGACCCGGCCGAGCCGGGGATCGAGGCCTTCCTCATCGACCTCGCGCGCCACAAGCGCCACGTGGGCGACACCGGCGCGGCGGAATGGCTGCTGACGCGGGTGCTCGGCCACAGCCCCGGCCATCCGCGTGCCAGCCTCGACCTCGCCGACCTCATCTATGGGCAGAACCGGATCGGCACCGAGATCCAGCTACGCCAGGCGGTGCCGGCGGATTTCGACATCGGCTCCAACAGGATCACCCTGGCCGAGCGGCTGGTGTCCCAGAACCGGCTGTCGGAGGCGCTTGATCTCTGCGACGCGTTGCCGGACGCGGTGTTCGGCGACGTCACGTTGCGCCGTCGCCGCCGGGATCTGGGCGGCGCGATCTTCAACACCATCTGGTCCGACCTGCGCGGGCGCATCCGGTCGATGCCTGTGCCGGAGATCCAGGGGCTTTTGACGCGCGCCCTTACGCTCTACACCCCGCCCTACGAGCCGCCCCGCCGCAGCGCGCCGATCCGGCGCGTGGCGATCCTCGCCAACGACGATATTTACCAGTGCAAGCTTTACCGCGCCGACCAGAAGATCGACCAGCTGCGCGCCGCAGGCTACGAGGCCGACCTGTACGTGCAAAGCCTCGATCTGGACCGGTTGCGCGACCGGCTCGAGCAGTACGACGCCGTGATCTTCATGCGGCTGGCTGCCTTCCTGCCCATCATCGACCTGATCGCCGAGGCGGCGCAGCAGGGTCTGGCGACCTTCTACGACTGCGACGACCTGATCTTTGACACCGCTCTCTTCCCGCCGCCGCTGGCGACCTATGCCGGGCAGATCACCGCGACCGATCATGCGGCCATCGCCTGCGGCGTGCCGTTGTTCCGGCACGCGATGGGGATGTGCGACTACGGCATCGCCTCGACCCCCACGATCCAGGGCGCGATGGCGGACGTGGTGCGCAGCGGCGCGGTCTTCGTGCATCGCAACGCGCTGGGGCAGCCGCACATGCGGGTGATCGAGCGGGCGGCGCGGGCCAGGCCCGCGAAACGCGACAAGCTGGTGATCTACTACGGTTCGGGCACCAAGGCCCACAAGGCCGAGTTCGCCGAGGTGCTGGAACCGGCATTGGCCGAGGTGCTGGCCAAGCGCCCCGGCAAGGTCGAGATCCGCATCATCGGCGAGTTCCCCGAGCTCCGTAATCTCGACCCCGATCATCCCGACGTGCGGCTTATCCCGCCGATCTGGGATTTCGAGGCGTTCTGCGCCGAGGTGGCCGAGGCCGACATCAACCTGTCGGTCCTGTTCCCCTCGGTCATCACCGACGCGAAAAGCGAGATCAAGTGGATGGAGGCGGCGATGTTCGGCGTCCCCTCCGTGGTCAGCCCCACCGCCATCCATTGCGAGGTGATCGAGGATGGCGTGACCGGCCTGCTGGCGAGCGACAAGGCCGGCTTCGCGACCGCGATCCTGCGGCTGGTGGATGATGCCGGTCTCAGGGCCCGGATCGGGGCCGCCGCGCGCGAGGTGGTGCTGCGCGACTATGCGCTGGAGGCCATGGGCGCCCGCTTCGGTTCGATGTTCGGCGCCGTGCGCCCGCCGCTGCCGGCGCCCAAAAAGCGGCTCCTGATCGTGAACGTCTTTTTTCCGCCGCAAGACATCGGCGGGGCGACGCGCGTGGTGCGGGACAATGTGGCGGACCTCCTCCGCCTTCATGGCGATACCTACGAGATCGACGTCATCACCACGCTGGAAGGCGGCGAAAGCCCGCATCAGGTGAAATGCTACAGCCGCGACGGCGCGCGGATCTGGACGATCACGGCGCGCGACGGGATCCGGACGATGGACATCCGCGACCACCGGATGGGCGACATCTTCGAGCGCCTGCTGGATCGCATTCGCCCGGATCTGGTGCATCTGCATTGCATCCAGCGCCTGACCGTCACGGTCGTGGACCGGTTGCGGCACCGGGGGCTGCCCTATGTGGTCACGCTGCATGACGGGTGGTGGATTTCCCCCAACCAGTTCGTCGCCGCCGCCGACGGCACGCCGGAGACCTATGATTACAGCCCCGACGCGGCAGCCCGGCTGCCCGACCGCGCCCGCATCCTGCGCCGCGGTCTCGAGGATGCGGCGGCGCTGCTGGCCGTTTCCGACAGCTTTGCCGAGGTGCATCGCGCCGCGGGCCTGACGCGGGTGGAAACGGCCGCAAACGGTGTTTCGACCCTGCCCGCACGGGTGGAGGTTCCGGGGCCCGAGGGCCGGGTCCGGCTTGGCCTCATCGGCGGGGCCTCGCGCCACAAGGGGTTTGCCCTGCTGCGCGCCGCGCTTCACGCGCATCGGTTCGAACACCTGGATCTTCTGATCGTCGATCAGGCGCTTCCGCGCGGCCAGATCCGCCAAGAGGAATGGAACGGCACGCCCGTCACCTTCGTGCCGAGTCACGCGATGGACGAGGTGGGGGTGCTCTATGGTCAGATCGACGTGCTGCTGGCGCCGTCGACCTGGCCGGAAAGCTATGGCCTCGTCACCCGCGAGGCGCTGGCGCTGGGGCTGTGGGTTGTGGCCTCCGATCGCGGAGCCATCGGACAAGACGTTGTAGAGGGCGAAAACGGCTTTGTCGTGGATGTGTCGGACCACCACGCGCTGGTCGCCTGCCTCGCCCGCATCGACACTGACCCGAAGCGGTTCCGCACGCCGCCAACCCGGCGGGTCGATCTCCGCACCTCCGAGGCGCAGGCGCGGGATTTGCATGGCATCTACCAGCGCGTTCTTGGCGGGCAGGAGGCGGCGTCAGAACAGGAAGTCTGACGCGTCGAGATCGGCAAGCGCCACGTTCATCAGCCAGAGGGAATTGCCGCTGCCGGTGTCGATGCGCACATCCCCCCCGATCTGCGTCGCGGCGCCATCGGGGCCAAGCACGTCGTGGATGGAGTTGACCGTACTCAGCTCCGAAAAATCGATCTTCTCCAGGCTGTTTTGCGCGTCGAAATCGTAGATCGTGTCGACGCCATGCCCGTCGGCGAAGACGAAGATGTCGGCATTGAATGCGCCCCAAAGCGCATCGTTGCCGGTGCCGCCGATGAGCGTATCGAAGCCGGAGCCGCCGTTGAGCTGGTCGTTTCCTTCGCCGCCGTAGAGGATGTCGTTGCCGCTGTCGCCAAACATCCGGTCGTTGCCGGCTTCGCCATGGAGCGTGTCGTCGCCGCTTTCTCCAAAAAGCGCGTCGTCGTCAGACCCGCCGAACAAGAGGTCGTTTCCGCTTCCGCCGAACAACCGGTCGAACCCGCCGCCACCGACCAGCGTGTCGTTGCCGGCATCGCCATACAGATTGTCGGCCTGCGCACCGCCATCAAGATAGTCTTCTCCGTCTCCGCCCGCCAGCACGTCGAACCCCGCGCCGCCAAAAAGTGTATCGTTTCCGTCGTCGCCGTACAGGCGATCCTCCTGCGTCCCTCCGTACAGAATGTCATGACCCGCTCCACCGAAAAGCCGGTCGTTGCTGGCGTCGCCGTAGAGAATGTCGTCTCCAGCCTCGCCGTAGATGTTGTCCATCCCGTCGCCGCCGCGCGCGGTGTCATTGCCATCTCCGCCAAAAAGAAAATCAGCCTGGGCGCCTCCGACGAGGCTGTCGTCGCCTGCGCCGCCATGGAGCGTGTCAAACCCCGCGTCGCCCCAGAGCGTATCGTCGCCGTCGCCCCCGAAGAGAAGATCTTCACCGCTTCCGCCGTAGAGCCGATCGGCCCCGGCCTCGCCGAAAAGCGTGTCATGGCCGGCCTCGCCCCAAAGACCGTCGTCGCCGTCACCGCCGAGAAGGCTGTCGTTTCCAACCCCGCCGAACAAGCGGTCATTCCCCAAGCCGCCGAACAGGCTATCGTTGCCGGCATCGCCATAGAGGTTGTCGGCCTGTGCCCCGCCGTCGAGATAATCGTCGCCCTCGCCGCCCCGGAGCAGGTCGAATCCGTCCGATCCGGCGAGCATGTCATCGCCGCTCCCGCCGATCAGCGTGTCGTTGCCTTCGAGCCCGCTGATGGTGTCATTCCCGTCGCCACCGTCGACGAGGTCGGCACCGTTTGTCCCTACATGGTAGCCATGCGGGCTTGGCGGCGCGTCCCACAACAGCGGCGTCCGGTTCGGCGCATTGATCACCGCCGCGCGAACCGTCGCGGCCGTAAGGCTGGTGCCGTTCAGCGTATGGATCACCAGAGTTTCGCCGCGCCAGGTCACGATGGCCCCGTCGGCCGTTGACTGAACGCTCAGCCCGGCGGTGTCGTAGAGGAATGGCCAGCCGGACAGGTCGAGCCGGTCGCGGCCCGGTTCGAAATCGGTGATGATGTCGGTCTCTCCATCGGCGCGCAGCACGAAGATGTCGCGCCCGCCGCCGCCGGTGAGGGTATCGCTCCCGCCGCCGTCCTCGATGATGTCGTCGCCGAAAGAGCCCTCCAGCAGGTCGTTGCCGGCGCCGCCGAGGATGATGTCGTCAAGCCCGGTGCCGGTCGTCTGCCCGCCGCCACCGCCAGCCACGAGCGTCGCGCCGTTGCGCGCGGTGGCGAGGGACACTTCCGTCACGCCGCCGCTGGCCTCGGAGGAAATGAACATGCGCAAGTCGGTGCCGGTGTAGAATGACGCCACGGCCGTGACGTTGCCGAGGCCGCCGTCGGCGTTGTCCACCAGCACATCGAGGAGTTGCAGCCGCCCGTTCGGCATCAGAACGAAGATAGTCAGCCCGTCGTCGCCACCGCCCGCGACCACGTAGGTCATGCCATTCGCCTCGACCACGTTGAGGGTCTGGATCATGCCAAAGCGCGTGTGCAGCGTGTCGATCACGTGGTCGGTGGGAACCAGGCTGCCGTCGGGGCGCAGTTCCATCACCGTGATGGCGCCGGACCGTCCGGCGCCGTCGCCCGGCGCCGACCCCAGCAAGACGAACTGCCGCCCGCCGATCTCGGCGGTGGCCAGCGTGGTGGGAGTCATGATGCCGATGCCCTCGGCAATGCCCAGGCTGCCGGTGGCCACCAGCCCGACGGCGTCGATCCGGTAGGCAGTCACGCCGCAATCGGCGACGCACGCGCCCAGAAGGTAGCTGTTTCCGCCGAGGGACACGTTTTCCAGCGCGAAGACGGCGGCCGCATAGGTCGTGGCAGTGTCGGAGACAGTGAACCTTTCCGACAGTTGCGTGGGTGCGTCGATCGCATAGCCCTGGATCGAGCCGCCTTCGGCATTGGCGAGGAACAGCATGTTGCCGCCCCATTGGTCGATGTCGAGGACCGCAGTGGTTGGGCCAGCCAGCCCGTTGATGAAGGTCGCACCGCCGATCATGCCGTCGGCGCCGATGTCGTAGGCGGTCAGGTGCCCCTCGGTGGTCCCCGCCACCACCAGTTGCGGGCCGTCCGTCGTTTCGAGCAGCGTCAGTCTTTCCATGACCGCATCGGAGAAACTGCTTTGAAAATGTGCGAAATCGATCAGCGTCAGGTCGCCGGCGGGGCCGATAGAATAGGCCGACAGTCCGCCATTCGGCCCCGAAGTCGCGTAAAGGACCGGTCCATTCGCGGTCTGATGGACGACAAGATCGGTGATCCCGTAGTCCAGCAAGGTCTGGAGCGACCTTGTCTGACCTTCGATGACAAGCTGGGGCATCGCATGTTCCGTCGCCGCTGTGATGCGGGCGAAGCTGTCGCAAGCCTGCGGAACCCTCGGGGTCGGAATGTGGTGGCGGTGCGGAGAACCGGGCGGATTCGACCGGCCGGGTTTACCCTGTTGCGCGGCCGGAAGGCCGGCGCGGTCAGCTCATGTTGCGCTTGTGGACCTCGATCGCTTCGTCAAGGTCGTCAAAATGGGTCAGTTTCCCGTGTTCGAGCACCAGGGCGGCGTCGCAGAATTCCTTCAGCTCGTTCAGGTTGTGGTTAACCATGATCGCGTCGGAACTCGCCATGCGTTCGTGAAACAGCGCCACGCTGCGCGACCGGAAGGATGCGTCGCCGGCGGCCGTGACCTCGTCGATCAGGTAGGTGTCGAACTTGATGCCCATCGACAGGCCGAAATTGAGCCGTCCCCGCATGCCCGACGAGTAGGTGCGGACCTCCATGAAGAAATGCGAGCCGAGCTGGGCGAAATCCTGCACGAAGTCCACCAGCTCCTCGGTATCGACACCATAGACCCGGGCGATGAACCGGGTGTTCTGGGCCCCGCTCAGGTTGGGATGCACGGCGCCGGCGAGGCCGATGGGCCAGGAGATCGTGCCATCCGAGACGACCCGGCCCGTATCGGCCCGCATGTTTCCGGCGATGATCTGCATCAGCGTGGACTTGCCCGCGCCGTTCCGCCCTAAAAGCCCGAGCGACCGGCCCGTCGCGATCGTCAGGTTCAGATTGTCGATGACCAGCTTGCGTTGGCCGTTGACATCAAAACCCTTGGTCAGATTCTCGAAGCGGATCATCGCTTCGCCGCCTCACTGCCGGTCACGGATACTGTAGTAGACCAGCGCCAGGATGGTCCATCCAAGCGTCAGGAACAGGAAGCCCAGCGCAAGAATGGCCTCGCGCCGCGGAAACCCCGCGCTTTCCGGAAGGCTGGGCCGGATGTAGACGGCCAGATAGCGGCTTTGCCGGGCCGAATTCGTGCGTGCCACGTCCAGCGCTGTCAGGGCCGCGCGATAGCTTTCCTGGGCAAACTCGCGGTCGACCGTCAGCCCCTCGAACTGGGCCATCAGGGTCGGGTAATCCTCCCCGTCCGCGCCGATGTCGTCGGTCACGAAATTCAGCCGCTCCTGCCGGATGCGGTCGCGGATCACCTCGATCCGGCGCTGGGCCTGAACCAGCCGGGGATCGTTGGGGTTGGCTGTGTTCTCCGACAACAGGTCGTAGTCGATCAGGGCTTCGGCCAGTTGCTGCTGCAGGTTGTTGAGCACGCCGGTGCGCCCCTGCAGGTCGCTTTCGGGATCGACGATCTGGGTGCGCGTGCGGAACTGCGTCAGCTCTTCGCGCGCGGTGCGAAGGCGCGCAATCGACGCCTCGAGGTCGGCCTCGGCATAGCGCATCGAATCCGCGCGCGCCTGTTCGTTCAACTCGTTGATCAGGATCTGGCTTTCCTCGACGATCGCCTGGGCGAGCGTGTGGGCCGTCACGGGATCGAAGCCGAGCACCTCAAGGTCGATCAACCCGTTGCTCTGCGTGTAGGAGACGCGGACGACCCGCTGCCAGTAGTCGACCAGGTCCTCCATGGAGGCATCGGGTTCCAGGGCAAAGATCGGATCGACATCGTGCGGCGCGGAGTAATGCGCCACCAGGTCCATGCGTTCGTTCAGTCGCTGAACCAGTTCGCGGCTGGTGATGAATTCATAGAGGATGTCCCCGTCGGAGGTCGCGTTGCCTCCGGCGAAATTCGCCAGGCCGCCAAGCAGGTCGGTGGCGGAGCCGGTTTCTTCCGTCCGCACGGTGAAGCCGGTGTTCGACGCATACTGATCCTGCGCGAAGGTGTAGAGATAGAAGGCAACCCCGAACAGCGGCACCGCGACAAGCAGCAGGAATGACAGCATGAGGCCGAAATGGCGCCGGCGCATGCGCGCGGGCTTCGCCACCGGCTTGAAGCTCGGCGCCGGCGGGGCCTTGTTCGAGGGGGCTTCGGGTTTCGGTTGCGGCGCCGCAGGTTGCGCGGCGGGGGCAGGCCTGGGTTGTGGCGCCGCCGGTGCAGGGTTGGGCGCAGGCTGCGCGCCGGCAGCGGCCTGCGGACCGCGCGGCGGCTGGGCTTGGGGCTGGGCGGGGGCGGGTTGCGCCGGTGGCGACGCCCCCTGTTCCGCGGGCGGTCGCTGGCCTTGCGGCGCTGGCGGTTGCCCAGCCTGGGCCGCGGGCCGGGGCGTATCCGGCGCGGGTGGGGTCGGTTTTTTCTGGGGTCCTGCTGCGTCGGCCAAAGGCGGCGCCCTGTTCTTGCCATTTGAACTTGCTGCGCCCGTCATACATAGTCCGGTCAGGCATGGCCAGACAATTGGAGCCGATCCTGACCACCGTCGACACGCCCACCCCCCGCCCCCCGATGGGCGCGGCGACCAGGACGCGATCCTTCGCCAGCGCGCGCTCGATCCTTGCGCTCATGCTGCGCGAAATGTCGACGCGCTACGGCCGGACGCCGGGCGGCTACATCTGGGCGATCCTGGAACCCGTGGGCGCCCTTGCGGTCATGTCGGTGGTCTTCGCGATCATGCTGCGCTCGCCGCCCTTGGGCAATTCCTTTGTCCTGTTCTACGCATCGGGCTATCTTGCCTACACGATGGTCGCCAACATCACCGGGCAGGTTCAGAGCGCGATCAGTTTCTCGAAACCCTTGCTGATGTATCCGGCGGTGTCCTGGATCGACGCGATCCTCGCCAAGTTTCTTCTGAACTTCCTGACCAATACGGCGGTCATGATCGTCGTGTTTTTCGGGGTTCTGCAGTTCACGCCGGCGACGGCCACGCTGAGTTTCGGACCCATAATCCTTGCGGTGGTGCTGGCGGCGTTTCTCGGGTTGGGACTCGGATCGCTGAACTGCGTCCTCGTGGGTCTGTTTCCGGCATGGGGCCAGGTGTGGGGCATCATCACGCGCCCGCTGTTCCTGGCGGCGGGGGTCATTTTCATCTACGAAAACATGCCCGCCTCCGTGCAGGGTATCTTGTGGTACACGCCCTGGATCCACATCACCGGGCTGTTTCGCACGGGCGTCTACCCGACCTACACGCCGGACTACATCTCGATCCCGCTGGTGTTGATCTGGACGCTGGTCCCGATGGCGCTCGGCCTGCTGCTGCTGCGTCGCTACTACCAGGACATCCTGAACCGCTAGGCGCGATGGTAGGGGCCGCCCGCAAGGATCGCGGCGGCGCGGTAGAGCTGTTCGGCCAGCATCGCGCGGGCGAGCATGTGGGGCCAGACCATGCGCCCGAAGGAAATCGCAAGCGCCGCTTCGTCCCGCAGATCGCGCGCCAGGCCGTCGGCGCCCCCGATGCAGATCGCAAGATCACCCTGTCCGGCGTCGCGCGCAGCGGCCAGCCTGTCCGCGAATTCTGGTGAACTCAGCATTTGCCCGCGTTCGTCGAGCACCCAGTGCGTGGCGCCCTTCGGAATGGCGCGGCGCAGGAGCTCGGCCTCGGACGCCATGCCGCCGCCCTTGCGATCCTCCACCTCGGTCACGCCGCCGGAGCCCAGCCCAAGCGCCCGCCCGGTTCGGTCGAACCGCGTCAGATAGTCGTCGACAAGATCTTGCTCGGGCCCGCCACGCAGGCGACCGACAGCGCAGATGTGAACCCGCATGGAACAGCGCCCGCCGCTATTGCGCGGCGGCGCCTGCCGGCATCCACATCTTTTCGAGTTGATAGAACTCCCGAACCTCGGGGCGGAAGACGTGCACGATCACGTCGCCCGCGTCGATCAACACCCAGTCGCCGGTGTCCTTGCCCTCGACCTTGCACGACAGCCGAAACTCTTCCTTCAGCCGGTCCGCCAGCTTTTCGGAGATCGCCCCGACCTGGCGCGACGAGCGGCCCGAGGCGACGACCATGTAGTCGGCGATCGAGGATTTGCCGCGCAGGTTGATCTGCACGACCTCTTCGGCCTTGTCATCATCGAGGGAAGTCAGGATTCGCTCGAGCAGTTCTTCACTGCTGGGCGCTTCGGTGTGGGCGGCTTGCGCAGCCCGGTGGGCGGTGGTCTGCGCCGCCGCGTAGGTTTGTCCGGTCAGGACCTTATCCTCCTGGTCATAGCGCCTGTGTCATCCCGGCGCCGGATGGTCTTAAAATAGCATCGCGGAGTCGAAATCTCAATGTTTCGGCGGCAAGGCCGCGCGTATCCGCAAGATTGTGTGGTTGCCCTGCGCCAAGCCTCCCGTCCAGCCACGACATCCAACTCATTTCTGAAAGTTCCCTCCAACTGTGGTAGGCTTCCGCATATCTTGGGGATAACCGGGCAAATTGCCCCATATCAAGTATGGCTTCCTTGACTCCGGCCGCATCGCCGGGGGTAGACTGCCTCTTCAAGGCGACGAATGACGGTGAGGATCAGGCGCATGCGTTTCACGCGGCTTCGACTGAACGGCTTCAAGAGCTTCGTGGACCCCACGGACCTCGTGATCCGCGACGGGCTGACCGGCGTCGTGGGGCCGAACGGCTGCGGCAAATCCAACCTGCTCGAGGCGCTGCGCTGGGTGATGGGCGAAAACCGCCCGTCGGCCATGCGCGGCGACGGGATGGAAGATGTGATCTTCAACGGCGCCGCCACCCGCGGCGCGCGGAATTTCGCCGAGGTGGTGCTGCAACTCGACAATTCCGAGCGTCTGGCACCCGCCGGGTTCAACGACGCCGACACGCTCGACATCACCCGGCGGATCACCCGCGATGCCGGCTCCGCTTTCAAGCTCAACGGCAAGGACGTGCGCGCGCGCGACGTGCAGATGCTGTTCGCCGATGCCTCGACCGGCGCACATTCGCCGGCGTTGGTGCGGCAGGGCCAGATCTCGGAGCTGATCAACGCGCGGCCCAAGGCGCGGCGGCGCATTCTGGAAGAGGCCGCTGGCATCTCGGGCCTCTATCAACGTCGTCACGAGGCGGAACTGAAGCTGAAGGGCGCCGAGACGAACCTCGGCCGCGTCGACGACGTGCTTGAGCAACTGGCAAGCCAACTCGCCACGCTGGCGCGGCAGGCGAAACAGGCGCAGCGCTACCGCGAGATCGGGGCGGAGTTGCGGCAGGCCGAGGGGCTGCTGCTCTGGCTGCGCTGGCGCGATGCGCAGGACGCGGTCGAACGCGCGGAGACGGTGCTGCGCGATGCGCTGACCGGGGCGGCCCGCGCCGAGACGACCGCCCGCGCGGCGGCCGTTGCGCGCGAGACCGCCGAGGGCCAGCTGCCGCCACTGCGCGAGGAAGAGGCGATCGCGGGCGCGATCCTGCAACGCCTGACACTTGAGCGCGACAGCCTCGACGGCGACATCGCCCGCGCCGAGGATGCAGTGACGACGCTGGAGGCGCGGCTCGATCAGCTGACCCGAGACATCGACCGTGAAGGTGCGCTGAACGCCGACGCCGGTGACAGCATCGCCCGGCTGGAGGAGGAGGGCGTGGCGCTCGGGGCGGAGCAGGAGGGGCATGATGACCGGCTTGCCGGTGCGCTCGCCGCGGCGGATGAGGCTGCCGCCGTCCTGCGTGCCCGCGAACAGGACCTGTCCGACGCCACCGAGGAAGCGGCCCGGCTGTCGGCCCGTCACCAGTCGGCCGAGCGTCGCGTCAGCGAGGCGCAGAAGGCGCAGGCCCGCCACGCGTCCGAGGCCGCGACCGCGACCCGCAACGCCGAGGAGGCCGCCACGCGGCTGTCCGGTATCACGCGCGAGGTCACGTCGGCGGAAGAGGCGCTGGCCGCCGCGCAGGATCTCGCCGCCCGTGCCGAGGAAACCCTGGCCGAGACCGAGGCAGCGCGGGGGAGCGCCCAGACGGCAGAGGCCGAGGCGCGCACTTCCCGCGGCGAGGCGGAAGGGCGCGCCGGCACGCTCGAGTCCGAGGTCACCGCGCTGACCCGCCTGCTCGACCGCGAGCGCGGGCAGGGCGACCAGGTTCTCGACAAGATCACCGTCGCCAAGGGCTTCGAGGCCGCGCTGGGCGCAGCCCTATCGGACGATCTGAAGGCCGGCGAGGCCGCCTCCGCCGGCGCGACCGGCTGGACCGGTCTTGCGCCCTACGACACTGCCGCGCCTCTGCCTGCCGGTGTGCGGGCCATTGCCGAGGTCGCGCAGGGCCCCGCCGTGCTGACGCGCCGGCTGTCGCAGATCGGGGTCGTGGACCGGGCCGAGGGCGTGCGCCTGCAACCGCAGCTGCAACCGGGCCAGCGCCTTGTCAGCCGCGAGGGTGACCTGTGGCGCTGGGATGGCTATGCCGTTGCCGCTGCCGATGCCGTGTCGACCGCCGCGCGCCGCCTGGAGCAGGTTAACCGGCTCGCGGAACTCCGCGCCGAGGCGCAGGAGGCCGCGGAAACAGCCGCCGCCGCGCGCGCAGCGCACGAGACGCTGGCCAAGCGCCTAGCCGACCTGACCCAGGCCGACACATCCGCCCGCGCCGCCCGGCGCGATGCCGACACGCGGCTGGCCGATGCTTCCCGCAGCCTCAGCCGGGCCGAGGCGGAGCGGAGCGTGGTTCAGGGCAAGCTCGAAACCCTGCAAGCCGCCGCCACCCGCCACGGCGACGAGGCGAAGGCCGCCGCCGTCGAGCTGGCCCGTGCCGAGGGCGCGCAGGCGGAGCTGGAAGACCTCGACGCCGCCCGCGCCCGGCTGGAGGACATCCGCACCACGGTCGACGCCTCGCGCATGACGATGATGGCGCGCCGTACCGCGCATGACGAGCTGAAGCGCGACGGCGCGCGCCGCATGGCGCGGATCGCGAAGATCGGCGAGGAGATCGCCGGCTGGCAGAAGCGCCTCGACAGCGCGACGACCCGTCTGGCGGAGTTGCAGAGCCGGCAGGCTGAGACGGAGGCGAAGCTGGCCGAGGCCCGCGTCGTACCCGGCGAACTGGCCGCCAAGCGTGGCGGGCTGGCCGAACAGATCGCCAAGGCCGAGGCGCGCAAGGCCGCTGCCTCCGACGCCTTGTCCACCGCCGAAAGCGCGCTGCGGGCTGCGATCACCGCCGAGCGCGACTCAGAACGTGCCGCCTCGGAAGCCCGCGAGGCGCGTGCCGCTGCCGAAGCTCGTCGCGATGCTGCGGTCGAGGCGGTGGAAGCCGCCGCGCAGCGCATCGGGGAGGAGCTGGAGACGACGCCGCCAGCGCTCCGCGAAAGCCTCGGCGACCTGCCGGACCCGATCCCGCCGTCCGACCAGATCGAGGCCGACGTCCACCGCTTGCGCCGCCAGCGCGATGCGCTGGGCGCGGTGAACCTGCGGGCCGAGGAGGACGCGCGCGAGGTGCAGGAGGAACACGATACCCTGGCCGCCGAGAAATCCGACCTGGAACAGGCCATCGCCAAGCTGCGCACCGGCATCGCGTCGCTGAACCGCGAGGGGCGCGAGCGGCTGCTGAAGGCCTTCGACGAGGTGAACATCAGCTTCGCGCGGCTGTTCACGCATCTCTTCGGCGGCGGCGAGGCGCGGTTGGTGCTGGTCGAATCCGACGACCCGCTCGAGGCGGGGCTCGAGATCCTGTGCCAGCCGCCGGGCAAGAAGCTGTCGACGCTGTCGCTGCTGTCGGGGGGCGAGCAGACGCTGACGGCGCTGGCGCTGATCTTTGCCGTCTTCCTCGCCAACCCCGCACCGATCTGCGTGCTGGACGAGGTCGACGCGCCATTGGACGACGCCAACGTCACGCGCTTCTGCGACCTGCTGGACGAGATGACGCGCCAGACCGACACCCGCTTCCTCGTCATCACCCACCATGCGGTGACGATGGCCCGGATGGACCGGCTGTTTGGGGTGACGATGGGCGAACAGGGCGTGTCGCAGTTGGTGTCGGTGGACTTGAAGAAGGCCGAGCAGATGGTGGCGTGAGGGGGGCGGCCATCCGCTGTCCAGGCCTTTTGTGCGGCTAATGCAGGCGGGCATACGGTTATTTGTGTCGCTGCTACACGATAAGATTGACTCGCGAACGGCGGCGCGCGCCGGCAAAACCGGCGCGCCAGGCACTACAGCGCGTTCAGCAGCTGCGCCGTGGGCCATGCATCAGCCGGCAACCCTAGGCGGCGCTGTTCCTCGCGCACGGCGGCGCGGGTGCCGGCGCCGAGGATGCCGTCGACCGCGCCCACGTTGTGGCCGCGCGCCGCCAGCCGTTGCTGCAAGGCGCGCATCTGGTCGCCCGAGAGGCCCGGATCGGGGTTGCGCGCGTCGAAGACCGGCGCGCCTTCGAGCCGCGTGGCGAAGTAGGCGGCGGTCAGGACATAGGTGAAGCTCTGGTTCCACTCGAAGAGCACGCTGAAGTTCGGGTAGGCGAGGAAGGCCGGGCCGTTGCGCCCCTGCGGCAGCACGACCGAGGCCTGCGCGCCCGGCATCGGCAGGCTGCCACCGGCGCGGGCGCGCACTCCCGCCGCCTCCCACTCACTGACCCGTTGCGAGGTGTGGACGCCGGTCTGGTACCAGTCAAGCCCGTCAGGCACGGTGATTTCCACCAGCCAGGGCTCGCGCGGGCGCCAGCCGAGCGAGGACAGGATGTTGGCGCCAGACATCAGCGCATCGGGGGCGGAGGTCTGGAGCGCGACATGCCCGTCACCGTCGCCGTCGATGCCATGGTTCACGATGTCGTCGGGCAGCATCTGGACCATGCCGATCTCGCCCGCCCATGCGCCGGTCGTGTTCACCGGGTCGAAGTCGCCGCGGGTAAACAGCTCCAGCGCGGCAAAGACCTCCGGCCGGAACAGCTCGGGGCGGCGGCAGTCATGGGCCAGCGTCACCAGCGCATCGAGCGTGTTGAAATCGCCCTGGAACGCGCCGTAATCGGTCTCGAACGCCCAGAACGACAGGAGGATGCCGCGGCTGACGCCGAAGCGGCGCTCGATCTCGTTAAAGACGGCATCGTAGCGCTGGGAGTTGCTGCGCCCGTTGTCGACACGGTTCTGGCTGATGAGGCGGCGGGCAAATTCGGTGAAGGGGACGGTGAAGATGCCCTGCCGGCGGTCCGCGTCGATGGCGCCCTGCGAATAGCTGGCGTGGCGGAAGAAACCGTCGATGGCGTCCTGCGAATAGCCGCGCTGCGCGGCCTCGGCGCGCATGCCTTGCAGGAACTGGTTGAAATCGCCGCCGCATTGCTGCGCGCCGGCGGCCCCGGTCGAAAGACCGAGCGCGAGGAGCCCGGCCGTGAAATGACGCTTCATGTTGAAAGACCCTGTCGGTTTGCGAATTTGCGGCAGACTAGCAAGGCTGCGCGTTGCCGCAAGCCTTGGCACCGGCAGGGCGTGGCGTCAGGCGGCTTTCAACCGCTCGCGGCCGTGGGGCTCGGACCAGTCGATCACCGGGTTGATCGGGATGATCCGGTGCGGATTGATGGTTTCGTGGCTGTAGTGGTAGTGCCGCACGATGTGGTCGAAGTTGATCGTCGCCGCCACCCCCGGCCATTGGTAGAGTTCGCGCGCATATGCCCAGAGGTTGGGGTAGTCGATCAGCCGGCGGCGGTTGCACTTGAAATGCAGGTGGTAGACCGCGTCGAAGCGGGCGAGCGTGGTGAAGAGCCGCCAGTCGGCCTCGGTCACGCGGTCGCCGGCAAGGTAGCGGTTCTCGGCCAGGATGCCCTCGACCCAGTCGAGCGCATCGAAAAGCGCATGAACCGCCTTGTCGTAGGCGTGCTGCGTGGTGGCGAAGCCGGATTTGTAGACGCCGTTGTTGATGTCGTCGTAGACCCGCGCGTTGATCTCGTCGATCCGCGGGCGCAACGGCTCGGGGTAGAAATTCTGCGTGTCGCCGGTGATGCCGTCGAAGGCGGAGTTGAACATGCGGATGATCTCTGCGGATTCGTTCGAGACGATGGTGCCGGTCTGCTTGTCCCACAGCACGGGAACGGTCACGCGAGTCGTCACCTCGGGATCGGCGCGCAGGTAGATGTCGCGCAGGAAATCTGCGCCGAAGAGGCGGTCGCCGGTGGCGCCCTTGTCGTCAGTCTCAAAGGTCCAGCCGTCGGACAGCATGTCGGAGTGGACGACCGAGACATCGATGTGATCCTCCAGCCCCTTCAAGGCGCGGAAGATCATGGTGCGGTTGGCCCAGGGGCAGGCGTTGGCGACATACAGATGATAGCGCCCGCTTTCGGCCTTGAAGCCGCCGGTGCCGGTCGGCCCCGGGCTGCCGTCTGCCGTCACCCAGTTGCGGAACTGGCTTTCCTGCCGCTCGAACGCGCCGCCGGTCGATTCGGTATCATACCACTGGTCGCGCCATTCGCCGTCGATCAACAGGCCCATGAGGTTCCTCCTTCATCCGTTCACCTCGAGGTAGGGCGTCGGGGCCTCTTGCGGAACCGGGAACGGCGCAGGCCCGCCCCCGCAGGGGCGCACAGGTCAGACGATATGGGCGCGCTGGCGGGCGCGAAACGTCGCGGCCTTGGCGCGGTTGCCGCAGCGCGCCATGGAGCACCAGCGCCGGCCGCGTCCGCGCCCATGGTCAAGGAAGATATGCGTGCAGCGTTTGCATTCCCGGATCCGGTCAAGGTCGCTGCGCTGCATCAGGTCGAACAGGCCGAGCGCCACGCGGTCGTAGATCCCGCCCAGCGGCCCTGCCGCGATCGACAGCCCGTCGCCGCGAAAGGTGAAGCTGGCATCCTGCAGGGCCGATTTCATCGCGGTTTCCAGCGTCAGCGCCTCTTCCCGGCCGGGCTTGCGGCCCGCCGCCATCGCCGAGAACACGCCATAGGCGGCTTCGCGCAGCGTCATCAGCGCCGCGATCTGTCCGGCGCCCGGCACTTGCATCCCGCGCGGGGCAAGGCCGCAGGCCACAAGCTCGGCCAGCAACTCGTCACCGCGGGCAAAGCTGTTCCTGGCCCGCGTCTTGCCGTCGTCCGTCACGGTGTTCAGGAAGGACAGCGCGGGGTGGCCGAAGTCTCCGGGGGTCATCTGGTGCCTCTTTTCGCTTGGGACCATTGCTCTTTGCCTGTAACCTCTAACATGAGGCTTTGCGGTGCATACGTCCAGTGCGGACCGCTGTGACCAATGCGCGACATTCGCATTTGCAGCATACTCAAATCATTGACGGAAAGCCCGGCGCGCCCATCTGTATCGAGTAAAGGACCGAGGAGGGAATTCCGATGTCGAGCTTCCTGCCCCAGGCGGTTCAGGACGAACTTGCCGCCGCACAACGTGTCGCCCGTCGTCGGCGTGCGACGCGTGTGGTTCACGTGGGTGACGAGGCGTTTCCGATCCTCGAGATGACGGATCGGGGCTTTTCCGTCGATGCGGAGGACGCGCCGCGTTTGCGCGGGCTGATCGACATCTACGACGGGCCCCGTCACCTCTACCAGGCGCTGATCGTGGCGTCCGAACAGGCGGGCGACCTGATGCGCTACGAGTTCAAGCGCAACACCCCCGCCGAAACGCGTGCGCCGGTCGATTTCGAGACCACGCCGGACCAGGTCACGGGGCTGCTGCCGCCCGCCTGAGCTGCGCGGGAATTTCCCGCGTTCGCCCGTCCAGTCGCACAAATCTTCGACAAGCCAGGCGGACCAGCGCGGGAAACGCGACCGGTTCGCGTGGCAGGCGCGTTATCCTTCCCGAAAGCGATTCCCCGGCCCGGAGGCACTGCCATGATCGAAACGCCCTATCTCCTGTTCCTTGGCGACGCGCCCGACCAGCTTGCCGCCAAGGTCGCGCAGGGCATCCGCGACTGGCGGCCCGACAATGCCGTGGGGCAGTTCCGCATCGAGGGCTGCAAGGCCGATGTGCGCCTGCCCGACATGGATCTTGCGAGCGCCAAGGCAGCTGGGGCGAAGACGCTGGTGATCGGGGTCGCAAACCGGGGCGGCGTGATCTCGCGCGAGTGGAAGAAGGTGCTGGTGACGGCGCTGGAGGAAGGCTTCGACCTCGCCTCGGGCCTGCACAACCTGCTGCGTGACGAGGAGGACCTGGTCGCCGTCGCGCGCGCCACCGGGCGCAGCCTGCATGACGTGCGGGTGCCGTCGGTGAAATACCCGATCGCAAATGGCGAAAAGCGGAGCGGCAAGCGCTGCCTGGCCGTCGGCACCGATTGTTCTGTCGGCAAGATGTACACCGGGCTGGCGGTCGATGCGGAGATGAAGCGGCGCGGGCTGAAATCCTCGTTCCGGGCGACGGGGCAGACCGGCATCCTGATCACCGGCGAGGGCGTGCCGCTGGACGCGGTGATCGCGGATTTCATGGCCGGGTCGGTGGAGTGGCTGACGCCCGACAATGACGGCGACCATTGGGATCACATCGAGGGGCAGGGGTCTTTGTTCCACGTCTCCTACTCCGGCGTCACCATGGCGCTGATCCACGGTGGCCAGCCCGATGCGCTGATCCTGTGCCACGAGCCGACGCGGGCGCATATGCGGGGGCTGCCGGGTTACGCGCTGCCGAGCCTCGAGGCGGTGCGCGACATGGCCCTGCCGCTGGCGCGGATCGCGAACCCGGATTGCCAGGTGGTGGGCGTGTCGATCAACACTGCCGCGATGGGCGAGGACGAGGCGCTGTCGTATCTGGAGGCCACCGAAAAGCGCCTGGGCCTGCCAACCTGCGACCCGTTCCGGCAAGGGGCGAAAAAACTGGCCGACGCGCTGGGGGCGATATGATCACCGTCACGCCCGATACGTTCCGGCTGGCCGAGGCCTTCACCATCTCGCGCGGCTCGCGGACGGAGGCGAAGGTGCTGACGGTGAGGGTGATGCGAGACGGCGTCACGGGGCGGGGCGAATGCGTGCCCTACGCGCGCTACGGCGAAACGCGGGAAAGTGTGACGGCGGAGATCGAAGGGTTGCCGTCGGGGATCTCACGCGCGGAGTTGCAAGGGGCGCTGCCCGCAGGCGCGGCGCGGAACGCTGTCGATTGCGCACTCTGGGACTGGGAGGCGAAAGCGGCCGGCGTGCCGGTGTATGTGCTGGCCGGCTTGCCCGCGCCGGGGCCGGTGGTGTCGGCCTACACGCTGTCGCTCGGCACCCCCGAGGCGATGCGCGCGGCGGCGGCGAAACATGCCCACCGCCCGCTGTTGAAGATCAAGCTCGGCACGCCGGATGACATGCCGCGGCTGGAGGCCGTGCGCGCAGGCGCGCCCGACGCCGCGATCATCGTGGACGCCAACGAGGGGTGGACGGCGGAGGTTTATGCGGACCTCGCGCCGCACCTCTTGCGGCTCGGCGTGCGGATGGTCGAACAACCCCTGCCCGCCGGGGACGACGGCATGCTGGGCGAGATCGCGCGGCCGCTGCCGGTCTGCGCCGATGAAGCCTGCCACGACCGCGCCAGCCTGCCCGCGATCAAGGGCAAGTATGACATGGTGAACCTCAAGCTCGACAAGACCGGCGGGCTGACCGAGGCGCTGGCGCTGAAGGTGGAAGCCGAGGCGGCGGGCTACGGCGTCATGGTCGGCTGCATGGTCGGATCGTCGCTGGCCATGGCGCCCGCGGTGCTGGTGGCGCAGGGGGTCGCGATCGTGGACCTCGACGGGCCGCTGCTGCTGGCCGAGGACCGGGCGGACGCGCTGCGGTTCGAAGGGTCGGTCCTGCACCCGCCCGTGCCTGCCCTCTGGGGATAGCCCACTGGGGCCAATGCGCAGCTTCCGGGTCGCGTCGCGGGGTGGGGCAAGGCTACCTTCTTTCCAACGAAAACCGGAGGAAAGACCATGCCCGAGATCCTTGCCCTGCTGCTGTTTCTCCTGCCGCTGGCCTACAGCCCCGGACCCGGAAACCTTGTCTTCGCGGCGAATGGCGCGCGGTTCGGGCTGCGGGCGACCTTGCCCGCGACCCTCGGCTACCATGCCGCGACCTGGATCGTCACGGTCGGCATCGGGATCGGCCTCTTCGGCCTCGTCGGCGACGCGCCTAGCGTGATGCGTGCGATGCAAGTCGTAGGGGCCGCCTATGTCCTGTGGCTGGCCTACGCGATTGCGCGGGCCGGAGCGCTGACCGGCGGCACCGAGGGGCGCGCGATGGGGGCCTGGGGCGGCGCGCTGCTGCTGGTGTTCAATCCCAAGGCCTACCTGATCATCGCGTTGATGTTCACCCAGTTCTTGCCCGGCAACACCCAGGACCGCATCGGCGCGGTGCTGTGGATCACCACGGTCTTCACGCTGAACAACCTGCTGGCCTTCACGGTCTATTCGATGGCCGGCGACCGGATGGCGAAGCTGTTCCGCGTCGACCGGACGGCACGCCGGTTGAACATCGCCTTCGGGGTGGTCCTGGCGGCCGTCGCCGTCTGGATGCTGCTGGCGTGAGCGTGCCTGCTTGACCTTGGGGCGGATCGGGCGGAAACAGCACCCGGTCCCCCCTCAAGGAGCGCGCAATGTCCCGCACCGTCTATGTCAACGGCGAGTATCTTCCCGAAACCGAGGCGAAGGTGTCGATCTTCGACCGCGGCTTCCTGTTCGCCGATGGCGTCTACGAGGTGACGAGCGTTCTGGGTGGCAAGCTGATCGACTTCGCCGGACACGCGAAACGGCTGCAACGCTCGCTCGACGAGCTGGAGATGGCCAACCCCACCACCGAGGACGAGCTGCTGGAGATCCACCGGGAGCTGGTGCGGCTGAACGGGATCGACGAGGGGCTGATCTACCTGCAGATCACGCGCGGCGCGGCGGACCGCGATTTCGCCTACCCGAAAGATCCCGTGCCCACGATCGTGCTGTTCACCCAGGCCAAGCCGGAACTTGCAGCTGCGCCGATGGCCAAGACCGGCCTCAAGGTCATCTCGATCGAGGACCAGCGCTGGGGCCGGCGCGACATCAAGACGGTGCAGTTGCTGTATCCCTCGATGGGCAAGATGATGGCCAAGGCCGCCGGCGCCGACGATGCCTGGATGGTCGAGGATGGCCAGGTGACCGAGGGCACGTCGAACAACGCCTATATCGTGAAGGGCAACACCATCATCACCCGCAACCTCGGCACCGAGATCCTGCACGGGATCACGCGGGTCGCGGTGCTACGGATGGCGCGCGAGGCGCAGATGTCGGTGGAGGAACGGCCCTTCACCATCGACGAGGCGCAGGGCGCGGACGAGGCCTTCATCACCTCGGCCTCCAGCTTCGTGATGCCGGTGGTGGAGATCGACGGCCAGGCCGTAGGGACGGGCACGCCGGGCCGCGTCACGGCCCGGCTGCGCGAGATCTACCTGGACGAGATGCGCAAGGCGGCGGTCTGACCGCCGCCTGTAGCCGAGACCTAGACCGTCTCGTTCACGTTGATGACCAGGCCGTCCGTCGTGGTCAGGCCTTGCAGCGTCACATAGACCGCATCGTTGATCAGCACCTCGACCCCGGCGTCGGTGACGCGGGATGTCACCTCGTAGACCGGCGTCGTGGGGTCCGCGGTCGGATCGCCGAATTCCAGCGGTGCGATGTCCAGCGTCAGGGCATCCGTGCCGGTCTCGAAATCGGTGATCATCGCCGGCTCGGTGTCGTCGCCGATCCAGGTGAAGACGGTGAAACTGTCCGCGCCGGTGCCGCCGGTCATCGTGGCATCCATGTCGCCGATCAGCATGTCGTCGCCGGTGCCGCCATCCAGCACCGCGCCTTCGGGCCCGTCGCCCGCGTCGGAGGCCAGCGCCGTCAGCGTGTCGTTGCCGGTATAGCCAAAGAGCGAATCGTTGGTGCCGTCGGTTTCCAGGTAGTCGTCGCCTGGGCCGCCGACGAGCGTGTCCTGCCCGTCGAGGTCGATCAGCGTATCGTTGCCTTCGCCGCCGAGCACGGCATCGTCGCCGGTGCCGCCGTCGAGCACGTCATTGCCGGTTCCGCCCACGACGCGGTCATTGTCCGCGCCGCCGTCGAGCGTGTCATTGCCCTGTCCACCGGACAACGCATCATCGCCTTCGCGGCCGAAGACCAGGTCATTGCCGAACCCGCCCAGCAGCACGTCGTCGCCCGCACCGCCGTCGATCGTGTCGAAGCCGGAGCCGCCGTCGAGGGTGTCGTCGTACTGGGTTGCGGTCATCAGGTCGTTGCCGCCGCCACCATAGGCTTCGCCCTGGCCGTCGGTGATGTCGACCGTGTCATTGCCCAGCCCGAGATAGGCCAGCAGCGTCCCGTCGGTCATGCTGATGCTGTCGTCGCCCTGGCGGCCATAGACCTCGGCAGAGCCGTTCGACAGGTCGGCTACGTCATCGCCTGCGCCGAGGCGCAGGAGGATCGCATCGGTCTCGTCCGAGGTGATGGTGTCGTTGCCGCCGAAGGCGTTGATGGTCGTCGCCTCGGTATCGGCCATGTCGAGGAAATCATCACCGGACGTGAGGTTCAGCTCGCCGCTTTCCTCGGACGTTTCCCGGTCGTCATCGTCATCATCATTGTCGAGAAGGAATGTCAGGCCGAGGCCGACGAGAAGAAGAGGAAAGATTCCGAACAGCACGACATTTACTCCACTGAACTACAGGGCTCGACCTGCCGTTGACTGGAGATGTCCGTGCGAAATCCCGGGCCGATACAGCACCGGCCGTGGCCTGGTGCTGTCGATCCGATCCGCCGCTGCTCCCCCGAGTCGCAGGTGACACGAGGGAGAGGTTAACAGAATGTTAATCAGGCGGACTAGGTTGCAAATTCAAATAAATCATTGAGTTGGCGCAACAGTGACCCCGCAACGGGCGGGTTTGTCCCGGTTGTTCATACAATCGCGCCCTCGCGGCGAAAGCGCATCGCGATGACTCTCAACAGAAATCGCCCTGCGCGAACCATCCGCCCGAAATCGCCCCGCCATGGGCGTAGAACAGCCACAGTCGCTGCCCCCCGTCCGTGACCACGCGCCAGTAGTCGCGCACGCCCGAGCGCCAGTTCGGATCGTCCAGCCACCATTCCGGCGCGATCCGCTCCGGGCCCTGCGCGGCCTGCGTCTCGAACACCCGGCCGCGCCAGCGGAAGCTTACGGGCAGCTCGGGCGTATCCGGCGCAGTGATGGGTTCGGGGCGGAACAGGGTCAGCGGCCGGGGCCGGGGGTGCGCGGGCCAGTCGGGCGCGGGCGCGGTATAGGCGGCGGCCTGCGTGGCCGAGGTCTTTTCGGGGATGTGGCTGTCGGCGGGATGTTCGCGGGTGATCCGGTCGAGCCCCACCCGCGCGCCGATCCGCGACACCAGGTCGTCCAGCGCCTGGCCCGCCGGACGATCCCCGCGCGCCGCTTCCGAGACGGCCCAGCCGCCCTTGTGCTCGACACCATGCAGCGGCTCGGTCACGGGGGCCACGAGGCGCAGCGTGTCGAAGCCGAAACCGGCGTCGACGCCGTCCAGCTTCAGCTCGAACAGCGGGCGCAGGTTCTCGGGCCGGTCGGCGGGGCGGGCAAGGCCGATCTCCACCCGCTCGATCCCGCCCTCGGCGCGCGTCATCTCGAGCCTCAGCCGCCGCGCCCCGCGGCCCTGCGCGCGCAGCTTGGCGCAGAGCGGCGGCAGCAGGCGGTCGAGCCCGGCGAGGATGTCGGCTTCGAGCCCGATGGGCTCGGGCAGGCTGAGGCGCATGGCGAAATGCAGCGGCGCGCCGGCGGGCGAGATCGGCTCGGGTTCGATGCCCAGCGCCTGGTCGAGACGCCGCACCAGATCCTGCCCGAAACGTCGCGCCAGCCCGGCGCGCGGCATCCCCCACAGGTCGCCGATGCGGCGCAGGCCCAGCCGGGCAAGGCCCGCGGTGGTGTCGGGCGAGAGGCGCAGCGCCGCGAGGGGCAGCGGCCCGAGCGACTGCCGCAAGCCGCCGGGCGGCGAGATGCGGGCGACGCCGCCCGCGGCGCCGCGCGGGACGGGCGCGGCGCCGCCCTTGACCCAATGCCGCTTCTCGGCGCGGGAGCGGGTGGCGCGCGCCTCCTGGTCGATGGCATCGCCGCTGCGCCCGCGCGCGACACCGCCGCCGCCCGCGTAGCGCGCCAGCGCCCAGGCCGCGCCGGCGGTGTCGGCGATGCCGGCGGCGACCGTCAGGCCCAGGTCGGCGCAATCCTGGAGCACCTGCGCAAACAGCGCCTCTTCCCCGCCAAACAGATGCGCGCAGCCGGTCAGGTCGATCAGCAACGCCTCGGCCCCTTCCTCGGCCACCCAGGGGCTGAACTTGCCGGCCCAGCGGCGCAGCGCGGCCAGCGTCTGCGCCTCGCGCTCGGGTTCGGCGGGGCGGGTGATGAGGTCGGGGCAAAGCGTCACCGCCTCGGCCAGCGCCTGCCCCCGGCCAAGGCCGCGCGCGCTGGCGGCGGCGGTCAGCGACGTGATCTGGCGCAGGCCCCCGGTCTCGCCCACCACGGCAAGGGGCGTGTCGGCGAGCGACGGCTCGGCGCGCAGCAGGCGTTCGGCGGCCAGCCGGGGAAACCACAGCGACAGGATGCGCCGGTTGGCAGACCGGCCGGGGCGGGGTGCAGCATCGGACATGGGGGCGGGCAGCTTGGTATGTTCATGATATGTTCTTAGCGTAAGCCGCGTGGGATCGGGAGTCGAGTCCGCGCGGCCCGTCAGGTCATGTCAGAGAAACAGCGCCACGTTGTTGCGGAGCAGGATCTCGAGCACGTAGAGCCCGAGGATCACGATCAGCGGCGCGAGGTCGAGGCCGCCCATCGCCGGCAGGCGGCGGCGGATCGGCCCGTAGACAGGCTCCACGATCCGGTTCAGCCCGTCCCAGATTTGCGCCACGATGGGCTGGTTCAGGTTCAGCACGCCGAAGTTGATCAGCCAGCTCATGATGATGTGGGCGATGACGATGAAGAACGCCACGTTGATCAGAAGCATGAGGATCTGGAAGATCGAGGTCATCGGTACGGGTCCTGTCTGATGTGCCCTCGCCAGATAGTCGGGCAAAGGTGCGGGCGCAAGCCGGGGCTGCGGCCGCATCGCCTCCCTGCGTGGTTCTGAAGCACGGATGCGACACGGGCGGCCCTGACGCTGCGGCGCGCTTGACGGGCGCGGCGGGCTGGGGTTTGGCAGGGGCATGTATCCGTATCTCCGCCTCGCCTATGTCATGCAGTCCGAGCGCCGGAAGCCGCGGATGGGGCTTTTCGACACCCATGTGCTGCCGATGCGCTGCCTGCCCAACGATCTCGACGGGTTTCTCGAGATGAACAACGGCCGCGTGCTGACGCTCTATGACCTCGGGCGGTTCGCCATCTCGCTCCGCGTCGGCCTGTGGGACGTGCTGAAGCGCGAGAAGTGGGGGCTGGTCGTCGCGGGATCGTCGGTGCGCTATCGCGCACGGATCACCGGGGTGCAGCGGTTCGAGTTGCGGACGCGGATGGTCGGCTGGGACAACCGGTTTTTCTACATCGAGCAGGGCATGTGGCGCGGCGACACCTGTTGCAACCACGCGCTTCTGCGCACCGGGATCACGGCGGGCGGGCGGCTTGCGCCGGTGGCCGACGTCGCTCGCGCGATGGATCACGACGGGGCCTCGCCCGCCCTGCCCGACTGGGTGACGGCCTGGGCCGAGGCAGATGCGCATCGCCCCTGGCCGCCGACACTCGGGACGGCATCAACCCGGTAGACAAATCGGGGCCGAGTGCGGAAAGGTGCGCGCCATGAGCATGGCAGCGCCCGACCCCTCCGCCCTGTCACCGGGTGCCCTGCGCACGGCGCAGCGGCGGATCTACGGCTGGTGGGCGTTCGACTGGGCGAGCCAGCCGTATTTCACGCTCTGCCTCACCTTTGTCTTCGGACCCTATTTCGCCGCCGTCGCGACCGACAGCTTCATGGCGAGCGGGCTGAGCGAACAGGTGGCGGACGCGCGCGCGCAAAGCCTGTGGTCGCTGGGGCAGACGGCGTCGGGGATCGTGATCGCGCTCTGCGCGCCGATCCTGGGCGCCTTCGCCGACAACACCGGGCGGCGGATGCCGTGGATCGTGCTGTTCTCGACCTTCTACGTCATCGGGGCCTTCTCGCTTTGGTACATGGTGCCTGACGGCTCGTTCCTGGTCGGCGCGCTCATCGCCTTCGGGATCGGGCTGATCGGGGCGGAGTTCACGACGATCTTCACCAATTCCATGCTCCCCGAACTGGGCGACGACAGCGCCATCGGGCGGCTGTCGGGCACCGGCTTTGCCTGGGGCTATGCGGGTGGCGTGCTGGCGTTGTTCCTGATGCTGATCTTCTTCGCCGAGGGCGAGAGCGGCACGACCTTTGTCGGGTTGCAGCCGGCGCTGGGCCTCGACCCCGAGGCGCGCGAGGGGACGCGGTTCGTGGGGCCCTTCACGGCGATCTGGTACGCCGTCTTCATGGTGCCGTTCTTCCTGTGGGTGCGCGAGCCGCGCCGGCCCGCGACGCACCCAAGCTTCGGCGCGGCGCTGCGCGACCTCGTGCAGACGGTGAAGGGGCTGCCGAAGCGGGTGAGCCTCTTTGCCTATCTTGGCTCGTCGATGTTCTACCGCGATGCGCTGAACGCGCTTTACGGGTTCGGCGGCACCTACGCGGTCCTGGTGCTGAACTGGTCGATCACGCAGGTGGGCATCTTCGGCATTCTGGGCGCCGTCACCTCGGCCGTGGCCACCTGGATCGGCGGCAAGGTCGACAGCGCGGTGGGGCCGAAGCCGGTGATCATCGGGGCGATCGTGACGCTGGTCGTGGTCTGCGCCGTGGTCCTGGGCATGACGCGCGACCACCTGTGGGGGCTGGCGCTGGCGGAAGGGTCTTCGGTGCCCGACATCACCTTCTACATCTGCGGCGCGATCATCGGGGGGGCAGGCGGTGTGCTGCAATCGGCCTCCCGCACGATGATGTGCCGGCATGCACCGCCTGCGCGCCCGACCGAGGCCTTCGGGCTCTACGCGCTGTCGGGCAAGGCCACGGCCTTCATCGGCCCGGCGCTGATCGGGTTGACCACATGGGTGACGGAAAGCGCGCGACTGGGTATGGTGCCCCTGATCGGGTTGTTCACGATCGGGCTTGTCCTACTGATCTGGGTGCGCGCCGAGGGGGAAACGGCATGAGCTTGAAAACGACGCTGATGGCTGCCGCACTGGCGATGCTCGCGGCCTGTGGGCAGACCGGCGGCGGGGGCAGCGCGAACCTGCCGCCGCTCGACGCGACATTGTCCGGGCAGGAGGCGCGGCTCTTGTTCGGGGCGGAGCGGCAGACCAGCGGCGGACAATCCGAAGTCCATGGCGGCTATTCCCGCGGCTGCCTCGCGGGGGCGGCGCAACTGCCGGAAACCGGGCCGACCTGGGCCGCGATGCGGCTGAGCCGGAACCGCAACTGGGCGCATCCCGAAACGGTCGATTACGTGCAGCGGCTGTCGGCGCGGGTCGCGGCGGAGACATCGTGGAACGGGCTCTACATCGGGGACATGTCGCAGCCGCGCGGCGGCCCGATGCTGACCGGGCATGTCAGTCACCAGTCGGGGCTCGATGCCGATATCTGGATGCTGCCGCCGACGCGGTTCGACCTTTCGGCGGCGGAGCGGGAGAACCTGTCGTCGATCTCCACCCGGTCTGCGGGGGGCGCGCGCGTGAACGAAAACTGGACGCGCGAACACATGGAGGTGCTGCGGCTGGCTGCGAGTGATCCGCGGGTGGCGCGGATTTTCGTGTTTCCGGGCGCGAAGGTTTGGATGTGCGACAACGCGACCGGCGACCGGTCCTGGCTGCGCAACATCCGGCCGGCAGCAGGGCACCACTACCATTTCCACGTGCGGCTGAGCTGCCCTGCCGGTTCGTCCGACTGCGAGAACCAGGCGGCCCCGCCGCCGGGCGATGGCTGCGACGAGGCGCGGCAATGGGCGGCCAACATCCTGAACCCGCCGCCGCCGGACCCGGATTACGAGCCGGTGCCGCCGCGCGGCCCGCTGACGCTGGCCGACCTGCCGCGCCAATGCGCGGCGCTGCTGTCGAGCATCTGAGGGATTACCGACCCGGGATCTCCCCGCGGCGGCCGCTGAGGGTCCAGCCGTCGATGACGGCCAACGCGTCCTCGGCGGTTTCCACGAAGCGGAACAGCTCGAGGTCGGCGCGCGCGATGGTGCCGACCTCGGCCAGAGCCTCCCAGTTGATCATGTCGCGCCAGAAGGCTTCGCCGAAGAGCAGGACCGGAACCTGGTCCATCCGCCCGGTCTGGATCAGGGTCAGGCTTTCGAACAGCTCGTCCATCGTGCCGAAGCCGCCCGGAAACACCGCGATGGCCCTGGCGCGCAGCAGGAAATGCATCTTGCGGATGCCGAAATAGTGGAAGTTAAAGCACAGCTCGGGCGTGACATAGGCGTTGGGCACCTGTTCGTGCGGCAACACGATGTTGAGGCCGATGGAACAGCCGCCCGCGTCGGCCGCGCCGCGGTTGCCGGCCTCCATCACGCCGGGGCCGCCGCCGGTGACGATGACGTTCTCGGTGCAGTCGGTGGCGACGGAGCGTTCGGTGATGAGCCGGGCAAAACGCCGCGCCTCCTCGTAGTAGCGGCTCATGTCGCGCAGCGTGTCGCTTTTCGCGCCATCGGCTGCTTCGGGGGCCGGAATGCGGGCGCCGCCGAAGAGCACGACGGTGGAGCGGACGCCATGCGCGTCCAGATCCAGCTGCGGTTTCAGAAGCTCCAGTTGCAGGCGCACCGGGCGCAATTCATCGCGCAACAGGAAATCGGGGTCGGCAAAGGCGAGGCGATAGGCGGGGGACCGCGCCTGCGGCGTGTCGGGCGCGTGGCGGGACGCTTCCAGATCCTGGTCGGCCTGCCGGAATGGCCGCTGGCGCGTGTTGTCCTTCATGTCCCGTCCTCTCGATCTGGTCACGCCTTGACCTAGCCCGGCGGCGGTCGGATTGCCAGCCGCGGGCGCGCCCGCTATGACCGGCCGGACCCACTCTGCCGCAGGAGAATGCCGCTCATGCCCTACGCCGCGCTGGAACCCGCCATCGAAGCCGCCTGGGAGGCGCGCGACCAGATCACCCCCGCCACCAAGGGCGAGACCCGCGACGCGATCGAGGAGACGCTGACCGCGCTCGACAGCGGCGCGCTGCGCGTGGCCGAGCGCGGGCCGGACGGCGCCTGGCACGTGAACCAGTGGGCGAAGAAGGCGGTGTTGCTGGGCTTCCGACTGAAGGACATGGAGCTGCAGGGCGGCAGCGCCCAAGGCGGAAGCTGGTGGGACAAGGTCGACAGCAAGTGGAAGGACTGGGGCGACAACCAGTGGCGCGACGCGGGGTTTCGCGCTGTGCCGAACTGCGTCGTGCGCCGCTCGGCCTATATCGCGCCGGGCGTGGTGCTGATGCCCTCCTTCGTGAACCTGGGCGCTTATGTCGACAGCGGCACGATGGTGGATACCTGGGCGACGGTCGGATCCTGCGCGCAGATCGGCAAGAACGTGCACCTGTCGGGCGGCGTCGGCATCGGCGGCGTGCTGGAGCCGATGCAGGCCGGCCCCACGATCATCGAGGACAACTGCTTCATCGGGGCGCGGTCCGAGGTGGTCGAGGGCGTGATCGTGCGCGAAGGCTCGGTGCTGGGGATGGGCGTGTTCATCGGCCAGTCGACCAAGATCCTCGACCGCGAGAGCGGCGCGGTGATGTATGGCGAGGTTCCGGCGGGGTCCGTTGTTGTTGCGGGCTCCATGCCGTCGAAGAACGGCGTGCATCTCTACTGCGCGGTTATCGTGAAGCGGGTCGACGAGAAGACGCGGTCGAAGACCTCTATCAACGAGTTGCTGCGGGATTGAGGGGAAGGTGCGCCTGAAGGCGCACCCTACGTTCACCGGCCCGCTGCAGGGTGCGCCTTCAGGCGCACCTCGCCCTACCGCAACCGCTCCAGCACCCGCAGCGACGCATATCCGTCCGGCACCCAGCCGACCGAGGCCTGGTAGCGGCGGACGGAATCGATGGTTTCCGGCCCGACGATCCCGTCGACATTGTGGGTGTGGAACCCCAGCCGCGTCAGGTGGCGCTGCAACTCCTCTCGCTCCGCGAAGCTGAGCGCGCGATCCTCGCGCGGCCAGGAGCCGCGGAAGGGCCCGGCGCCCGCGATGCGATCGGCCAGGTGGCCGACGGCGATCACGTAGGCGTCGGCCGGGTTGTAGCGTTCGATGACGTGGAAATTGTCGAAGATCACCAGTGCCACGCCGCGATGACCGGCGGGAAGCAGGATCGAGGCATCGCCATGGTCGGGGATGCGTCCCCCGCCGACCAGCCGCACGCCCTGCTCATGCCAGAACGCGGCGCTGCGCTTGGTGCGCTCGCCCGAAAGGCTGAAGTCAAACCCGTCGGGCAGCACCACCTCCATCCCCCCAGGCTGTCCGGTGGTCCAGCCGTGGTGGCGCAGGTAGTTCGCGGTGGAGGCAAGTGCATCGACGGGGTCGTCGGACCAGATATTGCGCCGCCCGTTGCCGTCGAAATCCACCGCGTGGGCGAGGTAGGAATTGGGCATGAACTGCGTGTGGCCCATCGCCCCGGCCCAGGAGCCGGTCATCTGGCGCGGGCCGACGTCGCCTGCCTCGAGAATCTGGAGCGCGGCGATCAGCTGTTCCTCGAAGAACTCGCGCCGGCGCCCGTCATAGGCGAGAGACGCCATGGCGGTGATGATGTCGGTATCGCCGCGATTGGCGCCATAGGCCGATTCGAGGCCCCAGATTGCCACCACCACCTCGGCCTCGACGCCGTAGCGGCTCTCGATCCGGTCGAGGATGGTGCGATGCTCGGCGAAGGCGGTACGCCCGTTGGCGACGCGGGTGGAAGATACCGCGCTGTCGAGGTAATCCCACAGCGCGCGGGAGAACTCCGCCTGGTTGCGATCGCGTTCCAGCACGCGGGCGTTGACGCTGATCCCGGCGAAGGCGCGGTCGAGCGTCGCCTGGCTGATGCCGGCGGCCCGCGCACGGGTGTGAAAGCCGCGCATCCACTCGGCAAAGCCCTGGTCGGTGACGGGTGGGGGCGCGGGGGTCGCTGCGGCTGCGGGCCGCGCGGGCGCCACCGTGCCGCGCAGTTGCGGGCGGATCGAGGTGGGTACCGCCAGCGCGCTGGCCTGGCTCGACACCGTGACCAGCGTTGCGACGGTCCGCACCGCTTCGGCCTGCCGGGGTTCGGGACGCATCTCGGGGCGGAGCGAACTGGCGGGCGGCAGCGATTGCGCCAGCGCGGGCAGCGCAAGCAAGACGACACCGGCGATCAGGGCAAGGCGGGTTCGGCGCATGACAGTGTTCTGAGGTCCGATTATGCTCGATTTTGGGACAGTGTAGCGGAAATCGGCGTCGGGCGCAGCCATCGACTGCGCAACGCGACTTCACCTTACTTTGAGGCAGGCGAGGTTAACAGAACCTCAACGCCCGGTGCGCCGGGCCGGCGCTTTCTTGCGCAGGCTCGTGCGTTTCTTCGCCACCTGCCCGGCCTTGCGTCTTTGGCCGGTGCCGGGTCTGCCGCGCCGGACGGGCGTGTGCTTGCCGTCGATCTCGATCAGGTCGAGCACGAGGCCGCCGGTCACCGGCACCGCCTCGGCCAGTTTCACGGTCACGCGGTCGCCGATGCCGATGGTCATGCCGCTTTCGGCGCCCATCAGCGTCTGGCTGTCGGCGTCGTGGTGGAAATATTCCTGCCCCAGCGCGCGCATCGGCAGGAGGCCGTCGGCGCCGGTCTCGTCCAGCTTCACGAAGGCGCCGAAGCGCGCGATGCCGGAAATGCGGCCGGTGAAGGTGGCTCCGACGCGGTCGGACAGGTAGGCGGCGAGGTAGCGGTCGACGGTGTCCCGCTCGGCCGCCATCGAACGGCGCTCGGTGTCGGAGATGTGCTTGGCCGTCGCTTCCAGCTGTTCGGCTTCCTCCAGGCTCAGCCCGTCTCGGCCCCAGTCATGCGCCGAGATCAGCGCGCGATGCACGACAAGGTCTGAGTAGCGCCGGATGGGGGAGGTGAAATGCGCGTAGGATTTCAGCGCGAGGCCGAAATGGCCGAAGTTCTGCGGGAAGTAATAGGCCTGCTGCATCGAACGCAGCGTGGTGATGTTGATCAACTCGTCGAAATCGGTGCCCTCGGCCTGCGCCAACAGCTTGTTGAGGTGGCTGGTCTGCAGCACCTGACCCTTGGCCAGCGTGAAACCGGAGGCGGCGGCGACCTCGCGCAGCGCGTCAAGTTTCTCGGGCGAGGGTTCCTCGTGGACCCGGAACAGCAGCGGCTGGCGGCGCGCGATCAGCTCTTCGGCGGCGGCGACGTTCGCCAGCACCATGAATTCCTCGATCAGGCGGTGGGCGTCGAGCCGGTCCTTGAGGGCGACGGAGGTGACCTCGCCCTCCTCGCTCAGCACAATCTTGCGCTCGGGCAGGTCTAGGTCCAGCGGTTGGCGCCGCGCGCGGGCGGCGACCAGCGCCTCGTAGGCGGCGTAGAGCGGCGTGATGACCTCGTCGAGCAGCGGCGCGGTCTTGTCGTTCGGTTGACCGTCTCGGGCGGCCTGCACCTCTTCGTAATGCAGCGACGCGACCGAGCGCATGAGGCCGCGCACGAAGCTGTGCGAGATCTTGGTGCCGTCGGCAGAGATGACCATGCGCACGGCGATGCAGGCGCGCGCCACGCCCTCGTGCAGCGAACAGAGGTCACCCGACAGCCGGTCGGGCAGCATCGGCACGACGCGGTCGGGGAAATAGGTGGAGTTGCCGCGCTTTTTCGCCTCGCGGTCGAGCGCGGATCCGGGGCGGACGTAATGGGCGACATCGGCGATGGCGACCCAGATCACGTGGCCGCCGGGGTTCTTCGGGTCGGTGTCGGGATGCGCGTAGCAGGCATCGTCATGGTCGCGCGCGTCCGACGGGTCGATGGTGAAGAGCGGCATGTCGCGCAGGTCTTCGCGGCCTTGCAGGCCGGCGGGCTTGGCGGCGTCGGCCTCTTCGATGGCGCTGTCCGGGAAGGCATCGGGGATGGCGTGGTCGTGGATCGCGATCAGGCTGACGGCGCGCGGCGCGCCGGGGTCGCCCAGCCGTGTGACGATGCGGGCGCGGGGCAGGCCCATCCGGGCCTTCGGGCCGACATGCTCGGCCTCGACCAACTCGCCATCGCGCGCGCCGTGGGTGTCGCCGGGGCGCACCTGCCAGTCCTTGTCGGCACCCTTGGAGATCGGCACGATCCGCCCGCCCTCGGCGCCCTTGCGGAACACGCCGAGCAGGCGCTTGGGGTTGGTGCCGATGCGGCGGATCAGGCGGGCGACATACTGGTGATCTTCGCCCTCGATCTCCTGCAGGCGTGCGAGGATGCGGTCGCCTTCGCCCACCGCGGGGTCTGTGGCGCGGGGCGAGAACAGGATCTTCGGCTCCGGCCCCTCGCCCTGCCATTCCAACGGGCGCGCAAAGAGATCGCCGAGGCTGTCGGGCGGGAGGATCTGCAGCACCGAAACCGGCGGCAGCTTGTCGGGATCGCGGTAGGTCTTGCCGCGCTTTTCCAGATGCCCCTCGGCCTCGAGTTCCTTCAGGATGCGCTTGAGGTCGATGCGGTCGGCGCCCTTGATGCCGAACGCCTTGGCGATGTCGCGTTTCGACGTCGCGTGCGGGTGGTCGGCGATCCAGGCGCGGATCTGGTCTTTTGAGGGGAGCGTGGCCATGAGCCCGGCGTAGCACGCACCTTGCGGGGCGTCATGCAGGAATTGCGGGGAACAGGGTGCCGGCCTCGGGTGTTGGGGTCACGGACCCGGAAGGAGGAACGCCCGATGACCTATCCCCGTTTTTTCGCGATGATCGCCACCTCGACTGTGGTGATGTTCGTCCTGATGTATCTCAACACCTACGCGCTGGATCATGTCTCCTTCAGTGAAACGCGGGTCTACATGGCGCTGCTGATGGGGGCCTGCATGGCGGTGATCATGATGGGCTTCATGTGGGATATGTACGACGGGCGCGGGGTGAAGATCGCCATTCTGGCCGGCAGCGCGGTGGTGTTCGTGGGCGCGCTCTGGCTCGTGCGCTCGCAGGAGACGGTGCAGGATGTCTCTTTCATGCGAGCGATGATCCCGCACCATTCCATCGCCATCATGACCAGCGAACGGGCGGAGCTGAGCGACCCGCGCGTAGCCGAGCTTGCCGCCGGTATCGCGGAGACGCAGCGCCGCGAGATCGCGGAGATGTATGCGCTGATCGCCGATCTCACGGGCGGGCCGGCGGCCACGCCTGAGGTCGACGGGCAGTAAAGGTGCCCGACGTCGGTGCGGGTCGCGGGTGCGGGAGCCTCCGGCGGAGGTAATTTCGAAGCAAGGATGGGTTGGGCCTGCGCCCAGACGTGGGCGCGTTAACCTTGAGAACTAGCGGGGCTGGCGAAATACTCGCGCAGCATGCGGGCGTAGATGCGTTTGAGGTCGTGGATGTCCTGGATCAGCACGCGTTCGTCCACCTCGTGCATCCGGTGGCCGACAAGGCCGAATTCCACCACCGAGCAGTGATCCTTGACGAAGCGCGCGTCGGACGTGCCGCCGGTGGTGGAGAGGACGGGCGCTTGGTTGGTCTCCTGCCCGATAGCACGGCTCACGAGGGCGGAGAGCGCGCCGGGCGGCGTCAGGAACGCCTCGCCGGAAATCTGCGCCTCCATCTCGATCCGTGTGCCGGTCGCCTCGGCCACGGCGTCGGCCTCGGACCGCAGCCAGTCGGTGAGGGTTGCGCCCGTGTGCAGGTCGTTGAAGCGGAGGTTCACCGTCATGCGGGTGCGCGCCGGGATCACGTTGGAGGCCGGGTTGCCAGTGTCGATGGTGGTGACGGAAAGGGTGGAGGGGTCGAAATGCCCGGTGCCCTGGTCGAGCTGGTGGGTCGACAGCCGATGCGCCAGCAGCGCCACCGCCGGCATCGGGTTCAGCACCTTGTGCAGATAGGCGGAATGGCCCTGCTTGCCGATCACCGTGAATTTCGCGGTCATGGAACCGCGGCGGCCGATCTTCACCATGTCGCCGATGGTCTCCACGCAGGTGGGCTCGCCCACGATGCAGACATCCATCCGCTCGCCTTCCGCCTCCATCCAGTCGAGGAGCGCGATGGTGCCGTCGCGGCCCGGCCCCTCCTCGTCGCCGGTGATGGCGAGGAGGACGGCGCCCTTGGGCGGTGTATCGGCCACGAAATCCAGCGCGGCGGCGGCAAAGGCCGCGACGCCCGATTTCATGTCGGTGGCGCCGCGCCCGTAGAGCCAGCCGTCTTCCTCGTGGGCGGAGAACGGCGGGTGGGTCCAGGCCGCCGCGTCGCCCACCGGCACCACGTCGGTATGGCCGTTGAAGCCGAAACTGGCGGCGGCCGCCTTGGCGCCCCAGCGCGCAAAGAGGTTCGGCGTGCCGTTCCGGTCGACGCGCGTGCAGGTGAAGCCGCCGGCTTCCAGCAGGTCCTGCAGCAGCACAAGCGCGCCGCCTTCCTCGGGGGTAACGGAGGGGCAGCGGACAAGATCGGCGGTGAGGCGGACGGGATCTGTGGGCATGTCGGGGGCTCCGGAACGGGGATGACCCCTGCGTAACCCTGTGGCGGTGAAGGCACAATCCCCGCAGGCGGTTTCCGCAAACCTTCCCAAATCGTTACCGAAATTCGGTGCGGTGTTATAGTTTGCGACAACAAAGAATAACATGCCGGGGCAGGCAGCGGCCAAGACCGCATCGATGCAGACCAGACCGCAGCGGGGGCCGAACGGCCCCGTTGTGTCGTGCCTGATCGTCCAAGACATGCCCCGGCCGAGGAAGGCGGGCAAGCATGGCGGTCGGTCAGGAACTGACGATCAACACGAACGCGTCGGCGACGCAGATGGCGCAGACAATCTTTGGCGATGGCGTCACGATCGTGAGCGCGACCTATTCCGGCGACCGCAATGCCTCGGGCATCTTCACAAATGGCGATAGTATCGCGCCGGAACTGACGCCCGCGGATTCAGGGGTCATCCTGAGCACCGGCTACGTCCGCGACATCACCCAAAGCTCGGGCGACCCGAACCGCAGCGGCAGCACCTCCACCAACACCAGCGGGCAGAACAACAATGCGGCGCTGAATGCGCTGGTCAACAACAACACCTATGACGCCGCCATCCTCACCACGACTTTCATTCCCACGACGGAATACCTGTCGATGCAGTTCACCTTCGCGTCGGAGGAGTATCCGGAGTATTCCGGCTCGGTCTTCAACGATGCCGTCGGCATCTGGGTGAACGGGCAGGTCGTCACCTCGCCGATCGTGAACATCGCGCAGATCAACTCGATCAACCAGACCGAGAACGAGACGCTGTTCGTCAACAATACCGGCGATGACTACAACACCGAGATGGACGGGTTCACCGTGACGATCTCGGTGCTGATCCCGGTCGTGGTCGGGCAGGTGAATACGCTGACCATCGCCATCGCGGATGTGGCCGACGCCAACTACGACAGTGCCGTTCTGATCGCGGCTGAGTCGATCCAGGGCATTTTCATCGCGCAAGACGACACCATCACGCTGAACGAGCTGCAGGTCGCGAGCATCGACGTCCTATCCAATGACGGCACCGGCAGCGGCGTGATGACCATCACGCATATCAACGGGATAGAGGTCAGCGCCGGCGACACTGTAACCCTGTCGAACGGGCACCAGATCACGCTGCTGGCCGATGGCACGCTGCAGATCACGCCGCCGGCCGGGCTGACCAACCTGACCGCACCCGTGACGGTAAATTTCACCTACACGGCCGAGAACGCGGACGGGGTCAGCGATACGGCATTCGTCTCGGTCACGACGGTGCCCTGTTTCGCCGCCGGTACGCGCATCCGTACCGACCGCGGCGAGGTGGCGGTCGAGACGTTGCAGGTGGATGACCTTGTCGCAACGCGCGATCGCGGTCTGCAGCCGATCCGCTGGGTCGGGCAGCGACGGGTAGCGGCCGTGGGCAATCATGCGCCCATCGCCATCGCGGCAGGCACCTTTGGCAATCACCGTCGGCTGGTCGTGTCGCCGCAGCATCGCATCTTGCTGACGCACTGGATGGCCGAGCTGCTGTTCGGCGAGGACGAGGTTCTGGTCGCCGCGCGCGATCTGGTGAACGACTGTTCGGTCCGGGTGCTGGAGGGGGGCGAGATCACTTACGTTCACATCCTTTTCGACCGGCACGAGATCGTCTGGTCCGACGGCCTGCTCACCGAAAGCTTCCTGCCGGGGCCGCAGGTGCTGTCCTCGCTAGAGGAGGATGTGCGGGCCGAGGTTCTCGACCTTTTCCCGGAAATCGACGCGACGTCGCATCTGGGCTACGGCCCCACCGCGCGGGCGACGCTCCGGTCCTACGAGACGCGCATTTTGCGGAAACTGGCCGGGTGAACCCCTCGACGGTCGCATCACCGCCCGCAGCCCGCGCGTTGCCGATGGCCCCTGCCGCGGGCGAGCGCTGGGCGGCGATCTGGCAATCCGGCGAGGCATTGATCGTGCCCGACGCGAGCCCCGACCCGGAGCTGATGCCCGAGATGACGCTGTGCCTGGAGTTCACGGTGCCCCCCGTGACAGGCAGGCCGGTGCGGCTCTGGCAAGGCGCGGCGGAGCCCGGTCGCGCAATCGGTCTCTATGTGCTGGCGGACGGCGCGTTCCGGCTTGTGCATGGCGAGATCGACCTGACGACGCCGCCAGATTTCGGCAGGGCGGGCGAGACCCTGTCGCTACGCTACCGGGCCTGCGCGCGGGGGCGGGGCGATATCGCCGATTTCACGAACCATGACCGGCCGCAACGGCATCGCTGCCGGGCCGGGCTTGCCTGCGCCGCGCGGCTGGACGAGGCCCTGCCGCGCGACGAGCGTTTCCTGCAGATCTGCCATGTCGCGGCGATCGCGGGGTTCGGCCTTGCGCCCACGGACATGCCGGCGCTGGCCGCGGGCGCGATCCTGTCGACCACCGACGGTCCCTGCCCGGTCGAACGGCTGCGTCCCGGCGCCAGGCTCATTTCCGTGACGGGTGACGTCCTCCCGCTGCGCTGGCTGGAACGGCGGCCGCGGCTCTGCCTCGGGCGGCAGGCGCCGGTGAGGCTGCGCGCCTTCTACTTCGGGCTGGAGCACGAGATCTGCGTCACCCCCGAGACCCGCGTGATGCGCGCGGGCGCAGCGGTGGAATACCTGTTCAGCGAGGAACGTGTGCTGGTCCGCGCCGGCGACATGATCGCGAGCCGCGGCGCGCATCGGGACCGGCGGCAACCGGTGCAGGTGTTCCATCACCTCATGTGCGACGATCACGCCTGCGCCGCCATCGACGGCTGCGGGGTGGAAACGGCGCTTCTGGCCGATGTGGTCGCGGCGGAAGATAGCCGGGTGCTCCGCAACCTGGCCGAGGCCGACCGCAAGCCCTGCCTGCCGGTGCTGGATCGTGCCGGGGCGCAGGCGCTTGTCGCGGCATCGGTGCGGGGGCGGCGGGCGCTGTCCTGAGCGGAGGTGAGGTCAGTCGTAGAACGGCGTCATCTGCACCACGATCACGGCGTTCTCCGCAGCAGCGCGGTCCATCAGCGCAAGCTCGTCCGCCTCGATCTCCTCGCCGGCCTCTTCGCGCTCGGCGCGGGTGCCGTGGCCGGTGACGTCCAGCGGCGCAAGGTCGGCCTGCTTCAGGATCGCCACGGTCTCGCGCACCGCCTCGGCCTCGTCGATGCCGGCGGCGTAGCACATCAGCGCGGCGCCGGTGGCCTTGGCAGGCAACCCGTCGCCCGCCTTGCGGCCGACCTCCACCACCAGAGTGTAGACATCGCGGGTCTTGGGCGTGGGGGCATCCTTGGTCATGGCGCCCCCTCTGCGCGGCGGCCGGGGTTCTGTCAAGCGGAGTTGACCCCGCGCGCCGCCCGCGAAACAATCGGCGCTGTCAGGCCGCAGAAGGGATGCGCAGATGATCCGCCGGTTCGCCGCCCGCGCAGGCGATGTCCTGTTCCACCCGGGCGCGGCCTGCCCCGGCTTCCTGATCCTCGACGAAGGCACGATCCGCGTGACGCTGACAGCCGCCAACGGGCGCGAGGTGGTTCTTTATCGCGTCACCAGGGGCTCGATCTGCCTGCAGACCTTCACCTGCCTCGTGAGCGATGCGCGCTACAGCGCCGAGGGCGTGGTGGAGGCCGATGTCACGGGCGAGATCGTGCCCGCGGAGCTGTTCCAGGCGCGGCTGGCCGAGGACGACGGGTTTCGCGCGCTGGTCTTCGACGGCGTGGCCGAGCGGTTTTCCGAGTACCAGCGCCTGGTCGAGGAAGTCGCGCTGACCGGCTTCGACCAGCGTCTGGCCCGCGTCTTGCTACGCCTTGCGGATGCCGCGAGCTTCGTCACGGCGACCCATGCCGCGCTGGCGGTGGAGACCGCCTCGGGCCGCGCCTTCGTCAGCCGGCGGCTGGCTGAATTTGCGCGGCAAGGCGTGGTGGAGCAGGCGAAGGGCGGGGTGCAGATCACCGACCGCGTGGGGCTGGAGCGGATTGCCGCAGACAGCCGGTGACAGTGTCACCGTCGGCCCGGTGGCGGCGGGCGTAGGATGCGGCCATCTGAACACGAAAGGACGCATCCCATGCCCCGCAATGAAGGCACCATCGACCGCGCGCTGCGCGTCATCCTCGGCCTCGTGCTGATCGCTCTCGTCTTCGTCGGCCCCCAGACCGCCTGGGGCTGGGTCGGCATCGTGCCGCTGGCGACGGGGCTTCTGGGCTACTGCCCGCTCTACAGCCTGATCGGCGTGAACACCTGCGGGTTGAAATCGTAAGCTGACCCAATACCCTGCCCGCATGCGCTGCGGGCAGGGTACATGGCTTCAGTGCAGGAACGGCGCGTCCGCGCCCCAGACCTGCCTGACACGGGCGTCGCGTCCGCAGGCGTTGCGGTAGAGGTCATAGGCCACGGATTTGCGCCGGGGCCCGAACCGCGTGAGGATCAGATCTTCGGAGCGGTAATAATTCTGGTGATACGCATCGGCCGGGTAGAAGGGCGCGGCGTCGCGCACCGGCGTCACGACACGCTGGCCAAGTTCCTGCGAGGCTTGCGCCACCGCGGCCTCGGCCACCCGCCGCTCCTGCTGCGTTCTGGCGAAGATCGCTGTGGTGTAGCTTTGGCCGCGGTCGCAGAACTGCCCGCCGGCATCGAGCGGGTCGATCGAGCGCAGGAACAGGTGCACCAGTTCCTCGTAGGGCAGGATATCTGCGTCGTACCTGATCTGCACCACTTCCAGGTGGCCGGTGCCGCCACGCACCACCTGCTCGTAGGAGGGGTTGCGCACGTTGCCGCCGGCAAAGCCCGACACCACGTCGATCACGCCGCGCACACTTTCGAAATCGGCCTCGACGCACCAGAAGCAGCCGCCGGCCACCACGGTGGTGCGGATATCCTCGGCATGGGCGCGGCCGCCATGTGCCAGCAGCGCGACGAGGATGGCGGCGGTGAGAGCCAGCGCCTTCAGCGGCGCGCGGTGGGGCAGACGGGGCATGGTGATCCCTTTCGTGTTGTCTTGGCGAAAGCCTCGGCTCTGGGGGTGCGTCTTCGCAAGCCACGGCTTCGTGACCTCACGCAGGCGTGACCTCTTGCGCCGGGCCCCGGCGACCTGTGAGATGGCACCACACAGACGGAGGCACGCACATGAAACTCGCGATGTGGTCGGGGCCGCGCAACCTGTCGACGGCGATGATGTATGCCTTCGCCGCGCGGGGCGATTGCGCTGCCTGGGACGAGCCGTTCTACGCCCCTTACCTGGCCGCGACGGGGGCAGATCACCCGATGGCGGCCGAAATCATCGCGGCGCATGAGAGCGACCCGGCGCGCGTTGCCGCCGCCTGCGCCGGGCCGGTGCCGGAGGGCCGCGCGCATTGGTACATGAAGCACATGCCGCATCACATGCTGCCGGGCTTCCCGCTCGACTGGGCTTCGGGCTGCGTGAATGTCCACCTGATCCGCCATCCCGCCCGCGTCATCGCCAGCTACGCCGAGAAGCGGGGCGAGATGACGCTGGAGGATATCGGCTTTGCCCAGCAGCTCCGCCTCTGGCGCGCGCTGCCCGGCCCGGTGGTCGACAGCGCCGACATCCGCCGCGATCCCGCCAGCGCGCTGGCCGCGATCTGCGCAGAGGTCGGGCTGGATTTCACCGAAAGCATGCTTCACTGGCCCGCCGGGCCGCGCCCCTTCGATGGCGTCTGGGCCGCGCACTGGTACAACGCGGTGCACAGATCGACCGGTTTCGCCGGCGCCGAGGGGCCGCTGCCGGAGGTTCCGCCGGAGCGGCAGGCGCTGCTGCAGGCGGCCCTGCCGCTCTACGAGGCGATGCGGGCCGAGGCGCTGCAGTTCGCCTGAACCCCGCGTCACCGAACCGTCGCTTGCGGACGCCCCTGCGATAGGAGAAATTGCGACATGGAAGAGAGACACATCGCCCCTGTTCCGACATGGCCCGACGTGGCCTCGGACCTTGTCGCCACCGCCGCAGGCCGCGCGCCCGCAGACCTCGTCCTGACCAACGCCCGCGTGGTCCTGGTACAGACCCGCGAGGTGATGGACGGCTGGCAGGTGGCGGTGCGCCACGGCCGCTTTGCCTATGTCGGGCCGGATGCCAGCCATTGCCTCGGACCGAAGACCGAGGTGGAAGATCTGGGCGGGCGCTACCTGATCCCCGGCTTCTGCGACGGCCACATGCATATCGAAAGCGGCATGCTGACGCCGGCGGAATTCGCCCGCGCCGTGATCCCGCATGGCACGACCAGCATGTTCACCGACCCGCACGAGATCGCCAATGTCTTCGGGCTGCGCGGCGTGAAGCTGATGCATGACGAGGCGCTGATGCAGCCGGTGAACATCTGGACCCAGATGCCGAGCTGCGCGCCGTCGGCGCCGGGACTGGAGACGACGGGCTACGAGATCGGGCCGGAGGACGTGGCCGAGGCTATGGCGTGGCCGGGCATCGTGGGCTTGGGTGAGATGATGAATTTCCCCGGCGTGGTGAGCGGCAGCCAGCAGATGCTGGCGGAGATCGCGGAAACCCAAAAGGCGGGCAAAACGGTTGGCGGGCACTATGCCTCGTCCGACCTAGGGCCTGCCTTCCACGCCTACGCGGCGGGTGGGCCGGCGGATGATCACGAGGGCACGTCCGAGACCGACGCGATGGCGCGGATGCGGCAGGGCATGAAGTCGATGATCCGGCTTGGCTCCGCCTGGTACGACATCGAAGCGCAGATCACCGCGATCACCGAGCGCGGCCTCGACCCGCGCAACATGATCATCTGCACCGACGATTGCCATTCCGGCACGCTGGTGCACGAGGGCCACATGAACCGCGCGGTGCGCCACGCGATCGCCTGCGGCTGCGACCCGCTGATCGCGCTGCAGATGGCGACGATCAACACCGCGACGCATTTCGGGCTCGACCGCGAGATCGGCCAGATCGCGCCGGGGCGGCGGGCCGACATGATCGTGACCTCGGACCTGAGCGCGCTGCCTGTCGAGGTGGTCTACGCGCGCGGCGAAAGGGTGGCCGAAGGCGGCGTGTGCCTGGCGGACTGCCCGCACCTCGATTGGCCCGCCGACACGCGGGATTCGGTACATCTGGGCAAGACGCTTACGGCGGCGGATTTCGATGTGCGGGCGCCCGGCGCCCCCTCGGACGTCACCGTGCGCGTCATCGGCGTGGTCGAGAACCAGGCGCCGACCGAAGCCTTGACCGCAGTGCTGCCGGTGGTGGATGGCGTGATCGAGGGGCAGGGAGGTGTCTGCCAGATCGCGCTGGTGGAACGGCACCGTGGCACCGGCGCGGTGGTGAACGGCTTCGTCTCGGGTTTCGGCTACGAGGGCCGCATGGCGATGGCCTCGACCGTGGCGCATGACAGCCACCACATGATCGTCGTTGGCACGGACCGTGAGATGATGGCGCAGGCCGCCAACCGGCTGTCTGAGGTCGGCGGCGGCATCACGGTCTGGAAGGACGGCGCGGAGCTGGCGCTGGTCGAATTGCCCATCGCGGGGTTGATGTCCGACAGCCCCGCCGCCGAGGTCGCGGCAAAGGCGCAAGGCATGGTCGCGGCGATGGATGCCTGCGGCTGCACGCTGAACAACGCCTACATGCAGCATTCGCTGCTGGCGCTCGTGGTGATCCCGAGCCTGCGAATCTCCGACCTGGGCCTCGTGGACGTGAGTCGCTTTGAATTGACGGATCTGATCCTGGATCCCGCCAAATACCTATAAAATAAAAAGAAGAGGTTTTCAGATGACATCCAGACACGCGCTCAAGATTTCGACGCCGGACCAGGGTGCGCCCAGACGCTTCACCGATGCGGAGGCGGCCGTCGCCCATTTGCAGGCGCTCTACGCCGAGGCCGCCGATTTTCTTTGCGACCGCTTTTCCGAGACGCTGCACCAGGGCGCGCCCGGCGACACGCGCTACCGCGCCTATTACCCCGAGATCCGCATCACCACGACCACCTATGCCGTCACCGACAGCCGCCTGAGCTTCGGCCATGTTGCTGAACCGGGCAGCTACGCCACCACCGTGACCCGGCCCGACCTCTTCGCCAACTACCTGCGCCTGCAGATCGGGTTGCTGATCCGCAACCACGGTGTCGCGGTCGAGATCGGGCCCTCGATGACACCGATGCCGGTGCATTTCGCGGTCGCCAACGACAGTTCAATCACGGTCCCGCAGGAGGGTGCGGGAGAGTTCACGCTGCGCGACGTGTTCGACGTGCCGGACCTGTCGACCACGCATGACGATATCGTCAACGGGTTGGGCTTCACCTACGAAGATGGCGCGCATCCGCTGGCGCCCTTCACCGCGCAGCGGGTGGATTACTCGCTCGCCCGTCTCGCGCATTACACCGCGACGGATCCGGTGCATTTCCAGAACCACGTCCTGTTCACCAACTACCAGTTCTACGTCGACGAGTTCGAGGCTTATGCCCGCGCCGCGCTGGCTCACCCCGAAAGCGGCTACGAAAGCTTCGTCGCGACCGGCAACGTCGAGATCACCGACCCAGACACCGCCATCGTGCAGCCCGCAAAGATGCCCCAGATGCCGACCTACCACCTGAAGCGCGCCGACGGGAACGGCATCACTCTGGTCAACATCGGCGTCGGCCCGTCGAACGCCAAGACCGCGACCGACCACATCGCGGTGTTGCGCCCGCACGCCTGGATCATGGTCGGGCATTGTGCGGGCTTGCGCAACTCGCAGCGGTTGGGCGACTTCGTGCTGGCCCACGCCTATCTGCGCGAAGACAAGGTGCTGGACGACGACCTGCCGGTCTGGGTGCCGGTGCCCGCGCTGGCCGAGATCCAGGTCGCGCTTGAAACCGCGGTCGCAAGCGTGACGGAGCTGGAAGGCTTCGAGCTGAAGCGGATCATGCGCACCGGTACCGTCGCCAGCCTCGACAACCGCAACTGGGAACTGCGCGACCAGACCGGCCCGGTGCAGCGGCTCAGCCAGTCGCGCGCCATCGCGCTCGACATGGAAAGCGCCACCATCGCGGCCAACGGATTCCGCTTCCGGGTGCCCTATGGCACGCTGCTGTGCGTGTCCGACAAGCCCTTGCATGGCGAGCTGAAGCTGCCCGGAATGGCCTCGGATTTCTACAAGACGCAGGTCGCGCGGCACCTTCTGATCGGAATTCGCGCCATGGAAGCGCTGCGCGATATGCCCCTCGAACGGCTCCATAGCCGCAAATTGCGGTCCTTCGAGGAGACTGCCTTCCTCTGAAAGGCGAAAAAACGCCGTTTTGGCCCTGTTTTTGGGCTTTTCGGGCACGCGAAGCGTTGTGTGCGCCCACAATATTCGGTTAGTTTTGCACGAACGGGCCCAAGGGCTCGGGCAGTCGTCAGGAGAACAAGACCAATGGCACAGAAACCCATGACCAAGACCCAGCTCGTTGCGGCACTCGCCGAAGAGATGGGAAGCGACAAGAAAACCGCCGGTGCAGCGCTCGACGCCGTCACGGCCATCGTGACCAAGGAAGTCGCAGACGGCGGGGCCGTGACCCTTCCGGGCATCGGCAAGGTCTATTGCCGCGAGCGCCCCGAGCGCATGGTGCGCAACCCCGCAACTGGCGAGACCATCAAGAAAGAGGCCGACAAGCAGGTGAAAGTCACCATCGCCAAGGCCCTCAAGGACAGCGTGAACGGCTGACCCCGTCACAAGACGCGATGTGAAGAGGCCGCGCCCGGTTCGGGTCGCGGCCTTTTTCGTCGGTGCCCACAGCGCCGTCACTATGCGCTTGCCCCTTCCCAGCAATCCGCCTTTCTTGGCCGGCGGGAGAGACAGGCACCATCATGGATATTCGCGCGCTCATCGCCGGGCTGGTCTTCGCCCTGATCTGGTCGTCGGCCTTCACCTCGGCGCGGATCATCGTCGAGGCGGCGCCGCCGCTGTCGGCGCTGGCGTTCCGCTTCTTCCTCTCCGGTTTGATCGGCGTGGCGCTGGCGCGGGTCATGGGGCAGCCCTGGCGGCTGAGCCGGTCGCAATGGCGCGCGGTCGTCATTTTCGGCGTCTGCCAGAACGCAATCTACCTCGGGTTGAACTTCGTCGCGGTGCAATGGATCGAGGCGTCGCTGGCCGCGATCATCGCCTCGACCATGCCGCTGCTGGTGGCCGCGGCCAGCTGGGGCCTGTTTCGTGACCGGTTGCCACCTCTGGGACTGGCCGGCCTCGCTGCAGGTTTCGTGGGCGTCGGGCTCATCATGGCGCAACGGCTGTCGGGCGGGGCGGACGCGCTGGGCGTCGCGATGTGCCTGGTCGGCGCGGTCGCGCTGACGGTGGCCACGCTGGCCGTGCGCAGCGCGGTCCAGAGCGGGGGAAACCTGTTGATGATCGTGGGGCTGCAGATGCTGGTCGGATCGGCCGCGTTGGCCCCGGTCGCGATCCTGACAGAGACGCTGACCGTCACCTGGTCGACCCCGCTGGTGCTGGCCTTCGTGTATACCACGGTGATGCCGGGGCTGGTCGCGACGTTGATCTGGTTCTGGCTGGTGGGTCGCATCGGCACGACCCGGGCCGCGACCTTCCACTTCCTCAACCCGGTCTTTGGCGTGGCGGTGGCCGCCGTGCTACTGGGCGAGCGGTTGAGCTGGATCGACGCGCTGGGCGTGGCGATCGTGGCGGCAGGCATCCTGGCGGTGCAACTGGCCCGGTTCAGGCCGGTCTGATCACCGAACGATCACGGGGTGTTTTGGTGACAGGTCTCGCATCTTCGCGCATCACCCCGGCATGGATTTCATTCTCGCATATGGCGCTGGCCTGCTGACGCTGATCAACCCCTGCGTGCTGCCGGTCCTGCCGATCGTGCTGGCAGGCGCGTTGCAGGCCAGCCGCTGGGGGCCGCTGGCCCTGGCGGCGGGCATGGGGCTCGCCTTCGTCACGCTGGGCTTCGGCGTCATCGCGGCCGGCCATCTCGTCGGTCTGACGGAGGAGACCGTCGCCCGCGCCGGCGCGGTGCTGATGATCGGCTTCGGGCTGGTGCTGCTGGTGCCGCAGGCCTCGGCCCGCTTCGCCACGGCCACGGCCGGCATGTCCGCCCGCGCCGACAGCGGCATGAACGAGTTGCCGCGCGACGGCTGGCAGGGGCAGTTCCTGGGTGGCTTGCTGCTCGGCGCGGTCTGGAGCCCCTGCGTCGGGCCCACCCTCGGCGGCGCGATCTCGCTGGCGTCGCAGGGCGAGAACCTGCCGGGTGCCTTCGCGATCATGGTGGGCTTCGCCCTGGGCATCGGCAGCGTGATCGTGGCGCTGGGTTACGGCGCGCGCGGGTTGATGCAGCGCCACATGGGCTCGTTGCGCCGGCTTGCCGTGTCGTCGCGCCCGATCCTGGGCGCGGTCTTCCTTTTCGTCGGCGCAGCGATCCTGCTGCGCTGGCACCACATCGCCGAGACCTGGATGCTCGACCGCCTGCCGGTCTGGCTTCAGGACTTGTCCGTCGCCCTTTGACCCCCGAGGAGGTTTCCCGATGATCGACCGACGTTTCCTTTTGACCGGCGCCGCCGCGCTGGGCCTTCTGCCGCTGGCCGGCCCGGCGCGCGCCACGATCGACTACACCCCCGGCCTCGTCGACGCGCGACTGGCGGCGGGCGAGACCGTGCTGGTCGATTTCTGGGCCAGCTGGTGTTCGACCTGCCGCGCGCAGAGCCGCGTGATGGACGAGCTGCGCGCCGCGAACCCCGCCTATGACGCCGCGATCGCCTTCATTCGGGTCGACTGGGATCTCTACGCCACCGGCGATCTGTCGACGCGCCTGAACATCCCGCGCCGGTCCACGCTGGTCATGCTGCGCGGCGAACGGGAGTTGGGACGCATCGTCGCCGGCACGCGCGAGGCGGAGATCCGGGCGCTGCTGGACCTCGGGCTCGCCTAGGGCAGGCGTTCGGCCACCACGATCAGGTTGTCGACGGCCCAGAGCGGCGCGGGGCGGTCACTGTCCTCCGCGTCGGAGGGGACCGGCGTGATCGTCAGCGACAGGCTGTCACCCGGCGTGGTGACGGCCAGTTCCACATTGAGGCGCTGTTCGGCCACGCTCGGGGCGAAGCCCAGGTCCCGAGGCTCCGCCAGCTCCAGCCGGACCGCCAGGCGGTCGGTGGTGCGCGGTGTGGCGAGCAACCCGTCCGGGTCAGGCGGCGAGGCGAAGCGGTGCAGCATGACGGGCGCGCCGCCAAGCGCGACCTCGAGCCCCTCGAGCGCCCAGGCGTCGATCGCGATCAGGTCAAAGCTCAGGACAGCGCGCACGGTATCCTCGGGCAAGGCGATGTCGCGGCTCAGCGGGTCGGAGGGGGGATCGGCCAGCCAAACGGCGCCGAGGCCCGCATGATCGGCGTTGCGCAGGCCACCCGACCAGTCCGCGCCGCCGCCCGAGGACATATCTTCGAACACGACAAGGGTCTGGTTTTCCGACAGCGTGCGCAGCCCGCCGACCTGCGCGCCGAACAGCGACGACTGCCCGGACCCGTCGGTGCGGATGACCAGCCCGGCCAGCACCGCGCAGGCCATCAACCCGACCGCAACGAGTGCCCAGTCTAGAGTGACTCGACTCCGCCGATTGTAGGGACGGAGCACGCCACCCATAAACAGACACCATTTAATTACCCCAGTTTCACCTAGATTGAGGTCAATTGTGGCGGAAAAGTGGCAGGCGTCGGGTGCTTTCAAAGCATCGTTGAGCCGATCGGGTCAGTCATGCCCCAGCCGCCGGATTGTCCGCCGACCGGGAGGAATCAACCACTGATTAACCTTATTTCTCAGCCAATCCGGCCACGGTTGGTTCCAACCTGACCACGATGCAGCAGCATGTGGTCGAGAAGAACGCAAGCCATCATCGCCTCGCCCACCGGGACCGCTCGGATGCCGACGCAGGGATCGTGCCGTCCTTTGGTCACAATTTCGGCGTCTTCGCCCGACCGCGTGATCGTGCGCCGCGGCGTCAGGATCGAGGAGGTCGGCTTGACCGCAAAGCGCACCACGACCTCCTGCCCGGTGGAGATGCCGCCGAGGATCCCGCCGGCGTGGTTCGAGCTGTAGACAGGCCCGTCCGGCCCCATCGAGATCTCGTCGGCGTTGGCGCTGCCGGTGAGCATCGCGGCCCCCATGCCGTCGCCGATCTCCACGCCCTTGACCGCGTTGATCGACATCATCGCGGCGGCAAGGTCGGTGTCGAGCTTGCCGTAGACCGGCGCACCCAGCCCCGCGGGCACGCCGCGCGCCACCACCTCGATCACGGCTCCGACGCTGTCGCCGGATTTGCGCAGACTGTCGAGATACTGCGCCCAGTCTTCGGCTGCGCGCGCGTCGGGGACCCAGAACGGGTTGCGCTCGATCTCGGCCGCGTCAAAGCGTTTGCGGTCGATCGGGTGCTGCCCCATCTGCACCATGTATCCGCTGATCTGCAGCCCCGGCAGCATCTCGGCCAGCGCCGCCCGCGCCACGCCGCCCGCCGCGACCCGCGCCGCGGTTTCCCGCGCGCTGGACCGGCCGCCGCCGCGATAGTCGCGGATGCCGTATTTCTGCCAGTAGGTGATGTCGGCATGACCGGGCCGGAACTTGTCGGCGATGTCGCCGTAATCCTTCGAGCGCTGGTCGGTGTTGCGGATCATCAGCTGGATCGGCGTGCCGGTCGACTGCCCCTCGAACACGCCCGACATGATCTCCACCTCGTCGGCCTCGCGGCGCTGGGTGGTGTATTTGTTCTGGCCGGGCTTGCGCCGGTCGAGCCAGTGCTGGATCGCCTCGACCGCGATCGGTACGCCGGGCGGGCAGCCATCTACGGTCGCGCCAAGCGCCGGCCCGTGGCTTTCGCCCCAGGTCGTGACGCGGAACAGGTGGCCGAAGCTGTTGAGGCTCATGGCGCGGACATCCCTTGTGATCCTTTCCATTGGGCCTAGCCGCCCGAAGCAAAAATGCCAAGCCGCTTGCAAGCCCCCGCCCCCGGGGTTACGTCTCTGGCTACCTCGGGGTGGCCCTGTCGGGCCTGAGATGCGCGGACCAATGCGTGAACCCGTTGAACCTGAACCGGTTAGAACCGGCGGAGGGAAGGTTTGCGGTGCTGCTTTTCGCCCCACACTTCACTTCCCCCGTCGCTATGGAGGAGTGAGACATGAAACACACCATCATCGCTACGGGACTGTCTGTTGTCGCGGGGGCTGCCGTGGCGCAGACCCCGGTGCTGACGGTCTACACCTATGACAGCTTCGCCTCGGAATGGGGCGTCGGCCCCGCGATCGAGGAGACGTTCGAGGCGCAATGCGGCTGCGACCTGCAGATCATCGGCGCGGGCGACGGCGCGGCCCTGCTGGCCCGCGTGCGACTGGAAGGGGAGCGCAGCGAGGCCGATGTGGTTCTCGGCCTCGACACCAACCTGACGGCGGTGGCGCGCGACACCGGCCTCTTCGCGCCGCACGGGATCGACGCCACCGGCCTGACGATGCCGGTCGCGTGGGACGACGCGGAATTTCTGCCCTACGACTGGGGCTATTTCGCCTTCGTGCACCGCACGGAACTCGAGGATGTGCCGAGCTCCTTCGAGGATCTGGCCGCCTCCGACGTGTCGATCATCATCCAGGACCCGCGGTCCTCCACGCCGGGGCTCGGTCTCGTGATGTGGGTGCAGCACGCCTTTGGCGACCGCGCCGGCGAGCTGTGGGAGGCGCTGTCTGACAACATCGTCACCGTCACGCCGGGCTGGTCCGAGGCCTATGGCCTCTTCATCGAGGGCGAGGCCGACATGGTGCTGAGCTACACCACCTCGCCCGCCTACCACCTGATCGCCGAAGACGACGCGGGCTATGCTGCCGCCGCCTTTGACGAGGGGCATTACATGCAGATCGAGGTGGCGGGGATCCTTGCCGGGTCGGACCAGCCGGAGTTGGCGCGGCAGTTCCTGGAGTTCATGCTGAGCCCGGCGTTCCAGGAGGTCGTGGCGACCTCCAACTGGATGTATCCCGCCGCGCTCCCGGCCGAAACGCTGCCCGAGGGCTTCGACACGCTGGTGCAGCCAGAGCAATCGCTGTTGTTCACGCCCGACGAAGCCGCGCAGATCCAGGGTGAGGCGCTGGCCACATGGCAACGCGCACTCAGCCGCTAAGGCTCACGCACTGGACGGGCGCGGGGTTTGCCGCGCTCGTCGCCCTGGCTGTCCTTGGGCCGCTCACGGCGGTGATGCTGCGCGCCGACTGGCCGCCCGCGCTTGGGCCGGCGGACTGGGCGGCGATCCGCTTCACGCTGCTGCAGGCGGTGCTGTCGGCCGTGTTGAGCGTCACGCTTGCCATCCCGGTCGCGCGGGCGCTGGCGCGGCGCAGCTTTGCCGGGCGGCGGGTGCTGGTGACGCTGATGGGCGCGCCGTTCCTGCTGCCGGTGATCGTCGCGGTTCTGGGGCTGCTGGCCGTCTTCGGCCGCGCCGGCTGGCTGAACCTGGCACTGACGGGCATCGGGCTGGGGCGCATCGACGTCTACGGGCTGCAGGGCGTGGTGCTGGCGCATCTGTTCCTGAACCTGCCGCTGGCGGTGCGGCTCCTGCTGCAGGGCTGGCAGGCGATCCCGTCGGAACGGGTGCGGCTGGCCACGGCGCTGGGCTTCGAGGGCGCCGACATGTGCCGGCATTTCGAGCGCCCGCTCCTGCGCGCGGTGCTGCTCGGCGCGGCGCTGCTGATCTTCCTGATCTGCACCACGAGTTTTGCCGTCGCGCTGATCCTCGGCGGCGGGCCGTCGGCGACCACCGTGGAACTGGCGATCTACCAGGCCTTCCGGTTCGACTTCGACCTGGGCCGCGCGGCGCTGCTGGGGCTCATTCAGGTGGCGATCTGCCTTGGCGCGGGTGCGCTCGCCTTCGGCGCGATCCGGCGGCAGGAGGTGGGGGTTGGTCTCGACCGCCCACCGCTGCCCTGGCCCGGCGACGGCACCGGCGCGCGGGCGGGCGATGTCGTCGCAATTCTCGGCGCGGCGCTGTTTCTCGTGCTGCCGCTGCTGGCAATCCTGCTGAAGGGGCTGCCCGCACTTGCGACCCTGCCGCCGGTGGTGTGGCTGGCGGCGCTGCGCTCCATCATCCTCGCGCTCTGCTCCGCCGCGCTCTCCATCGCGCTGGCGCTGCCTATTGCGCTGCTGGTCGCAAGGCTCGCCCGGCCGGGGCTGGTGGAGGCGCTGGCGTTTCTCACCATCGCCGTCTCGCCGCTGGTGATCGGCACAGGGCTGTTCCTGCTGGTCCGCCCCATTGCCAACCCAATCACGCTTGCGCTGCCGGTCACCGGGCTAGTGAACGCGCTGGTGGCGCTGCCCTTCCTGCTGCGTGCGCTGGTGCCCGCCGCGCTGGCGGCGGAGGCGACGCAGGGGCGGCTGGCCGAGGCGCTGGGGATGCGGGGGCTTGCCCGGCTGCGCCACGCCATCCTGCCGCGGCTGATGCGGCCGCTGGGCTTCGGCGCGGGGCTGGCGGCGGCCTTTTCGATGGGGGATCTCGGGGTGATCACGCTGTTCTCCACGCCGGGGCAGGGCACCCTGCCGCTCGAGATGTATCGCCTGATGGGCGTCTATCGCACCGATGACGCGCAGGGCGCGGCGGTGCTGCTGATGGCGCTGACGCTGGGCCTGTTTTGGCTATTCGACAGGGGAGGGCGGCTGGATGCTCACACTCGATGACCCGAGCCTCACGCAGGACGGCTTCACCCTCGCGCTCTCGGGCGAGGTGGCGGCGGGCGACCGGGTGGCGGTGCTGGGTCCGTCCGGCAGCGGGAAGAGCACGCTGCTGTCGCTGATCGCCGGGTTCGACTGGCCCGATACCGGCCGGGTGCTGTGGGAGGGGCGCGACATCAGCCGCGCCCCTGTCGCCGACCGGCCGGTGTCGATCCTGTTCCAGGACGGCAACCTGTTTCCGCACCTCACCGTTTTCGACAACGTTGCGCTGGGCCTGCGCCCCGATCTGCGCCTGGCGCGCGAGGAGCGCGCGCAGGTGGAGGAAAGCCTGGCGCAGGTGGGCCTTGGCGGCTACGGCCCGCGCCGGCCCGGCGGGTTGTCGGGCGGCGAACAGGCGCGGGTGGCGCTGGCACGGATGCTGCTGCGCGACCGGCCGCTGGCGCTGCTGGACGAGCCGTTCGCCGCGCTCGATCCCGGGCTGAAGACCGACATGCTGGCGCAGGTGGCGGAGCTTGCGGCGGACCGCGGGCTGACGCTGCTGATGGCCTGTCACGACCTGCGCGATGCTGAGCGTCTGTGCAACCGGCTGTGGCTGCTGGACGCCGGGCAGAAGGTGCTGGACGTTGCGACCGAGGGGCTGCGCGCGGCACCGCCCGAGCGGATCAGGCCCTGGCTCTGACGCAGCGCCGCATCGGCCCGAAGCGAAAAACGCGCCCCGTGGGGCGCGTTTTCCGGTCTGGTTGCTTTGCCGTCACTCGGCCGGCTGTTCGCCCTTGGCGCGGGACTTGACCGGCGCCCAGAGGCGCTTGTTCGTCAGGTAGAGCAGCACCGACAGGATGCCGAGGATGATGATCGCGGTGAAGCCCATCTGCTTGCGGGCCATCAGGTGCGGCTCGGCCGTCCAGGTGAGAAAGGCCGCGACGTCCACCGCCATCTGCTCTTCGGTAGCGGGCGTGCCATCGCTGTATTCCACCGCACCCTCGTAGAGCGGCGGGGCCATCGCGATCCAGCCGCCTTCGAAGGTTTCGTTGCCGTAGAGGAAGGCGCCGTACTGTTCCAGTTCCTCGCCGGTGTAGTGCGTGAGCACCGAGGCGATGTATTCCGGCCCGCCGATGCCGCGGAACAGCTGGTTCAGGCCGAGACCGTAGGGCCCGTGGAAACCGGCCCGTCCCTTCGCCATCAGGCTCAGGTCAGGGGCGCCGGCGCCGTCGTTGACCGGGAAGTTGTCGTTCGGCGTGGCCGGGCGCCAGTCCTGCAACTCGGCATCGTAGACCTCGATGAAGTTCTGGTCGATGTAGGCGCGGACCTCTTCCTCGCTGTATCCCAGCCCGCCCTCGTCCGAGAGAGTGCGGATCGGGACGTATTGCAGGCCGTGGCAGGCCGCGCAGACCTGCGTGTAGACCTGCAGGCCGCGCTGCAGCTGGGCCTGGTCGAACCGTCCGAACGGACCTTCGAAGGGGAAGGTGTAATCGGTGACATGTCCGCCCCCGCCCGCCGCGATGGCCATCCCCGAGGAGAGAGTCAGCGTCGCAGCCGCAATGGTGCTGATGGCAAGTTTCCTGAGCATCCTCAGCGTCCTTTCTCTCACTCGGCCGGCGAGGGCGAGGTGGCGGTGATGCCCCCGTGGTCGCCGTCGTCTTTGCCGTAATGTTCCTTGAAATCATCCTCGATCGTCGCCGGCGGCACCGTCGGTCGTTCGATCAGGCCCAGAAGCGGCAGGATCACGAGGAAATAGGCGAACCAGTAGGCCGAGCCGATCAGCGCGATGTAGGGATAGATCCCCTCCGCCGGCATCGCCCCCGCCCACATCAGGACGAAGAAGTTGACCACGAAGACCCAGAACCACCACTTGAACATGGGCCGGTAGCGACCGGACCGCACCGAGGAGGTGTCAAGCCACGGCACCAGCGCCAGAACCACGATCGCGCCGAACATCGCCAGTACGCCGAAGAACTTGGCGTCGATGATGCCACCGGTGATGAAGTTGGCCACGATCACGACCCAGACGTCGCCGTCGAAGGCGCGCAGGATCGCGTAGAATGGCAGGAAATACCATTCCGGCACGATGTGGGCCGGCGTGACCAGCGGGTTGGCCTCGATGTAGTTGTCGGGGTGGCCGAGGTAGTTCGGCATGAAGCCCACGATGGCGAAGAACACGACGAGGATCACGACCAGCGCGAACAGGTCCTTGATCACGAAATAGGGCCAGAACGGCAGGGTGTCGGCATCCGCCTCTTTCCGCGACGTGCGGCGGACCTCAACCCCGGTGGGGTTGTTGTTGCCGGTCGTGTGGAAGGCCCAGACATGCACGATCACGAGGCCCAGGATGACGAAGGGCAACAGGTAGTGCAGCGACAGGAAGCGGTTCAGCGTGGCGTTGCCCACCGCCGGTCCGCCCAGCAGCCAGGACTGGATCGACTCGCCCACCAGCGGGATCGCACCGAAGAGGCCGGTGATGACGGTGGCACCCCAGAACGACATCTGCCCCCAGGGCAGCACGTAGCCCATGAAGGCGGTGCCCATCATCGCGAGGTAGATGAGCATGCCGATGATCCAGGTGATCTCGCGCGGCGCCTTGTAGGAGCCGTAGTAGAGACCGCGGAAGATGTGCAGGTAGACCGCCACGAAGAACAGCGAGGCGCCGTTCATGTGGATGTAGCGGATCGCCCAGCCGCCGTTCACGTTGCGCATGATGTGTTCGACCGAGGCAAAGGCCAGGTCGACATGCGGAGTGTAGTGCATCGCGAGGATGATGCCGGTGATGATCTGCAACACCAGGCAGAACACCAGCACGATGCCCCAGATCCACATCCAGTTGAGGTTCTTGGGGGTCGGGATCATCAGCGTGTCATAGGCCAGCGACACGATGGGCAGACGGCGGTGAAGCCACTTCTCCGCGCCGGTTTTCGGCTCGTAATGATCGTGGGGAATTCCGGACATGAGCGCGTTTCCTCCGGTCAGCCGAGCAGGATCGTGGAGTCATCCACGAATTCCGCAAGGGGAATGTGCAGGTTCTCGGGCGCAGGCCCGCGGCGGATGCGGCCGGCGCTGTCGTAGTGCGAGCCGTGGCAGGGGCAGAACCACCCGCCGAAGTCGCCGGCGCCGTTGCCGATGGGAACGCAGCCCAAGTGGGTGCATACGCCGATCTGGACCAGCCATTCGCCGGTGTTCTCGCCCGAGAAGTCGGACATGGTCCGGTTTGCGTCGGTCGCAGGGGCGTCGCCCGGAATGTTCGGGTTGCGCGCCAGTTCATCGACGAGGTCCGACACGTCGACCGTGCCTGCATCCGCGATCTCGTCGGGTGTGCGGCGGCGGATGAACACCGGCTTGCCCAGGAACAGCACCGTCAGCTGGGTGCCTTCGGAAATGCCCGAGACATCGACGCGTAGCTGGCTTGCCGCCTGGACGTCGGCCGAGGGGTTCATCTGGTTGATCAGCGGCCAGACGCCCGCTCCGACTGCCACGGCACCGACACCGGCGGTAGCGTAGTACAGAAAATCGCGGCGATCACCGCTGTGGTCTTCGGCGTGTGACACGGGTACGCGTCTCCCCTTGCTCTGGGTCCGGGGCTTGCCGGACCTTGAAAACCCGAGAGGGCGAGGGGACTCGTCCCCTCACCCGGATAGTGTGTTCTCTATGGGCTCGGAGTATAGGCGTCCAGCGGACAAACGCGCACATCTACGCCGAAATGTCGCACAAGACGACATTTTTTGCCTCTGCCGATCCGCCACAGAGCGGGCAGCGCGCGTCGCACGATCGCACAGGCTGCATTTCCCCCGAGCCGGCGCTGTCGCGGGCGGCACGATCCCCGCGGCTCAGCCAAGCGGGCGCCGCATCACCCGGTGCAGGATGCCCGAACCGTCGTCATAGTCCGACCCCTCGGCCACGAAGCCCAGCCCCTCGTAGAACCCGATGACGGAGACCTGCGACTCGAGCATCGCGGTGGAAAATCCCTCGGCCCGTGCGTCGATCAGCAGATGATCCATGATCCGCCGCCCCAGCCCGGTGCCGCGCGCCCGCGCCATCACCGCGACCCGGCCGATCTTGGCCTCCGTCCCCCGCGCGATCAGCCGCGCGGTGCCGAGCGGGCCGGCCTCGTCCTCGGCCAGGTAGTGGAGGCAGGTGGCATCGTCCGCGTCCCATTCCTCGGCCTCGTCGATGCACTGTTCCTCGATGAACACGGCGCGGCGCACCGCGAAGCAGGCGGCGCGCGCGGCCTCCGTCTCGGCCCTGAGGATGCGGATCAGGGGGCTGTCCCCGCCATTGCCGGACGCGCGGCAAAACGGGCGTACCATTCGGCCAGGGCGGGACGTCCCGCGCGCCAGTCGCGATCGCCGTGCCGGAAGTCGAGGTAGCCGAGCGCGCAGGCGACGCTCACCTGGCCCATGTCGACCGGACCGGCGAGGTGGCTCATCCACTGGCCTTCCACGGCGTCGAGCGCGCGGGTGATCTTGGTCCACTGGCCGTCTAGCCAGGGGTGGAACCACATCTCCTCGGGGCGGTGGCGTTTTTCATAGATGATGCTGACGGCGGCATCCATCACGCCATCGCCGGTGGCCTCCAGCGTCAGGACCTCCCACAGCCGCTTCTCGGGGTAGAGACCGGCGTTGTAGTGCGCGTCGAGGTAGCGGCTGATGACCCGGCTGTCGTAAAGCGTCGGGCCGGTGTCGCGGCTCAGCGCCGGGATCTTGCCCAAGGGGTTGGCGGTGTTGATCCGATCCTCGCCCCCGAGCGGCGAGGCGCTGACCTGCACGAAGGGCACGTCGGTGATGCCGGCCTCGGCGATCAGCACCAGCACCTTGCGCACGAAGGGCGAGGCGGGCGAGCCCAGCAGTTGCAGGCTCATGCGATGCGCCTCAGCCGCAGGCGCGCGATGGTGCTGAAGTCGACCTCCATCCAGCCGCCGCGCGAGACCAGGGGCAGCACGCGCCGCCAGCGCGCGGTCGCGTTCATCTGCCCTGGCGCATGGCCGATGTGGACACCCTCGGGCAGCGCCTCCATCGCCGTTTCGGCGGCGGGGTCGATCCGGCGCGGGCGGGCGCGGCGCGCGGCGGTATAGGCCAACGCTGCGACGGCGCCGTAGCGCAGCGCCGCTGCGGCGATCGGGGTGAACGGAATGGCCAAGGCGCAACCTCCCTTGCGGCTGGATGTCGCCTCAGATGTAGGTGAAGGACAGCCGCTTGTCTATTTCCGGCACGCCGCCGGTCATCAGCGCGGAAAGCGTCTCGACCTCGTGGCCGATGGGCGAATGACGCACCGCGTCGGCCGCGGCCTCGCGCGCGGCGTCCGACTTGTTCTGGTTCAGCTTCCAAGTGCCTTCCACGTCCTCGACGGTGAAGCGAAACGGCAGGATCTGGCGCATCATCCGCTCCAGCGCATCCTTCGGCATCTTCTTCGTGGTCCAGGGTTTTTTCGGCACCAGCCGGTCCTCGAACTGCGCCGACAACCGGTCGAGATGGGCGCGCATGTCGATCTCGGGCGCGGGGAACAGATGGCCCCGCAGGTGCACGGCGACATAGTTCCAGGTCGGCACCTGCGCCGGCGTGTCGTACCAGTCGGGCGAGATGTAGCCATCGGGGCCCGCCACCGAGATGACCGCAGGCGTCGGCGCGGTGACGGCGCGCGCGATCGGGTTGGACCGGACCAGGTGCAGCTCCGCCTCGGTCGCGGTCTCGTTCAACAGAAAGGGCACATGGCTCAGCATCGGGGCCGGGTCGCCGTTCACGCAGACTGTTCCGAACCCCCGGCGTTGTGCGAGCGCGACGTTCAGAAACTTCGGTTCCTGCCGAAAGGCCGGGTTCTGGTGCATGGCGTCGCTTTCGAATCAGGACGCGCGGGGGCGCCGTCAGACAATCAGCTGACGGCGATCATGCCCGGAAATACGAGCGGATACGAGTCGGCCTGTGGCCTGATCCTCTGGAAAAGCCACTTCGGTAAACTGCTCTGTCCGCCCCATGCGGGGGTTTTCCATCAGGATGTGATGAATTTGCCCGACTTGCGCGGCCAGATGGGCCTCCACCCGCACGTCGCCTGCCGCGCGCAGCCGCGCCGAACGCGCCTTGATCGCGGCGCCGTCCACCTGCGGCATCCGCGCGGCGGGCGTGCCGGGGCGCGGCGAATAGGGGAAGACGTGCAGCCAGGTGAGCTGGCAATCCTCCACCAGTTTCAACGAGTTGGCAAAGGCCGCCTCGGTCTCCGTCGGAAAGCCCGCGATGATGTCGGCGCCGAAGACCATGTCGGGCCGCAGGCGCAGCGCCGCCTCGCAGAAACGGATGGCGTCGTCGCGCAGATGGCGGCGCTTCATCCGTTTCAGGATCAGGTCGTCGCCATGTTGGAGCGACAGGTGCAGGTGCGGCATCAGCCGCGGCTCGGTCGCGATGGCCTGCATCAGGTTCTCGTCCGCCTCGATGGAATCGATCGAGCTGATCCGAAGGCGCGGAAGGTCGGGCACCAGCCGCAAGATGCGCATTACCAGGTCGCCCAGCCGCGGCTCGCCCGGCAGGTCGGCGCCCCAACTGGTCAGGTCCACCCCGGTCAGCACGACCTCGTTGTAGCCCCGGTCGACCAGCCGCTTGATCTGGTCCACCACGACGCCCGCGGGAACGCTGCGGGAATTGCCGCGACCGTAGGGAATGATGCAGAAGGTGCAGCGGTGGTCGCAGCCGTTCTGGACCTGCACATAGGCGCGCGACCGTGTGCCGAAGCCGTCGATCAGGTGACCGGCGGTCTCCGTCACCGACATGATGTCGTCGACCTGCACCTTTTCGGTCTCGCCGATGAAATCGGCGGCCATCGTTTTCCAGGTGTCGGGCTGCATCTTTTCGGTATTGCCGATCACCCGGTCGACCTCGGGCATCCGTGCAAAGGTCTCGGGCTCGGTCTGTGCGGCGCAGCCGGTGACGATCAGCGTTGCATTGGGGTGGGCGCGGCGCAGCTTGCGGATCTCCTGACGCGCCTTGCGCACAGCCTCCGCCGTCACGGCGCAGGTGTTCACCACCACCGCGTCGCCGAGGCCCGCAGCGGTCGTCATCTCGCGCATGGCTTCGGTCTCGTAGGCGTTGAGCCGGCAGCCGAGCGTGTGGAAAACAGGCGCGCGCGTGTCCATCACGTCGCCGCCGTCAGGAACTCGGGCGTCAGAACGCCGGAAAACACATGTGCGGTCTTGCCGGTCATCCAGACGCCATCGTCGCGCCACTCCACCCGGATATCGCCGCCGTCGAGCATGATCCGGACCGTGCGCCCGGTCAGGCCCCGCCGCGCCGCTGCGACCGCGACCGCGCAAGACGACGAGCCGGAGGCGAGCGTGATGCCCGTGCCGCGTTCCCAGACCCGCACCCGCAGCCTGTCCGGCCCGGTGATCTGGGCGAACTGGACGTTCGTGCGCTGGGGGAAGAGCGGGTGGTGTTCCAGGCGTGCGCCCTCGGTGGCGAGGTCCACGGCCTCGGCATTGACCACGAAGAAAGTGCAATGCGGATTGCCCATGCCGGTGGCGACCGGGTCGCCCTCGATCGGCAGATGCAGCGTGTCGACATCCTCGGCCAGCGGGATGCCCTGCCAGTCGAGCAGCGGCTGCCCCATGTTCACCGAGGTCAGGCCCTGGCCCGCATCCTCGGCCTGAAGCAGCCCGCGATCGCTGCGCAGGCTCAGCGCGGTCTTGCCGGTGCGCCCCATTTCCCAGGCCGCGATGCAACGGGTGGCGTTGCCGCAGGCGCCCGCCCGCGAGCCGTCGGCGTTCCAGAACCCGAGCCGCAGATCGGCGTCCTCGTCCGTCTCGATCACCGCGAGCTGGTCGAAGCCCACGCCGCGATTGCGATCCGCCAGCGCACGCGCCAGCCCCGCGGTGACGACGGCCCCGGTTTCCCGCGCGTCGATCACCACGAAATCATTGCCGAGCCCGTGCATTTTCAGGAAGGGCAGGCCGGTTGGGGGCACCATGTCAGACATGGCCGGGCATATAACGCGCCCGCGGCGGCTTTGAAATCCCCCCGCCGGTTTTTGGCTTGACGAGTCTTTGGGCCGACCGTAGGTAGGCGCCCCTGAGTGGGCCCGTAGCTCAGTTGGTAGAGCAGTTGACTTTTAATCAATTGGTCACAGGTTCGAATCCTGTCGGGCTCACCAATTTCCCCTTTTGCTTCTTCGCTTTCCGAGCACTGCGCGCGATCCCGGCGATCCCGGCGATCATGCGTGGATGCGTCGCGACCTTCCGTCCGCCGTTTGGTCAGCCCGGCCTCTTTCGAAGCCGGAATCGGCGTTATCTCCGGGGCAGTTTCAGAAGTGCCAGTTCAGGCCGATGCGAAACAGGTCCACGTGCACGTCCGTCAGGGCGCAGCCGGGGTTGTTGCACCATTCCCGTCCGTTCGGGAAATCATAGAAGAACCGTCCGGTATCGAACACATGGAGGTACTCGGCCTTGATCGACCAGCCCGAGTCCAACCGCCACTCCGCGCCCAGACCTGCGACGGGTGAAAACAGGATGTCCGTGCTGCTTGGGGTGGGATCGGCCGGTGTCAGGCCTTCGAGCGCACCCTCGACCGACAGGGCGGCGATACCGGCGGTCAGGTAGGGCATGAAATTACCCTGATCGAGGCCGACCCGCCCACGCAGCGTGGCAATTCCGTTGATGTTCGTGACGTAATTCCGGCCGGCGCCCAACCTGTACTCGGGCTGATCAGGTGCCGTACCGTCGAGGTTCCCGCCCATGTAGTCGCCTTCGATGCCGAAAACGAACCGCCCGTTCGTGAAATTGTACCCTGCCGTAACGCCGAACACGCCGCCTGTGCTTCCCGGAGTGGGAAGCGCGGTCGTGTCGGGGTCACAAGCGGTGACGCAATGGACGCTTGACGTGTCCCCATACCCCAGAACGGCGCCGACATAGTACCCGTCCCAAAACGATGCGGAGGGTGACGTCGGATCCTGAGCCGATGCTGTTGACGCGAGAGCGCCGATAAAAAGGGTTGTGATTGCAAGTCTCATCCGATTTCGCCCGTTGCCTTGAGATGTTGACATAGACAATCACCAGCCTCGACAGTCTGGGCAAGTGGTTTTTCTGCGCCAACGCAGACCTGTGTCCGGATAGGCACCAGTGATGCTGACCGATCTGAAAGCAGGTCTCTTTCAGGGTGGGCTTGACGCCGGCAGTCGAAAAACCTGCGGGCGTCGGCCCGATCCGATGGACACCGCAGGCAAAGGATCTGGTCCGCCGATGCCGCGTGCATGTTCTGTCTGAAACCGGACGTATCGCCCGCCCGAACCTGCGGTCGATTCGTCGTGATCCGGGGCCGCGTGGTCGCTTTTTCGGGTCGGATTCCTGCGTGATTGCGCCTATCTAGAACACATGTTCCTCAGCGTCTTCGACATCTTCAAGATCGGCATCGGCCCGTCTTCGTCTCACACCATGGGCCCGATGAGCGCCGCGGCGCGGTTTCTCACCGACTTGCGCTCAGGGCGGGAGCGGGAGCCGGGCGCGGGCGAGGCGGAAGGCCTCACCTGCACGCTGCACGGCTCGCTTGCCTTCACCGGCAAGGGCCACGCCACCGACCGCGCCGTGATCCTCGGGCTCTCGGGTCATGAGCCCGCCACGCTCGATCCCGACACCGCTGGCGCACTGGAGGCGGAGGTGCGCGCCAAGGGCATGGTCACGCCGCCGGGCCTGCCGGCGCTCCGCTTCGCGGCCGACAGCGACCTGATCTTCGACTACGGCCCGCCGCTGCCGGGGCACGCCAACGGCATGGTCCTGCGCGCCTTCGACGGCGCCGGGCATCTGGCGATGGAGGAGACCTACTATTCCATCGGCGGCGGCTTCATCCTGACCGCGCGCGAACTGGCCGCCGAGGCGCATGGCGGGGCGTCGGCTTTCCACGACGAGAAACAGGCGGCGGGCTATCCGTTCCCGTTCGGGTCGGCGGCCGAGATGCTGGAGATGGGGCAGGCGTCGGGCAAAACTATCGCCGAGATGAAATGGGCGAACGAGACCGCACGCCACCCCGCAGGCGACGTGCAGGACCGGCTCGATGCCGTCTGGCAGGCGATGGACGATTGCATCGACCGCGGCCTCAGCATGGAGGGCGAGTTGCCCGGCGGGCTGCGCGTGAAACGCCGCGCCCGCGCGATCCACCAGCAGCTCCTGGCCGAGCGCGGATCGAACCTCGCCCAGCCGCACACGGTGAACGACTGGCTCAGCGTCTACGCGATGGCGGTGAACGAGGAGAATGCCGCCGGCGGCCGCGTCGTCACCTCGCCCACAAATGGCGCCGCCGGCGTCGTGCCGGCCGTGCTGCGCTACTACCGCGACCACTGCATCGGCGCGACCGAGGACGGGCGGCGGCGCTTCCTGATGGCGGCCTCTGCCATCGGCGGGCTGATCAAGCACAACGCGAGCATTTCCGGCGCCGAGGTGGGCTGCCAGGGCGAGGTCGGCTCGGCCTCCGCGATGGCCGCCGCCGGTCTCTGCGCCGCGCTGGGCGGGAGCAACGAACAGGTGGAGAACGCGGCCGAGATCGCGCTGGAGCATCACCTCGGCATGACCTGCGACCCTGTGGGCGGGCTGGTGCAGGTGCCCTGCATCGAGCGCAACGGGCTGGGCGCGATCAAGGCGGTCTCGGCGGCGTCGCTGGCCTTGCGGGGCGACGGCACGCATTTCATGCCGCTCGACAACTGCATCGAGGCGATGCGCCAGACCGGGATCGACATGTCGACGAAATACAAGGAAACCAGCCAGGGCGGGCTGGCGGTGAACCTGCCGGAGTGTTGAGGAGCGGGGGCTAATCAGGGTTGGAGAAAGGCGCAACGCTTTGATGTTGCAAGATAATCCTTGAGGCGACGTCCTTTTTCGGGCGCGACGGCGTTGCCAAGCGACACTCGACACGGCACCATCGCGGCGGAAATGACACTTGGCGCGGGTCCGGCGGGCGGGTCCGGCTGCGGCCCTGCGATGAAGGAGTCCGTGACATGCGCGTTGCGCCGACACCCGCAGAAGCCTTCGAGAGAGCCGTCGCCGAGGGCCAGCGCAGGCTCGACCAGTCGATGATCGAGCTGCTGTCGACGGGGTTCATCGGCGGCCTCACCATCATCTTCGGGATGGTCACGCTCGGCACGGTCGAGGCGTTGTTGAGCGAGGCTCCCCACGACATCGGCACACTGGTCGGCGCGCTTGCCTTCGCCCCTGGCGTCGTCTTCCTGGTCGTCGGACGCGCCGAGCTGTTCTCGGAAAACTTCTTCGATCCGGTCGCCGCGATCGTGAACCGGTACAGGCCCCGCATGATCGCGATCCTGATCCGCCTCTGGGTCGTCACGCTGGTGACGAACCTTGCGGGCGGCGCGCTCTTCGCGTGGATCCTGTCGCTGGAGGGCGCCATGCCGGAAGGCGCCCCCGAAGCGTTGGTCCGGGCGGCAGAGGAGATCGCCGCGCGGGAGAACATGGTTTTCTTCGTCAAGGCCGTCGCGGGCGGCGCGTTGGTGACGCTGCTGTCGTTTCTGTCGCAGGCGGTGAACACGATCGGCAGCCGGATCGTGCTGGCCTACATGGTCGGGTTCATGCTGGTCATCGGGCCCTTCGACCACGTCGTCGTGACCTCTCTGCATGTCCTCTTCGGCATCTTCTTCGACGCGCAGGTGTCGTACGGCGAGTTCTTCCGCTGCCTGCTCATCGTCGCGACCGGCAACGCCGTCGGCGGGCTCGGCCTCGTCACCCTGACCCATATCGCGCAGGCGAAGGGATGAGCGGACGGGGGGTTCCGCAAGCTTGCGGTGACTCTGCCGGAGCGTTGGGAAAACCGGTGGTTCCATGACCGGAGGCATGGAACCTTGGCGGGCCTGACCTGTTTGTGGGGTTCCGAAACACGGAAAGGAGACCGACATGAAACGCCTGACCACCTCCATCATCGCACTTGCCCTTGCGTCGGGCACTGCCAGCATGGCGCAGGTCGAGCACGACATGGACACGGAGATCGGCGCGTATTCCGGCGTCGTCGATAACGAATTGAGCGATCGGTTCATCCGCGCCGAGAACATCATCGGTGCCGACATTCACACCCAGTACGCGGACTTCGACGAGGACGTCTGGGACGAGACCGAATACTACGATACCGTTGACACCGACTGGGAACATATCGGTTCGGTCGAGGATATCGTCATCTCCCGCGACGGGACGATCGTCGGCGTGATCGCGGAAGTCGGCGGATGGCTCGACATCGGCGATTCTCATGTCGTCATCGACATGTCCGACCTGAAGACGATCGGCACCGAAGACTACACCTACGGTGACCTTTCCTTCGTGACCCCGCTCTCCGAGGAGCAGCTGGAGCGTCGCCAGGACGTCGAAAGCGGCTGGTGGTAAGCCAGTCTCGCAACGGCCCGCGCTTGCGCGGGTCGTTGCAGCCCAACTCCGCTGCGCCCCGCGACCCAGCGCACGGGCTGCGCCGGGCAGGCAGCCGCTAGATCTCCCGACCGTATCTCCCGGCAAAAACACCGGGTCCAGTCGTGTGGTCTCCTCGCTCAGCGCGTTCGCGGCAACCAATTCCGCCGCCAG
>CAKZPN010000075.1 GCA_937139335.1 uncultured Roseicyclus sp. | reverse complement strand
ATCGCGCCCCGCGAGGATGACGTGTGGTCGCACAAGGCGCTGTTGAAGGTCGTCAGCCATACGCCGATCGAGGTCGATCATCTGGCGCAGGTGCAGGATGCCGGGGGTTGGGTCGACATCACCCGGCAGGATGTGCCCGAGGGCCAGCTTTACAGTTGGTGGTCCTACCGCGCTCGCGACTGGGACGAGGCCGACAAGGGCCGGCGGCTGGACCATGTGTGGGCCTCGCCCGACATCTCGAACGCGGCGCATTCCAGCCGCATCCTGCGATCCGCGCGCGGCTGGACCCAGCCCAGCGATCATGCCCCGGTTTTCGCGACATTCGACCTTTGAACCCTTGGCGCGCCGCCGCGTGACGCGCATATAAGGCGCGACACGCGCATAATTGACGGAGACATCCGATGCTGGAGCTTGGGCAAGGCCCTGACACAGCCGCCGCCGACCTCATCAAGGACGGCACCGAAGCCACGTTCATGGCAGACGTGATCGAAGGCAGCCGCGAGGTGCCGGTGATCGTCGATTTCTGGGCGACCTGGTGCGGCCCGTGCAAGACGCTGGGCCCGATGCTCGAGACCGCTGTGAAGGCGGCCAAGGGCAAGGTGCGCATGGTCAAGATCGACGTCGACAAGGAACAGCGCCTTGCCGGCGCGTTGGCGCAGCAGGGCCTGCCGCTGCAATCCATCCCGACCGTAGTGGCGTTTTACGACGGCCGGCCGGTGGACATGTTTCAGGGCGCGATCCCGCAAAGCCAGATCGCCGAGTTCATCAGCAAGCTGACGTCGCTGGGCGGCGACGGCGGGCTGGCCGAGGCGGTCGAGGCGGCCGAGCAGATGCTGGCCGAGGGCGCCGCGCTGGAGGCAGCGCAGGTCTTTGCCGGCATCCTGGGCGAAGAGCCGGACCATGCCGGTGCGATGGGCGGTCTGGCCCGCGCGCACCTGGCGCTGGGCGAGGTCGACAAGGCCGAGGGCATCCTGAACACCGCGCCCGACGCGATCGCCAGGGCACCGGAACTGGAAGCCGTGCGCGCGCAGATCGCGCTGGCGCGGCAGGCCGAACAGGCGGGGCCGCTGGCCGACCTGCAAGCCGCGGTCGAGGCGAACCCCGGCGATCTGCAGGCGCGCTACGACTACGCGCTGGCTCTGCACGCGAGCGGCAAGGTGCAGGAGGCGGTGGACGAGCTGCTCGACATCTTCCGCCGCGACCGGGAGTGGAACGACGGCGCGGCCAAGGCGCAGCTTTTCACCATTTTCGAGGCACTCAAGCCGCAGGACCCGATCGCGCTGACCGGGCGGCGCAGGCTCAGTTCGATGATCTTTGCCTGATCGGGCCGGGGGGCTAGATCAGTGCCCATGATCAACACGCCAGATCTTCCCGACACGATCCCGGTGTTTCCGCTGCCCGGCGCGCTGTTGTTGCCGCGCGCCCGGCTGCCGCTGCACATCTTCGAGCCGCGCTACCTCGCGATGCTCGACGACACGCTGAAGACGCCGCACAGGCTGATCGGCATGGTGCAGTCGCGTGAGGTGCCGGGGTCGTCGGAAAAGCGGCTGCATTCCATCGGCTGCGCAGGGCGCGTCACGCAGTTCTCGGAAACCGAGGATGGGCGCTACATGATCACCCTGTCGGGCATGTCGCGGTTCCGCATCAAGCAGGAGGTGACGGGGTTCACGCCCTATCGCCGCTGCGACGTGTCCTGGGACGGGTTCTCCGCCGATCTCGGCCCGACCGAGGTGGACCACGGGTTTGACCGCGAGCGGTTTCTCGACCTGCTCGGCCGGTATTTCGACGCGATGTCGCTGTCGACCGACTGGGACAGTCTGAAAGAGGCCGAGGACGAGCTGCTGATCAACTCGCTGTCGATGCTCTGCCCGTTCCCGCCCGAGGAAAAGCAGGCACTGCTGGAGGCGCCGTCGCTGAGCACCCGGCGCGAGACGCTGGTGACGCTGATCGAGTTCTCGCTGCGCGGCGGCGGGCCGGAGGAGCAGATGCAATGACCGATGGCACGATAGCCGACCGCAAGATGCTCGAGGCGCTGGTGTGCCCGATGACGCACGCGCCGCTGAGCTACGACCCCGACCGGCAGGAACTGGTGTCGAAGGCCGCGCATCTGGCCTACCCGATCCGCGGCGGCATCCCGATCATGCTGGAAAGCGAAGCGCGCAAGCTGGAGTGACAGGGCTTAACCCTGGGTCATGTCCTGTGGCGGCCGGTAGCGCGGGGCGGGCGCGCGGTTCAGGATCAGGCCGAGCGCCAGCGCGATGGCGCCGAAGAAGAAGCCGATGAGGGTGCTGATCCCCAGCAGCATCGAGGACACGACCGCCTGCCCCATCGCATGGTCGTCGTCCAGCAGGGTCTGGGCGGTGTGACCCTCCAGCTGCTCGCCAAGCGCGGAGGCCAGCAGCATCGGCATCACCACCAGAGTGGCGGCAAGCCCCAGGAACCCGCGCCCCCAGGCCTGCCGTCCAGACGGCGCGCGGAGCGCGACGAAGGCGGTGCCGGCCCCGGCGAGGATCGAGAGGATGCCGGTGAAGGCCATGTTGTTGGTGCCGATGGCGAAGGTGAAGGCCGTCACGAGCGCGGCGAGCCCGAGGAAGATGGCGGCGATGATGCGGCTGGCGGTCATGTCTGTCCCCCGTGTCGTCGTTGCGGGGCAGACTAGTGGGTTCGGGGCCGTATCGCGACGTCAGGATTTCCGTAGTGCGGGCTAGAGCACGCGGCCCTGCAACAGGCGCGGCACGTCGCCGGTCAGCCCCGCAGCTTCGCGCATGAAAGCGCGGCGCAGCGCGGGCACCGCGCCGACCGCGCCCATGCCGATGTCGCGGATCAGGCGCAGGGCCGGGTTGTCGTTGGAAAAGAGCCGGTTGACCCCGTCCGTCGCCAGCGCCAGCGAGGCGGTGTCGAACCGCCGCCACGTCTGGTAGCGCGCCAGCACGTCCGCCGCCGCGATGTCCTCGCCGCGCCGCGCGGCATCGGCCAGCACCTCTGCCAAGGCTCCCACGTCACGCAGTCCGAGGTTCAGACCCTGTCCCGCGATCGGGTGGACGCCGTGCGCGGCGTCGCCGATGAGCGCCAGCCGCTCGGCCACGAAGGCGTTGGCGATGGTCAGGTTCAGCGGGTAGCTGTAGCGTTTTCCGGCGAGGGAAATCTCGCCCAGGAAATCGCCGAAGCGCGGGCGCAGGTGGGCGAGGAAGGTGTCGTCGTCCGCGGCCATCAGGCGCTCGGCGTCGGCGTGACGCTCCGACCAGACGATGGAGGAGCGGTTGCCCGGCAGTGGCAGGATGGCCAGCGGGCCGGGCGGCATGAAGAACTGGTGCGCGATGCCCTCGTGCGGGTGGTCATGCGCGATGGCGCAGACCAGCGCGGTCTGGCCGTAGTCCCAGCCGGTGCGCCTGATGCCCGCGCGCTCCGCCGTGCCGGATTTGCGGCCATCGGCACCGATCAGCAGGCGGCCGGTGAGCGTGGTGCCGTCGGCGAGCGTGACCGTGGCCGCGCCCCCGGTCGATTGCGCGGTGACGGTGGTGCCGGGGCGGTGCGTGATCTTCGGCTCGGCCGCCATCGCGTCGAGCAGAGCTCGGCGCAGGTAGCGATCCTCGAGCATCTGGCCCATCGGGCCTTCCTCGAGCTCGGCGCTGTCGAAATGCAGGAAGAACGGCGCGGCGCCTTCGCCCGCGCGCCCGTCGGAGGCCTTGATCTGCAGGATCGGCTGCGCGTCCGGGGCGAGCCCGTGCCAGAGGCCGAGCGCCCCCAGCATCCGTACCGAGGCGAGGGCGAGCGCGTAGGAGCGGCCATCGAACTCCGCCCCGGCGTGCACATCGGCGGGCAGCGCGTCGATGACGATGGAGGTGAGGCCCGCCTGCGCCGAGGCCAACGCAAGGCAGGGGCCATTCAACCCGCCGCCGACGATCAGGATATCCGCATCATGTGCCATGCCCCTGACTATGGTCTGCGGGGCGGGATTGTCCATGCCGCGGGCCGGCTGTAGCGTCGCCCCGCGACAACATGGGCAGGGGGCAGGGATGAGCGATTGGCTGTGGCAGAGCGCCAGCGAGCTGGGGCGCGCGATCGGCGACGGCCGGATCGACCCGGTGGAGCTGACCGAGGCGTTTCTCGACGCCGCCGCGGCGCATGAGCATGGCCCGCGCATCTATGCCCGCCTGACGCCAGAGCGTGCCCGCGCCGAAGCCGAGGGCGCCCGGCTGCGCGCGAAGAATGGCGTGCGGCGGGGGCTGCTCGACGGTGTGCCGGTGAGCTGGAAGGACCTGTTCGACACCGCCGGCATCGTGACCGAGGCGGGCTCGATGCTGCTGGAGGGGCGGGTGCCGGATAGCGATGCCGAGGTGGTGCAGCGCGCCACCCGCGCGGGCCTCGTGTGCCTCGGCAAGACGCATATGTCGGAATTGGCGTTCTCCGGGCTGGGCCTGAACCCGGCCTTTGGCGGCAACATCGACCCGGCGCCCGCGACACCGCCGAATGTGAACGACCCGACGCGGGTGGCGGGCGGATCATCCTCCGGCGCGGCCACCTCGGTCGCCTTCGGCCTCGCCGCGGCGGGGATCGGGACGGACACCGGCGGCTCGGTCCGGGTGCCGGCGGCGTGGAACGACCTAGTAGGGCTGAAGACGACGCATGGGCGGCTGAGCCTGAAGGGCGTGGTGCCGCTGGCCGAGAGCTTCGACACGGTGGGGCCGCTCTGCCGGACGGTCGAGGACTGCGCGGAACTGCTGGCGGTGCTGGGGGGCGGCAAGGCCGCGGACCTGCACGGCGCGAGCTTGCAGGGGCGGCGGTTCCTGGTGCTGGAGCCCTACACCAGCGACGTGCGCGAGGCGCCGGGGCGCGGCTTTGCCGGGGCGCTGGCGCGGCTGGACAAGGCGGGCGCGCGGATCGAGACCGGGACGGTGACGGGTATCGAGGAAGCGATGGGCCTGTCGCCTGTCCTGTTCGCGACCGAGGGCTATGGCTGGTGGCGCGACGTGATCGAGGCCGCGCCGGAGAAGATGTTTCCCCGTATCCTCGAACGCTTCCGCGGTGGCGCCGATTTCAGTGCGCCCGACTTCGTCGCGGCCTGGCGGCGGCTGCGGCAACTGCGGCAGGTCTGGGTCGCGGAAACCGCCGCCTATGACGCGGTGCTGCTGCCCACCGCCGCGAACCTGCCGCCCGAGATCGACCGGCTGATGACCGACGCGGAATATTACGTCACTGAGAACCTGCTGACGCTGCGAAACACGCGCGTCGGCAACCTGATGGGACTGCCCGGCCTGACCCTGCCGACCGGCGTCGCGTCCTGCGGTCTGATGATGTTGACGGCGCCCCGGACCGAGGAACGGCTGCTCAGGCTGGGGGCCGCGGCCGAGGCGGCATTGGCCTGACGGCCACAGCCACCTGAATCCTCGCGCCTTTTTCTGGACCGGCGCGCGGCGAGCCTGTAGGTTCGGTTTGAACGGGGCGTGCATGACCCCGGATCTGAGGCAGTCACATGGTGTTTCCCGAGCGGTTTTCGGACCTGCCCGACTACGCATTCCCGCGGTTGCGGAAGCTTCTCGACGCGCATGGCGCGGGCGGGCCGGTCATTCACATGTCCATCGGCGAGCCGCGCCACCCGTTCCCCGCCTGGGTGGGGGACGAGATCGCGGCCTGTCTGGAAGGCTTCGGGCGCTACCCGCCGAATGACGGGACGGCCGAATTGCAGACCTCGATCGCGCGCTGGATCGCGCGGCGCTACGGCGTGAACGTGGCGCCCGACCGGCAGGTGCTGCCGCTGAACGGCACGCGCGAGGGGCTGTTCAACGCCTGCCTCGCGCTGTGTCCCGAAACGAAAAACGGCAAGAAGCCCGTCGTGCTGATGCCCAACCCGTTCTACCAGGTCTATGCCGTGGCCGCGCTGGCGGTGGGGGCGGAGCCCATGTATGTGGCCGCGACACCCGAGGCGGGCGACCTGCCAGATTACGCCGCGCTGCCGGCCGAGGTGCTGGACCGCGTTGCCATCGCCTATGTCTGTTCGCCCGCGAACCCGCAGGGGGCCGTGGCCGACGCCGCGTGGTGGGACAAGTTGCTGGGCCTGGCCGAAAAGCACGACTTCCGCGTCTTCGCCGACGAATGCTATTCCGAGTTATACCGCGACACGCCGCCGCCCGGCGCGCTGGAGGCGGTCGAGCGCACCGGCGCCGACCCCGAGCGGGTGGTGGTGTTCCACTCGCTCTCGAAACGCTCGAACCTGCCGGGGCTGCGCTCGGGCTTTGCCGCGGGCGGGGCCGAGGCCATCGCGCGGATGAAGCAGTTGAGGAACTACGCCGGCGCGCCGCTGCCGCTGCCGTTGCAGGCGGTCGCGACGCGGACGTGGAACGACGAGACCCATGTCGAGGAGAACCGCGCGCTCTACCGCGCGAAATATCAGATCGCCGACGCGATCCTGGGCGACGTGCCGGGCTACACCGCGCCGCAGGCGGGCTTTTTCCTGTGGCTGCCGGTCGAGAACGGCGAGGCGGCGGCGCTGAAGCTTTGGCGCGAGACGGGGGTGCGGGTGCTGCCCGGTGCTTACCTCGCGCGCGATGTGAATGGTGTGACCCCCGGCGCGGACAGGATCCGCGTTGCGATGGTCGCCGAACAAGAAGAAATGCGCGACGGGCTGACACGGCTCAAGGCGTGTCTTTACGGATGAGGGACGAGAGCGATGGCCTACCAGACCAGACAGCGTGATCCGCTTCTCGACGACCGCACGCAGGCGGCGTTGATGCGGCTTGGGCAACAGGCCGTGGGCTTCGCGCTGCTGGGACTTGGCGCGGCGCTGGCGGCGTTGCTGTTCAGCTATGCGCCGGACGATCCGAATTTCATGGCGGCGACTGATGCCGTGCCGGAGAACCTGCTGGGCCGGTTCGGGGCGTCGGTGGCGGCGATCCTGATGATGATCATGGGCTATGGCGCGTTCCTGCTGCCGGTGGTGGCGCTGGCCTGGGGGCTGCGGTTCCTGATCCTGCTCGGGCACGAGCGCGTGGTGGGCCGGGCGTTGTTCATCCCGATCGCGGCGGCGCTGGCGTCGATCTATGCCGCCAGCTTCACGCCGCCGGAGACGTGGATGCACAGTTTCGGGATGGGCGGGCTGTTCGGCGACACGATCCTCGGCGCCGTGCTGAACGCGCTGCCGATGGCGCCGCAGGCGGGGCTGAAGCTGTTGTCGGCGGCGGCGTTCCTGACCGGCGTGATGCTGACGCTCTACGTGCTGGGGGTCAGCCGGGCCGAGTTCGGCTGGGGCATCCGCTTTCTCGTGCTGGGGCTGTTGTCGGTCGGCGCGATGGTGTCGGGCGGGCTGCGCAGCGCTGGGCATGGGGCCGGACAGGCGGCGACGCATCTGGCCGCGCGCCGCGCCGCCCTGCGCGATGCCCGCGCCGAGGCGACGGCCCGTGCACCGCAGGGGGCTGCGCTCACGCGCATGGCGCCCGACCCGGCGCTGCGCACCGTGCCGATCGTGCATGACGATGAGGAGGACGAGGACGAGGTGCTGCCGGTGCGGCGCACGACCGGCCTGCTGGCACGGATGCCGCGGTTCCGCGCGCGCGAACCCGAGCCGGAGGTCTGGCTGGAGCCCGAGTTGCAGAGGCAGACGCTGGACCACACCGCGCGGATCGCGCCGCCGAACGAGGACCAGATCCGCACCCGGATCAACGATGTCATCAAGTCGCGCGTGCGCCGCCCCGATGCCGTCGCCGAAGCCGCGGCGCGCCGTCGCGGCGTGTTGCCCATGACCGCCGCCCATGCCGCGCCGGCGCTTGCCAGCAACCCGGCCACGCGCGTCGAGCCGCCGCTGACTGCCGCCCGCCGCCCGGCCCCGCCGGTTGCAAGCCCGGCCCCGGTGGAGGAGGAGGATCTCGACAACCTCTTCATCGACGAGGACACCGGCGAGGAGATGCCCGCCGGCGCGGCCTATGCCCTGCCGCAGACCGAGTTGCAGCGCCGGGTGATGCAGCGCGCGATGACGCGCAAGACCACGCCCTCGAAACAGGCGCGGGCCGACGCGCAACCCTCGCTGCCATTGCAGGCGCAGGACGCGGCCTACGAGCCGCCGTCGCTCTCGCTGCTGACTCCGCCCGATGTGATCGAGCGACACCACCTCAGCGACGAGGCGCTGGAAGAGAACGCGCGGATGCTGGAATCGGTGCTCGACGACTACGGCGTGAAGGGCGAGATCGTCAGCGTCCGCCCCGGCCCCGTGGTCACGATGTACGAGCTGGAGCCGGCACCGGGCCTCAAGGCCAGCCGCGTGATCGGCCTATCCGACGATATCGCGCGGTCGATGTCGGCGCTGTCGGCCCGCGTCTCGACGGTGCCGGGCCGGTCTGTCATCGGCATCGAACTGCCCAACCAGCACCGCGAGAAGGTGTTGCTGCGCGAGATCCTGAGCCATCGCAGCTTTGGCGACGGCAACCAGCGCCTGCCGCTGGCGCTGGGCAAGGATATCGGCGGCGACCCGATCATCGCGAACCTGGCCAAGATGCCCCACCTGCTGATCGCGGGCACGACCGGGTCGGGCAAGTCGGTGGCGATCAACACGATGATCCTGAGCCTGCTCTACAAGCTTTCCCCGGAAGAGTGCCGGATGATCATGATCGACCCGAAGATGCTGGAACTGAGCGTCTATGACGGCATCCCGCATCTGCTCAGCCCCGTCGTGACCGACCCCAAGAAGGCGGTGGTCGCGTTGAAATGGGTCGTGGGCGAGATGGAGGAGCGCTACCGCAAGATGTCCAAGATGGGCGTGCGCAACATCGACGGCTACAACGGCCGGGTGAAGGACGCGCTCGCCAAGGGCGAGATGTTCAAGCGCACCTACCAGACCGGCTTCGATGACGAGACCGGCGACCCGGTGTTCGAGACCGAGGAGTTCATGCCGGTCAAGATGCCGTTCATCGTCGTCATCGTGGACGAGATGGCCGACCTGATGATGGTCGCGGGCAAGGAGATCGAGGCCTGCATCCAGCGCCTCGCGCAGATGGCGCGCGCCTCGGGCATCCACCTCATCATGGCGACGCAGCGGCCGTCGGTCGACGTCATCACCGGCACGATCAAGGCCAATTTCCCGACGCGGATTTCCTTCCACGTCACCTCGAAGATCGACAGCCGTACCATCCTGGGCGAACAGGGGGCCGAGCAGCTTCTGGGCATGGGCGACATGCTCTACATGGCCGGCGGCGCCAAGATCACCCGCATCCACGGCCCCTTCGTCAGCGACGAGGAGGTCGAGGAGATCGTGCGCCACCTGAAATCCTTCGGGCCGCCCGAGTACGCCTCGAGCGTGCTGGAAGGCCCCGACGACGACCGCGAAAGCGACATCGACGCGGTGCTGGGGCTGAACACCGGCGGCAACACCGACGGCGAGGATGCGCTTTACGACCAGGCGGTCGCGATCGTGGTGAAGGATCGGAAATGTTCCACCTCCTACATCCAGCGCAAGCTTGGCATCGGCTACAACAAGGCCGCACGGCTGGTCGAGCAGATGGAGGACGCGGGGCTGGTCAGCGGTGCAAACCACGTCGGCAAGCGCGAGATCCTGGTGCCGGAACAGGAATGACGGGTCGGCAAGGCTTTGCCGATCCCCCGCTGACGGTTGCGTGATGACGGTTTCAGCCCCTTCAACGGGCGTGGTAAAGGGATATCTTGAGGCTATGAAACGCCTTGTCCTCGCCCTTGCGCTCAGTCTTGCCACCGCCGCCCCGGCGCTGGCCGATCTCGTCCCGCTGTCCGATCTGTCGCGCTACCTCAACGGCATCGCCACGGCGGAGGGGAGTTTCACCCAGATCAATTCCGACGGCTCTATCTCGACCGGGACCATCTACATGAACCGGCCGGGCCGCGTGCGGTTCGAATACGAGGGCGAAAACCTGGTGGTGATCGCGGGCGGGCAACAGGTCGCGATCTTCGACGGGCGGTCGAACACGCGGCCGGAACAATACCCGCTGTCCGAGACACCGCTGAACCTGATCCTGGCGCGCAACGTCGACCTGGCGCGGTCCGGCATGGTGATCGGGCACGAGTTCGACGGGACCGCGACGCGGGTGCTCGCGCAGGACCCCGACCGGCCCGAGATCGGGACGATCGAGCTGGTGTTCACCGACGCGCCGGTCGAGTTGCGTCAGTGGGTCATCACCGACAGCACCGGGGCCGAGACGACCGTGGTTCTGGGGAACATGGCCGAGGGTGGAAACCTGTCGAGCCGGCTGTTCAATATCCAGCAGGAAATCCTGTCGCGCGAGCGGTAACGCGGATCAGCTGCACGTTTGCAGCTGGACCCGGTACACCTCGGCCCGCGCGGCCACGCGGTCGGCCACGGCCAGCAGCCACGGCTTGGCGTTGTAGCTGCCGCGCGCAAAGCCGGTGTGACCCTCGTGATAGGCGAGATACTGGTTGCGCGCGTCGGTGAGCGCGATGCCGTTACGCTCTTGCGTGATCGTCATGTACCAGCCCATGAAATCGGCGGCATCGTCGATGTCGGTGCGCCGGGCGCGGCGGTTGCCGGTGGAGGCCTGGTATTCCTCCCAGGTGCCGTCGAGGGCCTGGCTGTACCCCAGCGCGGAGCTTTGCCGCCCCATCGGGATCACGTCGAGCGTATAGCGGTAGGGCGGGCGGGCATCGCCCACCAGCCGGCTTTCCTGGTGAAAGGTCGCCATCTGCACATGGACCGGGACGCCCCAGCGCCGTTCGGTCCGTTGCATCGCGCGCACGTAATGCGGACGTTCGTCCGCCAGCGCACAGGCGTTGTCGAGGTTGCGCGGTGCCGTGAACTCGCGCTGGCCGCAGCCTGCGGCGACAGCACAGAGAGCACCCAAGATGAGGGTTCTGCGTTTCATGATCCTGCTCGTGCCCGATGTATTCGGTTTATTGTTGGGGACGATGATACCCGGAAACCGGCGGCGATGGAATGCCGGGATTTCCCTGCCGCGGGTGGCCACGAGATTGTGACCGGTCGGGCCGGCCGGAATCCACGCAGTGCAGTATCCTAAGGGGAAATTGAACAGATTGTTTCCCCCGCCCGGCCGCCCGCCCCATGGACATTTGCCGGCGCCAGGCGTTAGAAGAAGCGTTCAGGGGGTATTGGGTCATGCTGAGAAGCACGGCAAAATTCGGACTCGGCCAGGTTGTGCGCCACCGCAAACACCCGTTTCGCGGCGTGGTGTTCGATATCGACCCCGAATTTTCCAACACCGACGACTGGTACGAGGCGATCCCCGAAGAGGCTCGGCCGGTGAAGGAACAGCCGTTCTACCACCTGCTGGCCGAGAACGATCAGACCTACTACGTCGCCTATGTGTCCGAGCAGAACCTGGTGCCCGACGACAGCGGCGAGCCGGTGGATCACCCCGACCTGCCCGACCTGTTCGGGGAATTCAGCGACGGCAAGTACCCGCTGGAATACCAGCTGAACTGAGCTTCACGGGCAGGGCGCGAGGCGCCCCGCCGTTTTTCGGTCAGTACCCCAGCGCGATGCCGTCCTTGCGCGGGTCGGACCCGCCCTCCAGCACACCCAGATCGTGGTCGATGCGGATCGCCTGCGCGCCGCCGAGGCCCACGGGCGGGATCGC
>CAKZPN010000074.1 GCA_937139335.1 uncultured Roseicyclus sp. | reverse complement strand
TACACTTGGGACAGCGTCGTTCAGAAGATGTCCGACGAACAGTGGCAGGCGATCATCGACGTCCACCTGACGGCACCTTTCAAGATCCTGCGCGCTGCCCAGCCGGTGATCAGCGCCAAGGCCAAGGAAGAGGCCGCCGCCGGGCAAGAGGTGTTCCGCAAGGTGGTCAACATCTCGTCCATCGCAGGGACCGGCGGCAATGCTGGCCAGATCAACTATTCCGCCGCAAAGGCCGGTATCCTAGGGGTCACCCGGACGATGGCCAAGGAATGGGGCCGCTATAAGGTCAACGTCAACGCCGTCGCCTTCGGCCCGATTCGCACCCGCTTGACCGAAGGCAGCGCGGATGGCGACAGCACGATCAAGGTCGAAGAAAAAGAGATCAAGGTCGGCGTGAATCCCGATCTCCTGTCCCAGATGGAGCGCATGATCCCGCTGGGCCGGGTCGGCACTCCGGAAGAAGCTGCCGGTGCCGTCTATCTGTTCTGTGCGCCGGAATCGAACTTCATTTCAGGCCAGCACGTCATCTGCGGTGGCGGTTTCGTGATCTAAGGCATTTGCCCGGACCCGATGACGGGGTCCGGGCAAGCACATTAATGTCTGGGCGGCCTCTTGGCGGTCGCCAATGCGGAATTTTCCGCAAACTCTAGTCTGGCACGATCACGACGATTTACTCATTTGCGTTATTAACCTAACCGGCGTTAGTTAGGCGTTGGGGCGATACGAAAGTATATGGCACAAAACACGGCAATCAAAATCAACGAGACATCGCGCAGCGCGGTTGGACGGGATGGGGTGCTGGACATTGCCGCGCGGCTTTTCCGCGAACAAGGCTACGGGTCCGTTTCGCTCCGAAAAATTGCCGAGGCCGCCGGGATCAAGGCGGGTAGCATATATTATCATTTCGGTTCCAAGGACGAGATCGTCGCGGCCGTTCTTGATGCAGGGATTCGAGTCGTTCACGAGAGCATGAGAGACGCCGTCACCGACCTGCGGGCCGATGCCGACGGCGAAACGGTACTGCGCGCCGCGATCCGGGCGCATCTGCGCGCGCTTATTGATGTGAGCGATTATACATCGGCGAATGTGCGTATTTTCGGGCAGGTGCCGCAATCCGTCCGGGATGCCAACTTGCCCACGCGCAGGGCCTATGAGGCAGAGTGGGACAGTCTTCTGTCCCAGCTTAAGAAAGATGGCACGCTGAAGCAAGACGTCGATATCCGTCGCCTGCGCCTGATGCTGATCGGTACATTGAACGCCACGCTCGATTGGTTCGACCCGGACCGCGGTAGCGCCGATGCGTTGTCACGCACCTATGCCGATGTGTTCCTCAACGGGATACTCCAAAGACAGGATACCTGACTTCATGGCACGTCTTGAAACAGCGGTGCTGACCGCATCAGAGACCTACACCCGCAACCACGCCGCACAAAGCGAGCGCGTCGAAACGCTGCGTGCGCGGATCGCCGAAGCAACGGCTGGCGGCCGCCCCGATATGGTCGCGCGGCATCGCAAGCGCGGCAAGCTGTTGGTCCGCGAACGGATCGACCTGCTGGTGGATCCGGGCACTGCGTTTCTTGAGCTGTCGTCGCTTGCCGCCTACGGTCAATACGGGGGCGAGGTGCCCGGTGCGGGGATCGTGACCGGTATCGGGATCGTCCACGGGCTGCCCTGCGTTGTGATCGCCAACGATGCGACAGTGAAGGGTGGGTCTTTCTATCACGAAACCGTGCAGAAACACATCCGCGCCCAGGAAATCGCAGCCGAGAACCGGCTGCCCTGCCTCTATCTGGTGGATTGCGGCGGTGCCTATCTGCCAGAGCAGGACCGGGTTTTCCCCGATGCCCGCCATTTCGGCAATTCCTTTTATCGTCAAACCAACATGTCCGCGAGCGGCCTGCCGCAGATCTCGGCGGTCTTTGGAGGCTGCACGGCCGGTGGGGCCTATATCCCGGCCCTGTCGGACGAAGTCATCATGGTACGCGGCAACGCACGCATCCATCTGGGCGGCCCCTCGATCGTCAAGGTGGCGATCAACGAAGAGGTTGATGGAGAAACATTGGGGGGGGCCGAGATGCATTCGCGCGTCTCCGGTGTGTCTGACCATCTGGCCGAGGACGAGTATCATGCGCTTGCTCTGATGCGCGACATCGTATCCGAACTGGGCCTGTCGCGCCCGATGGGTCCCGATGCAACCTGCGCGCCGCCGGCGCGCAACCCAGAGGAACTGCTTGGCGTCATCAGCGCCGATCGCAAACAGCCCTATGACATGCGCGAGGTTCTGCTGCGCATGATCGACGCCGGCGAATTCCGCGAATTCAAGCCCGGATGGGGTGAGACGCTGGTCTGCGGCACCGCGCGGATTCACGGCTATCGAGTGGGCATTCTCGCAAATAATGGGGCGCTTGTGTCCGACAGTTCGCTCAAGGGCGCGCAATTCGTGTCGATGTGCGATCAACGCAACATCCCGCTTTTGTTCCTCCACAACATCTCGGGCTTCATGGTCGGCACCGAAGCCGAGCGCGGCGGCATTGCCAAAGACAGCGCCAAGCTGGTCTATGCCATGTCGGTTGCCAAGGTGCCGCGCCTGTCGGTCCTCTTGGGCGGCTCATACGGGGCAGGCAACTACGGCATGTGCGGACGTGGTTTCGCCCCGAATTTTCTCTTTGCCTGGCCCACGGCGGAACTGGCCACCATGTCTGCCGACATCGCCACAAATGTGATGCTGGAACTGCGCCGCCAGAAAGGGGGCGACCCGGGCAAGATGGAGGCCGACATGAAGCTGATCGAGGAGCAGGTTCGGGCCCAGTACGGTGAACAGTCCGATCCCTATTATGCCACCTCGCGGCTTTGGGATGACGGGCTGATCGAACCCGCGCAAACCCGCGATATCCTTGGCCTGTGTCTGGCCATCGTGACATCGGTGCCCGAAGCCGGTCGCCATACGCCTGTATTCAGAATGTGAGGCTTCAAGTTGACCAATACCTACAACACGATCCTTATCGAAACCGATGCGCGTGGCGTCGCCACGCTGACGCTCAACCGCCCCGACAAACACAATGCGCTGAATGGCGAATTGATCGCAGAGCTATACGATGCCGCCGAAAAGCTGGCTGCAGATGACGATGTGCGTATTGTGGTCCTGACCGGCGCGGGCAAGAGCTTCTGCGCGGGCGGCGATTTCAACTGGTTCGCCTCTAATGTCGAGAAAACCCGTAGTGAAAGGGTCGCACAAAGCGCCACGCTGGCGCGGCTGTTGCGCCGTCTTGACACGCTGCCCAAGCCCTTGATCGGGCGGATCAACGGCCCGGCCTACGGTGGCGGTGTCGGCATGATCTCCGTCTGCGACTACACCATCGGCGCCGAAGGCGCGCGCTTCGGTCTGACCGAGGTCAAACTGGGCCTTCTGCCCGCGAATATATCGCCTTATGTGGTGGCCCGCATCGGCAAGGTGCATTCGCGTGAAACCATGCTGTCGGGGGCGTTGTTCGACACGGCCCGCGCCGAGCGGATCGGTCTGTTGACCGAGGTTGTCGCGCCGGGCGACCTGGACGCCACGGTGAACCGGGTGGTGCATGATCACCTTCAGGCCGCGCCGGGTGCCGTGGCCGATACCAAGGCGCTGATCGCCTATGTCGCGTCCCACGATCTGGAGACCAACATGATCTACACCGCCGACCGGCTGGCCGATGCGTGGGAGACGGAGGAAGGTATCGAAGGCATCAACAGCTTCATCAACAAGGGCGTTCCGTCATGGCGGGTGAAATGAGCTTCACCCGCGTTCTGATCGCCAACCGGGGCGAGATTGCCCGGCGCATCCAGCGCGGGTGCCGCAAACTGGGGCTGGAAAGCGTAGCGGTGTTTTCGGACGCGGACCGCGACGCGCCCTTCGTGGCCGAGGCCGATCATGCCGTCTGCATCGGTGGGGCCGCCCCGTCGGACAGTTATTTGAACGTCGAGGCCATCCTTGAGGCTGCGCGGGCGACGGGCGCGGGTGCGGTGCACCCAGGCTATGGTTTTCTGTCTGAGAATGCCGGTTTCGCGGCGGCGGTCGAGGCGGCGGGCCTTGTGTTCATCGGGCCGGAACCCGACGCTATCGCGCGGATGGGCTCCAAGATCGAGGCCAAGGCTGCCGCCGAAGCCGCAGGCGTGCCCGTCCTGCCCGGCTATCGCGGCGAGGATCAGTCCGACGCGCGCCTGCTGCAAGAGGCCGAGGCGCTTGGCACCCCCTTTCTGGTCAAGGCCAGCGCCGGCGGCGGCGGACGCGGGATGCGGCTGGTCTCCGATCCGGGCGACGCACCCGAAGCGATTGCATCTGCCCGGGCCGAAGCGCAAGGCGCCTTCGGCGATCCGGCGGTGTTCCTCGAACGCTATGCGCCCCGTGCCCGCCACGTCGAAGTGCAGGTTCTGGGCGACACTCACGGCACCGTGCTGCATCTGGGCGACCGCGATTGTTCGCTGCAACGCAACCACCAAAAGCTGATCGAAGAAGCCCCCGCCGCCGATCTTCCCGAGGCTGTGCGCGACCGCATGCGTGCGGCAGCGGTGCGGTTGGCGCAGGCGATCGGCTATCGCTCCGCCGGGACGGTGGAATACCTCTATGACCCCGGGCGCGGTGAATACTACTTTCTGGAAATGAATACCCGGTTGCAGGTGGAACACCCCGTGACCGAGGCGATCACCGGCATCGATCTGGTCGAATGGCAGTTGCGCATCGCGCGGGGCGAGCCGCTGGCGCTGACGCAAGGCGATGTGCAGTTTGACGGGCACGCCATTGAAATCCGCATCGCCGCCGAAAACCCGGCCGAGAATTTCCGCCCCGAAACGGGCGAGATCAGCCTTTGGGCTCCGCCCGCCGGCGTGCGGCTCGATACCGGGGTCGAGGCAGGCTCGGTCGTCAGCCACCATTACGATTCGATGATTGCCAAGCTGATCGTCCACGCGCCGGATCGGGCCGGTGCGATCCGCCGGGCGGTTGTCGCAATGGATGCCTTTGCAGTCGGTGGCGTCGGTCTGAACCTGGCCTATCAGCGCGCGTTGCTGACACACCCGGATTTTGAGGCGTTCCGGCACCATACCTCAGGCCTGCCCGAGATGTTTCCAGGCGGCTGGACTGAACCGTCCGCTGATCCCCGGGACATGGCCCTTGCCGCGATGGCGCTGCATCTGCATCTCGCCCCGGCGGGCGCGTCGCCCTGGGAAAGCCTGGGGTCATGGCGGCTCACGGCCCCTGCGGGGTGGCCCGGTGCAGCATCCTATTGGGAGACGACCAAAGACGACCCGATCCGCGTAAACGGCTCCGGGTCGGTGTTGACAGCCGTACAGCCGGACGGCCAGACCATCACGGTCGAGAGTGCCGCCTTAACAGGATGCCGTCTGAGCGGACGCATCGACGGGGTTCCGTTTTCGCGCACCGCCTATGTCGCGCGCGCGCCGGGTCACTGGCGGGTGCACCTGCAAACCCCTGCCGGAATGACCGCGACAGACCTGCGCACGCTGGAAGACCAGCATCTGCAACGTGCCACCGGCGGATCTGGCGGCGCTGACCTGATGTCCGCACCCATG
>CAKZPN010000073.1 GCA_937139335.1 uncultured Roseicyclus sp. | reverse complement strand
CGCGCATGTGCTCGATGCGGATCACGTCCTTGTTGCCGGTGGTGGTGATGAAGATGTCGGCGCTGTCGATCACGTCTTCCAGCAGCACCACCTCGAACCCGTCCATCGCGGCCTGAAGCGCGCAGATCGGGTCGGCCTCGGTCACCTTCACGCGGGCACCCGCGCCGCTCAGCGACGCGGCCGAGCCCTTGCCGACGTCGCCGTAGCCGCAGACGACGGCGACCTTGCCGGCCATCATCGTGTCGGTGGCGCGGCGGATGCCGTCGACAAGCGATTCCTTGCAGCCGTATTTGTTGTCGAACTTCGACTTGGTCACTGAATCGTTCACGTTGATCGCGGGGAAGGGCAGTTCGCCCTTCTTCTGCAGCTCGTAAAGACGGTGAACCCCGGTCGTCGTCTCCTCGGACACGCCCTTGATCTGGTCGCGCATCTTGGTGAACCAGCCGGGGCTCGCCTCCATCCGCTTCCTGATCTGGACCTTGATCACCTCCTCCTCTTCCGAGGTCGGCACGGCGATGATGTCCTCGCCCGCCTCGGCGCGCGCGCCGAGCAGCACGTAGAGCGTCGCGTCGCCGCCATCGTCGAGGATCATGTTCGGGCCGTCCGCGAACTGGAACGATTTATCGAGGTAATCCCAATGCTCTTCCAGCGACTGGCCCTTGATCGCGAACACCGGGATGCCGGCCTTGGCGATGGCCGCCGCCGCATGGTCCTGCGTCGAGAAGATGTTGCACGAGGCCCAGCGGACATCGGCGCCGAGGTCGACCAGCGTCTCGATCAGCACCGCGGTCTGGATCGTCATGTGCAGCGAGCCGACGATGCGCGCGCCCTTGAGCGGCTTTGCCGTGCCGTATTCCTCGCGCAGCGCCATCAGGCCCGGCATTTCGGTCTCGGCAATGTCGAGTTCCTTGCGACCGTATTCGGCCAGGTTGATGTCTTTGACGATGTAATCGGTCACGGGCGGCAATCCTCGGAATGATCTGGCGGCGTTGACCGCGACTTAGCACCGGTGCCGCGTTGCGGCAATGGAAAGAGGCCGCGCGCCTTGATCCGCGTCATGTCGGCCGCCTCTGATTGCGTGGCTACTGCGCCGAGTTGCCCGCAAACCCCTGCCGGAGAATCGCGATGTCCCTGCCGAAGACCATGAAAGCCGCCGTCGTGCCCGCCCTCGGGCAGCCGCTGGAAATCCGCGAGGTGCCGGTGCCCGTGATCGGGCCCGGACAGGTGCTGATGCGTGTGCGCGCCTCGGGCGTCTGCCACACCGACCTGCACGCCGCCGAAGGCGATTGGCCGGTCAAGCCCTCCGCGCCCTTCATCCCCGGCCACGAAGGCGTGGGCGAGGTGGCCGCGCTTGGCGCGGGCGTCACCCATCTCAGGGAAGGCGACCGCATCGGCGCGCCCTGGCTGCACACCGCCTGCGGGCGCTGCGTGCATTGCGTCGGCGGATGGGAAACCCTTTGCGAAAGCCAGCAGATGACCGGCTACACCGTCGACGGCGGCTATGCCGAATACGTCGCCTGTGACGCCAATTACGTCGGTCTGCTGCCCGACGGGCTCGACTTCGGGCCGGCCGCGCCGGTCCTGTGCGCGGGTGTCACCGTCTACAAGGGTCTCAAGGAGCTGGAGGCGAAACCGGGCGACTGGATCGCGATCTCCGGCATCGGCGGTCTCGGCCATATGGCGGTGCAATACGCCAAGGCGATGGGCTTTCACGTCGTCGCGGTCGACATCCACCGCGACAAGCTCGACCTCGCCACGAAGCTCGGGGCCGATCTGACCTTCCACGCCGTCGACGAGAACCCGGTGGCCGAACTGCAATCGCAGATGGGCGGCGTGCATGGCGTGCTGGTCACGGCGGTGTCCAATTCGGCCTTCTCGCAGGCCGTTGGAATGTTGCGCCGCGGCGGGTTCATGTCCCTCGTCGGGCTGCCGCCGGGAGATTTCCCGCTGCCGATCTTCGAGATCGTGCTCAAGCGGATCACGGTGCGCGGCTCCATCGTCGGTACGCGCAACGATCTGCGCGAGGCCCTGGCCTTTGCGGGCGAGGGCAAGGTCGCCACGCATTTCACCTGGGACCGGCTCGAGAACATCAACGCGATCTTCGACAAGATGCGCGCCGGACAGATCGACGGGCGCATCGTGATGCAGATCTGAGAGGCCGTGGCGGCCGGTGTGCCCGGCGGGCGTGCCGGGCGCGACGCGGAAATCCGGGAACAGCTTGCGCGCGACGGCGTTCTTCCCTTGGAAGGAGGCCTATCATGAGTGAACTGCATTCCCACAGCCAACCCCATACCCGCAACTCCGTCACCGGAGATGTCCGCGCCGGGCCGGGTGACGCCGGGGCGACCGATCGCCCCGAGCAACTGCCTCGCACGGACCAGGATCGCAAGCGCGCCCGCGCCGCCGGACCCTTCACCGTCGCCGTGGTGCTGACGGGCATCGTGCTGGTGGTGCTGTTCTGGGCGATCTTCTGACCCCGGAATAGCCCGGCTGATCCCGGCTTTCCCGGCACGAAGGGGTTTGGGGGTGGCCCCCAATCCGGCAGATGCTATCACGCGGGAAACTGCGGAGGCCGCCATGCCCAAATCCCCCCCGCGCGCCTGGCAGCGGATGCTGTCGGGCCGCCGACTCGACTTGCTCGACCCCACGCCGGTGGACATCGAGATCGAGGATATCGCGCATGGTCTCGCCTTTGTCGCCCGGTGGAACGGCCAGACGCGGGGCGATTTCGCCTACTCGGTGGCCGAACACGCCCTGCTGGTCGAACAGATCTGCGGAAGGTTTAAGCCCGACTGGGCGCCGAAATGGCGGCTGGCCGCGCTGCTGCATGATGCACCGGAATACGTGATCGGCGACATGATCTCGCCGGTGAAGGCCGCCGTTGGGCCCAGCTACGGTGCGCTCGACGACCGGCTTACCGCCGCGATCCACCTGCGTTTCGGCCTGCCCGCGGTGTTGCCGAAACCCGTGAAGACCCTGATCAAGAAGGCCGACAGGATTTCCGCCTGGCTCGAGGCGACACAGCTTGCCGGATTTGCCGTGCCCGAGGCGGACAGGTTCTTCGGCAGGCCCGATCCCGCGTGTGTCGACGGCCTTACCCTCGTGCTGCGCCCTCCCGTGCAATCCCGCGACGCCTTCACCGCGCGGCATACGGCGCTGATGGCGGCGCTGTGATCCACGTCCGCCCCGCCCATGACCTCGATGCGCGCGACATGGCCGCGATCCTGTCGGAGATCATCGCCATCGGCGGAACCACCGCCATGACCGGCGCGGTCGATGCCCAGTACATCCTTGCAAGGATGCAGGCGGCGCCGGAAGTTTCCGCCTGGCACATCGCCGAGAAGCCGGACGGCGAGATCGTGGGGTTTCAATGGATTTCCCGGGGCGGTGACTACCTGCCCCCCGAAGCCGCCGAGATCGCCACCTTCGCCAAGCCGGGCCAGCAGGGCCTCGGCATCGGCTCGAAACTCTTCGCAGCGACCACGGCCGCTGCGAAGGCGCTCGGATACAGGTGGATCAACGCCAACATCCGCGCCGATAACGAAAGCGGGCTGGCCTATTACCAATCGCGCGGGTTCGAGAATTACGGCCGGATCGAGGGCTACCGGATGGCCGACGGGCGCGTGGTCGACAAGATCCTCAAGCGTTTCGATCTCGACTAGGGCAGGGCGCATCTCGGCCTACAGGATGCCCGTGCTCCGCAGCCACCGGCGCATGGTCTGCCGGTCGCGGTCCCGGGTGCGGCGCTCGGGCGGGGCCTCGTCGGGGTTGCGCCAATGGCGCGGCGCGTCCCAGTCGTTCTGGCGGGCTGCGGTCTTGAACGTGTCTGCGAGGATGTTGAACATCTCGGCCTCCTGTCGTTGAAATCTGTCCTCACCCTACGCCGGGTTGACGCCGCGTCGCGAGTCAGCAAGAAATTCCATATGTAAGCGGGGCTATCATATGGACTGGCGCGACATCCCCTCCCTCTCGGCGCTGCGGGCCTTCGAGGCCGCGGCGCGCCACGGCTCCTATTCCGCCGCAGCGCGCGAGTTGAACGTGACCCATGCCGCCATCGCGCAGCATGTCCGCGCGCTCGAGGCGCATCTCGGCCAGTCCCTGATGCTGCGCGAAGGGCGCGGCGTGGCGACGGTGGGCGCCGGTGCGCAACTGGCCCGCGACCTCGGCACGGGCTTCGCGGAAATCGCGGCGGGGGTGCGGGCGGCGCGCGGCGCGCGTGCCGACGGGCCGATCTCGCTCACCACGACGCAAAGCTTCGCCGAGAACTGGCTGATGCCGCGCATCGCCTCGTTCTGGTCGGCGCATCCCGGCCTTGCGGTCTCGATCAGCGCCGAAAACACGGTCGTCGACCTCAGGCGCAGCGTGCATCACCTTGCCATCCGCTACGGGCGCGGGAATTGGCCGGGGCTGGAGGCGGAACTTCTGACCGACGGGCGCAATGCCATCGTCGGCACGCCCGCGCTGATCGGGCGCCTGCCCAAGGGTCTGGACATCGCGACCGAGGCGGGCCGCCGCGCGCTGGCCACGATGCCCTGGCTCTCCGATACGAATTTCGGGGAATTCTTTGCCTGGCTGCGGGCGCAGGGCGTGGAGCCCGATGCGCTGAACGTCAGCGAGCTCGCCTCCAACAATATGGTCCTTGCCGCCTGCCGCGCCGGTGCCGGGCTGTCGGTGCAGCCCTTCGCGGTGGTCGAGGCCGATCTCGCCGCGGGCCGGCTGGCCGAGGTGCCGACCGTGCCCGACCGGGATCTGGGATATTTCATCCTGCGCCCGCCCGGCCCGCCGTCGGACCGGCTGCGCCTGTTCCTGCGTTGGCTCAGGTCGGTCGCCTGACCCGCCTCAGCGGAAGAAGCAGGTCGTCCCGGCCCAGAGCAATCGGACACGTTCGTCATCCTCGCTCAGGATGCCGGAGACATCGCTGCGCGAGAACTCGGTACCGAGCGTCGTGACCTGAAAGCTGACCTGCGGCATTTCCAGCCGCGGCTGGCCCGCGCGGAACCCGCCCGCAACGGCCAGGTCGGGGTCGGCATTGGTCCAGCCGACAAAGGTGCCGTTCTGGAAATTCAGCGTCAGCCCATCGTCCCACGAGGCGGCCGTCACCGGGCCCGCCCCGCATTCGGCCGTCGTGGTGACCGAGGAGGGCATTTCGTTCAACACCCGCGAGACGGTGGCGACGACGCCGGCCTGGTCGCGTCCGAAATCGACGCGCTGCTGGCTGACCGTTGGCCGCAGGCCCTGCGCATCCAGCGTCAGGACAGGTGGTTCAGGTTCGCGCGGGGTGGTCACGCAGGCCGCGACAAGCACGGCCGCGCAGACAGAGGCAAGGGCACGCAGGGACAGCATCGGATTCTCCCGACTCAGGGCACATACAATTCCGGCGTCTCTTAACGCGGCGATCGCTTGGCGAGAATACGTTGCAGTGTGCGCCGGTGCATGTTCAGCCGCCGGGCGGTTTCGCTTACGTTGCGGTCGCACAGTTCGTAGACCCGCTGGATATGCTCCCACCGCACCCGGTCGGCCGACATCGGGTTCTCGGGCGGCGGCGGCATTTCTTCCTCGTCGGCCAGCAGGGCCGCGGTGATGTCATTGGCGTCGGCAGGTTTCGACAGGTAATCGGTGGCGCCGATCTTGACCGCGGCGACCGCCGTGGCGATGGCGCCGTAGCCGGTCAGCACCACGATCCGGCAATCGGGCCGCTTGTCGCGCAGGGCCTCGACCACGTCGAGCCCGTTGCCGTCCTCGAGCCGCAGATCGACGACCGCATAGGCGGGCGGGCGCGCGTTGGCGATCGCCTTGCCGGCGGCGACGGAGCCCGCGGCCTCGACCTCGAAGCCGCGCTTTTCCATCGCGCGTTCCAGCCGCCGCAGGAAGGGCTCGTCGTCGTCCACCAGGAGCAGGGACCTGTCTGGTCCGATGTCCCTCAGGTTACGATCCTGCGACATTCGGCGTCTCCTTCCGATCGTTCAGCCATTGAACCTTCTTACAGGCAATCTCTTTCAAGCGTCAATTTGTCCGAGAGGCGGGAAAGTCCAGTCTTTAACGCGCGGCGTCGACAAAACATTCCGTGCGGTCGGCCATCTGTTGCGGCGTGGTTTCACGATTGAAGAACTCGACGAAGCCGTGCTCGGGCAGCACGAGATAGGTGAACGCCGAGTGGTCCACGAGGTAGTACGGGTCATCGCCCTCGCGGTTGATTCGGTAGAACACGCGGTAGGCACGCGCCGCCGCGTCGGTCTGCTCTGGCGTGCCGGTCAGGCCCAGCATGCGCGGATGCACGTTCTCGGTGAAGGCCGCCATCACTTCGGGCGTGTCGCGCTCGGGATCGACCGAGATCATCGCGGGCTGCACGCTGTAGCCGTCGGCTTCGAGGATATCGACCGCCTCGGCGTTGCGCACGGTGTCGAGCGGGCAGACATCGGGGCAGAAGGTATAGCCGAAATAGAGCAGCGTCGGCTCGCTGATGACCTCTTGCTCCGTCACCGTTGCGCCGGTTTCACTGATCAGCGTGAACGGCCCGCCGATCTGGCCGCCGCCGCCGGCCACCACGCTTTCGCGGCACTGGCCGAACGGGTCGGACGAGACGCTTTGCCGCGCCTGGCCCAGGTACACGGCAATGGCGGCGCCGATCAGCAGGACGCCGATCAGGACGGCGGAGGCGAGGGCATAGGTGCGGGTCATCGGAAATCCTTGCGGTCTGCGGCGGTGGTCGCGCCGATCCTGTCGGTCAAAGTTGATTACCTATGCCGTGCGCCCTATCAATTCACGATCTGCCGCCTGTGACAGAAAGCCCCCCATGGTCAGCGCCAGTTTCGATCCCGCCCTCGATCTCGTCCGCCAGGACACCCGCAGCGAATGGGTGCGGCTCCGGACGCTTCTGGTGCTGCGCTGGCTGGCGATCCTCGGGCAGACCGTCACGGTGGTGACCGCCTCGCTCTACCTCGGGCTGCGGGTGGAGCTTGGGCTCTGCTTTCTCGCCATCGGGGCCAGCGTCGTCTCGAACCTGATCGCGATGACGATTTTCCCCGAGAACCAGCGCCTCAGCGACCGCGACGCGATGCTGACACTGCTCTTCGACCTGACGCAGCTCAGCTTCCTTCTGTTCCTCACCGGCGGGCTCAACAACCCCTTCGCCCTGCTGATCCTTGCGCCGGTGACGATCTCGGCCACCGCGCTGACGGTCCGCTCGACCGCCATCCTGGGCGTGCTCGCGGTGGCGATGATCTCGGTGCTGGCGCTGTTCCACGTGCCGCTGATGACCCAGACCGGCGAGGTTCTGCAGCTGCCCGACCTGTTTCTGCTCGGCTTCTGGATGTCGATCACCATCGGCATCGTGTTCCTCTCGGCCTATGCCCACCGGATCACGACCGAGACCCATTCGATGAGCCAGGCGCTGCTGGCGACCCAGATGGCGCTCGCGCGCGAGCAGAAGCTGACAGACCTGGGCGGGGTCGTCGCCGCCGCCGCGCATGAGCTGGGCACGCCGCTTGCCACCATCAAGCTTGTCTCGACCGAACTGGCCGAGGAGCTGGAGGGCCACCCTGACCTCGCCGCCGACGCCCGCCTGATCCGCGAGCAGGCCGACCGTTGCCGCGACATCCTGCGGTCGATGGGCCGGGCCGGAAAGGATGACCTGCACGTGCACTCCGCCCCCTTCGGCGAGGTGATCAGCGAGGCGGCCGACCCCCACGCCGACCGCGGTATCGCGATCTTGTACGAATTCCAGCCCGATCCCGGCGCGCCGCTGGGCCAGCCCATCGTCTGGCGCAAGCCCGAGGTGATCCACGGCCTGCGCAACCTGATCCAGAACGCCGTCGATTTCGCGCAGAGCCAGGTCTGGGTCGACGCCTCCTGGGGCGCGGGCGAGATCCGGCTGCGGATCACCGATGATGGGCCGGGCTACCCGCCCGACCTGATGGGCCGGCTGGGCGATCCGTTTCTCAGCCGCCGCGTGCAGGCGCAAAACCCCGACCGGCCGGGCTACGAGGGGATGGGCCTTGGCCTCTTCATCGCCAAGACGCTGCTGGAACGCTCGGGCGCGCGGGTCACCTTCCTGAACGCCTCCGACCCGTTCCTGTCGGCCGAAGACAAGCGCGACCGCGGCGGCGCCATCGTGCAGGTCATCTGGCCGCAGATGGCGCTGGGGCTGCTGGAGGAAGAGGCAAGCGGCCCGCTGGGCGAGAACCTGCCCTTCGCGGTGTGACGCGGGCGCGGCCGCATCCGTTAACTTAACGCGCTGTTAACCCTTCGCACCCATTCTCACCCCGGGGATATACGGGGACCTGCGGTGCAGAACTTGGTGATGAACATGATGCTGTTCGGCGGCGTCAGCCTGCTGAGCGCCGGGGTGGCCGTGATGCTGACAGGCTGCTTCGCGCGACCGCCCAGGGACGGCGCCGCGGCCACGGGCCCGGTCTTTGCCGACAGGCCCCGCCGCTACGAGTTCCGCGAGGGGTATCTGCTGTCCCCGGCCGACCCTTGCGATGCTTTCCTGCCGCCCGGCACCGACCGCACCGCCGCTTTCGGCGTGCTGGCGCGCAGCCTTGGTGGTCTCAACCCCGATCTGCCGGCGCGTCTTGCCGCCCTTGCCCGCAGGGGCGAGGCGTTCGTGCTGCAAGGCGTCTTTGGTCCCGACACCCTGTCCGTCGCGGGGCGGGCGGATGGCGACAGGCTCATCATCACCATCGGCCCGACCGAGGCCGGCAGCGGCCGCCAGGTCATCGACGGCCCCGTGCTGCAGGCGCTCCAGACCGAGGCGGAGGATCTGCGCCATGCGCTCGACTTCGGCCTCGCCGCGATGTGGAAGGAGGACGGGCCCGGCCGCATCCTCTGGGCCAACGGCCCCTATCTCGCGCTGGTGGAGCGGTTGGCGGGCGGCGATCCCGGCGCCGTCACCTGGCCCGTGCCACAGCTTTTCGCCGACCAGCTCGACCCGATGCCGGAGCCGGGCAGCCTGCGCCGCTGCCGTCTCGCGCTGCCCGACAGCGACCTCGCGACCACCGCCGACGGCGCGCTGTGGTTCGAGGTCTCGGCCCACCGACTGGAGGATGACGGAACGCTGTGCTGCGCCGTCCCGATCGACCGGCTGGTGGCGGCGGAAACCTCGCTGCGCAACTTCGTCCAGACCCTGTCCAAGACTTTCGCGCACCTGCCCATCGGGCTCGCCATCTTCGACCGGCGGCGCGAGCTGATGCTGTTCAACCCGGCGCTGGTCACGCTCTCGACCCTGTCGCCCGAATTCCTGTCCGGCCGTCCCGGCCTCGTCGCCTTCCTCGACGCGCTGCGCGACCGCCAACGGATGCCCGAGCCGAAGAACTACCGCAGCTGGCGGGACGAAATCGCGCGACTGGAACAAAGCGCCGAGCAGGGCACCTATCAGGAGCTCTGGACGCTTTCGACCGGGCAGAGCTTTCGTGTGATCGGTCGCCCTCACCCTGACGGCGCGGTGGCCTTCATGTTCGAGGACATCACCTCCGAGGTGTCGCTGACCCGCAAGTTCCGCGGCGATCTGGAGCTCTACCAATCCGTGCTCGACGACACCCCCGGCGCGGTCGCCGTCTTCTCGGGCGAGGGGCGGCTGGTGCTGGCCAATGACGGCTACGCCGCGCTGTGGGGGGATGATCCGAAAGACCTGATCGGCGCGCTTTCGGTGGCCGAGGCGACGCGCGGCTGGCAGGCGCGCTGCGCGCCGACCGGGCTGTGGGCCGACATCCGCCAGTTCTCCGCCCACAAGACCGACCGCGCGGCCTGGTCCGCAGAACTCGTGCTGCTCGACGGGCGGCGCCTGGCCGCGCGGGTGGCGCCGCTGGCGGGCGGTGCGATGTCGGTGCGGTTTCTTGCCGCCGATGGCGAGGGCGCGGCGGCCGGCGCCCTCTTCGCGCGATCCGGCCCCGGCCAGACGACACAGGCGCGCCGCGAGATGGCCGAGCCGCGGGCGGATTTCCAGGTGCGGTCGGCCGGGACCGACTGACCGCCGGCGCATGTCGTCGCGCGTTGCAGCTTCGGGGCAGATGGCTACACTCGCCCCGACATGACCCGGATCACCGCCGCCTCCGACCCCGACCTTGCTGCCCCGCCCCCCGGCTGGGCGCCGCGCGCTGCGCGGGGCCTGCCCGACGCCGCCGCGACCGATGCCCTGGCCCGCGCGCTGGCGCCGAGGCTGGCGCCCGGTGACACGCTCCTGCTGCAGGGCCAGCTTGGCGCGGGAAAAAGCCATTTCGCCCGCGCGCTCATCCGCAGCCTGCTGGGCGATGATGGCGCCGAGATCCCGTCGCCGACCTACACGCTCGTGCAAAGCTATGACACGCCCGTAGGCGAGGTCTGGCACGCCGACCTCTACCGCCTCACCGACCCGCAGGAACTGGTGGAACTGGGCCTCGACATCGCGATGGACGACGCGATCTGCCTCATCGAATGGCCCGACCGCATCGCGCCGGACTGGCCCGCGGAAGCCGTCTGCCTGCTCTTCGAGACGGCCCCGAAAGACGGGCGCGAGGTGACGCTCCATGCGCCCGAGGGCAGCGACCTCGCCCGCCGCTGCCTCGCGCCGCTGATCCGCCCGTGATGGAGAGTGCCGCCACCGCGACCGAGGCTTTCCTCGACCGCGCCGGCTGGGGCGGGGCGAGGGGCGCGCCGCTCGCCGCCGACGCCTCCGCGCGGTCTTACCTGCGCCTGACCCGTAGCGCCGGCGACACCGCGATCCTGATGCGCGCGCCGGTCGCCACGCCGGCCGACCGCGACAGCCTTGCCGCCTACCTGCGTGTGGGCGCCCACCTGTCCGCGCTGGGCCTGTCCGCGCCCGAGGTGATGGCGGTCGATCCCGCGCGCGGCTTGATTCTGGTAGAGGATTTCGGCGACGCCACGCTGGCGCTCCTGCTCGCAGCCGATCCAGCCACCGCCCGAACCGCCTACACCGTCACCGTGACCGAGGTTCTGGCCCGCCTTGCCTCCGCCCCCGTGCCCGACTGGGCCGCCCGGCCCGATGCCACGGAGCAGGCCGGGATGATCGCGCTGACGCTCGGCCTGTTGCCGGACGCGAGGGCGGTTGGGGGGCTGGCAGAACGGCTCGCCGACACCCTCGCCACCCATTGCCCCGGCCCGCCGGTCCTGTCGCTGCGGGACTGCCATGGCGACAACCTGATCTGGTTGCCCGACCGCAGCGGCGCCGCGCGTGTCGGGCTGCTCGATTTCCAGGACGCCGTAGCCCTGCCGCTCGGCTACGACCTCGCCTCGCTGCTCGACGACCCCCGCCGCGACTTGCCCGAAGGCTGGCGGACAGACCTGACCGCCGGTTTCGCCGAGGCCACCGGCCTGCCCGTGCCGGAGGCCGAGGTGCGCCTCGCCGCCCTCTCGCTGCTGCGCAACCTGCGCATTCTCGGCATCTTCCACCGCCTCGCCACGCAGCAGGGCAAGCCGAGTTACCGCGCCTTCCTGCCGCGCACCGGCCGGCTGATCGACCGCGCCGTGGCGCATCCGGCGCTGGCGGCCCTCCGCGCCCCCGTGGCGGAACTGCGCCGCCTGACCGAAGGCTGGGCGGCATGAGGCCTCCCGACGTGATGATCCTCGCCGCCGGCTTCGGCACCCGCATGGGCGCGCTCACCGCCGACCGCCCGAAACCGCTGATCGAAGTCGCGGGCCGGCCGCTTCTGGATCACGCCATCGCCGCCGCGCGCGATGGCGGCGGGCGCATCGCGGTGAACGCGCATTACCGCGCCGACCAGATCGCCGCGCATCTGGCGGCGCATCACCCCGATGTCTACCTGTCGGACGAACAGCCCCGCATTCTCGACTCCGGCGGCGGCGTGAAACGTGCCCTGCCGCAGCTGCGGACCAGTCCCATCGCGGGCCTGAACGCCGATGCCGTCTGGGCCGGGCCGGGGCCCCTGCACCCGCTCACCGCCGCCTGGGACGGCGCGCGGATGGGCGTCCTGATGCTGCTGGTCCCGCGCGCCCGCGCCATCGGGCGGCAGGGCGGCGGCGACGTGGCGATGGACGCCGAGGGGCGGCTGACCTGGGACCGCACCGCGACCGGCCTCGTCCACACCGGCGCGCAACTGCTCGACCCCGCGCTGGTCGCCGCCCACCCCGGCGAGGTCTTTTCGATGCTCGAGATCTGGCAGGACCAGATGGACCGCGGCCGCCTCTTCGGCGTGGTCTATCCCGGCCGCTGGGCCGATGTCGGCCACCCCGGCGGCATCGCCGAGGCGGAGGCGATGCTGACCGATGCGTGAGCTCTTTTCCCCCCAAACGCACCCGCGAGTCTTCGCCACGCCCCTCGGCGTCGATTTTTGCGCCGCGCTGGTCGAGGGCCTCGACACCGTGCTGCGGGGCCAGCCGCCGGAGGCCATCGCGCGCGTCGATCTCTACGTCGCCAACGCGCGGATGGAGCGGCGGCTCCGCTCGCTCTACCTCGCACGCGGCGCGGGTTTCCTGCCGCGCATCCGGCCGGTCCTCGCGCTGGGCGAGGCCGCCGATCTCGCCGGCCTGCCCCCCGCCATCCCGCCCTTGCGGCTGCGGCTGGAACTGGTCCAGCTGATCGGAAGGCTCCTCGACCGCGAGCCGCATCTTGCCCCCCGCTCCGCGCTCTACGACCTCGCCGACAGCCTTGCCGACCTGATGGGCGAAATGTTCGAGGAGGGCGTTTCGCCCGCGACCATCGCGAACCTCGACGTCGGCGATCACGCCGTCCACTGGCAGCGCGCGCAGGCCTTCCTCGACCTCGTCACGCATTTCCTGCAGGACCAGGCCGCGCTGACCCGCGAGGCGCGCCAGACCCGGATCGTCGCCCGTCTCGCCCACCAGTGGCAGACCAGCCCGCCGACCCATCCCGTCATCGTCGCCGGATCGACCGGCTCGCGCGGGGCGACGGCGCAGTTGATGGAAGCGGTGGCGCGCCTGCCGCAGGGCGCCGTGATCCTGCCTGGCATCGACCGCGACATGCCGCGCGCGATCTGGGCGCGGCTGCTGGAGGATCGGCGCGAAGGGCTTGAGGGTGAGGATCACCCGCAGTTCCGGCTCGCGAAATTCGCGGACAGGCTCGGCCTCGACCCCTGGGCGATCCCCGACTGGCCCGGCTCCGCGCGGCCCCTCGGCGGGCGTGGCGCGGTGATCTCGCTCGCGCTCCGCCCCGCGCCCGTCACCGACCAGTGGCTCGCGGAAGGGCCGCGCCTGACCGGGCTGACCGAGGCGATGGCGGGCGTCACGCTGCTCGAGGCGCCGAGCCCGCAGGCCGAGGCGACGGCCATCGCGCTCCGTCTGCGGCAGGCGGCGGCCGAGGGCAAGCGCGCCGCCGTTATCGCGTCGGACCGCACCTTGACGCGCCAGATCACCGCGGCGCTCTCGCGCTGGGGCATCCGGCCCGACGACAGCGCCGGCCAGCCGCTGTCGCTCAGCGCGCCGGGCCGCTTCCTGCGCCACGTCGCCGAGATCGAGGCGAAACCGGCCGATGCCGAGGCGCTGGCGGTGATCCTGAAACACCCGCTCTGCCATTCCGGCAGCGACCGCGGCCCGCACCTGCGCCGCGCCCGCGACATGGAGGTGCAGTTGCTGCGCCGGAACCCCGGCCTGCCCTCCCGTGCGCGGCTGGTGGACTGGGCCGAGACGCGCAAGGACGACCCCGGCGCGATGGCCTGGGTCGGCTGGCTCGCCGACCACCTGCTCGCGCCGATCGACCCCGGCCCACTGCCGATGGAGACCCGCGTCGCCCGCCACCTTTCCCGCGCCACGGCGCTTGCCGCCGGGCCGGAGGGCGGAGGCTCCGGCACGCTGTTCGAGGAAGCCCCCGGCGAGGAAGCCGCACGTCTGATGGCCGACCTCACCGCCGAGGCCGGCGTCGGTGGCCCGATCAGCGCGATGGATTACCGCGATCTCTTCACCGCGCTCACGCAGGACCGGGAGGTGCGCCAGCCGCTCTTCCCCCATGCCGACATCCTGATCTGGGGCACGCAGGAGGCGCGGGTGCAGGGCGCCGACCTCATCATCCTCGCGGGTCTCAACGAAGGCGCCTGGCCCGCCGCGCCGCCCGCCGACCCCTGGCTGAACCGGGCTCTGCGCGCGCAGGCCGGGCTGCGCCTGCCCGACCGGGTGATTGGCCTCGCCGCGCATGACTTCCAGCAGGGCATCGCCGCGCCCGAGGTCTGGCTGACCCGCGCCCGCCGCGATGCGGAGACCGACACCGTGCCGTCGCGCTGGCTGAACCGGCTTCGCAACCTGCTGGCGGGGTCAGGCCCGGAAGCCGCGCGCGCGCTGGAGGACATGACCGCGCGGGGTGCCAGCTACATCGCGCTCGCCGCCCGCCTGCTGACCCCGCCCGAAACCGTCGCGTTCGAGCCGCGCCCCGCCCCCGTGCCGCCCGCCGCCGCCCGCCCGCGCCTGCTCAGCGTCACCGAGGTCGAAACCCTGATCCGCGACCCTTACGCGATCTACGCGCGCCGCGTGCTCGGCCTCAACCGTCTCGATCCCCTGCGCGCCGATGCCGACGCCCGCGTGCGCGGCACCGTGCTGCACCGGGTGATGGAGCGGTTCGTGTCCGAAACGCTCGACGCCTTGCCCGACCGCGACACCGCGCTGACCCATCTCCTGTCGCTCACCGACGCCGTGCTGGCCGAGGAGGCGCCCTGGCCCGCCGCCCGCCGCCTCTGGCGTGCGCGCATGTCCCGCGTCGCTGGTTTCATCCTCGACACCGAGGCCGACCGCCGCGCGCGCGGCCAGCCCGAGATCATCGAGCGCAAGGACGACTGGACCGTGCCCGGCACCGGCGTCACCCTGCGCGGCAAGGGCGACCGGATCGACCGGCTCACCGACGGTCGCCTCGCGATCTACGACTACAAGACCGGCGCGCTGCCCACCGACAAGGAGGAGCGCCTCTTCGCCAAGCAGCTCTGGCTGATGGCGCTGATGGTCGAGGGCGGCGCCTTCGGCCTGCCGCTGGGCGCGCGCGTCGGCCACATCGCCTATATCGGGCTCGGCTCGAAGCCCGAGGTTCGCGCGCACGATCCCGACCCGGTGGAGCTTGCCACCGTGGCCGAGGCCTTCACCCGCCGCCTGCATCACATGCTGGACCCGGGAAGCGGCTTCCCCTCGCGCCGGGCGGTGAAGACGACGCGCTTCGACGGCGACTACGACCAGCTTGCCCGCTACGGCGAATGGGACGACACGCAAGACCCGGTGGCGATTCCCGTGGGACAGGACGGGGGGCCGCAGGATGGATGACGCCTCCCGCGCGCAGGTTCGCGCCGCCGATCCCGCGACTTCGACCTGGCTGTCGGCCAACGCCGGCTCGGGCAAGACCCGCGTCCTGACCGACCGGGTCGCGCGGCTGCTGCTCGCCGGCGTGCGGCCCGAACGCATCCTCTGCCTCACCTACACCAAGGCCGCCGCGATGGAGATGCAGAACCGTCTCTTCGCGCGGCTGGGCGACTGGGCGATGAAGGATGACGCGGCGCTGCGCGCGACCTTGGCCGATGTCGGCGTCACCGGCCTCGCCGACGATGTGCTGGCGCGTGCCCGGACCCTCTTCGCCCGCGCGATCGAGGCGCCGGGCGGGCTCAAGATCCAGACCATCCACTCCTTCTGCGCCGCCGTCCTGCGCCGCTTCCCGCTCGAGGCCGGCGTCAGCCCCGGCTTCACCGAGATCGACGAGCGGGTGCAGACCCGCCTGATCGCCGACCTGCTCGACCGCATGGCCGACGATCCGCAGGCACAGGGCGCCATCGACACCATCGCCGCCGCGCTCAGCGACGATGACGGCCTCGCGCATCTTGCCCGCGCCATCGCCGGGCGTGCCGAGGCGCTGGCCGAGCCCTGGGACTGGGCCGCGATCTGCGACTGGACCGGCATCGCACCCGACATGGACGAGGATGCGGTGGTGTCACTCGCCCTCGACGGGTCCGAGGCGGACCTGGCCGCCGCGCTGATCCCGCACCTCGACCCGGAGACCAAGACGCAGGCGAAGCTCGCCGAGCGCCTGCGCCTCACGCCTTGGGCCGCCATGACGCTGGCCGACCTGCCGGAGCTCGAATCAATGTGCCTCACCATGTCGGGCGCCAAGGAAGGCCAGCCGAAGGCGATCGCCAATGCCGATGTGCGCCGCGCGATGGGTCCCGAGCTCGTGGCCGCCTGGGACGACCTGGCCGCGCGCGTGGCCGACGCCCGCCCCCTCCGCCTCGCGCTCCTGACCGCGCGGCGCACCCATGCGCTGCACCGCTTCGCCGCCGCCTTCCTGCCGCTCTACGCGCAGGCCAAGGCGGCGCGCGGCTGGCTCGATTTCGACGACCTGATCCGCTCCACCCGGCGGCTCCTCACCAGCCGCGACATGGCGCAATGGGTGCTCTTCCGCCTCGACGGCGGCATCGACCACATCCTCGTCGACGAAAGCCAGGATACCAGCCCGGCGCAATGGGAGATCGTGGCGACGCTGGCCGAGGAATTCGCGACTGGGCAGGGCGCGCGCACGGATGTGCGGCGCACGATCTTCGTCGTCGGCGATAAGAAGCAGTCGATCTATTCCTTTCAGGGCGCCGACCCCGAGGGTTTCGACCGCATGCGCGACCACTTCGCCGCCCGCCATGCCGAGGCCGGGCTGCCGTTCCAGCCCGCCGACCTCGTGCATTCCTTCCGCTCGTCGCCAACGATCCTGTCGCTGGTCGATTCGGTGGCCGACCGCGCCGGCGCGCCGGGCGTGGGGCCGGGCGTCACCCACCGCGCGTTCTTCGACGCCAAGCCCGGCCGCGTCGACCTCTGGCCGGTGGTGGAACCGACGCCGAAGGACGATGGCGAGATCGCCTGGGACGACCCGCAGGACATCGTGTCGGACGATCACCACACCAGCATCCTCGCCAATCTCGTCGCCGAGCGGATCGGCGCAATGCTGGCGGCGGGCGAGCCGATCCCCACCGCGAAGGGCCCGCGCCCGATCCGGCCCGAGGATATCCTGATCCTCGTGCAAAGCCGCTCGCCGCTCTTCCGCAAGATCATCGCTGCGCTGAAGACCGCGAGCTTGCCCGTCGCCGGTGTCGACCGCGCGCAGATCGCCGCCCCCCTCGCGGTCCGCGACCTGATCGCGCTGATGCGCTTTCTCGCGCTGCCCGAGGATGACCTGTCGCTCGCCTGCGTGTTGCGCTCGCCCATCGGCGGCTGGTCCGAGGATGCGCTGTTTCGCCTCGCGCATGGCCGCGAAAAACCCGTGCTGTGGCGCGCGTTGCAGACCCGCCGCGCGGAGTGGCCCGAGACCGTCGCGATGCTGGAGGACCTGCGCGGGCAGGCCGATTTCCTGCGCCCCTACGACCTGCTCGAACGCGTGCTGATCCGCCACGACGCCCGCCTGCGCCTCGTCGCCCGCCTCGGCCCCGAGGCCGAGGATGGCATCGACGCGATGCTGTCGCAGGCGCTCGCCTACGAGCAGATGGAGGTGCCGAGCCTCACCGGCTTCGTCGGCTGGCTCGACTCCGGGCAGGTGACGGTGAAACGCGACCTCGCGCAGCCCAACGGCCAGATCCGGGTGATGACGGTGCATGGCGCAAAGGGGCTCGAATCCCCGGTCGTGATCCTGCCCGACACCGCCGTGCGGCAGGGCCGCGGCGGCGCGCGGATCGACCTCGTCACGCCCGAGGGCGGCCCGCTCGTCTGGGCCCGCAAGCTGGAGGCGACCGAACCAGTCCTCGCCGCGCTCGACGCCAAATCCGCCCGCGAGGCGGAGGAACGCAACCGCCTGCTCTACGTCGCGATGACCCGCGCCGAAAGCTGGCTGATCGTCGCCGCCGCCGGCAAGGTCGAGACCGACAAGAAGGGCCCGGAGTCGAGCTGGTACGCCGCGATCCGCGACGGAATGGAGGCCACGGGCGCTGCCCCCCTCGCGCTGCCGGGCCGCGACGAACCGGGCCTGCGCCTGCAAACGGGCGACTGGACCTGCCTGCCGCCCGCCGACCCCGATGCGAACCGTCTGCCCGATCTGCCCGACTGGGCGCGGACCCAAGCCCCGCCTTCGCAGCGCGAAGTGCAGGCCCGCACGCCCTCGGACCTCGGCGGCGCAAAGGTTGTGCTGGGCGGGACCGAGGGGCTGGAGGAACAGGCCGCACTGCGCCGCGGCCGGCTGGTCCACCTGCTGCTCGAACACCTGCCGAAAACCCCCGCCGCCGGCTGGCCCGCCGCCGCCCTCGGCATCCTGTCGCTGGAACAGGGCGAGGTGGCGGAAGCCGAGGCACAGGCCCTGCTGACGGAAGCCACCCGCATCCTCACCGACCCTGCCCTCGCGCCCCTCTTCGCGCCCGAGACGCTGGCCGAGGTCACACTCACCGGCGACGCGCTCGCGCTGGGCGGCCCGATGCTGGGTGTCATCGACCGGCTGATCGTCACTGACGCCCGCGTGCTCGCCATCGACTTCAAGACCAACGCCGTGGTGCCGGACACCCCCGATACCGTCCCCGAGGGCCTGCTGCGCCAGATGGGCGCTTACGCCGCGATGCTGGCCCCGCTCTACCCCGGGCGCACGATCGACACCGCCATCCTCTGGACCCGCACAGCCTATCTGATGGACCTGCCACACGATCTCGTGTCGGCGGCGCTGAAACGCGCAACCGGTGCTTGACCCTGTCACGGGCCGTCCTTACCTTCCGACCCCGACACTCAACGCCAGGAGGGCCCGACGCCATGGCAACCGTTCCCGTTTCCGACGCCACTTTCGACAGCGAAGTGCGCCAGTCCGACATCCCCGTCGTGGTGGATTTCTGGGCCGAGTGGTGCGGCCCCTGCAAGCAGATCGGCCCGGCACTGGAGGAACTGTCCGAGGAATACGCCGGCCGCGTGAAGATCGTGAAGGTCAACGTGGACGAGAACCCGCAGGCCCCGATGCAGATGGGCGTGCGCGGCATCCCCGCGCTCTTCATGTTCAAGGGCGGCGAAGTGATCTCCAACAAGACCGGCGCCGCACCCAAGGCCGCGCTGCAGAAATGGATCGACGAGGCGGTCTGACCCCCTCGCGACCGCAGAAAAAAGACAAAGGGCGCCCCGCGGGGCGCCTTTTTCGTCCAGATGCCGCGTCGACGGGTGCCGTGGCCGGAAATTTTCCTTGCGGATCTGAAATCCCCGCCTAACTTCCTGTTCGGTCACCACGATCCGCATTTCGGGTCGCGGCTGCGCCCAGCCAGAGACATGGCTTCGCGACGCCCCGGACAAGGGCCTCCGGCACCAAGGCGATGGCGGTTCATCATCAGGGCCGCCGTCCCGACTGCGGCTCCAACCAAAAGAACAGGATCTCGTCCGCTTGCGGGCGTTGAAGGGAGTGACACAGAATGGCATCGCAGAGTTTTCAGTTTCTCTATGACTACGGCGGCAGCGGGTCCTTCACGGGCACGGCTGATCTACTCAATGGGCGGCCCGTAGACTGGGAGCTGATAGAGTCGGATGCTCCGATTGATGGCCAGACCGCCTTCGATACGTCAATTGCGCTTTCGATAAACGGTACTTCACCCATCACGGTGACACTTCGCGGTGTAACCTCGGAAGGTGAACCCATTATTCAGGACGGGAGCTCGTTTTATGTGCTCTCCAACACGCCCGGGCTCACGTCCCGTGAGGTGTCGCAGGGCACATACACCTACTGCTTCGCCGCCGGCACCCTGATCGCTACGCCCGCGGGCGAGAGCACGGTCGAAACCCTCCGCATCGGCGACCTGATCGCCACCGCCGACGGTCGCGCTGTCCCGGTCAAGTGGATCGGCCACCAGACCGTGACCAAGCTCTTCGCGGGCGAACGCGCCCGCCCCGTCCGCGTCTCCGCGGGTGCGCTGGGCGACGGCCTGCCGCACACCGACCTCGTGCTGACGGCCGACCACGCCCTGATCCTCGACGGGCTCGCCATCAATGCAGGCGCGCTGGTGAACGGCACCACCGTCACGCTGGAGCCCCTCGCGGCGGTCCCCGACCGCGTGACCTACTACCACGTGGAGACCGAGGACCACGACGCCATCCTCGCCAACGGCGCCGCCGCCGAAACCTTCGTCGACTATGTCACGCGGGAGGCTTTCGACAATTACGCCGAGTACGTCGATCTCTATGGGGCGGAGCGGATCATCACCGAAATGCCGCTGCCCCGCATCAGCACGGCGCGCCTCGTGCCGCACGCCTTGCGCAAGCGCATCGCGGGCGAGGCCGCGGCCTGACACCAGCCCGCCGCGATCACAGACAAAAGGCAAAAGGCGCCCCGCTGGGCGCCTTTTTCATTGACATCAGGTCCGCCCCAAAGACCTGTTCAACAGCCCCAGGATGATCTGATCCGCGTCGTCCTGCGGCGCCGGGCCCAGTGTCGTCCTGCACAATCGCACCAACGGCTGGCTCCGAAACCTTCAGAAGCTGTATCCGAAGGTCGCGATCTCGAATGCGAAATCCCTTTCGACGATCCGCCTTTCCTCTTCGCCGAAGATCTCCCGGTAATCCCTGGCACCCTTGCGGGAGCTAGACTTGGCATTCGGAAGCTCCAACGGTTCCGGCAGACCGAGGTTCAGCCTTATCTCCTCGAGTTCGTCAGAGAGATTCTCGTATCTGATGACGCGATCCACGGCGATATCGCCGTCGATCAGGTACAGGTCGCGACCTCTTTCCTGAAGAACCTTGTGGCCACCATTCTTCAGCCATTCGATCAAGGGCTGACGCGGTTCTTTTCTGTTCTTCCAGAAATATCCGGATATCGCTCGATCCCACGGGTTTCTTTCAATGCAGAACTTGAAATAACTGTCCCATGTTTCCCGCGGAATCTGCGCGCGAATACGCCCGGCGGAGATGTGGTTGAAGAAGGCCTTCTTTTCCGACATGCCCAGAAGAGAAGAGATCCGCCTTGGCAGCAACCTGCGCTCAGCCTGGTAGTTCTGGGCGCCGGTGTAGCCCATTTCCTTCCGCTGCGCCTCGTCATTTCCGGAAATGGGGGTGACTATGTCGTCCGGGCCGCAGAATTTGGACAGGGCTATTTCGACCGATGTGCCAGCAGTCTTATTCGTCTTGATGAAGATGAACTTGTAATCGTGCGAAATAATCAACCCGAACTCACGGTCCTGTAAATTTCCGTCACGCTACGAGCCGAAGCTTGCCCGGTCAAGAAGCCCCTCGGGACGGCAGGCGGGATAGCCATTCCGAAATCAGTCATTGCAGCCCTGCCGCTCGGTGCCCTCGGAACCGGACCCTTGCCGCAGGGTTGACGCGGTGCATCACCCGTCCGCCGGAGGAGCCATGCCAGACGACCGCCTGACGACAAGACACAGCCGCTCGACCGGCCCCGGGTCGCCCGACGTCATCGGGATCCATGACGCCGACACCGGCTCGATCCAGTATGTCGTCTCGTGCCCCGAAACGTCCGAGGCGGCGCTGATCGACGTGGTCCATGACTACGACCCCGAGGCGGCGCGGCTCCGCACCGACACCGCCGAGCGGGTGCTGGAGATCGTCGCGGAACGTGGCCTCGACGTGAAATGGGTGCTCGACACCCACCCCCATGCAGACCACGTCATGGCCTCGGCCTTCCTCAAGGACCGGACCGGCGCGCCGAACGCGATCGGCGAAAAGGTGGCCGAGATCGCCGAGCTTTGGCGCGGCTATTACAACCTGCCCGGCGCCTTCGACGTGGCCCGCGACTTCGACCACCTGTTCGCGCATGGCGACCAGTTCCGCCTCGGCCAGATGGGCGTGCGCGTGATGCTCTCGCCCGGCCACACGCTCGGGTCGATCACCTATGTCGTGGGGCGCGACGCGGCCTTCGTCCACGATACCTTCATGCAGCCCGATGTCGGCACCTCGCGCGCCGATTTCCCCGGCGGCACCGCGGCGCAGCTCTACGACAGCCTGATGGCGATCCTGGAGCTGCCGGACGAGACGCGGCTCTTCGTTGGCCACGACTACGGCACCGACACCCGCAATGCGCCCGCCTGGGAAAGCACCGTCGCCGAGCAGCGGCGCGACAATGCCCATATCGGCGGCGGCATCACGAAAGCCGACTACGTCGCCCTGCGCGAGGAGCGCGACGCCACCCTGCCGCTGCCCGACCGGATGCTGGCCGCGTTGCAGCTGAACCTGCGCGCCGGGCGCAAGCCGCCCCCCGAGGGCGACCGCCACGCCTATCTCAAGATCCCGCTCGACAAGTTCTGAAAGGAGCCCCCGATGGAGACCGAACAGACTGAACACGGCGCGCTGGAAACCTGGACCCCGCAGGAGGTCGCAGAGGCGCTGTCCGACCGCAGAATCGTGCTCGTCGACGTGCGCACGCCGCAGGAATACGTGCACGACCGCATCCCCGGTGCGCTGCTGTTCCCGATGCAGGAGTTCGACGCAAGCTGCCTGCCCGACGGCGGCAAGCCCCTCGTCTTCCATTGCGGGTCGGGCAAGCGGTCCGAGCTGGTCGCGAAAAAGGTCATGGCCGCGACCGGCGGTCCGGTGGCGCATATGGGCGGCGGCATGGCCGGCTGGAAGGACAGCGGTCAGCGCTACATCACCACCGATCCCGCCACCGGCGCCCCGAAGGAAACCGGCGGCTGACGCTCAGTTCCGCCCCAGCAGCCCGTTCAGAACCCGCAGGATGATCTGGTCCGCGTCGTCTTGCGGTGCCGGGCCCAGCGGCGTACCGCGCGGCAGCGGCGCGCCCTCGTCCAGAACCTCGGGCCCGTATTCCACCACCTGCGGCGCGCGCCGCGCCTCGACCTCGGGGTCGATCATCGGCAGCGGGCGCGGCGACAGGTCCTCGTGGATGCGCTCCATCGTCTGGCGCCACAGCTCCGCCGGCAGGCCGCCGCCGGTGGTGCCCGACAGCGGCGAGTTGTCGTCGTAGCCCATCCAGACGCCGGCCACGTAATCGGCGGTGAAGCCGATGAACCACGCATCCCGCAGGCTGTTGGTGGTGCCGGTCTTGCCCGCGACGGGCCGGTCCGGCAGGCGGGCGCGCTGGCCCGTGCCCTGCGCCACGGCGACCGACATCATGTAGGTCAGCTGCCGCGCCGCCTGTTCCGAGATCACACGCTCCTGGATGCCCGAGGTCTGCTCGAACAGCGGCGCCGAATCTCCGATCAGCCGCAGCTCCTGCACGCCGTAGGGCAGCACGGCCGAGCCGCCGTTGAGGATGCCGGCATAGGCGCCCGTCATCTCGATCAGCGTCGATTCCGATGCCCCAAGGGCCAGCGCCGGGCCGGCGGCAAGGTCGCTCTCGATGCCGAACTGCGCCGCCACCGTCCGCACCGCGTCGCGCCCGACCTCTTCGGACAGGCGCACCGCGGCGGTGTTCAGCGACCCGCGCAGCGCCTCGGTCAGCGTGACCTCGCCGTAGTATTCGCGCGTGTAGTTCTCGGGCGACCATGGCCCCGAGCCGGGGATATTCAACGTCAACGGCGCATCGAGGATCAGATCGTCGAACCGCCAGCCCAGGTCCAGGGCAGCGGCATAGACGAAGGGTTTGAACGACGACCCGGTCTGCCGCCGCGCCTGCGTCGCGCGGTTGAACAGGCCCGTGCCCGCCGTGTCGCGCCCGCCGACCATGGCGCGCACCGCGCCGTCGGCCGACATCACCACGATCGCCGCCTGCGCTTCCGATCCTTCGCGCACCTGCTCGGCAAAGACGTTTTCCAGCGCGGCTTCGGCCGCGGCCTGCATGTCAGGGTCGAAGGTGGTGCGGATCGTCACGTCCTCGGTCGTCTCCCCGGTCAGGAAATCGGGGCCGGTCGACATGATCCAGTCGGCGAAGGCGCCGCCGGTGTCCTGCCGCGCCGCCGCGGACAGGGTGGCGGGGCTGGCCTGCGCCTGCGCCGCCTCGCTTTCGGTCAGGTAGCCCTGTTGCTCCATCAGCCGGATCACGGTCGCCGCGCGGCGCTGCGCGCGGTCGATGTCCCGTGTCGGCGCATAGTAGGAGGGCGCGACCAGAAGCCCGGCCAGCATTGCCGATTGCGCCACGTTCAGATCCGCCGACGAGGTCGCGAAATACCGCTGCGCCGCCGCCTCGAACCCGCGCGATCCCGCGCCGAGAAACGCGCGGTTCATGTAGATCGACAGGATCTCGTCCTTGGAATAGCGCAGCTCCATCGCCAGCGCGAAGGGTATCTCCTGGATCTTCCGCCACAGGGTCGTGCGGCGGCAATCCTGCTCGTAGTCGCTTTCGCTGTCCCACTCGGACTGGTCGTAGGGCACGCCGAGGCACATCAGCTTGGCCACCTGCTGCGTGATGGTCGAGCCGCCATGCCCCGACAGCGGCCCGCGCCCTTCGCTCAGGTTGATGCGGATCGCGCTGGCGATACCGCGCGGGCTGACGCCGAGGTGCCGGTAGAACCGGCGGTCCTCGGTCGCGACGATGGCATGCACCAGGTGCGGGCTGGCCGTTTCCGGGTCGATGGCGCCGCCGAACTGGTCGCCGCGCCAGGCGAAGACGTTGCCGTTGCGGTCCAGCATCGTCACCGACCCGCGCGAGCGCGCATCGACCGCCGCCGACAGTTCCGGCAGCTGGGCATAGTAATAGGCGGTGGCCGCGCCCAGCAGCACCAGCACCACCACGGTGCCGCGCCAGACCAGGCCCCAGATCATCCGGCCGATCAGCCGGAAGAAGGCCGCGATCCAGCCCAGCGGGCCCCGGGGCCGCGGGCGAGGTGCCCGCCGCCGGCGACGCGGTGGCTTGCCGCCACCGCCGCCATTGCCACCGCCCCCGCCGGAGGAGCCTGTCCTGCGCGTGGGCGGCTTGGCGGCCGCGGATGTGGTGCGACGGTCTGCAACGAGGTTGCGACGCCCCGCCGGCGTGGAACGGCGACCGGTTCCGGAAGAACTCATGACGATGACCTGCCTCTTTTTTGCAAAAGATAGGCAAAAACGAGTCGCTTGTAGACCCCAATCGCCGCGCCGCCGCATTTTTCATTTGGTCGAAAATGATGCAACGACGGAAAACAGCACAAAAATTGTGCAGTTTCACCTTTTGGTTGCGAGTATCCCGCCCAGTTTCGTTGCTCCCGCCTGCTGCAGCGCCTGATTTGGGCGCGTGACGTTCGTGCAAAGGGGGCGGACGGACGAACCGGAACAGCAACCGGAAGGGGTATTACGTGAAACTTATCATCGCAGCGATCAAGCCGTTCAAGCTCGAGGAGGTCAGGGAAGCCCTGACGTCGATCGGGGTGCGCGGCATGATGGTGACCGAGATCAAGGGCTTCGGCTCGCAGTCCGGGCACACCGAAATCTACCGCGGCGCCGAATATGCCGTGAACTTCGTGCCGAAAGTGAAGCTCGAGATCGTGGTCTCGGACGGCATGGCCGACCAGGTGGTGGAAACCATCCAGACGACGGCCAAGACCGACAAGATCGGCGACGGCAAGATCTTCGTTCTCGATGTGGAAAGCGCCGTGCGCGTCCGCACCGGCGAGACCAACGACGACGCGGTCTGACCCGCGCGCCCTTTCGACGATAAGGAAACCGTAGAGATGAAAACCAAGTATTTGCTTCCGCTGGCCGCCGTGGCAACCGCCGCGCTGCTGCCGGGTCTGGGACTGGCCCAGGAGGCCGCAGAGGCCGCCGAAGAGGTGGTCGCCGGCACACCTGCCGAACACACCTCCTATATCCTCACCACGCTGCTGTTCCTCGTTGGCGGCTTCCTCGTGTTCTGGATGGCCGCAGGCTTCGCCATGCTCGAGGCCGGCCTCGTGCGCTCCAAGAACGTCACGATGCAGCTGACCAAGAACATCGCGCTCTTCTCCATCGCGGCGATCATGTACTGGCTCGTCGGCTTCGGCATCATGTATCCCGCCGACTGGATGATCGAAGGCTGGCTCGGCCCGTTCTTCGCCATCACCTCGCTCGAGCCTGTCGGCGTCGCGGCGGCGGACACGGCGCTGGATTACGCCTCGGTCGGCTCCGACTTCTTCTTCCAGCTGATGTTCTGCGCCACCACCGCCTCCATCGTCTCGGGCACGCTGGCCGAGCGGATGAAGCTCTGGCCCTTCCTCGTCTTCGTCGTCGTGCTGACCGGCTTCATCTACCCGATCGAGGCGTCCTGGCAGTGGGGCGGCGGCTGGCTGTCCGAGGCCGGGTTCTCCGACTTCGCCGGCTCGACCCTCGTGCATGCCGCCGGTGGCTTCGCCGCGCTGGCCGGTGCGCTCATCCTCGGGCCGCGGATCGGCAAGTACTCCAAGGACGGCAAGGTGCACCCGATGCCGGGCTCCAACCTCGCGCTCGCCACGCTCGGTACCTTCATCCTGTGGCTGGGCTGGTTCGGGTTCAACGGCGGCTCGCAGCTGGCAATGGGCACCGTGGGTGACGTGGCCGACGTGTCGCGGATCTTCGCCAACACCAACATGGCCGCGGCAGCCGGCGCCATCGGCGCGCTGATCCTGACGCAGATCATGTATGGCAAGGTCGACCTCACCATGGTGCTGAACGGCGCGCTGGCCGGCCTCGTGTCGATCACCGCGGGTCCGCTCGATCCGTCGCTCTTCGGCGCGCTCTGGATCGGGGCCATCGGCGGCGTGATCGTCGTGCTGACCGTCCCGCTGCTTGACCGGATCAAGATCGACGACGTCGTCGGCGCCATCCCGGTCCACCTGATCGCAGGGTTCTGGGGCACGCTCGCGGTGCCGTTCTACACCGAGGGCACCTCCTTCGGCACGCAGATCCTGGGCTTCGCCTCCATCGGCGCCTTCGTCTTCGTCACCTCGCTGATCGTCTGGGTCATCCTCAAGGCCATCATGGGCCTGCGCGTCAGCGAAGAGGCCGAGATCAACGGGCTCGACGTGTCGGAACTGGGCATGGAAGCCTACCCGGACTTCACCAAGGGCTGATCGCTCCAGCATCGAACGAGAAAGGGGCGCCAGGTGGCGCCCCTTTTGCTGTCGGGCAGGTGCGCCTGAAGGCGCACCCTACGACATCCGCACCGCTCTCGGCCCTACCGCGTCCCGAAATGCTCCGCCCCGCGTGCCCGTGCCAGCTTGATCTGGCGCTGCCGCTCGCGGAACCTCGCGCGGTCCGCCTCGGTGTAATCTTCCACGCAGAGGTGGCACTGCACCCCCTCCTCGAACTCCGGCCGCGCGCGGTCCTCTGGCAGGATCGGCCGCCGGCACGCCCGGCACAATTCGTGCGGCAACACCTCGAGCCCGTGGCCCACCGCTACCCGCTCGTCGAAGACGAAACAGCCGCCGTCCCAAAGGCTCTGTCCGGCCGGCACCTCCTCGAGATACTTCAGGATGCCGCCCTTCAGATGAAAGACCTCCTCCACCCCCTGCGCCTTAAGAAAGGCGGTGGATTTCTCACAGCGGATACCCCCGGTGCAGAACATCGCCACGCGCTTGTTGTGAAACCTGTCCCTGTTCGCCGCCCACCACGCCGGGAAGTCGCGAAAACTCTCCGTCTCCGGGTCGACCGCGCCGCGAAACGTGCCGATGGCGACCTCGTAATCGTTGCGGGTGTCGATCACCGCCACGTCGGGGGCCGAGATCAGCGCGTTCCAGTCGGCTGGCTCCACATAGGTGCCGACGAGGGCACGCGGGTCGGTGCCGGGCACGCCCATGGTCACGATCTCGCGCTTCAGCCGCACCTTCATCCGGCCGAACGGCATCGTGGCGGCGGTGCTTTCCTTCCACTCCAGATCGGCGCAGCCGGGCAGGGCGCGGACATGCGCCAGCACCGCGTCGATGCCCGCGCGCGTGCCTGCAACGGTCCCGTTGATCCCTTCGCGCGCCAGCAGCAGCGTGCCCATGACGCCATTAGCCTCGCAGGCGGCCAGCAGCGGCCCGCGCAACGCGGCGGGATCTTCGAAGCTGGTGAAGTTGTAGAGCGCGGCAACTATGATCATGCGCGCCAGATACGCCGTTGCACCGCGCCGCTCAAGCCGTAGGGTGGGCCATCATGTCCATCAGACCGGAGGCTCCGATGCGCGATGCCACCCACGCCCTCATCGTCATCGACGTGCAGAACGATTTCTGCCCCGGCGGCGCGTTGGCCGTACCCGAGGGCGACACCATCGTGCCGGCCATCAACGCGCTGATGGCCGAGTTTCCCGCCGTCATCCTGACGCAGGACTGGCACCCCGCCGGCCATTCCTCCTTCGCCTCCGAACATCCCGGCAAGCAGCCTATGGAGATGACGGAGATGCCCTACGGCCCGCAGGTGCTCTGGCCCGACCATTGCATCCAGGGCTCCATCGGGGCGCAGTTCCACCCCGACCTGACCGTCGACCGTGCCGATCTGATCCTCCGCAAGGGCTACAACCGCGCCATCGACAGCTACTCGGCGTTCTTCGAGAACGACCACGCCACGCCCACCGGGCTGGAGGGCTATCTCAAGACCCGCAGCATCACCCATCTCACGATGGTCGGGCTCGCCACGGATTTCTGCGTGAACTTCTCTGCGGTCGACGCCGCGAAGCTCGGCTTCGCCGTCACGGTCCGCATGGACCTCTGCCGCGCCATCGACTTCGACGGCTCGCTCGCCGCCGCGACCGACGGCATGGATCAAGCCGGCGTCACCCTCGCCTAGGGCGCGCGCTCACTCCGCCGGCACCATCTCCCGGCCCGCTCGGCGCGTCAGCACCGCATCCGTGCCGAAGATTCCCACCACGATCGAGGCGAAGGCGATCAGCGCCGCAACCCCCAATGTCGGCAACCCCGCCAGGCCAGCCCCCACGGTGCAGCCGCCCGCCAGCACGCCGCCCACGCCCATCAGCGCAGCGCCGCCCAGGCTCCGGCCCATCTGGCCCGCGCTTTCGAACGTCTCCCAGCGAAAGCTGCGCGAGGCCAGCGCCGCGACCAGCGCACCCGCCAGCACACCACCGATCAACCCGGTGCCAAAGCCCGCCGTGCTCACCTGCGCGGCGACGCCCCAGAACAGCGCCTCGGCCCAGGGACCGGTAAAGGCCATCCCCTCCAGCGGGATCGCGTCGAAATCATCGTAAAGCACATAGCCCGTGCCGACCCAGCCCAGCGGCACCAGCGCCCCGATCAGCGCGCCACCGGCCAGCAGCGCGGGCGTGACCCGCGAGCGCAGCACCACCAGCAGCGCCAGCGCCGCGATCACCGCGCCCCAGATCCAGCCCGCGCCCGGCAACCCGGACAGCGGCACCGTGACCGAGGCGAGCCCCATCCGCACCGGCGCCAGCGCGCCCTGCAGCGTCGCCTGCGCGAAGGCCGCCGCCACCAGCACCGCGACCAGCGCCCGCAGATTGCCCGAGGTCGACAGCACCGTCAGCCGCGACAGGCAGCCACGCGCCAGCACGGTTCCGAGCCCGAACAGCAGCCCGCCGATCACCAGCGCCAGCACCGGCACCGGGTCGACGTGGAACCTGTGCGCCTCGAAGGACACCAGCCCCAGCGCCACCGCGCCCTGCGTGCCGATCATCGCCACCACCAGCGCCATCGCCCAGGTGCCGCGCGCCGCCGAACGCTCCGCCTCGGGGCCGATCAGCGCGCGCCGTAGGCAGAACCGCGTCAGTTGCGCCAGAGCGCCGAAGGCCAACCCGATCAACAGGCCGAACCAGACCGACGCCGCGCGCGGTCCCATCTCAAGGCCAAGGGTTTCGAACATCGCAGATCTCCCGCCGGGGCGCCCACCGCCCGATCCCGCGCGACCTAGGGCGTTGGGCACTCGCGCGCAAGTTGCGAACGGCGTCCGTCTGTTCGCAAACGGCAGCTCAAAGAAAACGCGTGTTCCGTTACAGGCCTACGCACCCGATGAAATCGAAAACCCCGTTCACACGGGCTGACTGTGTCCCTATTTCGTCGCGCCCGCGCCGCTCACCGCACCACCCCGCGCCAGAGCCACACCTTGGTGCCCGAATGATCGACCGGCCCCACCGGCTCCAGCCCCAGCCCGGTCGCCTGCGCCAGCCCCCGGTCGCTGGTCACGATGCCCACCTGCCAGCCGGAAAACCGCTCCGACAGCACGCGCCCCAACGCACCGTAGACCGCGAAAAGCAGCTTCCGCTCCCCGATCCGCGCGCCATAGGGCGGGTTGGTCAGCACGATCCCCGGCGCGACACCCTCCGGCGGTTCAAGGTCGCTCACCGCCTGCCGCGTGAAGGCGCAAAGCCCCTCCACCCCCGCCCGCTCCGCGTTCCCGCGCGCGCCCCGGATCGCCCCGTCATCGCGGTCGAACCCGAAGAACCGCACCCCTTCTTCGTTTTCCAAGTATCCCGGGGAGCGCGAGGGGCAGAGCCCCTCGTTCCCTCCGCCGACCAGTTGCGCAAAGGCAAACTCCCGCGAGCGCCCGGGCAGTAGCCCCGCCGCCGTCTCGGCGGCCTCCAGCACAATCGTCCCCGACCCGCACATCGGGTCGACCACGGTTTGCGTCCCGTCGAACCCCATCTGCCACAGGAACCCCGCCGCCATCGTCTCGCGCAGCGGCGCCTTCCCGACAAAGGTCTTGTGCCCGCGCCGGTGCAACGGCTCACCGCTCGTGTCGAGCGACACGGTGCAGAGGTCATCCTCGATCCGCGCCTTCACCACCACCGCGCCATCGCTTGCCACGGGAATACCCGCCGCCGTGATCGCCCCCGCGATCCGCTGCGCCGCCGCCTTGTCGTGGTAGATCTTGGATCGGTGACAGCTCGCCTCGACCTTTACCGGCACATCCGGGCGCAGCCAGTCGCCCCAGGCAACCTTCCGCGCCCGCTTGTCGAGTTGCGCCAAGTGCATCGCGCGAAACGCCGCCACCCGCCACAATACCCGCACGGCGCAGCGCAGCGTCACGTTGGCCCGCGCGGCCTCTTCCAGCCCGCCGGTGACCTCGACGCCGCCATGAACCACCGTGACACCGGCAAACCCGGCGCGCGTGGCCTCCGCCGCCAGGGCCTCCTCCAGCCCCGGAACGGAAACGAGAAACAGAACGCCCGGCACCGTCACCGGGCCGGGCGCATCATCGGCCATGGAAAATCCCTCAGTCCTTGGCGCGTTCGACGTAGGACGCATCCTCGGTGTTCACCACCACCCGCGTGCCGACGCCGATATGCGGCGGGACCATCACGCGCACGCCGTTGTCGGCGGTCGCCGGCTTGTAGGAGGACGAGGCCGTCTGCCCCTTCACCACCGGCTCGGTCTCCATGATCTCGACCGTCACCTTCTGCGGAAGCTCGATCGCGATGGCGACCTCGTTATGGACCGACAGATGAACCGACATGCCGTCCTGCAGCCAGACCTTGCTGTCGCCCACCACGTCCTCGGTCACGGTGATCTGCTCGTAGCTTTGCGGGTCCATGAAGTGGAAGCCCTCGCCGTCGGCATAGAGGAAGGTGAAGGAGCTTTCCTCCACATGCGCGCGCTCGACGCCCTCGGTCGTCTTCCAGCGCTCGCTGACCTTCGTGCCGTTGTCGATGCGGCGCATGTCCACCTGGGTCACTGGCGTGCCCTTGCCGGGGTGGAAATTCTCGGCCTTGAGAATGACGTAGAGCACGCCGTCCATGTCGACGACATTGCCTTTGCGCAACTGGGACGCGATGACCTTCATGAGTGCCTCCGGAACAGACGTCGCTTGAGGGCATGTCGCCCCCGCGTTAGAGGCAGGCGTTATCGCATTCGCCGCGAAAGGGCCAGTCATGACATGGTGGACCCGTGACACCCACGCCGACCGCCGCCCGGTCCTGCTGGCACGCAACCGGATCGTGTCCGCGATCCGGCGCTGGTTCGAGGATCAGGGCTTCACGGAGGTCGATCCAGCCTATCTCGTGGTCTCTCCCGGCAACGAGACGCACCTGCACGCCTTCGAGACCGTTGCGATGGACGAGAGCCTGACGCCCCGCACGCGCTACCTGCACACCTCGCCCGAATTCGCGATGAAAAAGCTGCTCGCGGCGGGGGAGGAGAAGATCTTCACCCTCTCCCGCGTTTGGCGCAACCGCGAGGGCGGGCCGCGCCACGCGGTCGAGTTCACGATGCTGGAATGGTACCGCGCAGGGCAGGGCTACGAGACCCTGATGGACGACTGCGCCGCCCTGATGCGCGTCGCCGCCGAGGCCGCCGGCGTCACCACCTTCCGCCACCGCGATACCACCTGCGACCCCTTCGCCGCCCCCCGCCGCACCACGCTCGCCGCCGAGTTCGCCCGCCACGGCATCGACCTCCTCGCCACGCTCGACGGCCCCCAACCCGACGCCGCCGCCCTTGCCGTGCAACTCCCCAACGCCGGTATCGCACCGGGGCAGGGCGACAGCTGGTCCGACCTCTTTTCCCGCGTCCTCACCGGCCGGATCGAGCCCGACCTGGGCCCCGGCCCCGTCATCCTCGACGCCTACCCGGCGCCCGAGGCGGCCCTCGCCCGACGCAGCGAAACCGACCCCCGCACCGCCGAACGCTTCGAGCTCTTCGCCTGCGGGGTAGAGCTTGCCAACGCCTTCGGGGAACTCACCGACGCCACCGAACAGCGCGCCCGCTTCACCGCCGACATGGCGTTGAAGCAGCAGATCTACGGCACCCGCTACCCGCTCGACGAAGACTTCCTCGCCGCCCTGCCGCACATGCCGCCCACCTCCGGCTGTGCGCTCGGCCTCGACCGTCTCGTCATGCTGGCCACCCACGCGCCCCGCCTCGCCGACGTGCAATGGACGCCGCCCGCCTAGACAAGCCGCGCCCGGCTTGCTCTAACCTCCTGCGAACACTGGCCGGAGCCCGACATGGTTGACATCGCCACCCGCGTCCACAACCACAAGTGGAAGATCGACCCGATCGTCCGCTCCCTCATCGACACCGATTTCTACAAGCTGCTGATGTGCCAGTCGGTGTTCCGCAACCGCCCCGACACCACCGTCACCTTCTCGCTCATCAACCGCACCACGCGCATCCCGCTCGCCGACCTGATCGACGAGGGCGAGCTTCGCGAACAGCTCGACCACATCCGCACGCTGCGCCTGCGCCGCGGCGAGTCCACCTGGATGCGCGGCAACACCTTCTACGGCAAGCGCCAGATGTTCCGCCCCGATTTCATGGACTGGTTCGAGACGCTGCAACTGCCGCCCTACCATCTCGAGCGCGTCGGCGACCAATACGAGCTGACCTTCGAGGGCACCTGGCCCGAGGTCATGCTGTGGGAAATCCCCGCCCTCGCCGTCCTCATGGAACTCCGCGGCCGCGCCGTCCTCAAGACCCTCGGCCGCTTCGAGCTGCAGGTCCTCTACGCCCGCGCCATGACCCAGCTCTGGGAAAAGATCGAGCGTCTGCAGCGCATCCCGGGCCTGCGCATCGCCGATTTCGGCACCCGCCGCCGGCATTCCTTCCTCTGGCAGGACTGGGCCGTTCAGGCGATGCAGGAAGGCCTCGGCCCCGCCTTCACCGGCACCTCCAACTGCCTCATCGCCAAGAACCGCGACCTCGAGGCGATCGGCACCAACGCCCA
>CAKZPN010000072.1 GCA_937139335.1 uncultured Roseicyclus sp. | reverse complement strand
TGCCAGCCTTCGGGATCATTCTCGGGCTCGAACGTGTCGAACGCCCCCGCGGCTTTCACCGCCTCGGCCATGAAGCCATCGCCAGCCTCCATAAGCGAACGGGTGACATGCATCCGGCCCTGGATGGGCTGCGCGGGCGGCACTCCGAGGCATGCGAGCTTGCGAAACGCGTCGTTCTGCGCCGCGATCACACTCGGATCAGGGCGGTCTGCGTGGGGTTGTGCGGTGATGGTCATTGGGCATTCCTCTGAGAAGTTGAAACACCCAATCCAAAGCCCACTCTTCCTTTTCCGCACGGCGGATGAATCGAGGCCGAAGGACCCTACCCGAACAGCCCCTTGGGTCTGTAATTGGGGTTGGGGATGTTTTCGATCCAGCCGCCCTGTTCCTTGATGGTCTCGAGCGCTGCCGAGAGTGGATAGGCGCCCTCGGATGGGCTCCACCAATATGCTCCGCGTTTGAAGGTGATGATCTTGCGGCGGCCACCTTCAAAGCAGGCCACACGCAGCGTCTTGGGTTCCTTGCGTGACATGGGCGTCTCCGTTCTCCCTGTGGTCAGGCGGCCTCGGCGTCCTCCCCTGCCCTCCCCGCCTCCGACCGAGCGATCAGGTAGTCGCAGGCGCGCTGCGCGTCAGCGGCGTGCTTGAATATGGCGCCCTTGTCCGAGCGCAGAACGCGCAGCCAATTGTAGAGGTACGCCGCGTTCATCTCGAGCGTATGGGCCGTAAAGCCGAGCGTCTGGCCAAGGAACACCGAGGTCAGCTCGGCGACGATCTCTTCGCGGGCATAGGCCGTGTTTCCGAAGCGCGAGAGGCCGTAGTCGCGGTTCAGCCGATGGCGCGCCTTGGTGGCATGGGCCAGCTCATGGGCCCAGACCCCGTAGAAATTCCGCGGGTTCTCGAAACGCGCGATCGACGGCATGAACACCTTGTCCACGGGCGGCAGGTAGTATGCTTCCGTCCCCGTGAAAACGGTCGTGATGTCGATGGCGTCGAAAAACACCTGCATATGCGGGATGGTCTCGGAGGGTGGATGTTCAGGCACTGGCTCCGGGTCGGGGTAGAAACTGTCGGGCAGGCCCTCGATCTGGCAGGCATTGAACACGCGGTAGGATTTCTGGAAGCGGAAGATGCGGGCTTCCTCGGAGCGATCATCGCCATCGCTGCGGTCGTCCTCGCCGCCCGCGTCTTTCCGGCTTTGGCCGTAATAGACGACGACAGAGGATTTCTCGCCCTTGCGGACCTTTGCGTCCAACGCATTGGCCTGAGGCAGAGTCATCCAGAAGGGAGAGCTGTGGCCCGCCATCACGGTCCGCATCGTCAGCAGGAAGTTGTTCACCCCCTGGTAGGGTTCGCCGCCCACGCGCAGGGGGCGTGAGCTGCCGCCTGCGGTCCAGGGCTTGCGCCACGGCAGGACGCCGCGCTCGATGATGCGGATGATTTCGTTTGTGATGACCTCGGAGGCATCGAATTTGGTCGTGCGGGATCGGGCCATGGCTGGCCTCCTTTCGAGTTTTGGTGAGAGGGAATGGTGATCAGATTGACTGAAGGGGCCTCGGATCGTTGGCGATCCTGGCACCGAGGGCTTCGACCATGTCGATGTAGGCGGTCAGCGAGACGGATCTGCCAGAACCGCAAGGATCAGGGTCGACCGATCCGTCCCGCGCCACCCGCGGCAGTCTCGCGAAGGCAATGACATCGGTGACGGGTCGGATATCGATGAAGGGCGTCCCTCGTGCGACCGCAAGAGTGGCCAAGGGAAAGCGCTCGATCGGCGCGAAGGTCGAAACGGTGGTCCAACCGAGATGGAGGAATGTCCCACCCTCCCCGCAGATCACGTGCGCGTTTGGCAATGACGCCGCCTGCTTCAGATAGCCGAGATCACGCAGGACGGTCTCACGCTCGAGCTGCAGTGCCTGGCCCGTCTGGCCGGTTCGGCGTAGTTCCTTGTGCCGCCACCACGAGGCGGCGGTCGCGCGTAACACGCACAAGACACCTGTTTGCATCGGAATGCCCTTCATCAATAACAGCAGACCGGAATCCGGCCCGGACCCATCTGAGGGACCCCAAAGGCCCTCATCCGTCAGTCACAAAACCCGAAGAACACTTTCACTCTTTAGGGATCTGATGCCGAGGAGCGTTAAATGCAAAGCTCATGAGAACGTAGGATCCTCCACTTTCCGGCATCAGACCCCAATGAGGAACAGGATCAGGCCCGGACACCCTCTTTCGGGCATCCTCAGGCCTGACCTCCCCCGGCCCTCCTCTTCCTCTCAAACCCCATGATTTCCGCAGGTGGCTTGATTTTGTTCCTGTTATGTTCTATGTTGAAAGCCACGCTAAGAAGGGAGATCCCCGATGGAAAGCACCACTTACGCCCTGCCCGCGACGCCAAAGCAGATCGCCTATGCGCGCGCACTGGCCCTGCGCAACCAGACGCTTCTGCCGTGGGAGGTTCAGCAAGATCGGCGCTCCTTGAGCGCCTGGATCGACGCACAGGCCAAGCTGAAGCCGGGCACGCAGGACAGCCGCCCGACATCAAAGCAGGTCGCCTTTGCCGAGCGCCTCGCCCGCATCAAGCGCCGCGCCGTGCCGGACGAATGCTTCCGCGACAAGGAGCTGATGTCGAAGTGGATCGATGGGAACAAGTGAAGCTGGGTAGACCCCGCGCTGATCGAGATTACTTCGGCCGATCGACAACGGATGCCCCGCCCGACTTGGCAAGCGCGATCAGGCTGGACTGGATTTTGGATGTGAAGACGGAACTGAACGTGCCGATGGGCGTGCGGTCCTCCCAGACAAAGGACCGCTCCAGAACATCGGTGTTGATCTCGTCCAGCATGACCCATTTGCGGACATGGGTTTATGACCCCACGCGCTGCGACTCGATCTGTGGCACCTCGATGATCAGCACGATGTTGACGAGCGTTGCCGCAACAAGCAGCCGGAGCGGGGTTCGGGTACACCCCATTAACTCCTAGCCTACGGCGACCCCGAACAGCGCACCGACCCCGGCTGTCGCCGCCATTGCAAGCGCTCCCCATAGCGTGACCCGCGTGGCCCCACGGACGACGCCTGCGCCGCCGGCCGAAGCGCCCAATCCGCCAAGAACCGCAAGGCCAAGGATCGTCGATCCCGCCACCAGGGGAGCGATCTGCGCCTCCGAGACCAGCAGCACGACGATCAGGGGCAGCACCGCCCCAACGGCGAAGGTCAGTGCGGACACCAGAGCCGCCTGGACAGGGCGGGCGGTAACGGTTTCCGAAATGCCGAGCTCGTCGCGCGCATGCGATCCGAGCGCGTCACGTTCAGTCAGTTGCACGGCAACCTTTTCCGCCAGGTCGCGGTCCAGCCCTCTTTCAACATAAATCCGGGTCAGTTCCTCGAGCTCGGCCTCGGGCGTTTCCTCGAGTTCACGGCTCTCTCGGGCGAGGTCCGCCTGTTCGGCGTCAGTTTGCGAGCTGACCGAGACATACTCCCCCGCCGCCATGGACATCGCGCCAGCCACAAGCCCGGCCAGCCCGGCGATCATGACCTCGGGCTTGCCGGACCCGGCTGCGGCGACGCCGACGACGAGGCTCGCGGTCGAGACAAGACCATCGTTGGCGCCGAGAACGGCGGCCCGCAGCCAGCCGATGCGATGCACCATATGGATTTCAGAATGTGATAGACGGCTCATGGCGTGGCTCCTTGAACGATGTCACCTTGCTCTGACGTGATGGCCTGTGGTTTGCCCGTAGCTGGCTCCTGCGGCGCGATGCGCAGCGCGCGCAGAGCGTTCAGGATCACGGCAACGTCGATCACTTCTTGCAGGAGCGCGCCCTGGACCGGCGTGAGGTAGCCGAAAGCGGCCGCGATCATGCCCATGACAGACAGGCCGATCCCGACGACAACGCTTTCGACTGCGATCCGCCGCGAGGCCCGCGCGATCTCGATGCCGGGCCCCAGCCGGTCGATCCGGTCGACGAGCAGCACCACGTCGGCGGCCTCGGCCGAGGCCGCGGCGCCCCGTGCCCCCATTGCCACGCCTACATCGGCTGCGGCCAGGGCGGGCGCGTCGTTGACACCATCACCCACCATCATCACCGGCCCGTGTTTACGCTCGGAAAGCACCAGTAACACCTTTTGATCCGGCGTCAGACCGGCCCGCAGCCCGTCGAGGCCCAGCCCCTCGGTCACGCGCTCGGCCACGTCCGCGCGGTCGCCAGTAGCCAGAAGGATGCGCGCGATCCCTTGACGGCGCAGACCGTCCAGCATGGCACCCGCTCCCTCGCGCAGCGGGTCGGACATGACGAGGTGCCCGGCCATGTGACCGTCAACTGCCACTGCGACAAGGACCGATCCGGCGCCCTTGGCGGGGTGATCGCCCACCATCCGCCCGACACGGGACGCCACGAAGCCGTCGCCGCCGACGATCACCTCGCGGTCCTCCACACGACCCAAGACCCCTTCGCCCGGGATCTCAGCCACTTCTGTCGGAACGGGCAGTGTGAAGTCCCGCGCCTTTGCGGCAGCGACGATGGCCTGCGCCACGGGGTGTTTCGATGCCTGATCGAGCGCGGCGGCAAGGCGGAGGATGTCGTCCTCGGTCATGCCATCGTGGCTGTCGATCGAGATGATCTGCGGACGGCCATCTGTCAGCGTCCCCGTCTTGTCGAGGATCAGCGTACGGATGCGCGCCATTGTCTCGAGCGGCCCTGCGCCCTTGATCAAAACGCCAAAATGCGCCGCGCGCGAGAGACCCGCGACCAGTGCGACCGGCACGGCAAGGATCAGCGGACAGGGCGTGGCGACCACCAGCACGGCGACCGCGCGGATCGGATCGCCTGTGAACCACCAGGCCGCGAAGGCGATACTGACGGTGACGACCAGAAAGCCCAGCGACCAGCGGTCGGCCAGCCGGGACATCGGCGCTTTGGACGCCTGCGCTTCCTCCACTAGACGAACGATCCCGGCATAGGTGCTGTCCTTGGCCTCGCGCGTCGCCGTCAGGTCGAAGGCCTCGCCCGCGTTGGTCGATCCGCTCATGGCGTCGGCCCCGCGCGCCAGCCGGACTGGCAGGGACTCACCCGTCAGCGCCGCGGTGTCGAGGAAGGCGGTGTCGGACGCCACCGTGCCGTCCACGGGAACGACATCACC
>CAKZPN010000071.1 GCA_937139335.1 uncultured Roseicyclus sp. | reverse complement strand
AACCCGCGAGTTCATTGTCGAACGCCTGGCCCGCGAGGCCATCATCGGACCGATCCCGGACGGGACCACCGAGATTCAGAAACTGCTGATCGCCCGGTCCCTGACCGGTGTGGCGGCGTTCAAATAGGAGCCCAAGTCATGAAGATCGAAGGCAAGACCATTCTCGTGACCGGCGGTGCCTCGGGGCTTGGCGCTGCGACGGCAGAATACCTATACGGGCTGGGCGCACAGGTGGCCATGTTCGACTGCGACACGGAACAGGGCACGGCGCTGGCCGCACGACTGGGCGAGGACCGGGCCATGTTCCGGCAGGTGGATGTGACCAGCGACGAGCAAGTGTCCGAGGCCATCGCGGCCGTGATCGACCGCTTTGGCGTGCTGCATGTCGCCATCAACTGTGCCGGTGTGGTCAGCCCGATGAAGGTAGTCGACCGCGAGGGCGCTCCAGCGTCACTCGATGCCTTTCGGCGCACGGTCGAGATCAACCTTGTTGGCACTTTCAACGTAATGAGCAAATGCGCCGCCCGGATGCTGGAAAATCCGCCCGAAGACGGGGAGGAGCGCGGCGTGATCGTCAATATCTCGTCCGGAGCGGCCTATGAGGGGCAGATCGGGCAGACTGCCTATGCCGCGTCCAAGGCCGCCGTGATCGGTCTGAACCTGCCTGCGGCGCGCGAGTTGGGGCCGAAAGGCATCCGCATCAACGCCATCGCGCCGGGACTGTTTGGCACACCGATGGTGATGAGCCTCGGTGATGAGGTCGTCGCCTCGCTCGAAGAAAGTGTCGAGGCCCCCAAGCGCGTGGGCCGGATGGAAGAATTCGCCCATGCCTGCGCTTTTCTGATCGAAAACAGTTACATGAACGGCGCGACCCTGCGTCTGGATGCCGCCACGCGGCTGCGGGCGAGGTAGGGCGATGCTGACACGCAATGGTCCCCTCAAAGGTGTTCGGGTCATCGAAATGGCCGGGATCGGGCCTGCGCCCTTTGCGGCCATGCATCTGGCCGACATGGGCGCCGAAGTGGTGCGGATCACCCGCCCCGGTCAGGCTTTTCCCTTGCCAATCGAAGACAAGCACAACCTGTTCAACCGCTCGCGCCGCAGTCTGGTGCTCGATCTGCGGCAGGTGGATGATGCCAAAAAGCTCTGGGCGCTGATCGAGCGGACCGAGATTCTGATCGAGGGCTTTCGACCCGGCAAGATGGAGAAACTCGGTTTCGGTCCAGAGGCGGTTCTGGCGCGCAATCCGGCGCTGATCTATGGCCGCATGACCGGATGGGGCCAGACCGGGCCGCTGGCGCAGGCTGCCGGGCATGATTTGAACTATGCCGCGATCGCCGGCGCGGTTCACGGGCTGGGCGAGGCCGACCGGCCCCCTCCCGCGCCAATGAACCTGATTGCCGATCAGGGTGGTGGCGCGATGATGCTGAATGTCGGCATCCTCGCGGCCCTGACCCATGCGCGCGCAACCGGCGAGGGTCAGGTGGTCGACGCGGCCATGTGCGATGGGGTCAACCTCTTGATGACCATGCAACACGGGCTGGCGGCCGGTGGGGCCTGGAGCGGCGAGCGCGCTGGCGATTTCATCAATGGCGGGGTGGCGTGGTATCGTTGTTACGAAACCGCCGACGGAAAGTTCATATCCATCGGCTGTGTCGAGCCACAGTTCTTTACCGAATTCCTGCGCCTGACCGGGCTGAGCGATGATCCGCGTTTTGCCGACCAATATGCACCAGAGGCGCAGCCGGCCATGCGCGAGGCTCTGACCACGCTGTTCCTGACCCGAACACAGGCCGAATGGTGCGAGGTGCTGGAAGGCAGCGATGCCTGCTTTGCGCCGGTGGTGCCACTGGCCGAAGCCGCCGCGCACCCGCACAACCGGGCACGCGAAAGCTTTGTCACCGTGGGTGGCATCGAAATGCCCGCCCCAGCGCCGCGTTTTTCGCATACCCCGCCAGACACTCCGACAACCGGTGACGCCGGTTCCGTCGAATTGAACGAAATTCTTCAGCATTGGAGGACCGCCACATGACCGGTCTGAGTTTCGCCGACGCCATACAGCTTTTGCTGGTCGGCCTGTCACAGGGCTGTCTCTACAGCCTGATCGCCATTGGCCTGGTGCTGGTTTACAAGGCCACCGAGCAGGTGAACTTCGCCCAGGGTGAGTTCATGATGCTGGGGGCCTTTGTTGGCTATCAGTTCATCGTGCTTTGGGGGCTGCCGTATTGGCTGGGGGCCCTGCTGACGCTCGTATTCATGGGCGGGTTCGGTTACGGGGTCGACGCGCTTGTGGTGCGGCGGCTGACAGGACAGCCGGTGTTCACCGTATTCATCCTGACGCTGGCGCTGGGAATTGCACTGCGGGCTGTTGCCGGGATTGTATGGGGCTTTGGTAACTATTCCCTGCCAGATCCGATCGAGGGGAATCTGGCTCTTGGACCGGTCATTATTGGCTGGTCCAGCGTTCTGGCGATCCTGGTGACCGCCATCGTGGCCAGCGGGCTTTACGCCTTTTTCCGCTATGCCCGCCAGGGTGTAGCGATGCAGGCCTTGTCCCTGAACCAATTGGCGGCCTTTTACATGGGCATTCCCGTCAAGCGCCTGACCTCGTCAATCTGGGCCATGTCCGCGATCTTTGGCGCCATCGCAGGCCTACTTCTGGGCCCGGTCACGTTGGTCTCGACGCAGATGGGATTTGTCGGGTTCAAAGCCTTTGCAGGCGCCATTGTAGGCGGGTTCGGATCGATCCCCGGCGCCGTTCTGGGCTGTTTGCTGATCGGCGTGACCGAGCCGTTCTTCGACATCATGTTCCCCACGTTCAAGGGGATCGGCGCCTATCTGATCATGTTCCTGGTGCTGCTGATCCGGCCCGAAGGGCTGCTGGCACAAATCTACGCAAAGAAGGTATAGGCTCATGCGCGTTCTTTTCCGCAAATCCTACAAGCAGGACATCCGCCTGTTTCGCGACCGCACACAGGCCTTCTGGTATCTGCTGTTCCTGTGTATCGCGCTTGCTGCTCCGTTGTTTCTCGATGGCTACTTCCTGGACGAATTGTCGTTTGTCTATATCTACGCGATAGCCGGGCTGGGGCTGATGATCCTGACCGGGTTCTCGGGCCAGGTAAGCTTTGGGCAGGCCGCCTTTGTCGCCATCGGCGCCTATGCCCACACGATCCTCTTGTCGCGTTATGGTGTGCCGTGGATCCTGTCGCTGCCCCTGGCGGCGCTGATCACTGGTTTGGTCGGGCTGGCCATCGGGCGCATCTGCGGGCGTATGCATGGCTTGTATCTCGCCATCGCGACGCTTTCGATTGCCATCGTGACCGAACGGCTGATCGGCGGCGGCGGCGATTTTACCGGCGGACATCGTGGCCTGCCGGTTCCGGGCATCGACATCTTCGGCATCGCCGTCGACCAGAGCTGGAAGACCTACCTGCTTAATCTAGCGCTCTTTGTCGGCGCCATCCTGATGACGCGCAATCTGTTGCGCACACGGTCTGGCCGCGCCCTGATCGCGATCCGCGACAGCGAGGTTTCGGCCCGGTCTCTGGGCACGAATGTGGCCTTCTACAAGGCTTATGCCTTCTTCCTGTCGGCCGTGTTTGCCGGTCTGGCCGGGGGGCTTCTGGCGCATGCCTTCTACTACATCACACCCGAAACCTTCGGCATGGGTGAGAGCATTCGCCTGCTGCTGATGATCGTTGTCGGCGGGATCGGCACCATCCACGGGGCCATCTTCGGCGCGTTCTTCATCGTGCTGCTGCCCACGGTTCTGAGTTGGGTCAAGGTTCTGCTTCCCGGGGCCATAGCCACCTCCGGCGGGTTCGACAGCCTGGCCTTCGGCCTGATTCTCTTGGGTTTCATCCTGTTCGAACCCGACGGGCTATATGGCCGCTGGGTCAAAATCCATCACTATTTCAACGTCTTCCCGATGTACAAGCGGCGCAGCTTCCAACGTCAGAAGACCTTCCTCAAGACGGAGCGTCTGAAATGAGCTGGCTTGAAGTCGAAAACGTGTCGCTGGCATTCGGTGGGCTGAAAGCCGTCGATGACCTGAGCTTCTCGGTGGAACCGGGCAAGGTATTCACCATCATCGGTCCCAATGGTGCCGGCAAGAGCACGGTCTTTAACCTGATCTGCCGCATCTATGACCCGATCGAAGGCGATATCCGATTTGGTGGCGAAAGCCTGCTGGGGGCCAGGCCCCACGAAGTGATCAACCACGGCATTGCCCGCACGTTCCAGAATATCGAGCTGTTCGAGCATGCCTCGCTTCTGGACAATCTGCTGATCGGCCGGTTCCGGCATGGGCGGTTCTCGCCGCTGAGCGAGCTGTTCTTCCTGCCCGGCCAGTTGCGCCAGGAACTGGAGCACCGCCGCAAGGCGGAAGAGGTCATCGAGTTTCTCGATCTCGAAGGCTACCGTCACGCCCGCGTCGCCGACCTGCCTTACGGCGTGCGCAAGAAAACCGAGATGGCGCGCGCGCTGGTCGCCAGCCCCGAGATCCTGTTGCTGGATGAGCCCTCCAGCGGGCTGACCACCGAGGAAACCGACGACACCGCCTTTGTGATCGAAGACATCCGCGAGGATCTGGGCATCACCGTGGTGATGATCGAGCACGACATGAAGCTGGTGAACAAGGTCTCGGACAAGGTTCTGGCAATCAACGAAGGCCGATTCCTGGCCACCGGCAGCGCCTCGGAGGTGCAGGACGACCCGGATGTGCAGGCAGCCTATCTAGGGGGGGAAGCGGCATGAGCGAAGTTCTGAAAGTCCGCAATGTCGAAACCATGTATGGCCGCGTCATGGCGATCCGCGGAGTCAGCCTTTCGGTGCGCGAAGGCACCGTGGTCACGGTCATGGGATCGAACGGTGCTGGCAAGACCACTATCCTGAAAACCATCTCGGGGGCGCTCGACCCGTTCAAAGGTGAGATCACATTCAAGGGTAAGGCCATTACCGGCCTGGATCCGGATGTGATTGCCCGCACCGGTGTGGCCCATAGCCCCGAAGGACGCGAAGTGTTTGCGCTTTTGTCGGTGAAAGACAACCTGATGATGGGTGCCTATTGCCGCAAGGACCGCGACGAGGTGGCGCGCGATTTCGAAAAGGTGCTGGGCTGGTTCCCGGTCCTGCGCGAATTTCTCGACAAGCAGGCGATCTACCTGTCGGGCGGGCAACAGCAGATGGTGGCCCTTGGACGCGCCTTCATGGCACGGCCCAGCCTGATGCTGCTGGATGAGCCGTCGCTGGGTCTCTCGCCCCGGCTGATTTCCGAGATTTTCGCAATCATCAAGCGGATCAATGTCGAGGAAGGCATGACGATGCTGCTGGTGGAACAGAACGCCAGCGTCGCGCTTCCGGCCGCCGATTTCGGCTATGTGCTGGAAACCGGGCGGATCGTCATGGAAGGCGAACGCGACGTGCTGATGAACAGCGCTGACATTCGCGAATTTTACCTTGGCATCAAGGCCGACAGCGCGCGGGGCGACCGCCGCTGGAAAGCAAGGAAGACATGGCGATGAACGACATCTCTACACAAAACTGGACCCCGCCCGCCTTTGAAATCGACGGCTGCGACACGCTGCCTAAGCTGTTTCGACAGAACTGCCGCAAATTTGGACCGGGTATCGCCATCCGCGAAAGAGATTTCGGCATCTGGGAAGAATACACCTGGACCGACTACTATCACCGGTCCCGGCAGGCCGGCTGTGCGCTGATGGCCTTGGGAGTCGATGCCGGCGACATCGTGGCGATCATCAGCGAAGACAACAAGGAATGGGTGTTTTCCGATCTCGGCATCCAGTGCATCGGCGCGGTCACCCACGGGCTCTATCCGACCTTGCAGGAAAAACAGGTCGCCTATCAGCTCAACGACAGCGGCGCCAAGGTGTTGTTCGTCGAGGACGAGGAACAGCTCGACAAATACCTGCTGGTACAGGACGAGCTGCCGGGGATTGAAAAGGTCGTTGTCTACGACATGGAAGGCCTGCGCCGGTTTTCTCACGACAAGGTCATGGGATGGGAGGCGTTTCTCGAGCTTGCCGCGGACGGCGCCCCCGAAATGCACGCCGCCTTCGAAACCCGAATTGATGCCGGCAAGGGCGAGGACATCGCCACGCTGATCTATACCTCGGGCACCACCGGCGCGCCGAAGGGCGCGATGATCTCGCACCGGTTCTTTCTGGCGCAGGCCGACAACCACCCGGAAATGCCGCTGGGCCCGGGTGACGAGATCCTGACCTTCCTGCCGCTGTGCCACGCTGCCGAGCGCATTATCTCGGTCGCGACCCCGATCCGGCACGGTATCACCATCAACATTGCTGAAAGCGGCGAGACTTTTAACGCCGACATTCAGGAAGTGGCGCCGACCTTTATCTTCGCGGTACCGCGGGTGTGGGAAAAGTTCTATTCCCGCATCAGTTTCATCATGAATGACGCCACCGCCTTTGGCCGCTTTGCCTATACGCAGGCGCTGAAGGTCGCCGAGCGACGGGCCGATCTGCTGGCGACGGGTAAGCCGGTCCCGACTGGTCTTGGCCTTTTGCACAAGGCGCTCGATTTTCTGGTGCTGCGCAACATCCGGGTGGAACTGGGTCTGGCGCGTGCGCACACCATCGTCTCGGGCGCGGCGCCGATTTCGGCCCGACTGCTGCGCTGGTTCAACGCGCTTGGCGTGACGGTGCAGGAGGCCTATGGCCAGACCGAAACCGGAATCGTCACCGCCACGGTGCCGGGCCAGTCGCCGATCGGGTCGATCGGGCGGGCCATGCGCGGCGTCGAAGCCAAGTTGGCCGAAGATGGCGAAATCCTGATCCGCGCCCGCTCGAACTTTTCAGGCTACCTGAGCCAGCCTGAGAAAACCGCCGACACCATGATGGATGGTTGGGTGTATACCGGCGATGTCGGCAAAATGGACGAAAACGGCGACCTGACCATTCTCGACCGCAAGAAAGACATCATCATCACCGCCGGCGGTAAGAATATCACGCCGTCTCAGCTGGAAAACGAGCTGAAATTCTCGCCCTACATCTC
>CAKZPN010000070.1 GCA_937139335.1 uncultured Roseicyclus sp. | reverse complement strand
CGAAAGATCGACATTTCCTGCGGCAGATAGCCGATACCGGCGCGCGCGCGGCGATACATCGGGTAAAGCGTCACGTCCTGCCCGTCGATGGTGACACTGCCGCCATCGGGCGTGATCAGCCCTGCGATGCAGTAGAAGGACGTGGTCTTGCCCGACCCGTTCGGCCCCAGCAGCGCGACAACCTCGCCGCGCGCCAGCCGCAGCGACACGTCGCGGATCACCGGGCGCTTGCGGTAGCTCTTGCGCAACTTGTCCACGACAAGACCCTGGCTGCCATCCGTGACGCTGAGCGCGGGGCGGTCCGTCATTGATCGCCGCCCAGCACGGTGCGGACGCGCCCGTCGACCGTGCCGATGCCGGTTTCCATGTTCACGACCATCCGGTCGCCCGAAATGGCCGTCGGCCCCTGCGTCACCAAAACATCGCCGGACATGGTCAGCTGTGCGTCCTGCACGGCATAGCGCGCCTCGGCGCCTTCGGCGGCATCCTCGCCCCGCGTCACCATGACGCCGCCCGAGGCGATGACCTCCTGCACGCTGCGCGACCCGCCGGCGGGGGAATAGACCACCTCGATCCGCGCGGCGGCCATCCGCAGGTCGCCCTGCACGACGATGACATTGCCCTCGAACACGGCGTTGCCGTTGGTCTGGTCGACAGTGAGGCTGTCGGCCGTCACTTCCACCGGCTGGGAGGCGTCATGGTCGACGCCGCCAAAGCCGATGTCGACCTGGGCCAGCACCGGCCCGGTCAGGCAGAGCGCGAGGGAAACCGCGGCAATTTGGATCAAACGAAGCGTGGACATCACATGAACTCAATTTTGCGGCTGGTATAGCAGCCGGACGCCGCCAGTGAAACGGAGGAAAGTCGCATCCTCCGGACCTGTGATCTCCATCGCGCCGGCCTCCAGCGACAGACCTTCGCCGGTCAGGCTGACCGCGCCGGGCGAGGCCAGGCGCATCGTGTCCATCGCAACGGTCAGCCGCTCGGTCGCAAGCCGGTAGCCGTTGCTGGTTTCCGCCACGACGGACCCGGCCAGACTGATGATCTGCTCGGCCAGGCTGTAATCTCCCTGCTCGGCCGTCAGCGCCAGCTCTGCATCCTCGGACAGGGTCACATGGCTTTCGATGGCGGTCATCACGATGGTGTTGGGGTCCGCGACCGCGGCGGCGGCGGTGTCGGCGACCAGCGTCACCTCGCGCCCGTCGTCCAGGGTGCCGGCGAACCGGGGCCGCGACAGGCGCTGCTCGCGCACCAGTTGGTCGACATCCACATCGGCATAAGGCAGCGCCGCGTCCGGGTCGGGCGTGCGCGAAAACAGGAACATCGTCGAAAGCAGGCCCAGCGCGATCAGCGGCAGCGCCAGTTTTACCCAGCCGACCGTCTTGGAATATCGGTTTCGCGGGGCCATGCGTGCCTCAATGGGCGAAAATGTCGATCTCGGGCCAACCGGCCAGGTCGAGCTGCGCCCGCGTCGGCAGGAAATCGAAACAGGCCTGCGCCAGTTCTGTCCGACCTTCACGCGCCAGCATCGTGTCGAGCGCGGTCTTCAGCCGGTGCAGGTAGAGCACGTCGGAGGCGGCATAGGTCTTCTGCGCCTCGGTCAGCACCGCCGCGCCCCAGTCGGAGCTTTGCTGCTGCTTCGAGATGTCGGTGTCCAGAAGCTCCTGCAGCAGGTATTTCAGCCCGTGCCGGTCGGTGAAGGTCCGCACCAGTTTCGAGGCGATCTTGGTGCAATAGACCGGAGCGGCCAGCGCGCCGAAGGCGTGATACATCACCGCGATGTCGAAGCGTCCGAAATGGAACAGCTTCAGCACCTCGGGGTCGGTCAGCAGCCGCGACAGGTTCGGTGCCTCACTCTGCCCCAGCGCCACCTGCACCAGATGCGCATCGCCATCGCCCGAGGAGAGCTGCACCACGCACAGCCGGTCGCGCTGCGGGATCAGCCCCATCGTCTCGCAATCGATCGCGACGATGGGGCCAAGGTTCAGGCCGTCGGGCAAATCGTTCTGGTAAAGATGGATCGTCACGCGCCTGTCCCTTTCAACCACCGTCCGGGGTCACTTATGCCCCCACGGTCCCGAAGGCGAGAGGGCATCGAAGGGATTGGTGCCCAGGAGAGGACTCGAACCTCCACGACCTTTCGATCACTGGCACCTGAAGCCAGCGCGTCTACCAATTCCGCCACCTGGGCAGGTGTCGTGAAGCGGGCTGATATATCCGGACCACGGGGCTGTCAACGGGCCAGCACCGGGAAAATCGCGGCTCAGTAATCGCGCTCGTAGAACACGCCGAGGCGCGAGCTTCCGTCGCTGGAAAACGTGCCGCGCGCGGTGATGTTCGGCGTCAGGTCGATGTTGAGCGAGAGGTCCGTGTCGCCGTCTCCGCCCACGGTCAGGTCGGTATAGATGTTATCCGACAGGTAGCGCCCGGCGCGCACCGCCGCGTTGCCTTCCGAGTCGGTCTGCAGGTCGAGATCGTCGAGGCCCAGTCCCTCGCGCAGCGTTGCGAAAATGCCCGAGCGGCTCGATCCGCCCGCCAGCGCGGCAGCGGCGTCGGCCATCTGCAACAACTGCACCGGCGACAGAGCCGAGACGGAGCGGCCGAACAGAAGCTGCGCCAGCACCTCGTCCTCGGGCAGCGCGGGTTCGGAGGTGAAGCGGATTTCGGGCGCGCTGATCGGCCCGATGACGTTCACGCCGATGGTGTAGCCGCCGCTGCGCGAGGTGGCGAGAAGACGGATATACGGGTCGAAACTGCCTTGCAGGGTCGCGGAGCCATCGGTGAGGTCAAGCCGCGTGCCAAGGATCGACAGCCGTCCGCGGATGAGGTCGAACTGTCCGGAGGGGATCACGTCGGCCGTCGTTCCGCGCAGCGTCAGGGTGCCGCCCAGTTCCGCGTCGAGCCCGCGACCGCGGATGAAGACACGGCTGGGCGCCGAAACGGTCAGGTCCAGCCCGATCCGCCCCGACCCGCCGCCCGTGGGGTCGGCCGCCGGGCCAAGTCCGGCGGCGATGCGGGTGCGACGCTCGGCCGGTGTTTCGTTCACATGTCTGATCGGCGGAATCGGGGCGGAGCCGCCAAGCCCGGTTTCCGGCACCCGCAGCTCGGTTTCCCCAAGCGCGACGTTGCCCGCCACATTGAACGACCCGGCCAGCGCGCCGTTGATGGTGATATCCGCCCGCTCGATCAGCGCGGAATAGAGCGTGGGGTCGACCAAGCGCAGGTTTTGCCCGGTCACGCTGATCTGGGCGGGCAGACCCGGCGCGGACAGGGTGACAGCACCGTTGGCGTTGATCGAACCGCCCGTGCCAAGGTTGCCGCCGGCGTCGAAGCTGACGCGCCCGTTCGAGATCTGGCCGGAGGCGGTGACGCTTTCGATCGATGTCTGCAACAGCGGCAGGCTCACCCGCGCGCCATCGGTCCGAAAACTGCCCGACAGGTTCTCGAGGTTCGGCGCGCCGCGGATGGTGAGGTCGAAGCCGAGCGTGCCGTTGATGCTGCGCGGCGCAAGCGCGCGATTGGCAAGGGCCAGCGGCAGTTGCCCGGTGGCGGTCATGTCGATCGTTCCTTCGGAGGGCCTCGCGCTGCCTGACAGCGATGCGGTGATGCCGGCCGCGCTGCTGACATCGGCCACGATGCGGTAAGGCGCGTCGCCGCCGGGCCCGCGCGTGACATTCGCCGTGCCAGACACGGAGCCGCTGAGCGCGTCGGTGAAGAGCCCGACATTCGCCAGCCGCGCCTCGGCCGAGAAGACCGCGCCGTCCTCGCCTACCCGTCCTTCGCCGGTCAGGCTCAATTCCCGGCCGTTCAGCGTCAGTTCACGCAGCACCAGCCCGGTCTCGTCGCGCAGGGCCGAGACGGTCAGGGTCGTCTCCCCCGCCAGCAATTCCGGCGGCACCCCCGGCACGAAGTCCAGGTCGGTGCCGGTGCCGGTCAAGACAAGGTCGAAGCCCTGCGTCTGCGGATCGACCTCGCCGGTGATTTCGGCGGTGATGCCGAAGTCGCTAGTCGCAGTGGCGGTGACGCTGAAGGGCGCGTTCTCCTCCGGCCCTTGCGTGACGTCTACGTCGGCGGAGACGGCGCCACTGACCACGTCGGTGAACAGGCCGACGTCAGCCAGCCGCGCCTGGGCGGAAAACTCGGCGCCATCGTCGCCCAGCCGTCCTTCGCCGTTGAGGCTCACCTGCTGGCCATCCAGCGTCAACTCGCGCAGCACCAGCCCGGCATCGTTGCGAACCGCGGAGACGGTCAGGTTCGTCTCCCCCGCAAGCAGTTCCGGCGGCACCCCCGGGACGAAGTCCAGATCGGTGCCGGTACCGGTCAGCACAACCTCGAAACCGCCGGTCTGCGGATCCACCTCGCCGGTGATGTCGGCGGCAAGCCCTAAGTCGCTGGTTGCATTGGCGGCGACGTTCAGGGGCGCACCTTCGTCCGAGCCCTGCGTGACGACGAGGCTGGTGGTGACGGCACCGCTGAGCATGTCCGAAAAGAGACCCACATCGGCCAGTCGCGCCTCGGCCTGCAGTGTCGTGCCGTCCGAGCTGACACGGCCATCGGCGTCGAGGCTGAGCTGGCTTCCCTCGAGCGTCAGTTCGCGCAGCGTCAGGCCGGTCTGGTCGCGCACCGCCGATACGGTCAGCGTGGTGTCGCCGGCCAGCAGCTCCGGCGGCACGGCATCGGCCAAGGTCAGGTCGGTGCCGGTGCCGGACAGCACCATGTCGAAGGCGCCCGACAGCAGGTCGGCCTCGCCCGAGATCGAGGCGTTGAGCGCGCCGGACAAAGGCTGGCCCGCGGCGGCGGCAAAGCGCGACAGGTCATTGGCCTCGGCCGCGAGATTGGTGGTGAGGGAGAGGCGGTTGTCGCCGAACAGCAACGCCAGCATCCCTTGCAGCGACAGGTCGCCGGCCGCCACGTCCAGATCACTCAGGATCAGCGGCGCGCCCTGCAGCCAGGACAATTGCGCCGTCAGGTCCGCGCTGTCGCCCAACGCCTCGGCCAGGGCGGGGTCTTCGTGGCTCATCCCCGCCACCTCGATGGCGATGGGGGAGCTGACGGCGATGCCCTGCAGTCCCTGGTCGATCATTCCGCTGGCGTCGAGGCTGAAGCTCTCGAACCGGGCCGGGCCAAGGTCGAGCGCCGCCACGTCGATCCGCGCGGTGTAGCTGTCGCCGGCCTCGGCGTCATAGCTCAGGTCGAGATCGACGGTATCGACGGCGACCTCGCCGCCCGACACCGGCAGCAGGACAGGCCCGCCGCCCGCCGGATCGGCGATGCGCCCGGTCAAATCGAAGGCGCGCGGGCGACCGCCGGCGGCCAGCGACAGGGTGCCGTCCAGCGCTAGCGCCGCGGCGCTGAGCGTCAGCGTGTCGAGTTCGACACCGCCATCGGGCATGAGCCGCAACTGGGTCGACAGCGCCACATCGGGTCCGAAGAACTCGCGGTAGGCGGGCAGGATCAGGGGCGTGATGTCGCCGCCCAACTCGGCGCGAATGCTCCGCTCCTCGGTTTCCTGCTGCTGTGTCGTCTGCACCTCACCGGTCAGGCGGGGCTGCCCGTCGCTGGCCAGTGTGATCTCGGCGGTGAAATCATCGATCGGGCCGGTGCCCTCGACCGACAGCCGGATCGAGGGCGCATCGGGCAGGTCAAGCAGGGTCGCGACCAGCCCGCCTTCGTCCTCTTCCACCAGCAGCGACAGGGTCAACTCGCGCGTCTGGTTGCTGTAGGCGGCATCGAGGTCGAACACCCCGCGCGGCCCGTCGAGGCGCCGAATGTCCAGATCGGCGGTCCCGTCGCCGCCGGCCAGCCGCGCGCTGCCGGCGACCGACAATTCGACGGCCGTGCCCACCAGATCCTCGCCCAGCGAGACACGGTCGATGGCGACCTCGTCGATGGCGATGGAGACCGGCAGGTCGGGCAGGGAAAACGGCTGCGCCTCGGCGCTGGGCAGGTCGGGGCCACCTTCGATGACGGGCGCGCGCGTAATCTCCAGCCGTTCGGCGGTCAGCCGGTCCACCTGCAGCGCACCGCGCAGCAGTGCCGCGCGCGACCACGACAGTTGCGCGTTTTCCAGCGTCAGCCAGACGCCCTCGTCATCGGCGATTGTGAGCAGGTCCATCTCGGCGGTCGAGGTCAGCGCGCCGCGAAAGCCGCGGATGGTGACGGTGCGGGCGCCATCCGAGAGCTGGTTCTCGAGAAAGCGGACGATGCGCCCGCGGTCGCCCTCGGGGTCTTCGCCGTCCTGCGCGTGGACGGCCCCCGGAAGCGTCAGGGCCAGCATCGTGAGGAGGATCGCAACTGTGCGCATCAGAAGGCCTGCCCGATACCGATGTACAAGAAGGCCTCCTGCCCCGCGTCGTCGCCGGTGACGGGGGTGGCCACGTCGATGCGGATCGGCCCGAAGGGGGTGTCATAGCGCAGGCCGATGCCCGCGCCGGCGTGCCAGTCCGAGGGGCCACCGCCCCAGGCGTCGGTGCTGACGTAGCCCGCGTCGGCAAAGCCGACGATGCCGAAATTGGTGTCGCCGATGTCGTGGCGCACCTCGCCCGACAGGCCGACAAAGGTGCGGCCGCCGCTGGGCTGGCCCAACTGGACCGCGCCAAGCGATTCGTAGGGCTGGCCACGCACGGTGGCCGCGCCGCCGGAGTAGAACAGGTCGTCGGGCGAGATGTCGATGATGTCACCGCCGAACAGGGTGCCGATCTGGATCCGGGCGGCAAGCCGCGTCCGCTCTTCCTCGCCGAAGCCCAGATAGCCGCGCCCGTCGAAGGTGAAGCGCGCGCCGCCGCTGCCTTCGAGCACGTAGAAGGGCGTCAGCGTCACCTCGGCATAGGCGCCGCCGCGGGGGTCGACAGGATCGTCGCGGTTTTCGTAAGTGGCGCCCAGTGGCAGGAAAAGCCGCGTGATGTCGCGTTCGCCAAAGGCGTCGTCGACCCGCGAAAACGATAGACCAACCCCGCCGAACGCTGTGACCGTGTCGCTGAATCGCCGGGTCAGGGTCGTTTCGACGCCGATGCTTTCGAGCGTGTAGGTCGGCTCCTGCAGGTACAGAAGGTAAGCCTCGATGGCGAGCGAGGTGTCGGGCCCGAATGTGGCCGGACGCTCGAACCGCGCGCGCAGTTCGCCATCCAGTTCCTCGACCGTATCGTCGGCCTGGATACCCGAGATCTCGGCGTCGAAGCGCAGCCGCTCGGCCCCGCCCAGCAGGTTGCGGTGCAGCCAGTAGGCGCTCAGCAGCAGCCCCTCGTCGCTGGCGATCTCGGCACCGAAGCCCAACCGGCGCAGCGGCGCTTCAGCGACCACGGCGGAGACATCCGAGACATCGCCGCCGCGCGGATCGCGCAGTTGCAGGGCGACGGCGGAAAACGTGCCGGTGTCGCGCAGCCGTTCCTCGGCCCGTTCAAGCGCCTCGGGGGAATAGACCTCGCCGGTCGGCAGTCCGGCTATCTCGATGATGCGCTGCACGCGCATCCGCTGCTGACCTTCGGGGATCAGGTCGCCGAAGGTGATGATCGCGCCGGGGTCGACCCGGATCGCCACGTCGAGGATGGCCGCCTGGTTGCGCGCGGTGATCTGCTGGTCCGCGACATCGGCAAAGGCGTGGCCGCGCGTCCGCCAACGCTCCAGCGCGGCTTCAGTCGTGGCGCGCAGCAAGGGGGTGGTCGCGGTCTCGCCGGTGCGGAACGCGTCCGGCAGCTCGGTCCCGCCGGCAAGTGGCCCGATCTCGGCCTGGCCAAGACGGAACGGCGGCCCGGTCTCGATCATGATCTCGACCTGCCCGACCTGCGACGGCGCCGCGAACGGCGAAATGCTGGCGGCATCGCGCCCGTCGAGCCGAATCGCGATGACGGGGGCGAAATAACCTTCCTCGTAGAGTACGCCGATCAGCCGACCGTAATCGGCCCGCGCGGCGGCGGTGATGTCTTCACCGGTGCGAACCGTCCCCTCCTCGGGCTCGCGCAGCAGCAGCGTGTTGTTGCGAAGGCGCTCGACCAGGTCGTCCGATGCGCCGGGCGCAGACAGCGTAACCTCCTGCGCGGTGGCCGGGACAAGAGCCAATGACGCGAGGGCGGCCAGAAGGGCCGCGCAAAGCGGAACATGGCGAAGGCGTGGCAGCGCGGACATACCCAACAGGTAGCGTTGCAACCGGAGGGAGACCAGCCGATTTACGTGGACGCAATCGAACCGGCGGAAAACCGGGACGATTTGCGCCTTGTCGGATGGGGACGCCGCTTCTATCACGCTGTGGGACGCGATCGGAGGATTTCACCCATGTCGAAGCTTGTCACGATCTTTGGCGGATCGGGCTTTGTGGGCCGCTACATCACGCGCCGCATGGCCAAGGAAGGCTGGCGCGTGCGCGTCGCCGTGCGCCGCCCGAACGAGGCCTTGTTCGTGCGCCCATACGGCGTCGTGGGCCAGGTCGAGCCGGTTTTCGCAAATGTTCGTGATGACGACAGCGTGCGCGCCGCGATCCATGGTGCGGATGCCGTCGTGAATTGCGTCGGCCTCCTGACCGAGACTGGCAAGAACCGCTTCGACGCGGTGCAGCAGGAGGGCGCGGCCCGCATCGCGCGGCTGAGCGCCGCGGCGGGAATCACCCGCTTCGTCCATCTGTCGGCCATCGGCGCGGACCCGGAGAGCGCCAGCCGCTACGCCGTGTCGAAGGCCAGGGGCGAAGAGGCCGTGCTGGCCGAGATGCCCACCGCCGTGATCCTGCGCCCCTCGATCGTGTTCGGCGCCGAGGACGAGTTCTTCAACCGCTTCGCCGCGATGACGCGGGTCAGTTTCATGTTGCCGGTCGTCGGCGGCAAGACCCTGTTCCAGCCGGTTTACGTGGATGACGTGGCGCGCGCCGCCGTGATGGCGCTGCTCGAGCCGGTGAAGCCCGGCATCTACGAGCTGGGCGGGCCCGATGTGGAAAGCTTTCGCGACCTGATGCAGCGGATGCTGCGCATCATCCGGCGGCGCAAGCTGATCGTGAACGTGCCCTGGCCCGCCGCCATGCTGATGGCCGGCGGGTTCGATCTGGCGCAGGCGGTCACGCTGGGCCTGTTCCACAACAGCGTGCTGACACGCGACCAGGTGCGCAACCTCCGCCATGACAACGTGGTAGCGCCCGAGCGCATGGGTTTCGCCGATCTGGGGATCGAGCCGGTGGCGATGGACCCGGTGCTGGAAGACTACCTCTGGCCCTACCGGCCGGGCGGTCAGTATTCCGACATCGCGGAAAGCGCCAAGTACCTGCGCCATCAGGAATAGGCGATCCAGAGCAGGATCAGCCCAAGCGCCACGCGGTAGATCACGTAGGGCGTGAAGCTGACCGACCGCAGCAGCCGCATCATCAGCGCAAGCGCCGCAAGCGCCGAGACGAAGGCTAGCGCCGCCGCGAGCGCCCCGTCGCGCGCGGCCTGCGCATCGGCGGTCAGGATCACCTCGCCGCCCAGCAAGATGCCCGAGGCGGCGATGGTCGGGATCGACATCAGCATCGACAGTTTCGCGGCGCTTTCGCGGTCGTAGCCCAAGAGGCGCGCGCCGGTGATGGTGATGCCCGACCGCGAGGTGCCCGGGATCAGAGCAACCGCTTGCCACAGGCCCATGGCGACAGCGTGTCTCAGGGACCATTCCGTCGCCGGTATCACCTGCGGCCCGCGCTGGTCGGCCCAGTAGAGCACGACACCGAAACCCAGCATGGTCCAGCCGATGACGGCGATGGAGCGGAGCGCATCGTCGAGCCCGGTGAGGTGCAGCAGGAAGCCCACCACGATCACCGGGACCGTCGCGACCAGCAGCAGAAAGGCCAGCCGCGCGCCCGGCGTATCGACGCGGCCGGTCACCAAGCGCGGGATGCCGGCCAGCCCCATGCGCACGTCGCGCCAGAAATAGAGGATCACCGCACCCAGCGTGCCGACATGGACCGCCACGTCGATGACCTGCCCCTGGTCCGCGAGCCCGGTGAGATTCGGCAGAAGGATGAGATGACCGGAGCTGGAGACGGGCAGAAACTCGGTGATGCCTTGGATCAGCGCCAGCAAGAAGAGATTCCAGAGCGCCATCAGAGCGCGCCCTCAGAAACGCGACGTGATCCAAGCAGTTGTTCTATCATTATATTCTACTCGATAGGACTCGATCGTTACCTATTTTTGCACGGCGCGACCTTGGCAGCGCGCCGCGACCTCCAAGAAAACTGCAAATAGGTCAGCATTGTTGTCTTTTTATCCCTTTGCGGGGTCTGTATAGCAACCGCGAAAGAATGGGAGATGTTTCGTGGCCAAGCAACCCATGTTGAAGTTCGTGACAGTCAGCAAGCAGATGCCGGACAAGCGTCCGCCGTCGCTGCGGCGCGAGGATTTCGGCGAGATCTACGCGGAATACGCGCGCGACAAGGCGGCCGAGCAGGCCGGCCGGTGCAGTCAGTGCGGCGTGCCTTATTGCCAGACGCACTGCCCGCTGCACAACAACATCCCGGACTGGCTGAAGCTCACCGCCGAAGGCCGGTTGCAGGAAGCCTACGAGCTGAGCCAGGCGACCAACACCTTCCCCGAGATCTGCGGCCGGATCTGTCCGCAAGACAGGCTCTGCGAAGGCAATTGCGTGATCGAACAGTCGGGCCATGGCACCGTCACCATCGGCTCGGTCGAGAAGTTCATCACCGACACGGCCTGGGACGAGGGCTGGGTCAAGCCCATCGCTCCCTCGGTCGAGCGGCCCGAATCGGTCGGGATCATCGGCGCCGGTCCGGGTGGCCTTGCCGCCGCCGACATGCTGCGCCGCGCCGGGCTTCAGGTGACGGTCTATGACCGCTACGACCGCTCCGGCGGGCTGATGGTCTACGGGATTCCGGGCTTCAAACTGGAAAAAGACGTGGTGATGCGCCGCAACAAGCAGTTGGAAGACGGCGGCGTGGAGTTCGTGCTGAACTGCAACGTGGGCGAGGACATCAGCTTTGACGCGATCCGCGGCAAGCATGATTTCGTCGTCATCGCCACCGGCGTCTACAAGTCGCGCGACCTGATCGCGCCGGGCGTGGGCGCCAAGGGCATTGTGCGCGCGATCGACTACCTGACCGCGAGCAACCGCAAGAGCTTTGGCGACGATGTGCCGGAGTTCGACAGCGGCGAGCTGAACGCCGAGGGCAAGCGCATCGTCGTCATCGGCGGCGGCGACACCGCGATGGACTGCGTGCGCACCGCCATCCGGCAAGACGCCACCAGCGTCAAATGCCTGTATCGCCGCGACCGGGCGAACATGCCGGGTAGCCAGCGCGAGGTCGCGAATGCCGAGGAGGAAGGCATCGAGTTCGTCTGGCTGTCGACGCCCAAGGGCTTCACCGGCGACACGGTCGAGGGCGTGATGGTGCAGAAGATGCGGCTGGGCCAGCCCGACGCCACCGGCCGCCAGAGCCCCGAGATCATCGAAGGCGCCGACTATATCGAGGGCGCCGACATGGTCATCCAGGCGCTGGGCTTCGAGCCCGAGGATCTGCCGACGCTCTGGGGCAGCCCCGAGCTGGAAGTGACGCGCTGGGGCACGATCAAGGCGGATTTCCGCAGCCACGAGACCCAGATCCCCAACGTCTTCGCGGTGGGCGACATCGTGCGCGGCGCGAGCCTTGTGGTCTGGGCGATCCGCGACGGGCGCGAGGCCGCGGAGGCGATTCTCGAGCGGCTGGCCATGTCCGGCGCGGTGGCAGCGGAGTGACCGGCGTGACCAACGGGAAGGGGCCTGGCGTGATGGCAGGATCGGCAAGACTTTGCGGTATCTGGCTCGCGGGCCTGGCGGGGCTTGTCCTTGCGCCCGCCGCCCCCGTTGCCGCGCAGGACGGTTCCAACCTGTTCCAGGTGCCGGCCGGGTGCACCGCCTATCTGACAGTGCAGTCGCGGGGCTGCATGGTGAGCCATCACTGGACCTGCGAGGCCGACCCCGAGGGCCATCATTGGCGCGTTTCGGTGGATTCTGAAGGTCCATTCTACCTCAGCCATTCGGATGCGGAGTTTCGCTGGCTGCAAAGCTGGAACCTGCGCGAAGGCGGCACCTCGATCCTGATCGAGCCTGAGGAAGACCCGGCCAGCATGTCGGAGCTTCTGGCCACCGGCAGCGACGCGATGGTGTTCAGCCTGAGCACGGAAACGAACTTCGGCAACTTCCGGCGCGACTACACCGGGTTCGACCGGCTGACCGGGGACGAGGTGACGGTCGATGGCGAGACGCTGGCCGTGACCGATTTCGCCTACCAGTACCCGACCGACGGCGGCACCCGCCGGGTCGAGGGCAACCAGTTCGTCCACGAGGGCTGGCGGCTCTTCTTCGGCGGCGTCGAGACAGTGACCGAGGCGGGCGGCGAAAGCTTCGAATACAACAACAGCCCGATGGATTTCGCCGAACCCGGCGAGCGCGGCTTCCTGAGCATGCAGCCGATCTATGATTGCGGCGAGATGATGAGCGGCTGGCCGCTGGATGCGGAGGACGCGGGATGAGCGCCGCCGGCACATGCCTGTGCGGCGCGGTCAGTGTCAGCGTGTCGGGCGAGCTTCCCGCCACGGCCACGGCCTGCCATTGCCGGATGTGCCAGATCTGGTCCGGCGCCGCGTTCTGGGGAATCGTGGTTCCCAAGGATACCGTGCAGGTCGAGGGGCCGGTGAAGCTCTACAATTCCTCGTCCTTCGCCGAACGCGCCTTTTGCGCCGAGTGCGGCACTCACCTGTGGTTCCGCGATTTCGGCGCGGATTATGAGTTTGTCCCAGGCCTGTTCGCGGTCGCGCACGACATCACGCTCGACCGCGAAGTCTACGCCGACAGGGCCATGGCCTGCGTGGATCTTGCCGGATCGCACACGCGGATCAGCCGTGCCGAGTATGAATCCAACAACCTCTTTGTCGAGGGAGACACACCATGACGACTTATGACGCCACCTGGGCCGCCGCCGAGGAAGCCAAGCGCGCATGGATGGCCGAAAACGGCATGTTCCGCGAGGAGGATGAGCACTCCTCCTGCGGGGTCGGGCTGATCGTCAACATCGACGGGTCGCCATCGCGCAAGGTCGTGGAAAACGGCATCAACGCGCTGAAGGCCGTCTGGCACCGCGGCGCGGTCGACGCCGACGGGCGCACCGGCGACGGCGCGGGCATCCACGTGCAGATCCCCGTGCATTTCTTCTACGACCAGGTGCGCCGCACCGGCCACGAGCCGCGCAAGACCGAGCTGATGGCGGTGGGCCAGGTGTTTCTGCCGCGCACCAATTTCGCCGCGCAGGAGACCTGCCGGACCATCGTGGAATCCGAGGTTCTGCGGATGGGCTACTACATCTACGGCTGGCGCCATGTGCCGGTGAACAACACCGTGCTGGGCGACAAGGCCAACGCCACCCGGCCCGAGATCGAGCAGATCATCATCTCGAACGCCAAGGGCGTGGACGAAGATACGTTCGAGCGGGAGCTTTACGTGATCCGCCGCCGGATCGAGAAATCCGCCGTCGCCGCCGGCATCCGCGACCTCTACCTGTGTTCGCTGTCCTGCCGCTCGATCATCTACAAGGGCATGATGTTGGCGCAGGACGTGGCCGAGTTCTATCCCGACCTGAAAGACGAGCGCTTCGAAAGCGCCTTCGCGATCTATCACCAGCGCTATTCCACCAACACGTTTCCGCAGTGGTGGCTGGCCCAGCCGTTCCGCATGCTGGCCCATAACGGCGAGATCAACACGCTCAAGGGCAACGTCAACTGGATGCGGAGCCACGAGATCCGCATGGCGTCCTCGACCTTTGGCGAGATGGCCGAGGATATCAAGCCGATCATCCCGCAGGGCGCGAGCGATTCTGGCGCGCTGGACGCGGTGTTCGAGATCCTCGTGCGCGCTGGCCGGTCCGCGCCGATGGCCAAGACGATGCTGGTGCCCGAGGCGTGGTCCAACACCGCGACCGAGCTGCCGCAGGCGTGGCAGGACATGTATTCCTACTGCAACTCGGTGATGGAGCCGTGGGACGGCCCCGCCGCGCTGGCGATGACCGATGGCCGCTGGGTCTGCGCCGGCCTCGACCGCAACGGGCTGCGCCCGATGCGCTATGTCGTGACCGGCGACGGCATGCTGATCGCGGGCTCCGAGGCCGGCATGGTGCCGGTGGACGAGGCCACCGTGGTGGAAAAGGGCGCGCTTGGCCCCGGCCAGATGATCGCGGTCGACATGGCGAAGGGGCAGCTTTTCCACGACACCGAGATGAAGGATGCACTGGCCGCCTCGCGCCCCTTCGGCGACTGGGTGGGCAAGATCACCGACCTGGCGCTGGCGACCGAGGGGATGGGGGAAAAGACCCTGTTCGACGGCGCGGACTTGCGCCGCCGGCAGGTGGCCGCCGGCTACACGATCGAGGAGCTGGAACAGATCCTCGCGCCGATGGCCGAGGACGGCAAGGAATCGCTGGCCTCGATGGGCGACGACACGCCCGCCGCGGTGCTGTCGAGCATCTATCGCCCGCTATCCCACTATTTCCGCCAAAACTTCAGCCAGGTGACGAACCCGCCGATCGACAGCCTGCGCGAATACCGCGTGATGAGCCTGAAGACCCGGTTCGGCAACCTCAAGAACGTGCTGGACGAAGACAGCTCGCAGACCGAGATCCTGGTGCTCGAAAGCCCCTTCGTCGCGAATGCGCAGTTCGAGGAGATGATCCGGCATTTCAACGCCGAACATGTCGTCATCGACTGCACCTTTCCCGCCGACGGCAAGCCCGACGCCTTGCGCGACGGGCTCGACCGGCTTCGCCACGAGGCGGAGGATGCCGTGCGCTCGGGTGCCGGCCACATCATCCTGACCGACCAGGGCCAGGGCGAGGACCGCGTCGCGATGCCGATGATCCTTGCGACCTCGGCCGTGCATTCGTGGCTGACGCGGCAGGGGCTGCGCACCTTCTGTTCGCTGAACGTGCGGTCCGCCGAATGTATCGACCCGCATTACTTCGCGGTTCTGGTCGGCTGCGGTGCGACCACGGTAAACGCCTACCTCGCGCAGGACAGCATCGCGGATCGCATCGCGCGCGGGCTGATCGAGGGCACGCTGACCGAGGCGATGGCGCGCTATCGCACCGCGATCGACCAGGGCCTGCTCAAGATCATGTCGAAGATGGGAATTTCGGTCATCTCGTCCTATCGCGGCGGGCTGAACTTCGAGGCCGTGGGCCTTAGCCGCGCGATGGTGGCGGAGTATTTCCCCGGCATGCTGTCGCGAATCTCCGGCATCGGCGTCAGCGGCTTGCAGAAGAAGGTGGAGGAGGTCCACGCCAAGGGCTTCCTGCGCGGCGACACCGTGTTGCCCATCGGCGGATTCTACAAGGCGCGGCGCTCGGGCGAGAAACACGCCTGGGAAGCGACCTCAATGCACATGCTGCAGGAGGCGTGCAACCGTGCCTCCTTCGGGCTGTGGAAGCAGTATTCCGAGAAGATGCGGAGCAATCCGCCGATCCACCTGCGCGACCTGCTCGACATCAAGCCCCTGGGCAAGCCGGTGCCGATCGAGGAAGTGGAAAGCATCACCTCGATCCGCAAGCGGTTCGTGACGCCGGGCATGAGCCTTGGCGCGCTGTCGCCCGAGGCGCACAAGACCCTGAACGTGGCGATGAACCGGATCGGCGCGAAGTCGGATTCCGGCGAGGGCGGCGAGGACCCGGCGCATTTCGTGCCGGAGCCGAACGGCGACAACCC
>CAKZPN010000069.1 GCA_937139335.1 uncultured Roseicyclus sp. | reverse complement strand
CCCGGCGCCGATGACGACGCCAAGGCGATCTTCGCCGCGAAGAAGAACCTGCGCCTGCTGACCACCGGCGCGCTGCCCGATCCGCGCACGCTCGTCACCTCGTTCAAGCAGGTCGCGGGCGGCTTCCTGGTACAGGACAAGGACACCGGCCATGTCGCGCCCGACGCCTTGCGCGTCGTGACCAAACGCGCGCCGACCGAAGCCGAGCTGGCCGACCTGCGCTTTGCCTGGACCGTCGCCAAGCACGTGAAATCCAACGCCATCGTCTATGTGAAGGACGGCGCGACCGTGGGCGTCGGGGCGGGCCAGATGAGCCGGGTGGACAGCTCCACCATCGCCGCGCTGAAGGCCGGGCGCATGGGGGTCGATCTTGGCCTGTCCGACACGCCGGCGCAGGGCTCCGTCGTGGCCTCTGACGCATTCTTCCCCTTCGCCGACGGGCTCATGGCCGCCGCCGAAGCCGGCGCGACGGCGATCATTCAGCCCGGCGGCTCGATGCGCGACGACGAGGTGATCGCCGCCGCCGATGCCGCCGGCCTCGCCATGGTCTTCACCGGCATGCGCCATTTCCGGCATTGAGGTAGCCACGTGACCCGACCCACCCAGACCGGAAGCCACATGCGCCTCGTCGTCATCTCCGCCCTCGCCTGGTTCGTGCTCGACCAGGGCTCGAAATACCTCGTCGTACACGCAATGGGGCTGATGCAGCGCGGCGTGATCGAGGTGTTTCCGCCCTACCTGACCTTCGTGATGGGCTGGAACACCGGCATCAACTTCGGCATCTTCTCGGGCGGGCCCGAGGTGACGCGCTGGATCCTCATTGCCGTGGCCCTGGCCGTCACCTCGTGGCTGACCTGGTGGGCGCGCAACGGGCTGACCCGGCCCATCGCGCTGATTTCCGCGGGCGCGGTGATCGGCGGGGCGCTGGGCAACACGCTCGACCGGCTGATCTACGGCGCGGTGGCGGATTTCCTGAACATGAGCTGCTGTGGCATTCAGAACCCGTTTGCCTTCAACATCGCCGATGTCGGCATCTTTGCGGGTGCCTTCGGCTTGCTGATCTTCGCCAATGACAGCAAGATGCCCCGTGACGGGGCCTGAGATTTGCGTTAGACCCCGCCCTCGAGACCGACGAAGGATCCCGCGATGCCGCGCCTGATGACAACCCTGACGCTTGGTGCGGTGCTGATTGCACTGGCGGCGTGCGGCCGGGGTGAGCCGCGGCTGATGAACCTGCGCAACACCGAGGCCGGTCCGGACGAATTCGCGATCCTGCCGACCGAGCCGATCGAGATCCCGACCGACCTTGCGAGCCTGCCGCAGCCCACGCCCGGCGGCGCCAACCGCACCGATCCCGACCCCGAGGGTGACGCGATCCGCGCGCTCGGCGGCAGCCCCGAGCGGGCCAACCGCGCGGCCGGTGATATCGTCGGCTACGCCGCCCGCTTCGGCGTGACCCCCGACATTCGCGGGACGCTGGCGGCCGAGGATCTGGAATATCGCTCGGGCAACCGGGGCCGCGTCCTGGAACGGCTGTTCAACCTCAACGTCTATTTCGACGCCTACCGGCCGATGTCGCTCGACCGTTACGCGGAGCTGGAACGCCTGCGCCGCGCCGGCGTCCGGACGCCGGCCGCCCCGCCCGAAGGATTGCGCGAGTAACCGGGTCACGTCCGCGTCAGGCCCGCTTGATGCGGGAAACCACCCGGTTATCTTTGCCAGAACGACATCTGACCATGGAGGATGTGGATGCTGCGTCGTCTCGCGCTGGCCTTCGGGCTGAGCCTGATCCCGGTTACGGCCTTCGCCGCCGGTGAGGTGGAAGAATTCTTTCTCGAAAACGGCATGCAGGTCGTGGTGATCGAGGATCACCGCGCGCCCGCCGTCACCCACATGGTCTGGTACCGCGTCGGCGCGGCGGACGAGGCCCCCGGCCAGTCCGGCATCGCGCATTTCCTCGAGCATCTGATGTTCAAGGCCACCGATACGCTGGCCTCGGGCGAGTTCTCGCAGGTGGTCGAGGCCAATGGCGGGTCCGACAACGCCTTCACCTCCTGGGACTACACCGGCTACTTCCAGCGCGTCGCGGCCGACCGTCTGGGCCTGATGATGCAGATGGAGGCCGACCGGATGCGCAATCTTGTGCTCGACCCGGCCGAGATCGCGACCGAGCGCAGCGTCATCCTCGAGGAACGCGCGCAGCGCACCGACAGTTCGGCCGGCGCGCTGTTCAACGAGCAGATGCGCGCGGCGCTGTTCCTGAACCACCCCTACGGCACCCCGATCATCGGCTGGCGCCACGAGATGGAGGGGCTGACGCGCGAGAACGCGCAGGACTTCTACGACACCTGGTATCACCCCAACAATGCGATCCTCATCGTTGCGGGCGACGTGACCCCGGACGAGGTGCGGGCGCTGGCCGAGGAACACTACGGCCCGATCCCTGCCTCCGACACGCTTCCCGTCCGCGCCCGCCCGACCGAGCCGCCGCATATCGCCGACCTCCGCGTGAGTTACGAGGATGAGCGCGTGGCCAACCCTTATGTCTCGATCCAGATGCTTGCCCCGGTGCGCGAACCCGGCGATCAGGCCGAGGCCGCGGCGCTTGTCTATCTGGCGGAGATCCTCGGCGGCAGCGGCCAGACCTCGATGCTGGCACGCCAGTTGCAGATTACCGAGGAGCGGTCGCTCTACACCTCGGCCTTTTACGACTCGACCAGCTTCGACCCCTCCGGCTTCACGCTGGTGAACATGCCGGTGCCCGGCGTGACGCTGGAAGAGGCGGAGGCCGACCTGTGGCGCGTCGTCGAGGGTTTCTTGCAAGACGGCATTGACCTCGCGCAGTTCGCCCGCATCCAGTTCAGCATCGAGGCCGGCGAGATCTATGCCGAGGATGACACCCGGGGGCTGGCGCAGAGATACGGAGCCGAGCTGACCGCTGGGCTGAGCGTCGCGGATGCCGAAAGCTGGCCCGAGGTGCTCGCCGCCGTCACACCCGACGACGTGATGGCGGCCGCGCGCCGCCTGTTCGACAACCCCGCCACCGTCACCGGGTACCTGATGCAGCCCGAGGCGGCGCCACAGACCGACGCCGTGGAGGTGAGCCAATGATCGCCCGTTTCGCAGCCGCCCTCGCCGCCCTCGCCTTTGCCTTTCCCGCCGCCGCCACCATCGAGATCGACCAGATCACCTCGCCCGGCGGGGTCGAAGCCTGGCTGGTGGAAGACGATTCCATTCCCTTCGTCGCGCTGGAATTCTGGTTCGTCGGCGGCTCGGCCCTGGACGCGACAGACCGCCAGGGCGCGACCTACCTCATGACCGGCCTGCTCGAGGAAGGCGCGGCCGACATGGACGCGCAGGCGTTCGCGGAAGAGGTAGAGGGGTTGGCCGCAAGTTTCGGCTTTTCCAGCTACCGCGATTCCGTCGTCATCAGCGCCCAGATGCTGAGCCAGAACCGCGACGAGGCCGCCGACCTGCTGCGCGCGGCAATGGTCGAGCCACGCTTTGATCCCGTCGCCATCGAGCGCGTGCGCGGGCAGATCCTGTCGATCATCGAGGGCAACGCCCGCGATCCGGCGGACATCGCCTCGACCACCTACAATTCGATGGCCTATGGCGATCATCCCTACGGTCGTCCGCAGGAAGGCACGGCCGAAAGCGTTGCCGCGCTGACCCGCGACGACCTGATCGCCGCGCACAGCGACACGCTGACCCGCGACCGCGTCGTGGTGGGCGCGGCGGGCGACATCACGCCCGATGAGCTTGGCCTCCTGATCGACCGAATCCTCGACGGCCTACCCGCTGAGGCGCCGGAGCGTCCCGAACCGATCACATCGGCCCTCGACGGCGGCGTGACGGTGGTGGAGTTTCCCAGCCCGCAATCCGTAACCTATTTCGGTCATGCCGGCATCGAACGTGACGACCCGGATTTCTTCCCCGCCTTCGTGCTGAACCAGGTCCTGGGCGGCAGCGGGTTCCAGTCGCGCCTGATGGAAGAGGTCCGTGTCCAGCGTGGCCTGACCTACGGCATCGGCACCTACCTGTCGCTGGCCGACCTCTCGCCCGGCATCCTGGGGCAGTTTTCCTCCTCCAACGACGCGGTGGCCGAGGCGATCGAGGTCGTGCGCGCGGAATGGGCGGATGTGTCCGAGAACGGCATCACCCAAGCGGAACTGGACGCCGCCGTGCGCTACATGACCGGCGAGTACCCGCTGCGCTTCGACGGCAACGGCACTATCGCGGGCATCCTGGCCGCGATGCAGTCCGACGACATGCCCGCCGACTACATCGTGAACCGCAACGACTACATCGAGGGGGTGACGCTGGAGGACGTGAACCGCGTCGCCTCCGACCTGCTGCGCCCCGAGGCGCTGCATTTCGTCGTGGTGGGCCAGCCGCAGGGCTTATCCCCCGGAAACTGACCTTCCGCCCCTTGGATCGACTCAGGCGGACATGCTAGGTTTTGCGGCATGTCCCTCGATGACCCCAAGATAAGCCGTCCGATCATCCGTCAACTGGACGAGACCGCGATCAACCGGATCGCGGCGGGCGAGGTCGTGGAACGCCCCGCTTCCGCCGTGAAGGAGTTGGTGGAAAACGCGCTCGACGCCGGCGCCACGCGGGTGCTGGTCGAGGTCGCGCATGGCGGCAAGTCGCTGATCCGCGTCACCGACGACGGCTGCGGCATGGGCCCCGAGGATCTGCCGCTGGCCCTGTCGCGTCACGCCACGTCCAAGATCGACGGCAGCGACCTGATGAACATCCAGAGCTTCGGTTTCCGCGGCGAGGCGCTGCCGTCGCTCGGCGCCGTGGGCCGGCTCAGGATCATCAGTCGCGCGCCGGGCGAAGATGCGCATGAGCTGCGCGTGACCGCCGGCGAGATGTCCGCGCTGCGCCCCGCCGCCTTGACGCGCGGCACGGTGGTGGACTTGCGCGACCTGTTCTTCGCCACCCCCGCGCGGCTGAAATTCATGCGCAGCGACCGGGCCGAGATACAGGCGATCACCGACGTGGTGAAACGGCTGGCGATGGCCGAACCGGGCGTCGGCTTCACCCTCAAGGACGTGACCGAGGGCGAGCGTGTGATCCTGCGCACCGACCCCGAAACCGGCGATCTTTTCGATGCGCTGGCCGGCCGGTTGCGCGCGCTGATCGGGCGCGAGTTCGTCGAGAACGCCTTCAGGATCGACGCCGAGCGCGAGGGGCTGCGCCTGATGGGCTACGCGGCCCTGCCCACCTATTCGCGCGGCGCGGCGGTGGCGCAGTTCTTCTTCGTGAACGGCCGCCCGGTCCGCGACCGGCAGCTCTACGGCGCGCTGCGGGCGGGCTACATGGACGTGCTGGCGCGCGACCGGCATCCGGTCGTGGCGCTGTTTCTCGACTGCCCGCCGGCCCGCGTCGACGTGAACGTGCACCCCGCGAAATCTGAAGTGCGGTTCCGCGACACCGGCCTCGTGCGCGGGCTGATCGTCTCGGCGCTGCGCCACGCGCTGGCCGAGGCCGGGCACCGCGCGTCGTCGACCGTGGGGGCCGGCGTCCTGGGCGCCTTCCAGCCAGAGCCCGACCGTCCGCGCGTCTACCAGATGGACCGCCCTTCCAATGCCGCGCTCCACCGCGCCCGCGACTGGCAGGCCCCCGCGCTGGCCGAGGGTGCCGCGCTCTGGCAGGCCGCGCCCTCGGCCCGCATCGACGCGCCGGAACCCGAGGCCACCGCGAACCCGCTCGGCGCCGCCCGCGCGCATCTGCACGAGAACTACATCATCGCGCAGACGGCGACGGGCATGGTCATCGTCGATGCCCATGCCGCGCACGAGAGGCTGGTCTACGAGCGGCTGAAGCGCCAGATGGCGGAAAACGGCATCGCCCGGCAGGCGCTGCTGATCCCCGAGATCGTGACGCTGGGAGAAGACGCCGACCGATTGCTCGACCATTCTGACGACCTTGCCGCGCTCGGCCTGACCATCGAACCCTTCGGCCCTGGCACCATTGCCGTGCGCGAGACACCCGCGCTGCTCGGCACCGTGGCGGTGGAGCCGCTGCTCCGCGACATTCTCGACGAAATCGACGACCTCGGCCGGTCCGAGGCGCTGCGCGCGCGGCTCGACGCCGTGCTCAGCCGCGTCGCCTGCCACGGCTCGGTCCGCACCGGCCGCAGGATGAGCGCCGAAGAGATGAACGCGCTCCTGCGCGAGATGGAGGCGACGCCGAAATCGGGCCAGTGCAACCACGGGCGACCCACCTACGTGACACTGGCGCTCAGCGACATCGAACGCCTGTTCGGGCGGAGCTGAGCCATGGAAAACGCCCCCCTCTTCGCCCTCCTCGACCGTCTCGCCACGCGCCTGCGCGACGCCTCGCCCTTTGGCCCCGACATCGACCCGCTGCCCGCATACCTCGTCCTCGCCCTCATCCTCGCCGCCGCCCTTGGCCTCGCGTGGCTCCTGCGCGGCGCGCGGCTGCGGCAGGCTCGGCGCGCAGTGACCGACGCCGAAACCCTCCGCCGCCAGATCGCCGTGCTGGAGGCCCGTGCGGAGACCCTGCCGAAGCTGGAACAGGCCATGGCCGAGGCCCGCGAGGAACGCGACACGCTGCTGGGCGCCCTCAACCAGGCCGAGGCGAGGCTGGAAACGGTGGAGAAATCCCACGCCGCGCGGCTGGAAGAACTGCGCGGATTGAACGAGGCCCTGCAAGGCCGCTTCAAGACGCTCGCGAACGAGGTGCTGGAAGGAAACTCCAAGGCCTTCCTCGACCGTGTCACCGAACGCTTCACCACCCATTCCGAGACTGCGCGGGCCGAACTGGAGGCGCGCCAGAAGGCCATCGACGGCATGGTGAAACCGCTGAGCGAGCGGCTGGGCGCCTTCGACACGATCCTGCGCGAGATGGAAAAGCACCGTACCGACGCCTATGGCGCGATCCGCGAGCAGGTGGAGCAGTTGAAGCTGGGGCAATCGCAGCTCTCGGGCGAGACCCGCAAGCTGGTGCAGGCCCTGCGCGCGCCCAAGACCCGCGGCCGCTGGGGCGAGATGCAGCTGCGCCAGGTGTTCGAGTTGAGCGGCATGGCCGAGCATGTCGATTTCGAGACCGAGATCAGCCACCGCACCGACGACGGGCTGCAACGCCCCGACGCCATCGTGCGGATGCCGGGCGGCCGGTCGCTGGTGATCGACGCGAAGACCTCGCTCGACGGCTATCTCGACGCGCTGGAGGCCGAAACGCCCGAGATCCGCGACACCGCCATCAAGCGCCACGCCCGGCAGGTCGCCGACCATGTCCGGATGCTGTCCTCCAAGAAATACCACGACCTTCTCACCGGCACGCCCGATTTCGTGGTCATGTTCATCCCCGGCGACGTGTTCCTGTCGGCGGCGGTGGAATCCGACCCCGCGCTGCTGGAACGCGCGATGGAGGCCCGCGTGGTCATTGCCACGCCCTCGACCCTCATCGCGCTGTTGCGCACCATCGCGTTTGGCTGGCAGCAGGAGGCGATCGCCGAAAACGCCGTCACCATCCACCGCGAGGCGAAGGAGCTTTACGGCCGCCTCGCCGTCTTCGCCGGCAACCTGCAAAAGGTCGGCACGGCGCTGAATCGCTCGGTCGAAAGCTACAACAAGGCGATGGGCTCGCTCGAGGCGCGCGTTCTGCCCTCCGCCCGCAAGCTCGAGGCGATGCAGGTGGTGCAGTCTCCTTCGAGCGAATTGCAGGACGCCCCCCGCGTGGAAGCCGTGCCGCGCAGCCTCACCGCCGCCGAGCTGATCGGCACCGACCCGGACGAGGACTGAGGCGCGCCGCCCCCCTCAAACCCGCTCGATCGCGATCGCCGTGCCCTCGCCCCCACCAATGCAGATCGCGGCCACTCCGCGCTTCAGGTCATAGCGCTCCAGCGCGTTCAGCAGCGTCACCATGATCCGCGCGCCCGAGGCGCCGATGGGATGGCCAAGCGCGCAGGCACCGCCGTGAATGTTCATCTTGTCGCGCGGCACGCCCATCTCGTGCATGAAGGCCATAGGCACAACGGCGAAGGCCTCGTTCACCTCCCACAGATCCACGTCGCCCACCGACCATCCGAGCCGGTCAAGCAGCTTGCGCGCGGCGGGCACCGGGGCGGTCGGAAAATGGTTCGGCTCCTGCGCATGGCTCGCGTGGCCCAGCACACGCGCCCGGATCTTCAGCCCCTGCGCCTCTGCGGCAGACCCTCGCGCCATGACCAGCGCCGCCGCCCCGTCCGAGATCGAGGAGGAGTTCGCCGCCGTCACCGTCCCATCCTTGCGGAACGCGGGTTTCAGCGTCGGGATCTTCTCGGGCCGTGCATTGCCCGGCTGCTCGTCGACCGACACCACCGTCTCGCCCTTGCGGGAGTGGATCGCGACCGGCGCGACCTCGGCGTCGAAAGCCCCGCCCGCGATCGCCTTCAGCGCGTTCTCCAGCGAGCCCAGCGCATAGGCATCCTGCGCATCGCGCGTGAACTGGAACGCCTCGGCGCAATCCTCGGCGAAGGTGCCCATCAGGCGGCCCTTGTCATAGGCGTCCTCCAGCCCGTCGAGGAACATGTGATCCTGCGCCTGCTGGTGGCCGATCCGTGCTCCGCCGCGCATCGAGGGCAGCAGGTAGGGCGCGTTGGTCATGCTCTCCATGCCGCCCGCGACGACCACATCCGCCTGCCCCAGCGCCAGCTGATCCCAGGCGAACATCGCGGCGCGCATCCCCGATCCGCACATCTTGTTCAGCGTCGTCGCCGGCACATCCTTGGGCAGGCCGGCGGCGAAGCCCGCCTGCCGCGCGGGCGCCTGGCCCTGGCCGGCGGGCAAGACGCAGCCCATCAGCAACTCGTTGACGTGCTCGGGCGCGGCCCCGGCATCGGCCAGCGCCGCGGCGATGGCGGCGCCGCCCAGCTCGGACGCCGTGGCGCCCGACAGTGCGCCCTGGAACCCGCCCATCGGCGTCCGCGCCGCCCCTGCAATCACCACGTCATCCATCTTGCCGTCTCTCCCGCTCTGGCCGCTCACCGATTGGTAAGGGTTTTGCCCTACGCCGGGTGAGCCTACCAGCGGAGGTCCTGACATGAAAATGAGTTTCGAGATACGCGGCGCTCTGGGTGTGTTGCGCGTGGATGAGGCGCGCATCGACGCCAGCGTCGCAATCCAGTTCAAGGATCGCTTTCGCGACCTGACCCAGCACGGCAAGGGCGACGTGATCCTCGACCTCAGCCGGGTCGTGTTCCTCGATTCCAGCGGCCTCGGCGCGGTCGTTGCCGCGCGCAAGCTGCTGGGCGCTGGCCGCGTGCTGGAGCTGGCCGGGCTGACCCCGGCGGTCGACCGGGTGATGACGCTCACGCGCATGTTCACCGTCTTTCCGATTCACGCCGACCTCGACACCGCGCTGGCCGCCCGCGCCGTCACGCCATGAGCCGCGAGATGCCGGGCGCCCCTATCATCGACCGGCAGTTCAGGCTGATCAGCCTGCGCTTTCCCGCCACCAAGGGGGCGGTGCGCGACGCGCTGCTGACGGTCGACCGGACGCTGGCCAGCGCCGGCACCGCCGAAGACCTGCGGACGCGCACCCAGATCGCGCTGGCCGAGGCGTGCAACAACATCGTGGAACACGCCTACACCCCGCCGGGATTGCTGGCCGCGGCCGAAATTCGTCTCGACATCGCGGGCGATGTCGCTGGTCTGCAGATCATGCTGCGCGACCGCGGCCACCCGATGCCCGCGGGGCCATTGCCCGGCCGCGAACTGCCGCCGATCGACCCCGACGATGTGGCGGCCTTGCCCGAAGGCGGGTTCGGATGGGCGCTCCTGCGCGAGACGACACGCGCGCTCAGCCTGTCGCGCAGCAACGGCCAGAACATATTGCGATTTCGCCTGCCGAACGCGGACCGTCCGGGTCCGCTCGGCCGGACTGCCATGTGAATGCCCAATTTCGCCCCCATTGCTGCCAGTTTGCCGAGTCACACAAGCCGCGTAGCTGCAGAGGCTTCCCTCGGCGTCGTGCGTCAAAGCCCCCACCCAGTGTGCGGCGTCGAGGACTTCTGTTGCCGTCCCCCCACCCTTCGCGACCGCGCCACCCCTTGCGCCGGCCACGCCTGCCGGTAGGTTGCCCGCCGGGACTGTGAGCGTGAGGGAGGGACAATCATGCGCGACTATCATCATCCGGGCCGGTCGGCGGCCTATGCCGAGAACGGCATGTGCGCCACCTCGCACCCGCTCGCCGCGCAAACCGCCATCGCGACCCTGCAGGCGGGCGGCAATGCCGTCGACGCGGCGATCGCGGGCGCAGTCCTGCTCGGCCTTTGCGAACCGGCGATGACCGGCATCGGCGGCGATTGCTTCGTGCTGGTGAAGCCCGCCGGCAGCGAGGAGATCGTGGCGCTGAACGGTTCCGGCCGCGCGCCGGCTGCCCTGTCCGGTGCCGCCCTCCGCGCAGCCGGCCATACCACCATGCCGGTCTTCGGTGACCCCGCCGCCGTCACCATCCCCGGCGCGGTCGACGCCTTCTGCCGGCTTTCGGCGGATCACGGCAGGCTCGGCCTCGACGCCGTGCTCGCGCCCACCATCCACTACGCCGAGGCGGGCGTGCCCGCAGCACCGCGCGCGCAGTTCGACTGGACCCATCACCACGACAACCTCACGCCCACCGCGCGCAGGCACTACCTGATCGACGGCGAAGCCCCCCGCCTCGGCCAGAAATTCCGCCACCCCGGCCAGGCCGAGGTGCTGCGCCGCGTCTCCAGGGACGGCCGCAAGGGTTTCTACGAGGGCGAGGTGGCCGAAGACATGGTGGCGGCGCTCCGCGCGCTCGGCGGCGTCCACACGCTCGACGATTTCGCCAACACCGCCTGCGACTACACCACGCCGATCAGCGGCAGCTACAAGGGCGTGGAGCTGGTCGAGCATCCGCCGAACGGCCAGGGCGCCACCGCCATCCTGCTCAACAACATCCTCGCGGAATTCGACCTGCCCGCGATGGCCCCCTGGGGCGTCGAACGCGCGCATATCGAGGCGGAGGCGACGAAGCTTGCCTATGACGCGCGCGACCGCTTCCTCGCCGATCCCGACCACATGACGCGGCTGGTCTACATGCTCGACCCCGCCACGGGCCGCAAGCTCGCCGCGCTGATCGACCCGACCCGCGCCATGCCCAGCGCCGCGGCGCTGACCGAGGCGACGCACAAGGAAACGATCTACCTCACCGTCGTCGACAAGGACCGCATGGCGGTGTCGCTGATCTATTCGGTGTTCAAGGATTTCGGCTCGGGCATCGCCACCGACCGCTTCGGCATCCTGTTCCAGAACCGCGGCGCGGGCTTCACGCTGCAGGAGGGCCACCCGAACGAGGCCAATGGCGGCAAGCGCCCGATGCACACGATCATCCCCGCGATGCTGAAGCAGGACGGCCGCGTGACCATGCCCTTCGGCGTCATGGGCGGGCAGTACCAGTCGACGGGCCATTCCCGTTTCGTCACCAACGTGGTCGATTACGGGCTCGACCCGCAGGCCGCCATCGACGCGCCGCGCTGTTTCAGCGAATACGGCACGATGAAGGTCGAGAAGGGCTACGGCGACGACGTGCGGCAGGCGCTGAGCGACCTCGGCCATACCGTCGCGATCCCGCCCGTGGGCCTCGGCGGCGCGCAGGCGATCCGCATCGACCACGATCTGGGTGTGCTGGAGGGCGGGTC
>CAKZPN010000068.1 GCA_937139335.1 uncultured Roseicyclus sp. | reverse complement strand
GGACGACCGCGAAGAGGTATTCCTCGAGGCTGTCGTTGGCGACCTGCGCCATCATGCGCACGGCAACCGTGTCGCTGCGGATCAGCGCGACGCCCACGAACGAGACGGTCAGCATCGCGACCGCAATGCGCATCCCGAGCAGGATCAGCAGCACGAGGGCCGCAATGGCGACCCAGCCGACCTCCGCCGGGCTCATGGCCGGCCCCGGAACGCGCGTGGAAGATCGGACAGCACCCGGACGACGAACTCGATGGCGGCCACGGCAAAGCCGAGCAGGATCAGCAGCCGGAAGGGCCACGTCGGCAGGGTGGCGATGCCGGTGATGCCGATGAACTCCGCCGAGGCGAGGTCCTTCTCGAGGACGTGCACGCTGGCCCACGCGATCGTGCCGAACACCACGGCACCGACCAGATCGAACAGCGCGCACAACACCGCCCCGCCACGCGGGAAGGCCGCCGTCAGCGGCTCTATGATCACCTCGGTCCCCGCCAGCCGCCCCGCGCGCACCGTCGCCGCGAGCTGCAGCGCGACCAGCACCACGAGGAGCAGCGCCCCGCCCTCCGACACCAGCGGAAGCGAGGCGCCCATGGCGTTCCGCGCCACGATGTCGGCGCAGATGATCACCATCAGCACGACGATCATCGCGGTGCCAAGCACGGCGAACGCTTCGACGAGGCGATGCCAGGCGCGCTCGATGGCGGATTCGGCGGGGGCCCCGGCGCCGTGGGCGTCCGCGTAAGTTCCTATCGGCCCGTCGAGCCGGATGCGCGCAACCAACAGCTCGGCAAGGCTCATGCCCGGCGCGCCCGCATGACGAAGAAAAGACCAAGCGCGATCATCGGCAGCGACAGGATCTGCCCCATCGTCAGCCCGACCGAGGGTGACAGCGCCAGCGCGAAGCCGACCGGGTTGCCCTCCGTCACGAATTGCGCGTCGGGTTGGCGCACGAATTCGACGGCAAAGCGCGCGAGCCCGTAGAGGGTGAAGAACATGCCTGTCACCGCCCCCGGCGTCTTCAGCCAGCCGCGCGACCACGCGAGCCAGAGCAGCACGAGGCCCAGCACCAGCCCCTCCAGCGTCGCCTGGTAGAGCTGCGAGGGGTGGCGCGCGCACATCTGGCCCAGCTCGGTCGCCACAATCCCCACCGGGCCGGGACAGGCCTGCGCCGCCGGGCCCGGAAAGATCACGCCCCACGGCAGGTCCGTCGGCCGCCCCCACAACTCTGCGTTGATGAAATTCGCCAGCCGCCCGAGGCCGAGGCCGATCGGCACCACCATTGCCATCGCGTCGGCCACCTGAAGCGGCGGCGCCTTGTTGATCCGGCAAAACAGCCATCCCGCGACCGCCACGCCGATGAGCCCGCCGTGAAAGGCCATCCCGCCCTGCCAGATCTGCAGGATCTGACCCGGGTTCTGCAGGTAGTAGCCCGGCTGGTAGAACAGCACGAAGCCCAGCCGCCCGCCCAGGATCACGCCCAGCACCACCGCGGTCAGCAGGCCTTCGACCTGCTCGGGCCGCATAGGCGCGGTGTCGGAGGGCCAGAGCGTGGGCCGCTTCATCGCCTTCACGATCAGCCACCAGCCTGCCAGCAGCCCGACGATATAGGCCAGCGCGTACCAGCGCAGCGCGAAGTCAAAACTGCCGATGGAGATCGAGAACAGGTCGGGCGACAGGTCGGGAAACGGAATGGCGAAGGGCATGGGCGCGGAGTCCGGCAGTCAGGTCACTCGCGGCCATGGGTGGTCGCGGGCTGCGGCGAAGTCAACCTTGATCCGGTGGCCGGGCAGGGCCATATCCGATGCGACAGTTCAGGAGCCAGCCGATGCAAACCCGCAACAAGATCATGGAAGACATCAGCCAGCTGATGACCAACGCGATGGGCGTGGCCCAGGGCGCCAAGGAAGAAGCAGAGACGGCGATGAAGTCCCTGATGGACCGCTGGCTCGCCGACCGCGATTTCGTCACCCGCGACGAGTTCGAGGCCGTCCGCGCCATGGCCCAGAAGGCCCGCGAGGAGAACGAGGCGCTGAAGGCGAGGATCGCGGCGCTGGAGGGGAAGGGCAAGTAGTACAATTTGTTTGTCGCCCCGACAATTGTCTAACTTGACCACAATCCCGCCTCAGTGAGATCGGAACTTCCCCTAGCAGATGGATGGGGTGGTGCCGTGCTACAATTTATCCAAGAATTCAATATTCTAATGATCGCCGTCTTGGTCGGTCTTTTTATCGCGATCATTGCGGTCGCGAATGCTGCGACGTCCAAGTTGAAAGCGGAGCGCGACGAAGCGCGCAGCACCTGTGAGGAGTTGCGCCGGGAACTCAACCAGGCAAAATCGAGCGGTGCTGACCTCGCTCAGAGGATCGGCTGGGGCAAGCGCCGGCTCATGAACAAGCCTGAATTTTCTTTGTATTGCGAGCTCCAGCAACTCCTTGCACGGAGCCGGGACGGCCAAAGGTTGTTTGCGCAGGTATCGTTTGGGGCATTCCTCGAGGCGACCGCGCGAGCAGATCTCGAGGACATCAAGAAAGCCGCCTATTTCTCAGTCCAACGCAAGGTCGCGGACTTCGTCATAATTGATAGGGTCGGTCTACCCGTCATCGTGATCGAATATCAGGGCGACGGGCACTATCAGGGAAGCGCCCACGACCGTGATCACGCTAAGCGTATCGCATGCCAAATGGCCGGCGTGCCCCTCATGGAAGTGCCGGCGGTCGGCCTATCTGAAGGTCAACGTATCGACCTGAGCCGCATCCTAGGAGCGGCACCCGCCGTCGCCGCCGAGTAGGCTCGCCCAAAAAAGGTGCGCCGCGGGGCATACCCTACACTTTCCAGCCGGACTTGCTCCACACCCCACAATATCTTGTGGATACCCCCGCTTCTAGCTGGGCTCCGTCTTTTCGTCACAAAATTACTTCTTTACAGACTGCCTCAACCGCCGCACCATATTTCGTAGGTGATGGGCAATCAGCCCCCACCGATATGAAAGGCACGCAGCCGTTAGCGGGCGTCCCGGACTTGGTCCCAAGGCTCCGCACGGTCGCCAAACACGAGGCCTGGGCAATGTCGCATTCCGAGCAGTATCTGGACATCGAAGACCTGCATCCCATCGACATCGTGGAGACGCTGGCGTCGCACCACGAGTGGGATTTCGACCGCGTCACGGATGATCAGATCGCCATGGCGATCGAGGGGCAGTGGCGCACCTATTCCGTGACGCTCGCCTGGTCGGCCTATGACGAAACCCTGCGCATGATCTGCACCTTCGAGATGGAACCGCCGGAAGAGGCGCTGCCGGCGCTCTACGAGACGCTGAACCTCACCAACGACCGCTGCTGGGCAGGGGCCTTCACCTTCTGGGCCGCGCAGAAGCTGATGGTCTATCGCTACGGGCTCGTCCTCGCGGGCGAACAGCTGGCCAGCGCCGACCAGATCGCCTGCATGGTGGAAACCGCCGTCGTGGCGGCCGAGCGCTACTACCCGGCCTTCCAGCTCGCCTGCTGGGGCAACCAGTCCCCGTCCGAGGCGATGCAGGTCGCCATTGCGGAGACCTACGGCCGCGCCTAACCTCTGCCCCCGAACCACACGGGGGACGAGATGGATTTCGCTGATATTTCAAGCCGCGGCCTGGTCATGCTGGGCTGCGGCAAGATGGGATCGGCCATGCTGGAGGGCTGGCTGAAGCGCGGCCTTGACGCCGCCGCCGTGCACGTCATCGACCCGTACCCGTCGGATTGGCTCAGTGCGCAGGGTGTGGCGATCAACGCCGATCTGCCCGCCGATCCGGCCGTCCTGATGATCGCAGTGAAGCCCCAGATGATGCAGGCCGCGCTGCCGCAGGTGGCGCGCTTCGGCGGCGGCGGCACGCTGATCCTCTCGGTCGCGGCAGGCACGCCGGTCACCGCCTATGAGAGCGCCTTCGGGTCCGGCACGCGGGTCGTCCGCTCGATGCCCAACACGCCTGCGGCCGTCGGCAAGGGCATCACGGCGATCGTCGGCAACACGGCCGCCACGGCGGCGGATCTCGACCTCGCCGAAAACTTGCTCTCTGCCATCGGGCAGGTGGTGCGGCTGGAGACCGAGGACCAGATCGACGCCGTCACCGGCGTGTCCGGCTCCGGTCCTGCCTACATCTTCTACATGATCGACGCGCTGGCGGCGGCGGGCGAGGCCGAGGGGCTGCCGCCCGATCTCGCCATGCAATTGGCTAAGGCCACCGTAGCCGGCGCGGGCGCGCTGGCCGAAGCCGCCGCGGAGACGCCCGAGCAGCTGCGGATCAACGTCACCTCGCCCAATGGCACGACGCAGGCGGGGCTCGACGTGCTGATGGATGACGCAACGGGCCTGATGCCCCTGATGCGCGCCACCGTCGCCGCCGCAGCGGGCCGCAGCCGGGAGTTGAAGGCATGAGCGACATCACCTTCGACGACTTCCTCAAGGTCGACATCCGCGTCGGCACCGTCACCCGCGCCGAGCCTTTCCCTGAGGCGAGAAAGCCCGCGATCAAGCTCTGGGTCGATTATGGACCGGAGATCGGGGAGCGGAAAAGCTCGGCCCAGATCACGCAACACTACACGCCCGAGGCGTTGGTCGGACGGCAGGTGCTGGGCGTGGTGAACTTCCCGCCGCGCCAGATCGGCCCGTTCATGTCCGAGGCGCTGGTGCTGGGCCTGCATGACGGCGACGGCATCGTGGTGCTGATCGGCCCCGACAAGCCGGTGCCGGACGGAGAGAAGATGTGCTGAAGCTCCTGATCTCCCGCCCCTTGCCCGACCGCGTGATGGCAGATGCCGCCGCCCGTTTCGACATGACCTGCCGGGGCGTCACGACGCCGATGGACCACGCTGAATGCGTTGCTGCCCTGAAGGACTACGACCTCATCCTGCCCACCCTCGGCGACGCCTTCCGCGCCGACGCCTTTGCCGCGGTGCCGCAGCCGCGCGCGCGGCTCCTCGCCAATTTCGGCGTCGGCTACAACCACATCGACGTGCCCGCCGCCCGCGCCGCCGGTCTTGCCGTCACCAACACGCCCGGCGCCGTCACCGACGCCACCGCCGACATCGCGCTCACGCTGATCCTGATGACCGCGCGCCGTGCCGGCGAGGGCGAGCGGATGCTGCGCGCGGGCGACTGGAAAGGCTGGCACCCGACTCAGATGCTCGGGCTGCATGTCTCGGGCAAGACGGTCTGCATCATCGGCATGGGCCGGATCGGGCAGGCCATCGCGCGGCGCTGCCATTTCGGCTTCGGCAGCCGGATCGTCTACGCGAACCGCTCGCCCAAATCCGTCGATTTCCCGGCCGAGCAGATGGCGCTGCCGGCCGCTCTCGCCGCAGCCGACATCGTGGTGCTCGCCACGCCCGGCGGGGCCGACACCCGCCACCTGATGGGCGCAGAAGCCTTCGCGGCGATGCAGCCGCACGCGATCTTCGTGAACATCTCGCGCGGCGATGTGGTGGACGAGGCGGCGCTGGTCGCAGCCCTGCAGGGCGGCCGCATCGCGGGCGCGGGCCTCGACGTCTACGAGTTCGAACCCGCCGTGCCAGCGGAGCTGGTTGCGCTGGAAAACGTCACGCTGCTGCCGCATCTCGGCACCGCCGCGCTGGAGGTACGCGAGGCGATGGGGCGGATGGCGCTCGAAAACTGCATCGCCTTGGCCGAGGGGCGCGACCTCCCCAACGCGGTCTGACCCCCTCTTCGTTTCACAAATATCCCGGGGAGCGCGAGGGGCAGAGCCCCTCGCGCGGGTCGGCGCCGCAGGCGTCGATCCGATCAGGAAACCGGGCGGTCCCCCACCGCCTCACGGTAATGCCGGCGACAGAGCGAGATGTAGCGGTCGTTGCCGCCCACCTCGATCTGCGCGCCTTCGGTCAGGGCCCGGCCCTCGGCGTCGACGCGGATCACCATGCTGGCCTTGCGCCCGCAGTGGCAGATCGTGCGGACCTCGCGCATCTCGTCGGCCAGGGCCAGAAGCGCGGCGGAGCCGGGGAAGAGCTCGCCGCGGAAATCGACGCGCAGTCCGTAGCACATCACCGGCACGTTCAGGTCGTCGACGACGCGGGCCAGTTGCCAGACCTGCTCGCGGGTCATCCACTGCGCCTCGTCGATAAGCACGCAGGCGCAGGGACCCTCGGCCAGGCGGGCGTCGATCTTGGCGTAAAGATCGCAGGATTGCGAATAGGTGTCGGCCTCGGCCTCGATCCCGATGCGGCTGCCGATCCGGCCGGTGCCCGCGCGGTCATCGAAATTCGCGGTCAGCAGGTAGGTCTGCATCCCTCGCTCGATGTAGTTGTAGGAGGCTTGCAACAGCAGGGTCGATTTGCCCGCGTTCATCGTCGAGTAGTGGAAGTAGAGCTTGGCCATGCCGGGCTTTTGCCCCAGTCCCGCAAGCTGGGCAAGATTGACCGCACCGGCCAAAGCGGTTTTGGTGCGGCAAAACCGGGCACGGGGGCGAGGGCGTTATGAGTGACCAGGCACGGCAGTACCTCAAGCGGCACACGGAGCGGCTGGTCAAGGACGTCGGCTTTGCCGCGGCCTGCGAGCTGACGGGCCGATCCAAGGCGACGCTGGGGCGTTATTTCTCCGAGGCTGACGAACACGGCGACCGCTTCATCCCGGTGGACGCTGTGGCGGCGCTGGAGGCGGCGGCGCGGTTTCCGCACGTGACGGCGGCGCTGGCGGAGCTGAACGGCGGGCAGATCAGCTACGGGTCGGCGCGGCGCAACTCGGTCCGGGGTGAGGGCGACCGGGGCGTGAACAGCCACGTCATCGCGCTGAGCCAGCGCTTCGCGATCCTGATGGCGGAATATCATCTGTCGATCGAGGACGGCGTGATTTCCGTGAACGAGGCGCGTCGTCTGCTGGAAGAGACGCTGGAGCTGCAGAAGGTGCTGGTCGACATGAAGCTGCGGCTGGAGGCCGACGGGCGGGGCTGAGGCGGCAGCCGCGGCTGACGGCGCCTAAACCCGTCGCTCCACGATCACCGAGCCCACGGAATAGCCGGCGCCAAAGGAGCAGATCAGCCCCATCTGCCCGTCGCCCATGTCCGCCGAATGCTTGGCGAAGGCGATGATCGAGCCGGCCGAGGAGGTGTTGGCGTAATCCTGCAGGATATTCGGCTGTTCGCCCGGCTCCGGGTCGCGGCCCAGCACCTTGCGGCCGATGTAGTCGTTCATCGTCTTGTTGGCCTGGTGCAGCCACAGCCGCGACAGGTCGGCGGAGGTCACGCCATCCTCCGCCATGTGTGCCGCGATATGGGCCGAGACCAGCGGCAGCACTTCCTTGAAGACCTTGCGCCCGTTCTGCATGAACTGCATGTCGCGCCGGTCGTCCATCTGGCCCTTCCGGGTGCGGCGCAGGAAGCCGTTGTTGTTGCGGATGTTGTTGGAGAACTGCGTCGCGCAGCGGGTGGAGCGGATGGTGAAATGCGGGCGTTGCGCGTCCTCCTCCCGCTCGATCAGCACGGCGGTGCAGACATCGCCGAAGATGAAGTGGCAATCGCGGTCGCGCCATTCGAGATGGGCCGAGCAGATCTCGGGGTTCACCACCAGCGCGCGCCGGATGGAGCCCGAGCGGATCATGTCGGCGGCGGCCTGGATGCCGAAGGTGGCCGAGGAACAGGCGACGTTCATGTCGAAAGCAAAGCCGCCGCAGCCGAGCAGCTGCTGGATCTCGATCGCCACCGCCGGGTAGGCACGTTCGTGGTTCGATGCGGCGCAGATCACCAAGTCCACGTCGACCGCCGCGACCCCCGCCATGTCCAGCGCCTCGCGGCAGGCGGTCACGCCCATTTCGGCCATCACGCCCGGCTCCTCGTCGCTGCGGGCGCGCAGCCAGGGGTGCATCACCTCGGGGTCGAGCACGCCGGTCTTGTCGAGCACGTAGCGCTGTTCGATGCCCGAGGCGGCGAGGATGAAGTCTGAGGAGGAATGCGCCTTGGCCTCGAGATCGCCCGCCGCGATGGCATCGGCATTCTCGGCGTTCCAGCGGTCGGCATAGGCGTTGAAGGCCACGACAAGTTCATCGTTGGTGATGACCTGTGACGGCGTAAAGACGCCGGTTCCTGTGATGGCGGGTTGGCTCATGTCTGTCTCCATTCCTTTGGCCACAAGGGCGCGGATCGACGGCGGGGTCAAGGTGCGCGGCGGCGGCAAGCGAACGGGCCGCGCTTGACAGGGGCGCGAAACCGGGCAGTTTGCCCGCAACGAGAAGGAGAGCAGTTTGCCCCGCACGCCCAAGCCCTTTGCCCGGTTCGAGATGATGATCGCCTGGCGCTACCTGCGCGCCCGCCGCGCCGAGGGTGGCGTCAGCACGATGACGGTGATCAGCTTTCTCGGCATCATGCTGGCGGTGGCCGCTCTGATTGCCACGCTGGCCGTGCGCACCGGGTTCCGGCACGAGTTCGTCGGCACGATCCTGGGGGCGAACCCGCATATCAGCCTCTACGATCAGGTGGAACTGGACGAGACCGGCCGCCAGAACCGCGTGTTCGAGGACTTTGCCGAGGCCGCCGAGGCCGTCGCAGCCGTGCCGGGGGTGAGCCATGCCGCCGCCGTGGTCCGGGGCCAGGTCATGGCGACGCATGACGGGCGCAACGCCGGCGTCGAGGTGATCGGGATCGAGGCGGCGAATCTTGCGACCGTGCCGCTGGTGGCCGAGCCCGAGGCGGCGCGGGGCGAGCTGGCGCGGTTCGAGGACGGCGTCGCCATCGGCATGGGCGTGGCGCGCGAACTGGGGTTGCAGGTCGGCGACCAGATCCGCCTGATCTCGCCCGACGGGGCGCGCACGCCCTTCGGCACCAGCCCGCGCGTGTCGGCCTACGAGGTGGTCTACATCTTCCAGGTCGGGCGCTGGGACATCGACAGGGTGCGGGTCTACATGCCCTTTGCCGAGGCGCAGGAGTATTTCAACCGCGACGGCGTGGCTGACGAAATCGAGGTCTACCTCGACGACCCCGAGCGGGTCGAGGGCATGGTCCTGCCGGTGCTGACCGCGGCGGGCGAGGTGTCGATCTGGACCTGGCGCGACAGCTCGGGCGCCTATCTGCAGGCGTTGCAGATGGAGGACAACATCATGTTCATCATCCTGTCGATCCTGGTGCTGATTGCGACGATGAACATCGTGTCGGGGCTGATCATGCTGGTGAAGAACAAGTCGCGCGACATCGGCATCCTGCGCACCATGGGGTTGTCCGAAGGCTCGGTGCTGCGGGTGTTCTTCCTCTGCGGCTCGGCCATCGGGGTTGCGGGCACGATCGCGGGCGTGGTGCTGGGCTGCGCCTTCGCGATCTGGATCGACCCGATCTTCGATTTCGTCAACTGGATTGCGGGGGGCGGTGTCTGGGACCCGTCGGTGCGGATGATCTCGAGCCTGCCGGCGCGGCTGGAAATGGGGGATGTCGTCTCGGCCGTCGCGCTGTCGCTGGGTCTGTCCTTTGTCGTGACGATCTTCCCGGCGCGGCGCGCGGCGCGGATGAACCCGGTGGAGGCGTTGCGCTATGAGTGAGCCGGTGTTGCGCCTGAGCGGGATCGAGAAGGGCTACAACCTCGGCCAGCCGAACGAAGTGCGCGTGCTGCGCGGCGCCGAGGTGACGCTTGCACCGGGCGAGATCGTGGCGCTGGTGGCGCCGTCTGGCGCAGGCAAATCGACGCTGCTGCATATCGCGGGGCTGCTCGACACGCCCGACGCGGGGCAGGTGGAAATCGCGGGGCAGGACCTGACGGCAGCGTCGGATCGCGCGCGCACGGCCGCGCGGCGGGCGATGGTGGGGTTCGTATACCAGTTCCACCACCTGCTGCCGGAGTTCACGGCCGCCGAGAACATCCTCCTGCCGCAGTTGGCGAATGGCGTGGCCCAAGCGGACGCGATGGCTCGGGCCGAGGAGTTGCTGGTCGGCGTGGGGCTGGGCAAGCGGCTCGATCACCGACCCGGCGCGCTCTCGGGCGGCGAGCAGCAGCGCGTCGCCTTCTGCCGGGCGCTGGCGAACCAGCCGAAGCTGTTGCTGGCCGACGAGCCGACCGGCAACCTCGACCCCGCCACCTCGGACACGGTGTTCGACACGTTGATGCATCTGGTGCGCGACACCGGCCTGTCGGCACTGATCGCGACGCACAACCCGGAGCTGGCGGCCCGGATGGACCGGACGTTGAGGATGGAAAACGGGGTGCTGACGCCGGCCTAGAGGCTGGCGTCGAAGAGGTCGGCGATTTCTTGCAGCGTCCGTTCGCGCCGCGCCGGCGCCTCCATCAGCACCTCGTGCTCGGCGCCGTCCAGGGACACGAAGCGGCCATCGGGCCAACTCAGCATCCGCGTGGCGACGGCATCCACCTCGACGATCTTCTCGCGCGTGCCGACGATGGCGACGCAGGGCAGGTCGGGCGCTGGCATCTGCATCAGCGCTGCGGTTTCGTCCAGCGCCGCCTTCACCCAGAGGTTCGAGGGCCCGCCCAGTGTCAGGTCCGGGTGCGCCGTTGTCTGGCGCGCCATGTAGTCGAACTGATCGCGGTCGGTGGTCAGCGGATTGTCGTCGAAGCTCATCGGGGCGTAGGGGCCCGTGGTCGGCGCGAAGGCCTTGCCGAGACCGAAGGGCCCGGCCAGCGTCAGCACGATGCCGCTGATGGATTTCAGCAGCGGCTTCATCTGGATGCCCCACATCGGCGCGGTGAAGGCCGCGGCCTTCACCGGCAGCCCGTCATGAAGTGCGCGCAGTCCGATCGCGCCGCCCATGGAATGGCCGGCGAGGAACCAGGGCTTCGGCACCTCAAGTGTCTCCAGCGCCGCGCGGAAGGCCGCGACATCGTCGCGGTATTCGTCGAAGCTTACGACATGGCCCATGTCGCGGCGGTGTTGCGGCCGGTCGGCCAGCCCCTGACCGCGCCAGTCGAAGGCGACCATGCCGTAGCCCGCCGCGGCAAGATCCGCCGCGACGCGCCCGTATTTCTCGCAATATTCCGTGCGGCCGGGAAACAGCAGCACCGTTCCCTTCGACCCCTTGGGCCAGACCGCGAGGCGCAGCCGCGTGCCATCGGCGCTGGTCACCCACCAGGCGGACACGCCCGTCGGTCCTTCGGCGACATCGCCGAAGAACGGGGCGGGCCCGAGCCCGGTCGGGGAGGCGCCGATCAGCATCAGCTGAGCGCCGAGCCGAGCTTCATGGCCGTGCCCATGTCGCCGTCCAGCTTCAGCTTGCCCGACATGAAGGCCATCGTCGGGTTCAGGTTGCCCGCGAGGATATCCTGGAACGTGTCGGTATCCGCGGTCATCGTCACATCCGCCTCGTCGCTCTCGGCAGCCTCGCGCACGCCGGCGCCGTCTACCATCACGGTGCCTTCGCCCTCGATCACGAATTTCGCCGAGCCGTCGAAGCCCCCGCCCAGCTTGGTCGCCAGCTGGCTCACCGCCTCATCAATCACGCTCATCCCCAGGTCCCTTTCCAAATGTCATGATGCTCGCAGGTGATTGATATGGCACCCCCGGACAAACATGCTAGCTTCTCCAACATGCGAATGATCACGACACTTCACAACATTGCCCTCGCGGCACTTCTGTGCGGGGTTCCCTTACTTGCCTCCGCGCAGGATCAGGGCCGCGCCGACATCCTGCTCGACCGGCTGGCGCAACCCGACCTGCGCAACTGGGAGGTCGTGGAGGAAGAGATCTACATGCTCTGGTCGCGCTCGGGCTCGGCCAGCGCCGATTACCTGCTGGAACGCGGCCGCGACGCGCTGGCGCAGGGCGATTTCGAGGAAGCCTACGACCACCTGACCGCTCTGACCGACCATGCGCCGGATTTCGCCGAGGGTTGGAACACGCGGGCAACGATGTTCTTCCAGGCGAATCGCTACGGACCGTCGATTGCCGACATCCAGCGCGTCCTGGCGCTGGAGCCGCGCCATTTCGGCGCGCTCGCGGGGCTGGGCTACATGCTCGAGGAGATGGACCGGCTGGAAGAGGCGCGCGCCGCCTTCGAGGCCGCACGGGCTATACATCCCCACCGCGAGGAAATACACGAGGCGCTGGATCGGGTGGATCGCGCGCTGGGGGGTCAAACCCTCTGATCGCGCGCCGCGCCCGCCGTCAGGGGCGCCACGAAAGTCAGCCAGGATGATGGACGGCAGCAGCACGGGCAGGGGCCGCATCGCCGCGGTGCTTGGCCCGACGAACACCGGCAAAACCCACTATGCCATCGAACGCATGCTGGCCCACCGGACCGGCGTGATCGGCCTGCCGCTGCGCCTGCTCGCACGCGAGGTCTATGACCGTATCGTGGCCTTGCGCGGCCCCTCGGTCGTGGCGCTGGTGACCGGCGAGGAACGGATCGTTCCCGAGCGCACGCAATACTGGGTCTGCACGGTCGAGGCGATGCCGCTGGGCCTTGGGTGCGATTTCCTGGCCGTGGACGAGATCCAGCTTTGCGCCGACCCCGAGCGCGGGCACGTCTTCACCGACCGGCTGCTGCATGCGCGCGGTTTCCACGAGACGCTGTTTCTGGGCGCGGGCACGATGCGCAATGCCATCGCGGCGTTGGTGCCGCGCGTGGAGTTCCTGAGCCGCGAGCGGTTCTCTCAACTGCTCTACACCGGCTCGAAGAAGATCAGCCGGATGCCGTCGCGCAGCGCGATCGTGGGGTTCTCGGTCGAGAACCTCTATGCCACCGCCGAACTTCTGCGCCGGCAGAAGGGCGGGGCGGCGGTGGTCATGGGCGCGCTATCCCCGCGCACCCGCAACGCGCAGGTGGAACTTTATCAGAACGGCGATGTTGACGTGCTGGTGGCGACGGATGCCATCGGCATGGGCCTGAACCTCGACGTCCAGCATGTCGCGTTTTCCGGCCTGAGGAAGTTCGATGGCCGCAAGATGCGCGAATTGATGCCGAACGAGCTGGCCCAGATCGCCGGTCGCGCCGGGCGTTACACGCAAGACGGCACCTTCGGCGTCACCGGCGAGGCGCCGCCGCTGGACGAGGATCTGGCGCAGGCGATCCAGGATCACCGCTTTGCGCCGGTGCGCAAGCTGGTGTGGCGCAACGCGGAGCTGGAGTTCGGATCGGTCGCGCGGCTCATCGCCTCGCTCGAACAGCGCACCGACGACGAGTGGCTGACCCGCGCGCGGGAGGCCGACGATCTGATGGCGCTGAAGGCGATCTCCGAGCGCGACGACGTGAAGACGCGGCTGAACACCGCGCGCGACGTGCGGCTTTTGTGGGACGTCTGCCGCATCCCAGATTTCCGCGGCGTGTCGCATACGGAGCACGCGGAGTTGCTGGGTCGGATCTTCGATTTCCTGCACGATCTTGGCCGCGTGCCCGACGACTGGCTGGCGCGGCAGGTGAAGCGGATCGACCGGACCGAGGGCGACATCGACGCGCTGTCGAAACGGCTCGCGTTCATCCGCACCTGGACCTACGTGGCGCAGCGTGACGGCTGGGTCGATGATGTTGCCCATTGGCGCGAGGCCACCCGTGCCGTAGAAGACCGACTGTCCGACGCGCTCCACGGCGCATTGACGCAGAGATTTGTCGACCGGCGGACGAGCGTCCTCCTCCGGCGGTTGAAACAGAAGGAGAGCCTTGTGGCCGATGTGAACGACAAGGGTGAAGTGACGGTCGAGGGCCAGGTTCTGGGCCGGATCGAAGGGTTCCGGTTCCGCCAGGACCAGACCACCAGTCCCGACGAGGCCAAGACGCTGCGCCAGGCCGCGCTGGCCGCTCTGCGCCCCGAGTTCCATCTGCGCGCCGACAGGTTCTACAACGCGCCCGACACCGAGTTCGATGTGACCGAACAGGGCGGGCTGATGTGGGGCGATCAGGCGATCGGCAAGCTGGTGAAGGGCGACGGGCCGCTGAAGCCGGTGGCCGAGGCCTTCGTGGATGACGAGGCCGGGCCGGAGGTCATCCAGAAGGTGCAGCGCCGCCTGCAGCACTACATCGACCGCCGCATCGCCGCCCTGTTCGAGCCGCTTCTGAGCCTGTCGCGCGACGAGGCGGTTACGGGACTGGCGCGCGGGGTCGCGTTCCGGATGCTGGAAGGTTTCGGCATCGTGCCGCGCTCGGAAATCGCGGACGACATCAAGGCGCTGGACCAGGACGCGAGGGGCATGCTGCGCAAGCATGGCGTGAGGTTCGGGCAGTTCACGATCTTTCAGCCGTTGCTCCTGAAGCCTGCGCCGACGCGGATGCGGCTGGTGCTCTGGGGGCTGTGGCAGGGGCTCGACGTCTTCCCAGAAAGCCCGCCGCCCGGGCTGGTCACGATCCCGCACGATAGCCAGCAGCCGCAGGGCTATTACACGATGTCGGGCTATCGGCCCGCTGGCACCCGCGCGATCCGCATCGACATGCTGGAACGGCTGGCCGACATGCTGCGCAACCAGGACACGCGCGGCGGGTTCGAGGCGACGCCGGACATGCTGTCGATCAGCGGCCTGACGCTGGAGCAGTTTTCTGACCTGATGGGCGGGCTCGGCTACCGCGCCGACCGTGGCGAGCGGCCCAAGGTGAAGCCGGTGCCGGCGCAGGCCGCTGCGCCCGAGGCTGAGCCCGTAACGGAGACCGAACCGGCCGCCACCGACGCCCCGGAAACCATCGACGAGACGATCTTGCAGGCGGCACCGCCCACCGGGCTGGAGGGTGCCGACACGCCCGACCAGACGCCGTCGGACGTTCCGGTGGAACTGCCCGAACCGCCCTCCGAGACGCCCGACGAAACTCCGGTGGAAGAACCGCCGGTCGCACCCGACGAGCTGCCTGACGACACGCCCCTGCAAGACCCCGAGACGCCGGTGGAGATGGAGGTGTTCTACACCTTCACCTGGTCACCGCGTCGGCAGGGCGGCGGGCCGCGCCACCAGCGCCGCGGCGGCGGTGCGAACGCTGCTGGCGCCCAGGCTGCCGAGGGCGCACGGCCGGAGGGTGAGGGCGGCAGGTCGCGCGGCGAGGGCGGCAAACCCCGCGGCGATGGCGGCAAGCCGAGGGGCAAGGGCGGCAAGCCGCAGCGCGGCAAAGGCGGCAAGGGCGGCAAGCCCGAGCGCGAGGAGACACCCAAGTCCTTCTCCGCGCGCCCCGAGCGCAAGAACGACCGCATCGACCCCGACAACCCCTTTGCCCAGGCGCTCGCGGGGCTGAGGAACAAGACCTGACCGAGGCACGACCGACCGGCCGCATCGACAAGTGGCTGTGGCAGGCGCGGTTCTTCAAGACCCGCAGCCTGGCCAGCAAGACGGTCGCGGACGGGCAGGTGCGGGTGAACGCCGCTCGCGTCACGAAGCCGGCCACCGCGATCGGGGCCGGTGACGTGCTGACCTTCGCGCAGGCGGAGCGCATCCGGGTGATCCGCGTCGTCGCCCTGACCACGCGGCGCGGCCCGGCCCCGGAGGCGCAGGCGCTCTATGACGACCTGACGCCGCCGGAGGACACAGCGCCGGACACCGCCCGCACCGGGCCGCGCCCGACCAAGAAGGATCGCCGTGCGCTGGACGCGCTGCGCGGCGACGGCGACCTGCCCGACTAGGCAAACAGGTCGCAGCAAACCCGCCTGAATCGGGTCGCGCCGACGTGACAGTCGGGCGGGCAGTCGCGCCGCCGGCCGGTCTTGCAATGACCATTGCCGTGGCGTAGCTGACAGGGTGTAGACCAGCCAAGGATGACCGATGACCTACGTCGTGACGGATAATTGCATCGCGTGCAAATACACCGACTGCGTGGAAGTCTGCCCGGTAGATTGCTTCTACGAGGGCGAGAACATGCTGGTGATCCACCCTGACGAATGCATCGACTGCGGCGTCTGCGAGCCGGAATGTCCCGCCGACGCCATCCGCCCCGACACCGAACCGGACATGGAGCAGTGGGTGGAATTCAACCGGAAGTATTCCGAAGCCTGGCCCGTCATCATCACCAAGAAGGATCCTCTGCCCGGGGCCGAGGAGATGGACGGCAAGGCCGGCAAGATGGACCTGTTCTCGGAAACACCCGGCGAAGGCGGCTGAGGCCACCGATTCGCGGCCCACGGGCCGCTTTTCGGCACTGCAGCATGCCTGCGGCGTCTCGAACCGCCTGTATTTGCTGGGGTTATGTCACAGGACACGGCGGATATCTGGAAATGGTCGTTGTCATGTGCTATATATCTTGAACCAACACCGTCGAAACGCATCAGCAGGTCTGCCAACCTGCCCGGTTTTCATCGCGACATCGCAGGGCTTGTGGAAAACGATGTTTTCCTCAGGGCTTTTTGTCGCGTGACGTCCGGGAAATGGAAAGGAAGCCATCAATGACCAAGACCCGGAAGTCGCAAGAGTTCAGCCCGAACGACTACGTCGTCTATCCCGCTCACGGGGTCGGCAAGATCGTGTCGATCGAAGAGCAGGAAATCGCTGGCCTGAAGCTCGAGCTTTTCGTGGTCTCGTTCGAGAAGGACAAGATGACCCTTCGCGTGCCCACCGCCAAGGCGGTCGAGGTCGGGATGCGGTCGCTGTCCTCGCCGGACGTGGTGTCGAAGGCCATGGATACGCTCAAGGGCAAGGCCCGCGTGAAGCGCGCGATGTGGTCGCGCCGCGCGCAGGAATACGAGCAGAAGATCAACTCGGGCGACCTGATCTCCATCGCGGAGGTCGTGCGCGACCTGCACCGCGGCGATGACCAGCGCGAGCAGTCCTATTCCGAGCGTCAGCTGTACGAAGCCGCGCTGGAGCGTCTGACCCGCGAACTGGCCGTCGTGAAGGGTATGGACGAGGCCGGCGCGCAGCAGCAGGTCGACGCAGTCCTGACCGCCCGCGCGGCGTAAACCCGCCGATCAAGACCCTGTTTCATCCGCGGCACCTGTGGTGTCGCGGATTCTTCCTTATATTACCTGACGGGACCTGAACCTAGGTTAGCCGGCCGAATGGCCGGTGAAGAGGAAGGAAATACTATGAAACTTCAGATCACAGCCGCCCTGCTTTCGACCGTTCTGGTTGCGTCGGCCTGCCAGCCCACGCCGCAGAACCAGGCCGCAGCCGGCGCCGTCTTTGGCGGTGCAGCGGGCTTTGCGCTGTCCGAGCTTGTGGACGCGAACGACAACTGGACCGCCGTCGCGGTTCTGGGTGGCGCAGCCGCCGGTGCTGTCGTGGCGCAGAACCAGCAGACGCGCGAATGCGCCTATGCCGATGGCCGCGGCGGCTACTACGTCGCCCCCTGCTGATCACGGCACGGGTCCGGGCTGAGATTTCGCCCGGACCCGCGCGACCCCGACCTAGCGTTCGCGCCCGCCGGGCCGCCGCGGGGTCTGGGTCGTCATGGCGCCATGCAGCGCGCCGTCATCCCCGGAGCTGCGGCGCGTGTCGCTGTCGCTCCGCACCCCCGCCATTTCGTCAAGCTGGCTGACCAGGGCAGTCTCGAGGTTGGAGTTCAACTCCCGCGAGCGTTCGACATAGGCCGTGTTCTCGGCAATCGGCACGCCCGGTTTCCACAGTTCCGCGAGATCGCGCAGGTTCTGCCGGTCATGCCGGTAGAAGGCGGTTTCCATCTCGTGCGCCTCGTAGTCGCTGAGCCCCATGTCTTCCAGCACGTAGCGCGCGGCGCGCAGCGAACTGTCGAACATTTCGCGCACGATATGGTCTGCGCCGGCATCGTAGAGCTCGTAGACATGCAGCCTGTCCTGCGCGCGTGCCGTGATCGAGATATCGGGGCGCATCTTGCGGGCGTAACGCACGAGGTCGACCGCGGCCTTGCGATTATCCACCGCGACGACAAGGATCTGGGCCGTCTCCAGCCCGGCCGCGGCCAGCAGTTCTGGCCGGGTCGGGTCGCCGAAATAGCCCTTGAAGCCGAAGCGCCGCATCAGCTTGATCGTTTCCAGGTCACTGTCGAGCACCACGGTGTGAAACCCCGCCGCCTGCACCATCCGGTTCACCACCTGCCCGAAGCGCCCGATGCCCGCGATGATCACGGGAGCATGGTCGTCGATGTGGTCGGGCTCGGGCACCTCGTCGGCATCGGTCATCCGGTTGCGCAGATAGTCCGACACGATGAAGCCGAGCGGGGTCAGCAGCATCGACAGCGCAACCACCAGAAGCAGGATCTCGGCCACGGGCAGCGGAAACACCGCCTGCTGCACGCCGAAGGCGATCAGCACGAAGCCGAATTCGCCCGCCTGCGCCAGCCCCAGGGTAAAGAGCCAGCGGTCGCCGCCGCGGATCCCGAATGCCGCCGCGATTCCGAGCAGGATCAGCCCCTTCAGCAGCATCAGCGCCAGAGTCAGCCCGATGATCAGGACCGGGTTGCCGAACAGCGTGGCAAAACTGACGCCCGCGCCCACGGTGATGAAGAAGAGACCGAGAAGCAGGCCCTTGAACGGCTCGATATTGGCCTCGAGCTCGTGCCTGAATTCCGAGTTCGCCAGCACCACCCCCGCGACGAAGGCGCCCAGGGCCGGGCTGAGGCCGACGAGGATCATCAGGACGGCGATGGCCACAACGATGACCAGCGCCACCGCCGTATACATCTCGCGCAGCCGCGCCATGTGGATGAAGCGGAACAGGAACGGCGACAGGTAGCGCCCGGCGAGGATCACGGCGGCCACCGCCCCCAGCGTCACCAGCGTCACGCCCCAGGCCGGCAACCCGTCGACCAGCGACAGCGCCTCGTGCCCGTCGCCCTCGGCATGGCGCTGGATCGAGCCGTCTTCCGAGAACCGCAGCGCCACCGCCGAACTGGCCAGAAGCGGCAAGAACGCGAGGAAGGGGATCACCGCGATGTCCTGCGTCAGCAGCACCGAGAACGCCGAGCGCCCGCCGTTGGTCTGCATCAGCTGCTTTTCGTTCAGCGTCTTCAGCACGATGGCGGTGGAGGACAGCGCCAGCGTCATGCCGATGGCGACGGCGAGCGGCAGCGGCAAGCCGATCGTCATGGCGCCCGCCGCCAGCACCACGATGGATATCACGATCTGCGCGCCGCCAAGCCCGACGAGCTTGCGCCGCATCTCCCACAAGCCCTTGGGGTCCAGCTCCAGCCCGATCAGGAACAACATCAGCACCACGCCGAACTCGGCGTAATGCTGCAGATCCGCCGTCTCCGACCCGACAAGACCCAGCACCGGGCCGATGGCGATGCCCGCGATCAGGTAGCCCAGGACCGAGCCGAGGCCGAAGCGCACCGACAAGGGCACGGCGATGACCATCGCCATGAGATAGATCGTGGCCTGAAGCAGGAGGTCTTCCATCGCGGCTCCGCAGGTTGGCGTCGGGGTCATCGTAGGACCCGCGCCGGGGTCCGTCCATCTGCTCCGGCCCGCGCGCCTGCGGCAGGATGCGCAGGCCCTTGAGCCTCGGGCCGGTTCGGGGCAACTGTGCGTGCAGATCAGGCAGGGGAGAAACGGCGATGAAACGGTCCGAGATCAACGAGATCATGGCAGAGGCGGACGCGTTTATGCGCACCTTCGGCTTCGTCCTGCCGCCCTTCGCCTATTGGACGCCGGACGAGATGCGGGCGCGCAAGGACGCGGCCGCTGCGGTCATCTCCGGGCGCATGGGCTGGGACATCACCGACTACGGGCAGGGGCGCTACCACGAGATGGGCCTGTTCCTGTTCACGCTCCGCAATGGCCGGCTGGCCGACCTGCAACGCGGCGGCGGCATGTGCTACGCCGAGAAGCTGCTGATCTCGAAGCAGGATCAGCTGAGCCCGATGCACCGCCATTACCTGAAGGCCGAGGACATCATCAACCGCGGCGGTGCCACGCTGGCGGTGGAGCTGTTTGGCTCGGCGCCCGACGGGTCCTTCGACGGCGATGCCGGCGGGCGGGTGATGTGCGACGGCATCGCGCGTGACTTTGCGCCCGGCGAGGTGCTGATGCTGGCGCCAGGCGAAAGCGTGACGCTGATGCCGGGCGACTGGCACGCCTTCTGGGGCGAGGGCGGCGACGTGCTGATCGGCGAGGTCTCCACCGTCAACGACGACAACATCGACAACTGGTTCGCCGAACCCCTCGCCCGCTTCTCGGAGGTCGAGGAGGACGAGGCGCCCTGGCACCTCCTGGTCTCCGACTATCCGAACCTCGCGAAGTGGAAGTCGGCGGCCGCGAAATAGCGGGCCGCGCCGACGCGGCCCGGGTCCCGCCGGCGTCGCGGGCCGGCGGACGCCGGCTGCGACCACCGGCCGGGGCGCACTCAGCCCCCGCCGAGCGCGCGGTCGAGATTGATCGCCGCCGTGATCAGCCCGAGATGGGTGAAGGCCTGCGGGAAGTTGCCCAGCCCTTCGCCGCTCGGTCCCGTCTCCTCCGCATAGAGGCCGACGTGGTTGGCGAAGCCGAGCATACGCTCGAAGATGAGCTGCGCCTCGTCGAGCAGCTCCGGATCGTAGCGGCCGGAGCGTGCCAGCGCGTTGACGAGCCAGAAGGTGCACAGGTTGAACGTGCCCTCCTCGCCCGACAGCCCGTCGTGCGTCTCCGCCACGTTGTAGCGGTAGACGAGGCTGTTGCATAACAGCCCGCCCTCCTCGGGACCGCGCATGACCGCCCGCAGCAGCTGCTTGGCGCGGTTCTCGGCCGGCGACAGGAACGATGTCAGGATCATCGTCAGGTTCGACGCGTCGAGCGTCTTGCTGCCGTAGGCCGGCACGAAGAACTGCTGCTCCTCGTCCCACCCCTGCGTGTGGATCTCGTTGTAGATCCGGTCGCGCGTTTCGCGCCACAGCGGCTTGGTGGGCAGCGCCCGGTCGTCGCCGATGCGCATCGTACGGTCGAGCGCGACCCAGCACATGTGCTTGGAATAAAGGAAATGCTGCCGCCCGCCGCGCGTCTCCCAGATCCCCTCGTCCGGCTCCGTCCAGTGCTCGCACACGTAGTCGGCGAGGCGCGAGATGGCCGTCCACATGTTGTAGCCGATCGGGCGAACGTCGCGGTTGAACAGCGACAGGGCGTCGAGCAGCTCGCCGTAGATGTCGAGCTGGAGCTGGTCGTAGGCCCCGTTGCCGATGCGCACCGGCTTGGAACCGCAATAGCCCTCGAGGTGGTCGAGCGTCTCCTCCGTCAGCGTCTTGCGCCCGTCGATGCCGTACATGATCTGCAGCGGACGGTCCTCGTCCGGGTGCCGCGCCAGGTTGTTGAGGAACTCGGCGAAGCGGGTCACCTCCTCGGTGAAGCCGAGCCGCTCCAGCGCGAAGACGGTAAAGGCCGAATCGCGCAGCCAAGTATAGCGATAGTCCCAGTTGCGCTCACCGCCGATGCCCTCGGGCAGGCTGCACGTGGGCGCTGCGATGATCGCACCCGTCGGATCGTAGGTCAGCAGCTTGAGCGCCAGCGCAGAGCGGTCGACCATCTCGCGCCAGCGGCCGCGATAGGTGCTCTGCGACAGCCAGTTGCGCCAGTACTCCACCGTCGAGACGAAGGCGTCCTTCGCCTCATCCAGCTGCAGGTGCTTGTGCTCCCCGTCCCGCGGGCCGTCCAGGATGAACGTCACCACGTCGTTCTGCTGCATGGTGAAGGTGGCGCTCGCGCCCGCCCCCTCGATGGAGAGCGGCACGTCGGCCCGCAGCGTCAGGATCTGGCTCGGGCTGCGGAACACCACGGCGCCGTCGTGCGAGCGGACCTCGTGGGGGTCGCGCGCGTAGTTGAAGGCCGGATTGCACGTCATCCGCATCTTCGGGTTGCCGCGGACGGCGTGGACGCGCCGCACGATGGTGCGCGGCGAATTGGAGTCGCGGCTGCGGCTGCCCACCGGCATGAAGTCGATCACCTCGACCACGGCCATCTCGAGCAGGAAGCGCGTGACGAGCACGTTGGTGTTGGGCCAGTAGTACTGCTTGCGCTTGGCCTCCTCGAGGTTCTCCGGCGCGATCTGGTAGGATCCGCCCTTGGTGTCGTCGAGGATCGCCGCGAAGACGCTCGGCGAATCGAACCGCGGCATGCAGAACCAGTCGATCGCGCCGTCGAGATTGACGAGCGCCGCACTGCACATGTCGCCGATGATGGCGTAGCTGTCGATCGGTCTGTAGGCCACCCGGAACGCGCCCCCCGTTGCGTAATGTTGTCATTGTGCCGAAGCTGGCGGCTTGAAGTTACAACGGGATAGCCCTGATGACGACACAACCGACGACTTTCAACACCGACCTGCCGAAGCGACGGCCGATGCCGGACCTCCTGAGCGGGCAGAAGGCGCTGGTCACCGGCGCGAATTCGGGGATCGGCCGGGCTGTCGCGATCGGTCTGGCGCGCGCCGGCGCCGAGGTGGCCGTCAACTACGTCGTCGGCGAGGAGGCGGCGCAGAAGGTGGTGGCCGAGATCGAGGCGGCAGGCGGTCGCGCGGTGCCCTTCGGCATGGACGCCCGCGACGAGGAGAGCGTCACCGACATCTTCGCCCGGATCGAGGCCGAGGTCGGGCCGCTTGAGCTTGTCATCTTCAACGTGGGCGGCAACGTGCGCTTTCCCAAACCGCCGGTCAATGACGTGGAGGGGCGCGGGATTCTCTCGCCCGCGCAAACAAAAAAGCGCCTGGGTTACGCCGAAAGACCCCTCGGCCCCACCCATACCGGCAGAGTTCAGGCCTACGAGGCATACAAAGCCATTCTCACGGGAAAGCCCTATCCGGTGCGCGGTTTCCTGATCCGGCATGGGAAGCAGGGTGTCCGCGACAAAATCGCCGCGCTGGATGCCGGAGCGGATGATTATGTCACTAAACCGTTCGACCCTTCCGAGGCCGAGCCCGGTCATCTGCAGAATCACGGCCGCAAGATTCGTCCTGACGATCTCCGGCGGCGTGTGCTCCTCTCGCCCCTCATAGTCCTGCTCGGAAAAGAGGCGAATGCACACACCGGGTCCAATGCGCCCGCACCGTCCCGACCGCTGATTACACGATGCCTGGGATATGGGCTCGACCAGCAGGTTCTGCACCCGGGAACGCGGGTTGTACCTGCTGATCCGCGCGACACCAGTATCGATCACCGAGCGGATTCCCGGCACCGTCAGCGTAGTCTCGGCGACGTTTGTCGCCAGCACGATTCGCCGTCCCGGGTGCGGTTTGAAGACCCGATCCTGCTCCGCTTCGGAAAGTCGCGAGTACAGCGGCAGAATCTCGGTGTCGCTCGGATGCCGCTTCCGCAGGGCGTCGGAGGCGCGCCGAATCTCTCGCTCCCCGGGAAGGAACACGAGGATGTCTCCCCTCCCGACTTCTCCAGGCTCCGCAGCCAGTTCACTCACGGCCGTGAGAATTGCTTCGGGCTGATTCCGCTCCTGCGCATCGACATCACCGGCGTTGTGTTCTCGGTATCGAACCTCGACCGGAAAGGTCCTC
>CAKZPN010000067.1 GCA_937139335.1 uncultured Roseicyclus sp. | reverse complement strand
GAGAGGAAAGGGTGCGCGTGCGTGTACTGTGGTGTTTCGAGGGACGCCAGGGGCCGCATCCGGAACGATGGACTTAATTTTGCGCCAGGTTCGTCGGGTATTTCTCCATAAATCAGCATGCCGCCCCAATGCCCTGTGAGGCTGGTAAGTATGACAGAAATGCTCAAAAACAGAAGGTACAGTTTCCGGGGCAAGGCCCTGGTGCTCTTCATAAGCATCCTGGCTATAAAACAGATGGTGATGCTGCTTGCGGCGGCGATCGCCAGATTGGAAGTGCGGTTCAACATTCTGGACAGGCTCCGTGAGTTGCGTCGGTACGCAGCCGTGCTACTGAAATTTATTGACCTTGGTGTGACAGAATTTCATTCAGTGAGGCGGAGCTCAGCGACTGGTGGCGAACGAACGTGATCTGATGCTGCGCGCCGCGTGGGCGCACCTGGTGGAAGGCCGGACACAGGAATCGGTCTCCCGGGAATTCGGGATCACCCGCGCGGATCTGTTCGGGCGCGAGCCAGCGCGGGTCGCGGCTGCGCTTGAGTTCGGCATGCGGAAAAAGGCCGGTCAGCACGACGGAAGACAGCAGCTCGTCGGCATGGAAGCCGCCGGAATGGGTGACAAGGTGAGCGATGGTCATGGCAATGTCCCGGAAGGTCTCACACATCCAATCCGAACCAACGCGTCTGCTCCGATTGGGCTATACGGGACGTCCTTCCAGCTAATCCCGGCGAGATCAACCGTTTTGTTGCGATCGCCGGCGTCGTCCGCGCGGCGTGGACAGGGCCTGCCGCCGTCTTCTGGCAGGCGCGGGGGTTGCCAAAAACACTTAGCCACCTTGCAAACTATCTCTTGACGCCACGGCAAACTCGCGATAGTTAGCGATATGGCTAAGCATGACACCCAACTCTCCGACCTGTTCCACGCGCTGGCGGATCCGACGCGGCGGCAGATGCTGACGCGGCTGGCCGAGGGACCGGCGCCGGTGAGCGAGCTTGCCGGCCCCACCGGGCTCCGGCTGCCCACGGTGATGCGGCACCTGTCGGTGCTGGAGGAGGCCGGGCTGATCGCCACGACCAAGGAAGGGCGGGTGCGCACCTGTGCCATCGTGCCCGAGGCGCTCGTCCCGATGCGAAGCTGGATCGACGAGCAGCGGGCGGTCTGGGAGGCCAGGCTCGACCGTCTCGACACTTACGTCATGAACCTGATGAAGGAGCGCGAACAATGACCCCCGATCTCGACCCCACCACCGACCTGAGCTTTACCCGCACCCTCGCCGTGCCGCGGCAATTGATCTGGGAGTGCTGGACGGACCCCAAGCACATCCCGAATTTCTTCGTCCCCGCGCCGCACAAGGTGGCGGCGGTGGAGGTCGACCTGCGCGTCGGCGGGCGGTTCAACACCACCTTCGACGTCGAGGGCAACCTGATGGAGAACAACGGCGTCTACCTCGAGGTGGTGCCGGGCGAGAAACTGGTGTTCACCGACACCTACACCGAAGGCTGGAAACCCGCCCCCGAGCCGTTCATGACGGCGATCCTGATCTTCGCGGACACGAAGGACGGCGGCACCAGCTACACCGCCATCGCCCGCCACCGCTCGCCCGAGAAGCGCAAGGCGCACGAGGACATGGGGTTCTACGAAGGCTGGGGCACGGTTGTGACGCAGCTCGAAACCTACGCCAAGGGTCTTCTGTCGTGAGCGACCGCTTCGCGACGCTGAGCTTCGAGCGGCAGGTGGCGGCCCCCTTGGCAACCCTCTGGCAAGCATGGACCGCGCCCGCCGCGCGGTCCATCTGGGCCCCGCCCGCGCCATCGGTCACGGTGGAGTTCCTCGAGGCCGACCCGCGTGTCGGCGGCCGCGAGGTGTCGCTCTGCAAGGTGGAGGGTCAGCCCGACATCCGCAGCGAGGCGGGCTGGCTGGAGCTGCAGGCCGAGCGCTACAGCGTGAACCACGAAGTGATCTCGTCGGAGGGCGTGACGCACTCGGCGGCGCTGGTCACGGCGGAGTTTGCCACCGAGGGCGACGGCAGCCGGATCACTGTGACGGTCCAGCTCGCCTCGCTCGCCGAGGACATGGAGGCCGGATATCGACAGGGCTTCGGCGCCGGCCTCGACAATCTCGCCGGCGTGGCCGAGCGGACGATGGTGCTGCAGCGCCGCATCAAGGCGCCGCGGACGGTGGTCTGGGGCGCGTGGCTGAACCCCGAGACGCTGCCGCAATGGTGGGGGCCCGACGGGTTTTCGTGCAAGACGAGCCGGATCGACCTGAAAAGCGGCGGCGACTGGGTCTTCGACATGATCGGGCCGGACGGCACCGTCTTTCCCAACCATCACCGCTACACCGAGGTCCGCCCCGAGGAGCGGATCGCCTACGCGCTGCTCTGGGGCGAGAACGGCCCGAAACACGCCGACGCCTGGGCCACCTTCGAGGATCTGGGCGGCGAAACGCAGGTGACGCTGGGTATGGTCTTCAGCACGGCGGGCGAGTTTCAGGAGGCCAAAGGCTTCGGCGCGATCGAGCTGGGGCAGCAGACGCTCGGCAAGCTGGCGCGGTTCGTGGGCGCGGAGTGACCCGGACAGGCCGCCTGTCGTGATCACGTCACGCTCAGCACGAGCATCCAGATTGCGGCGGCGCCGCGCGCCAGATCGGCCTGCACCTGCGGCCCGTCATGGCGGGCGGCCGCGCGCCAGACGCCGACCAGCGCCACGAGGTTGTAGGGCAGTGACAGCCCGTAGCCGACGACCAGCGCGGGCCATGACTGGTCGAGCGAGATCAGCGCCAGAAACAGGGTGCTGGTCACGACATTGACGACAAGGCCGCCCAGCACGGCCCAGGTCCAGAACGCATCGGTGAGGGCCATGTCGCCCCGCCAGAGGGTCTTGAGTTTCTCCATCCGACCAATCTGGGGCCGTTTGCCCGGCTTCGCCAGTACTTCCACGTCGGGTTCTGCCGTTGGGGGGCCGACGGGCTGTCTCTGTCGGGCGGCTGGTTCACCGACCCCTCTGATCCCGCTCAGGCCGCGCTTGCATTTGAAACATGGTTCATGTTTCATCACGCCATGAGCACGATGGCAAAGCCGAAGACGAAACGCGGACAGGTGCGGCGCGCCCAGATCCTTGGCGCGGCCGAGACCGTGATCGGGTCGCAGGGATTCTCCGCCTCCTCGATCGTCGACATCACCCGCGCCGCCGCGGCGGCGCCGGGGACATTCTACATCTACTTCAAGAGCAAGGAAGAACTGTTCCGCGAACTGGTCACGGAAATGGGGCTGGAAACCCGCGCGACCGTGGCGCAAGCCATCGTGCAGGCGCCCGACCGGTTGTCGGCGGAGCGTGCGGGGCTCGAGGCCTTCCTGCGTTTCGTCGCGGCGCGGCCCACGCTCTACCGCATCGTGGAGGAGGCGCGCTTCGTCGACCCCGACGCCTATCGCAGCTATTTCGCCGGTTTCGCGGACGCTTATGCGACCGGCTTGCGCGAGGCGGAGGCGACGGGCGAGATTTCCCCCGGCGACGCAGAGGTGCGGGCCTGGGCGCTGATGGGCATGGCGAAGGCGTTGGGCGACCGCTACGTGCTATGGGACGACGCGCCGGACATCAGCCATGTGGTGGACGAGGCGCACGCGATGATCTGCAAGGGCCTGGCGCCGTGAGTGGTTTGGTGTCGTCGGAGCGCGGCCGCGACGGGATCTTTCGCATTGTGCTCAACGGCCCGCGGGCGAACGCGCTGGAGCCGGGCCTCCTGACCGAGCTGCTGCGCGCCCTCGACGATCTCGCCGCCTCGGGCGCGCGGCGCGCGATCCTGAGCGGCGGACGCAATTTCTCGACCGGCGGCGACGTGGCGCGGTTTCTCGACGCGGCAGAGCGCGACGAGGCGGAGGATTACGCCGACCGCGTGGTGCCGCTGTTGCAAGACTGCGTGGCGCGGATCGTGGCGATGCCCGCCCTGGTCGCGGTGGCCGCGCGCGGTGCGATCACCGGCGGCGCGGCCGGGCTGCTCTTTGCCTCCGACATCGCCGTGCTGTCGCCCGACGCTTTCGTGCAGCCCTATTACGCGACCGTGGGCTTTGCGCCCGATGGCGGCTGGACGGCGCTGCTGCCCGGGCGCATCGGGCTCGGCGCGGCGCAGGACTGGCTGCACGCGGATCGCCGGAAGACAGCGGAGGAGCTGTCTGCGCTGCGGCTGGCGAGCGAGGTTCACCCGGAGCCGGAGGAGCGCGCCGCGGGCCTTTTGAGCGCCCTGAACATCGACTCTGCCCTCGCGGCCAAACGCCTGCTGTGGGATGACCCCCGCCAGCGCGCCCTGCGCGCCCGGCTCGACGCGGAAACCGCCACCTTCCGTGCCCTCATCGGCCAGCCCGCCACCCGCGCCGGCATGGCGCGCTTCCTTGGCAAGACGGCGGACGCAGCCCGTGTTTGACATGATCCCCGACATGGCGCTGAAACGGGCGGAGATCGCGCGCGAGGCGCTGGCCTTCCACGACACCAGCGCCGGGCGGGACTGGAGCTTTGCCGCCGTGAACGCCGCCGCCGACGGAATCGCGGCCGGGTTCGCAACGCTCGGGCTGGTGGAGGGCGACCGCATCGCGATCCTCTGCCACAACCGGGCGGAGTTCTTCCTGACGCTCTTCGCCTGCCAGAAGACCGGCGTGATCCTTTGCCCGCTGAACTGGCGCCAGCCCGCCGCCGAACTTGTCGACACGTTGTCGCCCGTCGCCGCCAAGGCGATCCTGCACGACGAAACCCACGCCGAACTGGCTGCGGAGGTCGCGGCACGGATCGGCGCGCAACCTATCGGCCTCGAGGTCACAGTTGCCGGCTGGATCGCCGCGGGCGGCACGCCGTGCAGCGCACCGGTGCCGGCGACGCGGCCCTGGTATCTCCTCTTCACCTCCGGCACCACGGGGCGGCCCAAGGCAGTGATCCAGACCGCGCGTATGGCCTGGGCCAACGCGGTGAACATCGGCCAGGCGATCGGGTTGACCGGCGCCGACCGGTCGGTGAATTTCCTGCCGCTGTTCCATACCGCGGGCATCAACCTCTACACCCTGCCCGTGTTCCTGAATGGCGGCGCGTCGAGCATCGTGCCGAAGTTCGACGCCGAAGCTCTGCTGGGCCAGATCCGCGACGGCGCGGTGACGCAGTTCTTCGGGGTGCCCGCGATCTACCAGGCCTTCTCGCTCCTGCCCGGCATCGACGGCATCGATTGGACCCGCCTACGCTGCGGCTGCGGCGGCGCGCCCCTGCCGGAACCGCTGATCCGCTTCTTCGCGGACCGTGGCGCCACGGTGCTGAACGGCATGGGCATGACCGAAACCGGGCCGACCGTGTTCCTGATGGATGCGGGCCGCGCGGGCGAGAAGATCGGCTCGGTCGGCAAGCCGCAGGTGCTGACCGAGGTGCGGCTGGCGGGCGTGCCCCCCGGCGCGCCCGGCGAGGGCGAGTTGCAACTGCGCGGCCCGAACATCACGCCGGGGTATTTCGAGAATCCGCAGGCGACGGCGCAGGCGTTCACCGATGACGGCTGGCTTTGCAGCGGCGATGTCGCGCGGCGCGACGCGGATGGCTATTACTTCATCGTCGACCGGATCAAGGACATGTTCATCTCGGGCGGCGAAAACGTCTACCCGGCCGAGGTGGAACGGGTGCTGAACGCCCATCCGGCAGTGCTGGAGGCTGCCGTGATCGGCGTGCCCGATGCGACATGGGGCGAGGTCGGCGCGGGCTTCGTGCTGCTGCGGCCGGGCGAGATGCTCGACCCCGAGGCGCTGCGCCCGTGGTGCCGCGAGCGGCTGGCAGGCTACAAGGTGCCCGCGACGCTGCGCATCCTCGACGAGTTTCCGCGCACCGCCGCCGGCAAGATACGCAAGCCCGAGTTGAGAAGGATCTGGGACGATGCTTGAGCTGTCCGCCCGCTGGACCCCGACGCAAGCCGAGTTCGACGCCTTCGCCAAGGTCTCCGGCGACGACAACGCGATCCACGTCGACGCGGAGTTCTCGGCGCGGACCGCCTTTGGCCGCACCGTCAGCCACGGCATGCTGATCTACGCCAAGCTCTGGGGGATGGTGCAGACGGCGCATCCCGGCACGGCGCAGGTGAGCCAGACGATGATGTTTCCCAACCCCTGTTTCGCGGGCGAGGAGGTCGCGCTGTCGGTCACGCAGACCGCCCCCGGCCTGCTGGCGATGCGCGCGGCGCGGGTGGCGGACGGCGCGGATGTGCTGGTCGGCGAGGCAGAGGTGGCGCCATGAAGGTCGGGCAGCACGTTGCCGTGACGCGAAGCTACAGCGCCGCCGACATGGCCGCTTTCGCGGAGCTGTCGGGTGCGAAGCCGGGCGCGCATGTGCCCGAGCCGCTGATCGCGGCACTGTTTTCCTACCTGCTCGGCGTGAAGCTTCCCGGATCGGGCACGAATTACCTGAAACAGGATCTCGCCTTTCGCGCCCCTGCCCCGCTCGACACCGCGCTGACGGCCAGGGTCGAGATCACGCGGCTGCGGCCCGAGAAGCACCTTGTCGATCTCTGGGCCAGCTGCACTGCACCCGACGGCACGGTGATCTGCGAAGGCCGCGCGCTGGTGAAGGCGAAGGACGTGGGCGGCTGACGCCTCAGGCGGGCAGACCGGCCACGAAATCCTTCAACATACTGGCGCAGGCCTCCGGCTCCTCCAGATGCGGGGAATGGCCCGACTGCGCGAAGACGTGGCGCCGCCCGCCCGGCGCAGTCCCCGCGATCCAGTCGGAGGCCGTGGCGGGGTAGACCCGGCTCTGCGCGCCGGAACAGACGAGATAGGGCAGGTCGATCCGGGGGACGATGCCGCGCGCATCGGCGGCCACGAGGTCGTCCCAGAAGGCCCGCATCTTGTCCGCGTCCTGCGACAGGATCACCGCGCGCGCGTCCTCGCGGGAGAAGCCGGGCGCGCCGGCGGAGGTGGCGAACATGGTGGCGGCGATGCCGTGGGTCGCGTCCTCCCAATCCTCCGCGAAGCGGCGCGTGGTGGTCGCGATGCTCTCGGCGCTCTGGCCGATCAGCCCGTGCGGCCAGTCCGCCGCGGGGGTGATCCGCGGGCTCATGTCGACCGTGACGAGGCCGGCGAGCCCTCCGGTGCCGTGCCGCGCGATATAGCGCCAGGCGACGGCGGCCCCCATCGACCAGCCGACGATGACGGGCTTGCGACCGCGCCAGTGCGCCAGATGGTCCGCCACGACATCGGCGCAGGCCTCAAGCGTCGCAGGCTGGCCCACCGCCGCGCCATGGCCGGGCAGGTCCGGCGCCACGCAGTCGAAGCCGGGGCCGAGCCGGGCGATCAGGTCGTCGAAGACCGCACCCCGCATGGTCCAGCCGTGCAGGAATAGGACGGCGCGCGGCGCAGGCACGTTCAGCGCCCGGCCCGCAACCGCCCGACGATGCCGGTGGGGAAGAAATAGACGCTAAGTACGAAAAGCACGCCGAGCCACATCAGCCAGCGGTCGGGGTTGATGAGGTCGGGGATCAGCGGCAGGCGTGACGTCGCCTCGGCCCCCGCCCCCATCAGGTTCTGAAGGTAGTTCTGCGCCAGCACGAAGATCGTGGCGCCGATCACCGCGCCGTACATCGTGCCCATGCCGCCGATCACGACCATCAGCAGTACGTCGATCATGATCTCGAAGCTCAGCGTCGTGTCGGGC
>CAKZPN010000066.1 GCA_937139335.1 uncultured Roseicyclus sp. | reverse complement strand
GGAGAAGATCAGGATCAGCATCAGCCCCTGCCAGAAGTTCGGCAGCGAGAAGCCCAGGATCGAGCCGGTGACGATGGTCTGGTCGAGCCGCGTGCCCGGATTGAGACCGGCATAGAGGCCCAGCGGCACCCCAAGAACCACGGCGATCATCAGCGCGCAGAGCGCGAGTTCCAGCGTTGCGGGGAAACGCTGGAGGATAAGCTCGATGGAGGGGGTGTTGTAGACGAACGAGGTGCCGAGATCGCCCGACAGCGCGTTCTGGAGAAAGACGCCGTACTGCACCCAGATCGGCCGGTCGAGGCCAAGCGCCCGGATCGTAGCCTCCCGCTCGGAGGCGGTGGCGTCGTCGGGCAACAGGATGTCGGCGGGGTCCCCGACAGCGTAAAGTCCGATGAATACCACCAGCGAGACGGCGAGCAGAACCCCGACAGTCTGCAAGAGGCGGCGCAGGATGAAGACAGACACGGTCGTGGATTCCCCCCAAGGTTGTGTTTTTGTGCGTGGGGCCGCCGAATCGCGCAATCTTATAGTTGCCGCGTCGAAGGCCATAAGACACACTTATGGAATGAGCGTCACCACGATCCGCGGGCTGGAAGTGTTTTGCGCCGTCATCGAGGCAGGGGGCGTGACCGCCGCATCGGCCCGGCTCGGCATGTCGCAGCCCGCTGTCAGCCAGCAGATTGCGAAGCTCGAGGACCACTTCGGCCTCACACTGTTCGTCCGCGAACATGGGCGGATCCGCGCGACCGAAACCGCGCTCTCGATCTACGAAGAGGCGAGCCAGGCCTTTGACGGGCTCGAACGCGTGTTGAGCCTCGCCCGCGACATCCGAAGTCTCGACCGCGGCACGTTGCGGATCGCGGCGCCGCATTCAGCCAGCGCCACCTACCTGCCGCGCGCGATCAAGATGCTGGTCGCAGACCGCCCCAACCTGCGCGTCTCGGTCCAGCTCGGCACCTACGAGAAGATCGTCGGAATGATCGCGGCGCGCGAGGTGGACATCGGCATCGCCAAGGGGCCGATCCTCAACCCCGGCGTCGAGACCATCGCGCTTTACACCAGCCTCTTGGTCGCAGCCGCGCGGGTCGATGACCCGATCGCGACGGCAACGCGGATCGGCGCGCGGGAACTGGCGCGCGAACCGCTGATCATGCTCGGGCGGGGCCGGCCGTGGCGGGACGAGATAGACGCGCAGTTCCGCGCCGCGGCGGTCGCCGCCCGCGTCGCCGTCGAAACGCAGTCGGTCGAATCCGCCTGCGCCTTCGCGGCCGAGGGGTTCGGCGTCGCTATCGTGCCCGAGTGGCTGGCCCACGGGTTGTCGCGCCCCGAGGTCACCCTCGTGCCGCTCGAGCTTGGCATCCGCCACGAGTTCGTCGTCGCCTTCCCCGTCCGCACCCGCCGTCGGGATCTGGCCGCAGACTTCGCCAAGGCCTGCCGGCTGGCGTCGGGGAAGGCCGAGGGGCAGTGCGATACAAGGGGGACAGCCAAGGCGATCCCACAGTCGAAACGGTCTTGAAGGCCATGATGGCCGAGCAGATCTGTTCAGTCGGTTGGCAGGCACGCGCTCAGGCCAAGTTGACGGGTTCCAAAACCCGCCGGCCGATCCCGGCGCTGACCGCTTCACCGCCCCCTCACGCGATGTCCTTCTGGCAGGCCGTCAGCTCCGCCGCGCGGATCTGGGCCAGCCATTCGCCGATGCAATCCAGAGCTTCGGGTTCATCGAGGAACGGAACGTGGCCACGGTGCGGGACTTCGGCGAAGATCGTGTCGGGGCGGCGGCGGCGCATCTCGGTGGCGGTCTCGGCGCTCAGCACGTCGGAGGTGGCGCCGCGGATGAGCGCGAGGGGCAGGCCGGCGCAGGCCTCGAACAGCTCCCAGGCTGGCGGCAGCGGCCCGGCCATCGCGGCGTCGAAGGGGATGCGCAGCGCCGGGTCGTAGGTGAGCCCGACGCGGCCTTGCAACTGGACATAGTGGCGGACGGTTTCCTCCTGCCAGCGCAGGTCGGGGACGTGGTCGAAGCCGGGCATCGCGGTCGACATCCGGTCAGCGACCTCTTCCAGCGTGGCGGCGGTGGGGTCCACCCCGACATAGGTGCCGATCCGCATCAGCCCGTTGCGCTCCAGCACCGGGCCGACGTCGTTGAAACACAGCCCCGATAGCCGGTCATGGGCCTTGGCGGCCAGGACCATCCCCAGAAGCCCCCCGCGCGACGAGCCGATGATTGCGGCGCGCTGTAGCCCCAGGTGGTCGAGCAGCGCCAGCGCGTCGGCGGATTCCTGCGGCACGCTGTAGGTGTCGGGGCCGGTCCAGTCGGACTGGCCGCGGCCGCGGCTGTCGAGCCGGATCAGCCGCACGTCCGGCGGCAGGTGGCGCGCGAGATAGTCGAAATCGCGCCCGTCGCGCGTCAGCCCGGCCAGGGCCAGCAGGGCAAGCCCGTGGCCGGTGTCGCTGTAGTGCAGGCTCGCCCCGTCATTCGCCCTGAAACTCGGCATCTCCCCTCCTCGGAGCTGCTCAGGCGGCGGGATACTCCCGGAACCCCCGCCCTGTCTTGCGCCCCAGATACCCGGCATGGACCATCTGCTTGAGCAGCGGGCTCGGCCGGTACTTGGGATCGTCGAACCCGTGATACAGGGTTTCCATAATGTTGAGCACCACGTCGAGCCCGATCAGGTCCCCCAGCGCCAGAGGCCCCATCGGGTGGTTCGCCCCCAGCTTCATCATGCTGTCGATATCGTCGGGCGTTGCAAGTCCCTCGGCGACGCAGTTGATCGCCTCGTTGATCTGGGGGGCCAGCAGCCGGTTCACGATGAAGCCGTAGCTGTCCTTGCTGACGCGCGGCGTCTTGCCGATGGCGACAGTCAGGGCCGTCACCGCCTCTGCCACCTCATCGGTGGTCTGAAGCGCGCGGATGATCTCCACCAGCTGCATCACCGGGACCGGGTTGAAGAAATGCATGCCGATCACCCGGCCGGGATGAGCCGAGGCGGCGGCAAGCTGGGTCAGCGAGATCGACGAGGTGTTGGAGGCGAAGACCGTCGTCGCCGGACAGATCGCGTCGAGCTTGCCGATGATCGTCGATTTCACCTCCAGCCGCTCGACGATTGCCTCGATCACGATGTCGCTGTCGGCCATCGGATCGAGCGAGGTGGTGGTGGTGATCCGGGCGACGGTCTCGGCCGCCTGCGCCGCGGTCAGGGTGCCCTTGCGGATCTGGCGGGCGAGGCTCGACTCCATCGTCTGGCAGGCGAGCGTCAGTGCCTCCTCCGACAGGTCCTGCAACACGACGGGGTAGCCCGCGGCGGCGCAGACCTGCGCGATGCCGTTGCCCATGGTGCCGGCGCCGATCACGCCGATGGTGCTGATCTCGGTCATCGCAATCTCCGTTCGGGCGCCGGGGGCGGGGTCAGGTCAGTCGGCCAGGGTCATTTCGGGAACCTCGCCGGGGATCACCAGCGCGGCGTCGGTGGCGGCGCGGATCTCGTCGAGGCTGACGCCCGGCGCGCGTTCGCGCAGGATCAGCCCGCCTTCGCCCGGCTCGATCACGGCCAGGTCGGTCACGACAAGATCGACGCGGCGGAGCGCGGTCAGCGGCAGGGTCAGTTTCGGCACGATCTTCGACTGGCCCTTGGCGGCGTGCTGCATCGCGACGATGACGCGGGCGGCCCCGGTCACGAGGTCCATCGCGCCGCCCATGCCCGGCACCATCTTGCCCGGCACCTTCCAGTTCGCGAGGTGCCCGGCCTCGTCCACCTGCAACCCGCCCAGCACCGTCATGTCGAGATGTCCGCCGCGGATCAGGCCGAAGCTCATCGCGCTGTCGATGCTGGCAGCCCCCGGCACCGCCGAGACAAAGCCGCCGCCGGCATCGGTCAGGTGGCGGTCCTCCATGCCCTCGGGCGGGCGCGCGCCGAGGCCGATCACACCGTTCTCGGCCTGGAAGAAGACGCCGAGGCTCGCCGGCACGTAGGTCGCCACCATCGAGGGCAGCCCGATCCCGAGGTTGACCAGCATCCCCGGCATGATCTCGCGCGCGACGCGGCGGGCGATGAGTTCCTTGGCGTCCATCGTGACCTCCCTCAGGCTGCGCGGATCAGCAGGTGATCGACCAGAACGCCCGGCGTCTTCACCGCGTCGGGCGGGATCACCCCCACCGGCACGATGCTGTCGGGTTCGGCGATGACGGTGCGGCCGGCGAGAGCGATGATCGGGTTGAAGTTGTGAGCGGTCAGCATGTAGTTGAGATTGCCCACATAATCGGCCTGCCACGCGCCGATCAGCGCGAAATCGGCGCGGAGCGGGGTCTCCAGCAGGAACCGCTTGCCCTCGACCTCGATCACCTGCTTGCCGTCCTCCACCTCGGTCGCAAGGCCGGTGGGCGTCAGCACGCCGCCCAGCCCCATGCCGCCCGCGCGGATGCGTTCGATCAGCGTGCCCTGCGGCACCAGCTCGCACTCGATCTCGCCCGAGATCATCCGCGCCTGCGTCTCGGGGTTCAGCCCGATGTGGCTGGCCACCACGCGGGCCACCAGCCCGGCCGAGATCAGCTTGCCGATGCCTTTGCCGGGCATGGCGGTGTCGTTGGCGATCACGGTCAGGCCGCCCACGCCGCGCGCGACGATGGCGTCGATCAGGCGTTCGGGGCTGCCCACCGCCATGAAGCCGCCGATCATCAGGCTCGCGCCCTCGGGGATCAGCGCGGCCGCGGCCTCGGGTCTCAATGCGCCTTTCATGCGGCGTCCTCCATCAGGCCCACCGCCGCGCGGGCGGCGCGGGCGATCACCAGTTCCTCGTTCGTGGGCATCACCAGCACCGTTGTCCGCGCCAGGTCCGACGAGATCACCCGCGCGTTGGCGGCGTTGGCGGCATGATCGACCTCGATCCCCATCCAGCCCAGCCGTTCGCAGATGCGGGCGCGGATCAGGCGGGAGTTTTCGCCGATGCCGCCGCAGAACACGAGCGCGTCGATCCCGCCGAGGGCGGCGGCCATGGCGCCGACCTCGCGCTGGCAGCGGAACACGAAATAGTCGATCGCCTCCGCCGCCTCGGGCGTGCCGGCGCCTTCGAGCGTGCGCATGTCGTTGGACAGGCCGGACAGCCCCAGAAGCCCGGATTGCTTGTAGAGCAGGTCGGAAATCTCGCCCGCGCCCATGCCCTTCTGGTCCATCAGGTACAGCACGACGCCGGGGTCAAGCTGGCCGCTGCGGGTGCCCATCGGCAGCCCGTCGAGCGCCGAGAACCCCATCGTCGAGGCGACCGAGCGGCCATCCTGGATCGCGCACATCGAGGCGCCGTTACCCAGATGCGCCACCACCACCCGGCCGGTCGCCAGATGCGGCGCGCTGCGGGCGAGTTCGCCCGCGATGTAGTCGTAGCTGAGGCCGTGAAACCCGTAACGCCGCACACCCTCGTCATAAAGCGCGCGGGGCAGGGCGAAGGTATCATTCACCCACGGATGGCTGCGGTGAAATGCGGTGTCGAAACAGGCCACCTGCGGCACGCCGGGAAAGGCCGCCATGGCGGCGCGGATGCCGGCCAGGTTGTGCGGCTGGTGCAGCGGCGCGAAAGGCGAAAGGCGGGCGAGGTCTTCAAGCGTCTCGGCATCGACGCTGACCGGCGCGGTATGGGCGACGCCGCCATGCACGACGCGGTGCCCGATGGCGAGCAATTCCAGGTCCGGCCAATGCGCGCGGAACCCCTCGATCACGGCGGTGATCGCCGCGGCATGGCTGCCGATGTCGCCCGCCGCCCCGATGGCCGCGCCGCTTGCATCCTTCAGGGTCAGGACACCCTCGGCCCCGATCCGGTCGGCCATGCCGCTGGCCAGCGGCTCCGTCCCGGCCTCGGGGTAGAGCGCGACCTTCAGCGACGACGACCCGGCGTTCAGCGTCAGGACCGCGCGCGTCATGCCTTGGCACCTGCCGCCTGGTGCAGTGCCGCCACCGCGCAGGAGGCGAGCCGCGACATCGGGCTGTCGGAGCGGGAATTCAGGATCACCGGCACCCGCGCGCCCAGCACCAGCCCCGCGCCCTCGGCGTGGCTGATGAAGGACAGCTGCTTGGCCAGCATGTTGCCCGCGTCCAGCCCAGGCACGACAAGGATGTTGGCGCGCCCGGCGACGTTGCCCTTCAGCCCCTTGGTGCGGGCAGCCCCCATGTCTATGGCATTGTCCATCGCCAGCGGCCCTTCGACCTGTCCGCCCTTGATCTGGCCGCGATCGGCCATCTTGGACAGCAGCGCCCCGTCGATGGAGGACTGGATCGCCGGGTTCACCGTTTCGACCGCCGACAGCACGCCCACGCGCGGGTCCATGCCCAGCGACAGGGCGAGGTCGATGGCGTTCTGGCAGATGTCGACCTTGGTCGCGAGGTCGGGGGAAATGTTGATCGCGGCGTCGGTGACCAGCAGCGGCTCGGGCTGGCCCGGCACGTCCATCACGAAAACATGGGTGAAGCGGCGCCCGGCGCGCAGGCCCATCGCCTTGTCCAGCATCGGCTTCAGCAGGTCGTCGGTGTGCAGGTGCCCCTTCATCACCGCCGCAGCGCGGCCGTCATGCACCAGCCGGCAGGCCAGCGCCGCCGCCTCGTGATCGGGGCCCGGCACGTCGATCAGCTCGATCCCTGTCAGGTCGGCCTCCATCGCGGCGGCGGCGGCCCGAATCGCGTCGGCATGGCCGATCAGGATCGGCGTGATGATGCTTTCGCGCGCGGCCAGCAGCGCGCCGCCCAGCGAATTGGCATCGTCGGGGCAGACCACGGCGGTGGGCAGCGGCGCCAGCGGGCGGGCGCGGTCGAGCAGCGCCTCGAAATGGCGGTGGCGCTGCACGATCAGGCCGGGAATCTCCAGATCCTCGCTCTCGAACCGGGTGGTCGGCGCCCGCACCTCGGCCTCGCCCGACAGGATCAGAACGTCGTCAGCGATGCGCCGCACCTCGGTCGAGAGCCGGACGATGCCGTCGGCCTTGTCCAGCACCTCGGCGCGCACGATGACCTCTTCGCCGGCATGGGCGCGGGCGTGGAAATCCAGCACCTGCCGCCGGTAGAGCGTGCCCGGCCCCGGCAGTTGCATCCCCAGCACGGCCGAGATGAGCGACGCCATGAACATGCCCGGCGCCACACGCTCCAGGTGGCCGTCGCCGTCCAGGTCGCTGTCCTGCAGATGCATCGGGTTGTGATTCCCCGAGGCGGCGGCGAAGACGTAGAGGTCGTCGGCGGTGATCAGGCGGCGCAGTTCCGCATGGTCGCCGGGGTTCAGGTCGTCGAAGGTGCGATTGACCAGCCGCATGTCATGCCTCGCTGTTCCGGGCGTCTTCCGCCTTGCGCCGCCGTTGGTTTGGCGCAGCGGGTGCCGCCTCCGCCTCCGCCTCGACCTTCGGCTCGGTGGCGGGGGCTGAAGCGGAAACCGTGGCCAGCGGGTTCTCGGTGATATCCTCGGTCACCGGAGGAAGGTCAAGAACCTCGCGGAAGCGTTGCAGCAAGGCGAAGGTATGCGGCGACATCTCGTCGATCTTGCCGGGGACGAACTGCACCACCCTCAGGGCCAGCTCGCGCTCGGCCTTTTCGGGCAGCAACAGAGGCAGCGCCTCGATCGCGTGCTCGGTCTCGAAGGTCGCGATCAGCGTCTGCTGGTGGATGATCATCGCCCGGCGCTCGGCGCCGAGGCTGCGGAAGGGCTCGTCTTGCGTCAGGATACTGGCCGAGCGTTCCAGCCGGTCCCGCCGCACCTGGCCGCGGTTCTCGGCCAGAAGAACCAGCATCCGGATCACCGCCTCGGGAAAGCCACCCTGTTCGATCATCATCAGCGCCTGCGCCACTTCGGGCAGGCCGCGCATCTCGCCGTTGCTCTTCAGCGTGCGCCGCGCCTCGTGGGTCTTGCCGAAGGCGCGCGCCCAGGGCGTGCCCCAGGCAGAATGGAAGAACATCTCGTGCTGCAGGTCGCGCGTGTCGCGCCAGAAGTCGATCATCTGCTCGGTCGTCTCGACCCAGAACGCCTCGGCGGCCAGGAAAGGGTTGGAGGCCTTGGCGGGCTTGCGATTGGTGCGCGTCCGCTCGGCCAGCGCCGCGACCTGATGCATCGCGGGGTTGCGCGAGGACATCAGCGCCCGGCTCAACCGCTGCGGGTGCAGGGTGCGGCTCATCTCGGCGGCGCTTTCGGTGACGAGGGCGCGCACCATCGGGCGCAGCAGCGTGTCGTACATCTGCGCCTGCACCTCGGCGGCGCGGGCGACGGCGGCGAAGGGGCGCTCGTGCTCCAGCCCGTCCCCCAGCGCGAGGATATCGGCCATGGTCCGCTCGGCGAAGCCCACGGTGAAATGCTTGCGGCCGTCCTTTTCGGTCACATCCTCGATGGTCATCTCGTAGAGTCCCGGCGCCAGCGCCTCGATCGTCTTCAGGGTCGAGGCGACTTCGGAATGTTCCTTGTTGGCGATCTTGGAGGAGACGAAGATGCCCAGGTGCCCGACTTCCTCGTGCACCATGTAGACGATGCGCTGGCCGCGCACGCGGATCTCGTCGACATCGGCGTAGGTCTCGGCGATCCAGTTCAGCGCCTGCTGCGGCGGGGTGATGTTGTCGCCGTGACTGGCGAAGACGATGATCGGCGCGCGGATCGCCTTGAGGTCGATTGGCCGGCCGGGCTCGATCCGGGCCTCGTTCTTCACCAGGCGGTTGCCGACGAACAGCTGCTCGACGATCCAGTTGATCTCGGCCCCGGTCATCAGGAAGAAGCCGCCCCACCAGGTCTCGAACTCGAGAAACGCCTCGTCGCCCTGGTCGATGTCGCGGAACAGGTCGGTGTATTTGCGGAACAGGGTACGCGCGGGGTTAAGCAGCTCGAAATTCTGCACCAGATGCGCGCCGTCGAAGATGCCGCCGCCGAGATCCGACAGGAACATCGGAATCCAGGTGCCGCCGAGCACGCCGGCGTTGTAGCGCATCGGGTTCTCGCCGACCTTGCCGGCCCAGGGTGCGACCGGCGCGCCATTGATGACGATCGGCCCGGTCAGGTCTGGGTTGGTCGCCGCCATCAACAGCGTCGCCCAGCCGCCCTGGCAGTTGCCGGTGACGATCGGGTTGGACGCCTCGGGGTGCAAACGCATCACCTCGCGCACGAAGGCCGCCTCGGTGCGGGTGACGTAGGAGATGAACTGCCCCGGCTCGGGCTCGCGGCGGAAGGCCACGAAATAGACCGGATGGCCGGCGCGCATCGCCACGCCGACCTGGCTGTCGGCCTTGAACCCGCCGATGCCGGGGCCATGGCCCGCTCGCGGGTCGATGATGATGTAGGGGCGCTTCCAGTCCAGGATCTCGACACCCTCGGGCGGCAGGATCTTCAGCAGGATGTAGTTCGAGGGAAACGGCATGTCCTTGCCGTCCATCACGATCTCGTAGTCATATTTCAGCACCGGCGGGCAGCCCGCCTCCTCGTGCTCGAGGAAGATGTCGCCGCGCTTGCGTAGCGTGTCCACGGTCAGGATCGCGCGCTCGAAGGCGTCGCGCATGTATTCGGCCCAGTCGTCGCCGATCCGGCCTTCGGCCTGCGCTTCCTGCAGCTTGTCCATCAGCGCCGAGGCCTGGGCCAGGGCCACTTCGGCGCGGCGCGAATGGCCGTCGGCAATGCGCGAGGACTGGCGCGAGGCGGCCGTGGACAGGATGTCGAGCGTGCCCGAGATGGCCGCGATCTCGCTTTCCGACTGCTGCATGGTCTTGCGCATCGCGGCGATCATGTCGGCTTCGGGGCGCGGCACGCCGGTCTGGCCGGCGGGATTGAACAGGTCGAATACATTGGCCATGGCGGGAACCTTCACGCGGTGATGGAAAACCCGCCGTCGATGTCATGCACACCGCCGGTCAGGTTGCGCGCCTCGGGCGAGGCAAGAAAGGCGGCCATCGCGCCCACGTCTTCGATGGTGGCCAGGTGATGCGTCGGCGCGCGGTCGGCGGCGGCGGCGAGAAGCTCGTCGAAATGGTCGATGCCGCTGGCGGCGCGCGTCTTGAGCGGGCCGGGCGAGAGCGCGTGGACGCGAATGCCCTTTTCGCCCAGTTCGGCGGCGGCATAGCGTACCGCGCTTTCCAGCGCGGCCTTCACCGGACCCATCATGTTGTAGTGCCGCACCACCCGCGACGAGCCGAAGAACGACACCGACAGGCAGGTGCCGCCATGCGCCATCAGCGGCTCTGCCATGCGGATCATCCGCAGGAAGGAATGCACCGATACATCCATCGCCAGCTTGAAGCCGTCGGCGGAACAGTCGATGACCCGGCCGTGCAGGTCGTCGCGCGGGGCGAAGGCGATCGAATGCACCAGCGTGTCGAGCCGCCCCCACCGGTCGGTGATCATGTCGAACAGCGCCTCGAGCTGCCCCGGCTGGGCCACGTCGAGCGGCATCATGATGTCCGCGCCAAGCCCTTCGCCCAGCGGCCGCACGAAGGGTTCGGCCTTCTCGTTCAGCCAGGTGATAGCGACGTCGGCGCCCTGCGCGCGCAACGCCTGCGCGCAGCCCCAGGCGATCGAGTTCTCGTTCGCGATCCCGACGATGAGCGCCTTGTGGTTGTCGAGGGAAAACATGCTGGACTGAACCTCAAACGCACATAACGGATCGTCACTAGCCGCGATCTGCGAACGAAACATGACAGAGCCAACTGATGCCAGCGCGCCGGCCGTGCAACATTGTCGCGGCGGACGGCGCAGGCGGGTGGGCGGAGCTGCTTTCGAGGTGTCAATCCGCGCGGGTCAGTCGCCCGCGCCGTCGCGGGCAGCCTCGGATCTCGGCGGAACGCCCCTGGGGTCTTCGCTGCCGGTCCGGTAGCGGTGGACGCTGGTCGACCGCCCCAGAAGCTTGCCCTGGTCGTCGTGCACTTCGGCCGAGCTGAAATAGACGGAGCGTCCTGCCCTGGTCATCAGGCCGACGGCGGTCAGGCGGCCGCCGTCGCTCTGGCCGATGAAATCGCACGACAGCGACAGGGTCATGCCGTAACGGCGGTTTCCCGGCTGCGTGCAGTAAAGGCCGCAGAAGCTCGACGCGTGATCCAGCAGGGTCGCGATCAGCCCGCCATGCGGGACCCCGGCGCGGTTCAGCAATTCGGGGCGGAGGGTCACGCCGATCCGGGCGTAGCCGTCGCGCCACTCTTCGACCTCGGTTCCGATCAGGTCGAGAAAGGGACTTTCGGACCGGTGCTCCATATCTGCCGCCATTGTTCCATTCCGATTTGCTATCGGCCCGACCCGGCCGGGCAAGCTGAAGGTGGCCCGGCGCCGCGAGGTGCGCAAGCCGATGCGGGCAGACCCGTCGATCCCGCCGCATGATAGCGCCTTTCAGCACTCTCGGACGGGGCCTGCTGACCCAATCGCCACGGAACAGCAGGCGCGCCCACGCTTGACCGACGTCAATGTATACGCTTATACACAGACGTATTCGTGATCGGACATTACCGTTGTCCAACGTCGTTCCGGAAGGCCCCTCGGGGTCCAATCCACGAGCGGTCGGGGCAACCCGGCCGGTTCCGTAGAAACAGGAAGGGAGGACTACAATGAACCTGAGATCAATTTCCGCCAGCGTGCTTGCGTCCGGATTGGCGGCCATGGCCGCTGGTGGCGCCCTCGCACAGGAGTTTCCGAGCGAACCGGTCACCATCGTGGTGCCCTTCGCGCCCGGCGGTTCCAACGACATCGTGGCACGGCAACTGGGACAGCAGCTGTCGCAGATGTGGGACCAGCCCGTCGTCATCGACAACCGTCCGGGCGGCGGCGCCACCATCGGCTCGGCCTACCTCGCCGAGCAGGACCCCGACGGCTATTCCATCATGATCGCCTCGGTCACCTTCACCATGAACGCCGCCGTGCGCGATGACCTGCCGTTCAACCCGCGCGAGGATTTCACGCCCATCGCCCTGGTCGGCCAGGTGCCGCTGGTCGTCGGCGCGCGGCCCGACATCCCGGTCGAGGATGTCGCATCCTTCTTCGAGTACATCCGGGGCAGCGACGCGCTCAGCTACGGCGCCACCGGCATGGGCAGCATCCAGCATTTCGCCGGGGAACTGCTGAACCAGGCGGTCGGGTCGCAGGTGCAGGTCGTGCAATACACCGGCGGCGGGCCGGCCATGACCGACGTGATGGGCGGGTTCATCGAGTATTCCATCGGCTCGATGACCCAGATGATGCCGCAGGTCGAGGCCGGCAACATCCGTCCGATCGCGCTGACGAGCCTCGAACGCTCGCCGGCGGCCCCCGACATCCCGACGCTGAACGAAAGCGGGCTCGAAGGATTCGAGGTGATCCAGTGGTGGGCCATCCTCGGGCCGGACGGCATGGACGAAGGCGTGGTCGAGAGCCTGAACAGCTCGATCAACGAGGTGCTGGCGACCGAGGAGTTTACCAACTTCCTCGCCAACGACGGTGGCACGCCGCGCCCGATGAGCCCGCAGGAAACCGCCGACTTCATGGCCGCCAACTACGACCGTTGGGCCGAGGTCGCGGAACAGGCCAACATCGTCGCGGAATGATCGTGGCGCGGGGTCCCCGGCGGCCACTGCCGCCGCAGTTCCCCTGATCTTGGGCGGCCAGGCTCTTTCACCCTGGCCGCCCTTTCCGACGCGCCTGACTGTCCGTTCCTTCCGCAGCCCGCAGCCCCGGTGACACACATGATGCGACATTTCGATCCCGTTGAGCTTCTCGCCGGCCTGCTGATCATCGCGATCGGCGCGTTCTTCTTCATCGGCGCGCAGGAGTTTTCGATGGGCACCGTGGCCCGGATGGGTCCGGGCTACGTTCCCCGCGGGCTCGGCATGATCGGCATCGGCCTGGGCCTCGTGATCCTCACCGGCGCGATCCGGATGCCGGGGCGCCTGCCACATTTCTCGGTCCGCGCGGTGGCTACGATCCTCGGTTCGATTGCCGTTTTCGGTGTGCTGCTGACCCATATTGGGCTGGTCGGCGCGACGCTGGCCGCCTCGGCCACGGCCATGCTCGGTAACCCCGACGCGGGCTGGCGGCTGATCGCCGTCACCTCCGCCGTCCTGGCGGTGCTCTGCTGGGTTCTCTTCGTCCTGCTTCTGCGCCTGCCGATCCCGGCCTTCTGGTGGAACCTCTGATGGATCTCTGGGCCAACATCGCCGCCGGCTTTTCCACCGCGCTCTCCGTCACCAACCTCAGCTATTGCCTGCTGGGCGTGTTTCTCGGCACCTTCTTCGGCGCCTTGCCCGGTATCGGGTCGCTGGCCGCGGTCACGATGCTGCTGCCGATCACCTATTACCTCGAACCGACGACCGCGCTGGTGATGCTTGCGGGCGTCTACTACGGCGCGGAATACGGCGGCTCGATCTCGTCGATCCTGCTGAACCTGCCCGGCACGCCGTCCAACGCCGTCACCTGCCTCGACGGCTACCCGATGACGCAGCAGGGGCGGTCGGGCGTGGCGCTCTTCGCGACCACCATCGCGTCGTTCTGGGGCGGCACCTTCGGCATCATCCTGCTCTACACGTTGTCGCCGATGATCGCGCAATGGGCGCTGGCCTTCGGGCCGGCGGAGTATTTCGCGATCATGGTCTTCGGCCTGGTCGCCGCAGCCACGGTGACGCAGGACGCGCCGGCCAAAGGGCTGGCGATGGTGATCGTGGGCATGTCGCTGGGCACCGTCGGCGCCGACCTGACGACCGGCGTCGCGCGCTACGATTTCGGCTACTTCGAGCTGCACGACGGGGTCAGCTTCATTGCGCTGGCGATGGGGCTGTTCGGCGTGTCCGAGATCATCCTGTCGATCTCGCAGAAGATCGACAAACCCTTCATCCAGGCGGTCACGCTGCGCTCGATGATCCCGACGCGAGACGAGGTGCGACGCTCGCCGATGCCGATGCTGCGCGGTGCGGGAATCGGTGCCTTCTTCGGCGCGCTGCCCGGCACCGGGCCCAGCATCGCGACCTTCATCGGCTACGCGCTGGAAAAACGGCTGTCGCCGCACGGCGACCAGTTCGGCAAAGGCGCGATCGAAGGGTTGATGTCGCCGGAATCCGCCAACAACGCGGCGGTGCAGGCGGCCTTCATCCCGACGATGACGCTGGGCATTCCGGGCAGCGCCACGATGGCGGTGATGATGGGCGCGCTGCTGATCCACGGCATCCAGCCGGGCCCGCAACTGATGACCGAGAACCCGGATATCTTTTGGGGCCTCGCCGCCAGTTTCTGGATCGGCAACGTGCTGCTGCTGATCCTCAACATCCCGCTGATCGGGCTCTGGGTGCGGCTGCTCAAAGTGCCCTACGGCATACTCTATCCCGCCGTGATCTGCTTCATCTGCATCGGGGTCTACACCGTGAGGACCAGCGCCTTCGACGTGGGGCTGGTGCTGTTCTTCGGCTTCGCGGGCTATGTCCTGCGGCTGCTCAAGTTCGAGCTGGCGCCACTGCTGATCGGCTTCATCCTCGGCCCGATGGTGGAGGAGAATTTCAAGCGCGCCATGCTGATCTATCGCGGTGATTTCATGACGCTGCTCGAGCGCCCGATCAGCGGCACGCTGTTGGGGCTGACCGCGCTGCTGCTGCTCTGGTCGGTCTGGGTGATCATCCGCAACCGGCGCGAGCGGCGGCAGGTGCTGGTCGGGGGCGCGGATGACTGAGGGGGGCAGGACATGCTGATCGACCTCGGCGGGCGCACGGCGCTGATTACCGGCGCGAGCCAGGGCTTGGGCCGCGCGATGGCCGCGCGCCTGTCGGCCTCGGGGGCGAACGTGGTGCTGGTGGCGCGGGATGAAGCGCGGCTGCGAGCCACCTGCTCGGAATTGCAGGCCGAGGCGACGGGCACGCTGATGCCCGTCGCCTGCGACATTACGGATGGGCCGGCGCGCGACGCGGCGATGGCAGAGGTGGCCGCCCGCTTTCCCGTCATCGATATCCTGATCAACAATGCCGGCAGTTCCCGCCGTGGCCCGGTCGAGGATCAGCCGCGCGCGGCGATGGTGGAAGACCTCGACCTCAAGCTGCTGGCGCCGCTGGCGCTGGTGCAGGCGGTCCTGCCCGCGATGAAGGCGCAGCGCTGGGGCCGGATCATCAACGTGACCGCCGTGGTGGGCAAGACGCCTGATGGCGGCAGCCTGCCCACCTCGGTCAGTCGCGGCGCGGGGATCACGATGAGCAAGGCGCTGTCGCGCGAGCTGGCGCCGTGGAACATCCTCGTCAACGCGCTTTGCGTCGGCAAGATCAAGTCCGGCCAGTGGGAGCGTCGGCACGCGGCGGCGGGTGACGGCCAGAGCTACGAGGATTTCCTTCAGCCCGTCGCGACGACCGTGCCTCTGGGCCGTCTGGGCGAGGCCGAGGAATTCGCCAACGTCGCCTGTTTCCTCTCCTCGGACCAGGCGGGCTACGTGACCGGCACGGCCATCAACGTCGATGGCGGGCTCTGCCCCGTAACATGACCCACGCCGCCCCTGCCGCTGCCCCGCGCGCCGTCCCGCTGACGGAGCGAGGCATCACGCTGGGCGCGATGTTCCGCTGCTTCCTCGTGATCGGAGTCACCGGCTTCGGCGGCGTTCTGCCGGTCGTGGTGCACGAGATCGTCACCCGCCGGCGCTGGCTCGACACCGAGGAATTCACCGAGATCCTCGCGATCTGCCAGGTTCTGCCGGGGCCGAACATCGTCAACATCTCCATCGTGATGGGCATGCGGGTCGGCGGCTGGCCCGGCGCGATCACGGCGCTCTCGGGGCTGTTGATCCTGCCGGTCGCCATCGCGCTGATGCTGGGCGCGCTCTACACCGGCTTTGCCGAGGTGCCGGCGGTTCAGGGTGCCGTGCGCGCCATCGCCGCCGCCGCCGCCGGGCTGGTCTGCGCCATTACCGCGCGACTGTTCTGGCCGCAGCGGCGCAACCCGGTGGTGGCGGTTCTCGGCGTCGCCGTCATCGCGGCGGTGGCCTGGGCGCGGCTGCCTCTGGTGGTCGTCATCGCGGTCTTCGCGCCGCTCAGTATCGGCCTGACGCTCTGGAGGATGCGCCATCATGGATGAGAACCTGCTGTCGCTTCTCGGGCACCTGATCGTCCAGTCGCTGCTCGCAATCGGCGGCATCTACGTGATCCTGGCCGAATTGCAGCGCGTCGTGGTGGTCGAGAACGGCTGGCTGACGCTCGAGGATTTCACCTCGCTCTTCGCGCTGGCGCAGGCCTCGCCCGGGCCGAACACGCTTTTCGTGTCGCTGATCGGCTGGCGCATGGCGGGGGTGACGGGCGGCATCCTCGCCACCCTGGTCTTCGTGCTGCCCTCGCTGATCCTGGCCGGTGCGGTGGCGCGCGGCTGGAACCGCTGGTCCGAGCGGCGCTGGTTCGTGGTGTTGCGCCGGGGCCTCGTGCCGCTGACCATCGGGCTGATGGCGTCGAGCGCGCTGCTGTTGACGCTGGCGGCGGCCACCGGCGTGCCGACGTTCGCCATCGCGGCGGCCTCCTTCACGCTCCTGCTCGCCACGCGCGCACCGCCCTTCGCGATCCTGGCAGGAGCGGGCGCGCTGGGCGCCTTCGGGCTGGTCTAGCCCTTCAGATCGGTGTCCAGATCCTCGATCCAGCGCCGCGCGGCGGAGGCGAGAAAGGCGATGTCGGTCTGCGTGGTCAGAAACTGCGCGCCGTTGCGCACCGCCTTGGCCTGCCGCGCGACCGAGCGGTTGCCGCCGCAGCCCGCGTGGATGCCGTTGGCGGCACAGGCGCGGTTCACGCGGTCCTGTGCCGCGATGATCTCGGGCGCGTCGAACTGGCCCGACATGCCCATGTTCACCAACAGGTCGTTGGTGCCGACATGGATCACGTCGATGCCGGGAACCGCCGCGATCTCCTCCACGTTCTCCAGCCCCTCGGGCGTCTCGATCATCGCCACGACCAGCGTGCTGTCATTCAGCAGCGGGATCGCCTCGGACAGCGGCACCGCCTCGTAGTCGAACATCGGGTAGCCGCCAGTGACACTGCGCTTGCCCAGCGGCGGGAACTTGCAGATGTCGACGGCATGTCGCGCCTCGTCCGCCGTGTTGATGTCGGGATAGACAATGCCGGTCACGCAATTATCGAGGAGCAGCGACACGTCCGGGTCGTCGATGCCACGCACCCGCACCAGGGGCGCAAGCCCGATCGCCAGAGCCGTCTGCGCGATCAGCCCGATCGTTTCGACGTTGAAGATCGAGTGCTGGATGTCGATGAACAGGAAATCATGCCCCGTCGCCTTGGCGACGCGCGCGATGTCGGGGTGGCGGGCCAGCCGCACGCTCATGCCGAACACCGGCTCTCCGGCGGCGAGCTTGGTCTTGACGGGGTTGGTGTAGGTGCGGGCCATACGCGCGGTCTCCCTTTGGGTTGGTCAGTTGCTGTCGAGCACGCGGCTCAGGATGCCGTCGCCGAGGTCGCCATCCTTCATCAGGCGCTTGCCGATCAAGTCGCGCAGCGTCTCGGAGGTGCCGCCGCCAAGCGTGCCGTAGCGCGCGCCGCGGTAATGGCGCGAGACGAGGTATTCGTCGGTGAAACCGTAGCCGCCGTGGATCTGCACCGCCTCGGAGGTGACGCGCAGCGCCATCTCGTTGCAGAACACCTTGGCGGTGGCAGCAAGGAACGGGTCGGGAAACGGGTTCGCGCCCGCCGCCGCGCGGTAAAGCAGCCCGCGCCCGGCCTCGATATCCTTGTACATGTCCGCCAGTTTCCAGCGCATGCCCTGGAAGTCGCCGATGGAGCGACCAAAGGCGGTGCGTTCGCGGGCGTATTTCAGGCTTTCGTCAAAGGCCCCCTCGGCCAGACCCAGCGAGATCGACGGGTTCAGGCAGCGTTGCGTGTTGAAGGCGTTGAGAAGCTTCTTCATCCCGTCGCGCTCGATCACCAGGTTCTCCCGCGGCAGTTCCACGTTCTCGAACCGCACCTCGTGCAGGAACTCGCCGCCCATCGTGTGGTAGTTGCCGGTGACGGACAGGCCCGGCGTGCCGGCGTCGACCAGCACGCAACCGATGCCCTCGCGGCCCGGCACCCCGTCGACGCGGGTGAAGACCACGAACATCGCCGCCTCGGGCGCGCGGCTGATCAGTGTCTTGACCCCGTTCACCACCACCCGGTCGCCCTTGACCTGGGTGTTGGTCTTGTAGTTGGGCACGTCGGTGCCGGCATGCGGTTCGGTCATGCAGACGGCGAGGATGTTTTCGCCGGTGACGACGCCCGGCAGGATGCGCTGCTTGATCGTCTCGGGCGCATAGGTCGCGATCACGCGGGCCTGCACGCCGACCTCGCCCAGAACCGCCATTGCGGTGACGTAGCAGCCCTTGCCGATCTCCTCGAGCACCAGCGCGGTGTCGAAGACCGGCAGGCCGAGGCCGCCGTATTCCTCGGGCACCGCCATGCCGAGCACGCCGACATCGGCCAGTTCGCGCATGTTCTCCCACGGAAAGCTGCCGTCCATCCATTTCAGGCCGCGCGCGATGAACCCGCCTTGGGTCAGGTCGCGGACGGTGCCCACGATCTGGCGCTGTTGCTCGGTCAGTTCGAACTTCACGGTTTGGTTTCCTTCATGTCGGCGGTGATTGTCTCGACCATCGGCGCGAGCGAGCGGAAGACGGACACGCCCGCCCCCTCCAGCGCCGCGATCTTGGAGGCGAGGCTGCCCTTGCCGCCGCTGACGATGGCGCCGGCGTGGCCCATGGTCTTGCCCTCGGGCGCGGCGGCCCCGGCGAGGATCGCGTAGACCGGCTTGCCGATCGGGGTGGCCAGCAGCGCCTCGGCGAGGTCTTCCTCCTCGGTGCCGCCGATTTCGCCCACTACGACCACCGCGCGGGTGGGCGCATGGTCGCGGAAGGCGGGGACGAGGTCGGCGAAGCGCGTGCCCTTCACCGGGTCGCCGCCGACACCGATCCAGGCAGTCTGGCCGAAGCCTGCGCCGACCAGCCGCAGCCCGGTCTCGTAGGACAGCGTGCCGCTTTTCGACCAGATCGCGAGCGGGCCGGGCGACAACGCCACGTCGGGCAGGAAGCCGAGCTTGCAGCGGCCCGGAACGGCGAGGCCGGGACTCGACGCGCCGATCCACGTCGCGCCTGCCGCGCGGGTGGCGTGCAGCAGGTGCATCGCGTCGCGCACCGGCATCCCTTCGGTCACGGTGACGATCAGGCCGACGCCCGCATCAAGCGCGGCGCGCGCCGCAGGCAGCACCGATAGCGGCGGCACCATCAGCAGGCTCGCGTCGGCGCTGGTGGCGGCTACGGCCTCGGCCGGGGTGGCGAACATCGGCAACCCGTCCACCGTGTCGCCCGGAGCGGCGCTGGGCGAGACGCCGGCGACGATATTGGTTCCGGCCGCGGTCATCCGCGCGATGTGCTTGCGCGCCGCACGCCCGGTCGCGCCTTGCACCATCACCCGAAGGGGGGCGGCATCGTGGTCGATCAGCCGCTCAAGCATCGCAGAGCGCCGCGATCCGCGTGACGGCCCGGTCGAGGTCAGGGATGAGTTCCAGCCCTTCGGCTGCGCCCAGGATCGCCTCCGCCCGCTCCTGCCCGTTGCCGACCATCCGCACCACCATCGGCACCTGCAACTCCGGCACCGCGGCACGCGCGGCGAGCAGCAGATCGGCGAATTCGCCCAGATCGGTGATGCCCGCGAAGATGTTGACCAGGACGCAGCGCAGGCGCGGCGCGGTGCAGAGCTGGCGCAGCGTCGCGATCAGACGGTCCGGGCTGCCGCGCATCATGCCGCTGCGGATGTCGCAGAAATTGTACGGGCGCAGGCCCCTGCGCGACATCTCGTCTATCAGCTGCATCGACAGGCCGGCGCCGGTGGTGACAAGCCCGATTTCGCCTTCCGGGTCCACGATCACGAGGTCGAAGCCGTGGTCGCGCTTGAACACCGCCTCGGCATAGGCGTGCGGGCGGGCGTCGAGCAGGGCGGCGAACTCGGGCTGGCGGGGCAGGGCGTTCTCGTCGAGGTCGAGGCGCACGTCGCCGGCGATCCAGCTTCCGTCGCCTTTCAGGAAGATCGGGTTCAGCTCCAGCAGCGTCGCGTCGAGGTCGAGGAAGGCGGCGACGGCGATCTCGCCCGCCGCGCGGACCGCGGCGGCGACATCGCTCGGCAGGGCGGCAGCGAGATCGTCCAGCGCGGCCGTCATCTCCACGGCCTCGGGCCGGGCGCTGAACTGGTGGATGCCGGTGCCAGCCTCCGCCTCGATCTCGACCCCGCCGGTGGCCGAGGCCAGCAGCGAAACGCGGCCTGTGGCGGCGTCGATGACGAGGCCGAGGTAGATCTCGCGCGCGTCCGACACCGCCGCCTCGATGCGGATCTCCTCGACCGGAAAGCCCTTGATGCGCAGCGTGGACAAGCGGTGCGCCGTCGCGGCCAGCGCAGCCCGGTCGGGGATAAACACGATCCCGCCCGCCTTGCCGCGCCCGCCGACCGGAACCTGCGCCTTCAGCACCCAGGGCGCCGGAAAGTCAGGCGCAACCGGGGCGGCAACGGCGTAAAGCGCGCCCTCCGGCACCGGCAGGCCGCGCTTGGCCAGCAGCGTCTTGGCATCATGTTCGAGGATCAGAATGGTCCGACTCCCGCGTCGAGGAAGAGATAATATCCAGTTGTATACGCTTGTGTTCCAAACTACAAATCCAGTCAAGCTGCCTGACGACCCAGCCAGTGCGATCGGGAGAGCCATCAAATGACCCAAGCCACCGACCCAAAGCCCGCGCCCGAATCGATCGTTCTCACGGCCGAGGCCGCGCGCGACTTCGCGGCGGCTCTGTTCGCGGCAGCGGGGGTGCCCGAGGCAGACGCCACGATCGCCGCCCGCTGCCTCGTGCGGGCCGACCTACGCGGGGTCGACACGCATGGCATCGTGCGCATCCCCGGCTACCTGACCCGGATCGAGGCGGGGCTGGTCGATCCCGCGCCCGAGTTCGTGTTCGAGCCCGTGGGCCCATCGGTGGCGCGCCTGGACGGGCGCAACGGGCTGGGGTTCGTCATCGCCTCCCGTGCCGTGGGGCACGCGGTCACGCTAGCCGACGAGCATGGCATCGGGCTGATCGGCGTGCGCAACTCAACCCATTTCGGGATGGGTGCGACCTACCTGCTTCAGGCGATCGAGGCGGGCTACGGCGCGATGGTGTTCACCAATGCCTCGCCCGCCATGCCGCCCTGGGGCGGGCGAGGCGAGCTGTTCGGCACCAGCCCCTTCGCGGTCGGGATGCCTGCGCCCGGCAGCGTCCCCTTCGTGCTTGACATGTCGCCGACGGTGGTGGCGCGCGGCAAGATCCGCAAGGCCGAGCGCGAGGGCCGCGCGATCCCCGAAGGCTGGGCTGTCGATGGCGCGGGCAACCCCACGACCGACCCCAGTGCTGCGTTGAAGGGCGGTCTTCTGCCCATCGGCGGGGCCAAGGGGGCGGGCCTCTCGATGATGATGGATATCCTGTGCGGGGTGCTGACCGGCGCGCGGTTCGCGGGCGATGTGGGTGACCAGTACAAGGTCTTCGACCGGCCGCAGGGCGTCGGGCATTCCATTTTCGTCTTCCGCCCCGACCTGTTCGTCACGGCGGAAGAGGCCGCGGCGCGGATGGCGCATCTGGTGGAGACGGTGAAGGCCGCCCCGAAAGCCGCCGGGGTGGAGGAAATCTTCATGCCCGGCGAGATCGAGGGCCGCTGCGAGGCCCGGCGCCTGTCGGAGGGCATCCCCTATCGGCGCGTCGACCTCGCGCCGCTGGTCGAGATCGCCGAGGCCGGCGGCCTGCCGCTTCCGCCCGGCTGGTAAGCGACGTCAGTACCGGAACATCATGCTCAGCCGGGTATCGCGGGCCTGCCGGATATGCTCGCGTGCCAGCCGGTCGGCCTCGTCCGGGTCGCGACGCTCGATCGCGTCGAGGATGCCCTTGTGCTCGTCCACGGCGGTGTGCTGGCGTCCCTCCACGGCGAAGGTCGTGCTGGGCAGCAGCATCAATGTGTCGTGCATCCCGTCGAGGATGGTGAGCAGGAACTTGTTGTGCGCGGCATCGTAGATCGCGGCATGGAACGAGCGGTTCAGCTGCGCCACCCGCGCCGGGTCGTCCTGGCACTGCTCGAAGGCGTCGGCGATCTGCTTCATCGTGTAGAGGTCGCTTTGCGAGGCATGCTGCGCGGCAAAGCGCGAGGCCGACCCCTCCAGCAACTCGCGCACGGCGTAAAGCTCCAGCACTGCCGTCCGGTCCAGCTGCGTGACCGAAAGGCCCGATGCCGTCATCTCGAGCAGCCCGCGTTCCTGCAGGCGCGACAGCGCCTCGCGCACCGGGGTGCGGCTGACGTCGAAGGTCTTGGCAACATCCTCGGCCCGGATCCGGTCGCCCGGCTTGTAGCGGTTTACGCGCAGTCCCTCGATGAAGTCGGAATACACTCGTTGTGCAATCGACATGCCCGCGTCCTTTCCATGGCCCCCGACAAGTCTTGTGCGCCCCACCCGGCGGGGCAATCGCTTGTCCGTTCAACAGATCGTCCGTTCATATAACCCTTTGCGCGCGGCGGCAAACCGCCGATGTGCCGCGTTCGCCGGCAGCTTGCCACACTCTGTCTGCAAATGTATACGCTTGGATAATCAGGACCGCGAGACCTGTGGCGCCGCCGCGCGCCATTGGTCCGAGCAACCGACAGGACAGCCGCCATGCCCCCCGTGACCCTTGGTCTGATCGACCCGTTCCATCCCGCCATTCTCGCCGCGATCCGCTACGCCGTGCCCGCCGACTGGACGGTGACGGTCACGACCGGCCCGACAGAGGCGGAGCGCGCGGTGGCGCTGGCCGAGGCCGACATCGCTTTCGTCATGGCGACGCCGATGCCGCGCAGCCTGCTGGAACGCGCGCCGAAACTGCGCTTCATCCAGAAGCTGGGCGCCGGGACCGACCGGATCGACGGCGGCTATTGCACCGAGGCCGGCATCGGGCTTGCCCGGCTTCAGGCCGGTAACTCCATCCCGGTCGCGGAACACGCGCTGCTGCTGATGCTGGCGGCATGCCGGCAGTTGCCGCAGCTCGACCGGGCCACGCGGGATGGCGAGTGGGACAAGGAGAAGGTGCGCGGCGAGAACCGGCACCTGCACGGCAAGACCGTCGGCATCGTCGGCTTCGGCGCCATCGGACGGCAGGTCGCGCGGGTGCTGTCGGGGTTCGGGGTGGAGCTTGTCTACTATGACCCGGTTCGCGCCTCGGCGGAGGACGAGGCGGAACTCGCGGTGGCGTATCGCGATCTCGACGCGCTGCTGGAGGAGGCGGATGTGGTGACGCTGCACCTGCCACTGCTGCCCGAGACCGCGAACCTGCTGGACGAGGCGCGCCTGCGGCGGATGAAGCGCGGCGCGATTCTGGTGAACGCGGCCCGCGGCGGGCTGGTGGACGAGGCGGCGCTGACCCGCGCGCTGTCGGACGGGCACCTGTTCGCCGCCGGGGTCGACGCCTTCTCGCAGGAGCCGCCGGTCGGCAACCCGCTGCTGGAGCTGCCCAACACCGTCGTCACGCCGCATTGCGCGGGTGCCACGATCGACAATTTCGCCGCCGTCGCCGCGCGCGCCGCCGAGAATTCGTTGCGCGTGCTGCGGGGCGAGCCCTTGCCAGCGGCCGACCTGGTCGTCGCCCCGCAAGTGGAGATGGCGCGATGACCGCGCCCCGTGACCTGCTGATCGGGGCGGAGTGGCGGCAGGGGCGCGGCGCGCCGTTCGATTCGATCAACCCCGCTGACGGGTCGGTCGCCGCCTCGCTTTCCGCCGCCTCGGCAGAGGATGTGGCCGAGGCCGTGGGCGTGGCCCGTGCCGCCGCCCATGCCCCCGGCTGGCGCAACATGCGCCCCCATGCCCGCGCCCGCCTGCTGCACGCCTTGGCCGACGCGACCGCGGCGGCGTCCGAGGAATTGGCCCGCGCGCAGATGGTGGACAATGGCAAGACCTTGGCCGAATGCCGGTCGCAGGCCGGTGCCGCGGTCGGCGTCTTCCGCTATTTCGCGGCGCTCTGCGAAACGCTGGAAGGGCAGTTGACCCCGCAGCGCGGCGACAGCCTGACCTTGGCTCTGCACGAGCCGATGGGGGTCGTCGCCGCGATCACGCCATGGAACTCGCCGATCACGCTCGAGGCGCAGAAGCTCGCTCCGGCGCTGGCGGCGGGAAACGCGGTTGTTTTGAAACCCTCCGAAGTGACCTCGCAGGTGGCGCTGATCTATGGCCGATTGGCGCTGGAGGCCGGGTTTCCGCCGGGTCTCGTGAACGTGCTGACGGGGCAGGGCGACGTGGGCCGCGCGCTGGTCGCGCACCCGGCTGTCGACCTGGTCAGCTTTACCGGCGGCACAGCCGCGGGGCGGGCCATCGCCGAGGCGGCGGGCCGCAGGCTCGCGCCGGTGATCCTGGAACTGGGCGGCAAGTCGCCCAACATGATCTTCGCCGATGCCGATTTCGATGCCGCCGTGGCGGGCGCTGCGGGCGGTATCTTCGGGTCGGGCGGGCAATCCTGCATCGCGGGCTCGCGGATCTTCGTGGAACGGTCGATCTACGATGATTTCGTCGCGGCCCTTGTCGCCAAGGCCGCCGATTACAACCCGGGCCTGCCTGAGGACGCGGGCGCGAAAATCGGCCCGATGGCCAGTTTCGCGCATCGGGATGCGGTGGCCGCCGCCGTCGACCGGGCGCGCGCCGAGGGCGCCGAGGTTCGCTGCGGCGGTGCGCCACCCGACCACCCGCGCCTTGCGGCGGGGGCGTTCTACCTGCCGACGGTGCTGACCGGCCTCGACAACCGCGCCGAGACCAGCCAGCGCGAGATCTTCGGGCCGGTCTGCGTCGTGCTGCCCTTCGAGGACGAGGGCGACCTGTTGGCGCAGGCCAACGACACCGAGTTCGGGCTGGCCGCCGGCGTCTGGACCACCGACAGCCGCAAGGCATGGCGGGTGGCGCGCGGCGTGCGGGCCGGCACGGTCTGGATCAACGGCTACAAGGAAGGTTCGATCTCCACCCCCTTCGGCGGCATGGGGCAAAGCGGGATCGGCCGCGAAAAGGGCCGCGAGGGGCTGCTCGCCTATTGCCAGAGCAAGGGTGTGTTCTGGCGGCTCGATCCCTGACGCCTGCGAGGGGCGGGCGTGGCTTGACCCCTTTGCATTCAGGTGTATACAAGCGGATAAATCAGGAAAGCCAACCGGCCCGCGCCCCTCGCGCCCCGGCGGGCGACAGCGGGAGGTGCCCATGGCGACCACGGTCGAAGTTCTTGCAGACGCAATCAAGGCGGCGGGAACGCCCTTCATCGTGGGCCATCCGGGCGGCGAATCCGTCGAGCTGATGGAGGCGGCGCGCAAGCGCGACATGCGCTTCATCCTGATGAAGCAGGAGGTTGCGGGCGCGATGCTGGCCGCCACCTGGGGCGACATCACCGGCGCGCCGGGCGTGTGCCTGTCGACGCGCGGACCGGGGGCGGCCAACATGGTGAACGGCGTTGCCCACGCCATGCTCGACCGCTCGCCCCTGATCGCGATCACCGACCGCTATTCCACCCCGCAGCAGGAAACCGGCCTGCGCCAGCGCATCGACCAACTGGCGATGTACGCGCCGGTGGTGAAATGGGGCACGACCGTCGACGCGCGCGTGGTGCGGACCCAGATCGCGCGGGCGATGCGCACGACGACCGCTCTGGCGCCCGGGCCGGTGCAGTTCGACATGCCGCAAAGCGAGACCCAGAAAGAGGCGGGCGAGCTGACCAGCGAGCCGCCCTTGATGGCCGATTGGGATTTCGCAGATCCCGACCGCGCCGGCCTCTCGCGGCTGGTGAAACGCATCGACGCCGCGCGCAAACCGGTCCTGCTGGCGGGTCTCGGCGTGCTCTGGAACGGGGCGTCCGAGGCGCTGGTGGCCTTGGCCGAAAAGCTGGGCGCGCCGGTGCTGACCACCTCCAAGGTGAAGGGCGCCATCCCCGAGGATCACCCGCTGCGCGCCGGCTGCATCATCGGCGGTCTGATCGAGCGCAACCTCGTCAGCCAGTCCGACCTGATCCTGACCGTCGGGCTCGACGGGGTGGAATTGCAGCCGAAGCCCTGGCCCTACGACATCCCGGTGATCTCGCTGATCAACACGCCCGCGCTCGACGCGCTGGTGCCGTCCGAGTTCGAGGTCATGGGCAACCTCAGGGCGCTGATGACCGCGCTCGCCGACACCTGCGCCTCGGGCACCGGCTGGGGCGAGCGCGCGGCGGCGACTTTCCGCAAGGATGTCGCCGCGGCGCTCGATACACCCGCGAGCGGGCTGTCGCCGCAACGCGCGATGGAGGTGGCGCGCAGCGTGCTTCCGCGCGACACGATCGCGACCTGTGACGCGGGCGCGAGCCGCCTGCTCGTGGTGCAGAAATGGCAAAGCTACGGGCCGCGCGAATTCCTGACCTCGAACGGCCTCGGCTCGATGGGCTACGCCATCCCCAGCGCGATGGCGGCGCGACTGGCGCACCCGGACCGGCCGGTGGTGGCCTTCACCGGCGACGGCGGCTTCATGATGGCGGTGGCCGACATCCAGACCGCGGTGCGCGAGCGACTGCCGATCACGGTCGTGGTTCTGGACGATGAGGAGATCGGGCTGATCCGCGTGAAGCAGGAGATCAAGGGCATCGACCGCTACGGCGTCGGCATCGGCGGCGTGGACTGGGACAGCCTGGCGCGCGGGCTGGGGGCGGAGGGCGTGACGGTCCACAACGAGACCGCGCTGCAGGACGCGCTGCAACAGGCCCGCCACACCGAACAGGTCACGATCATCGCGGCCAAGATCGACGGGTCTGGCTACGTGGCCCAGTTCAACGCCTTGCGCGAATTGTGAGGCGCAGAGGGGTGAGCGCAGGGATGGCATCACGATGAGCCGGATGAACGGCCAGGCGGTCCCCGCCACGGCGGTCGACACCAGTTGCGACGTGCTGGTCGCGGGCGGCGGGAACGCGGCGCTCTGTGCCGCGATCACCGCGCGCCGCAAGGGCGCGTCCGTCATCGTGGTCGAGGGCGCGACCAAGTTCTATCGCGGCGGCAATACCCGCCACACCCGCAACCTGCGCTGCGCCCATGACGAGGGCAACGAGATCCTGACCGGTCCCTATTCCGAGGAGGAGTTCTGGGACGACCTGATGCGCGTCACCGGCGGCCAGACCGATGAGGAGCTTGCGCGCTTCACCATCGCGGAATCCAAGGAGCTGTGGGACTGGATGACCGACACCGGCGTCCGGTTTCAGCAACCGCTGGGCGGCACGCTGAACCTCGGGCGGACCAACGCGTTTTTCCTCGGTGGCGGGCGCGCGATGCTGAACGCGCTCTATGCCGAGGCGGAACGCATCGGCGTCGATATCCGCTACGAAAGCCCGGTGACCGAGCTCGAGATCGACAACGGGTTCTTCACCTCCGCCACCGTCGGTGGGCCGGCCGGGCCCTACCGAATCGACGCCCGCGCGCTGGTGACCGCCACCGGCGGGTTTGAGGCCAATATCGAGTGGCTCAAGGAATACTGGGGCGACAAGGCCGACAACTTCCTCATCCGCGGCACCGAGAACAACCGCGGCTCGATCCTGCGGCTCTTGCTCGACAAGGGGGTGGAGCCGGTCGGCGATCCGACCCAGTGCCATGCCGTCGCCATCGACGCGCGCTCGCCCAAGTTCGACGGCGGTATCGTCACCCGGCTCGACTGCGTGGTGTTCGGCATCGTGATGAACAACGCCTGCAAGCGGTTCTACGACGAAGGCGAGGACATCTGGCCCAAGCGCTATGCCATCTGGGGCCGGCTGGTGGCCGACCAGCCCGACCAGATCGCCTACATCGTGTTCGACCACAAGGCGATGGGGATGTTCATGCCCTCGGTCTACCCGGCCATCGAGGCGCCGAGCCTGCGCGAACTGGCCGGCAAGCTCGACCTCGACCCCGAGGCGTTCGAGCGCACGGTGACCGACTACAACGCTGCCGTGCGCGAGGGCACGTTCAATTCGCAGGAACTGGACGACTGCCATACCGAGGGGCTGAGCCCGCCGAAAAGTCACTGGGCGCGCCGCATCGACACCGCGCCTTATTACGCCTACCCGGTGCGTCCCGGCATCACCTTCACCTATCTTGGCACGCGGGTGAACCGCGAGGCGAAGATCCTGATGCAGGGCGGCCGCCCCTCGGCCAACATCTATGCCGCGGGCGAGATCATGGCGGGCAACGTGCTCGGCAAGGGCTATCTCGCCGGGATCGGCATGACCATCGGCGCCGTCTTCGGCCGCGTCGCAGGCAAGGAGGCCGCGCGCCATGCAGGGAACTGAGCTTCAGCAAGAGGCCGAGCGTCAGATCACGATCTGCAACGCCTGCCGCTATTGCGAGGGGATCTGCGCGGTGTTTCCCGCGCTTCAGATGCAGCGCAGTTTTGCCGCGGGCGACATCAACTACCTCGCCAACCTGTGCCACAACTGCGGCGCGTGCTACCACGACTGCCAGTTCTCGCCGCCGCATGAATTCGCGGTGAACCTGCCCAAGACGCTGGCCGAGGTGCGCAACGACAGCTACGCGCAATACGCCTGGCCGCAGGCGCTGGCGCCGCTGTTCGCGCGGAACGGGCTGAAGATCGCGGTGCTGACGGCGCTGTCGGTCACGGCCTTCTTCATCGGCCTCATCGTGCTGAACGCGCCCGGCGAATTGTTTCGCGCCCATCTCGCGCCCGAGGGGTTCTATGCCCTGATGCCGCACAACACGATGGCGGCGCTGTTCGGCGCGGTCTTCCTGTTCTCGCTCGTCGCGATGGGCATGGGGCTGCGGGCCTTCTGGGCCGATGCCAACGCGGTCAACACCGTCGCGTCCAGCTCGCCTTCGATCTGGCAGGCGATCCGCGATGCCGGCAGCCTGCGCTACCTCGATGGCGGCGGGGCCGGCTGCTTCAACGAGGATGACCAGCCGCGCGACAACCGCAGGCTCTATCACCATCTCACCTTCTACGGCTTCCTGCTGTGCTTCGCCGCCACGTCCGTCGGCACGATCTACCACTACGGCTTCGGGCGCATCGCGCCCTACCCGTGGTGGGACCTGCCGCAGATGCTGGGCACCGTGGGCGGCATCGGTCTGGCCATCGGCACAGGTGGCCTTCTGGCGGCGCGGCGCAAGCGTTTGCCCGACCTTGTCGACCAGCGCGCGACCGGCATGGATGTCGCCTTCATCCTGATGCTGTTTCTGACCGCCGTGACGGGTCTGGCGCTGCACATCCTCGGCGGCACCGCCGCGATGGGCGTGCTGCTGGCAATCCACCTCGGCGTGGTCTTCAGCCTGTTCCTGACCATGCCATACGGCAAGTTCGTGCATGGCTTCTACCGCTTCGCGGCACTCTGCCGTCACGCGATGTCGCGTCGGCACGGGCTGAACCCGGCGCCGCCCGACCGCCCGGTTCCCGCCGCCGCGCGGATCAGCGGCGGATGACGGACCTCCGGCTGCGCATCGGGGCGGGGGCCGGGTTCGCCGATGACCGGATCGAGCCGGCCGTCGCCATGGCCGAGGCGGGCGCGGTCGACTACCTCGTCTTCGAATGCCTGGCCGAGCGCACGGTGGCGCGGGAAGTTCAGGCGCGCCATGCCGACCCCGACGCCGGGTTCAATCCGCACCTGCGCGCCCGCATGCAGGCCGTGCTGCCCGCTGCCGCGCGCAACGGCGTCAGGATCGTCAGCAACATGGGTGCGGCGAACCCCGTCGCCGCGGCCCGTGCAACGGTGGCGGTGGCGGCGGAGCTTGGCCTGCCGCATCTTCGCGCCGCGGCCGTCACCGGCGACGACGTGACCGACGCGGTGCGTGCGCGGCCGGATCTTGTGCTTATGGAAAGCGGCGATCCGGTGGAAAGCCTCCTGCCCGACATGGTCTCGGCCAACGCCTATCTCGGCGCCGACGCGGTGCTGGCAGGGCTGGAGACGGGGGCCGAGGTCGTCCTGACCGGCCGCGTCGCCGACCCCTCGCTGTTTCTCGCGCCCGCGATGCACCATTTCGGCTGGGGCGCGGACGATCTCGACCGGATCGCGGCGGGCACCGTCATGGGGCACCTGCTGGAATGCGCGGCGCAACTGACCGGCGGCTGTTTCGCCGACCCGACGCGGCCCGAAAAGCAGGTGCCGGGGATGGACGACATCGGCAACCCGATCGCTCTCATCGGGAAGGATGGCGCGCTGGAGCTGACCAAGCTGCCGGGCACCGGCGGGCGGCTCGACCGGCGCACCGCGACCGAGCAACTGCTCTACGAGGTGCATGACCCGGCGCGTTACATCACGCCCGATTGCACGCTCGATATGACCGGGATCGACCTGGTCGAGACCGGGCACGACCGGGTGCAGGTGACAGGTGCGCGCGCCGATGGTCCGCCCGAGCAATTGAAAGTGCTGGTCGCCTATGCCGAGGGGTTCATCGGCGAGGGGCAGGTGGGCTACGCCGGCATCGGCGCGGTGGAGCGGGCGAAGCTGGCGGCGCAGGTGGTGCAGGACAGGCTGCGCCGGCGTGGGTTTACCTATGACGAAATGCGCGTCGACCTGATCGGCTGCACCAGCCTGCACGGCGCCGCCTCGGGCACGTCCGAACCCTACGAGGTGCGCCTGCGGATCGCCGCGCGTTGCCGGGACCGGGCGGCGGCGGCTGCGGTCGGCTTCGAGGTGCGCGCGATGCATGTGAACGGGCCCACGGGCGGGGGTGGCGGCAGCGTCGCCTCTGTGCGCAACGTGATGGCGGTGCAGTCGGTGATGGTCCCGCGCGACCTGATCCGGCTCGGCGTCGAGGTCTTCGGCGGAGGGCAGGCATGACGCGCGTCCACGACCTCGCTCACGCCCGCGCCGGCGACAAGGGCAATACCTCCAACATCGTCGTGGTCGCCTATGACGCGGCGGGGTGGGAGCAGCTGAGGCGCGACCTGACCGCCGAGCGTGTCGCGGCGACCTTCGCGGCCATCGGCGCCGGGCCGGTGACACGCTACGAGCTGCCGCGTCTTGCCGCGCTGAATTTCGTGATCGAGAATGCGCTGGGCGGGGGCGTCAGCCGGTCGCTCTCCATAGACCCGCATGGCAAGAGCCTCAGCGCGCTCATGCTCACCATCGACCTGCCCGATACGGAGTGAGGATTTCGCGATGAAGATCGCTGTTCTGGACGACTACCAGGGTTATTCCACCCGCTTCGCCGACTGGGGGGAACTTGCGGACGATGTGACGGTATTCCGTGAGCCGATCCCGCCAGAAGATCTGATAGAGGAACTGCAGCCGTTCGACGTGATCTGCGCGATGCGCGAGCGGACGCCGCTGCCGGCAGGCCTGATCGAGGCGCTGCCGAACCTGCACCTGATCGTCACCACCGGGATGCGCAACGCCTCCATCGACGTCGCGGCGGCGCGGGCGCGGGGCGTTACCGTCTGCGGCACCGCCAGCCGCGCGCCCGCGACGGCGCACCTTGCCTTTACCCTGATCCTCGTCGCGGCGCGCAACCTCGTGTCCGAGATGCGGTCGCTGCAATCGGGTGGCTGGCAGGCCGAGGCCGGGCGCGATCTCGACGGGCTGACGCTGGGCCTGATCGGGCTGGGGCGGCTTGGCGCGGCGGTGGCAGAGCTGGCGCGGCCCTTCGGCATGAACGTGGTCGCGTGGAGCCAGAACCTGACCGCCGAGCGCTGCGCCGAGGTGGGCGTGACGCAGGCCGGCAGCCTTAGCGAGTTGCTGGACGTCGCGGATGTGGCCAGCGTCCACCTTGTCCTGTCAGACCGCACTCGCGGGCTGATCGGTGCGGCGGAACTGGCGCGGATGAAGCCCGATGCCGTGCTGGTGAACACCTCACGCGCGCCCATCATCGACGAGACAGCACTGCTGGCGGCGCTTCGGGCCGGACGGCCCGCGCGGGTAGCCCTCGACGTATTCGAGCAGGAGCCGCTGCCCGCCGACGCCGCGATCCGCGATGCCGGGCTGATGGAGGCGGGCAAGCTGATCCTGACGCCGCATATCGGCTACGGCGCGCTCGACACCTACCGCGTGATGTATGCCCAGACCGCCGAAAACGTGCGCGCCTGGGTCGAGGGTGCGCCGATCCGCGAGATCTGAGGCGCAGTGCAGGCAGAGGAAAAGCCTGCCTGCCCCCGGCCTTGCGCCCGGCGATGGTCCGCGTCCATGGTTCGTCCGAGGCCGCCAGGGAGGGACAGGCACATGACCATGCCGCGCGGGCTGGAGGGTATCCGGGTTCTGGACCTGACCAATGTGCTGTCCGGCCCCTTTGCCTGCCACCAGCTGGTGCATTTCGGGGCCGAGGTCATCAAGGTCGAGGCGCCCGGACGGGGCGATCTGGCGCGCAATCTCGGAGCCGATCCGGCGCTGAATGCGCGCGGCATGGGCGTATCCTTCCTCGCACAGAACGCCGGCAAGAAATCGGTGACGGTGAACCTCAAGCACGCCGAGGGCAAGGCGCTGTTCAAGCGGCTGGTGACGGAGGCCGACGTGGTGGTGGAGAACTTTCGCCCCGGCGTGATGGACCGGCTGGGACTGGGATACGAGGTGCTGAAGGCGCTGCGCCCGGAGCTGATCTACTGTGCCATCTCGGGGTTCGGGCAGGACGGGCCGTGGCGGGGCCGGCCCGCCTACGACCAGATCGTGCAGGGCATGTCCGGGGTCATGTCCGTGACTGGCGACGCGACCAGCGCGCCGCTGCGCGTGGGGGTTCCGATCGCCGACACCATCGGCGGACTGACGGCGGCCTTTGCCATCAGTGCGGCCCTGAATGCCCGGCCACGCGGTGCGCTGATCGACGTGTCGATGCTGGAATCGGTGCTGGTGACGATGGGTTGGGCGGTGTCGAATTTCCTGATCGCGGGGGTGGAGCCCACGGCGCAGGGCAACGAGAACGCGACCTCTGCGCCGTCAGGCACGTTCCAGGCGCAGGACGCGCCGCTGAATATCGCCGCGAACAAGGACGAGCAATGGCAGGCGCTGGCCCGCCACATCGGCCGCGCCGACCTGCTGGAGCGTCCCGACTACGCGACGCGCGAAGACCGCAAACGCAACCGGCACGCGCTGAACGCCGAGATCGAGGCGGTGCTGCGCACCCGCCCGGCCGAGGCATGGGTCGAGGAGCTTGCCGCGATCGGTGTGCCCGCGGGCGCGGTGCTGAGCGTGCCCGAGGTTCTGGCGACCGAACAGGTCGCGGGTCGCGGGTTTCTGAAGACTTACTCACGCGTGCCGGGGGTGGAGGCCGACGTGCGGGTGGCGACGACCGGCGTGAAGCTGAACCACGCGGCGCCGCAGGTGGAGACACCGCCGCCGACGCTCGGGCAGCACAACGCCGCGGTCTGGGGCGCGCTGGGCCTGGGCGAGGAAGATCTGGCGCGGCTGGCGAAGGACGGCGTGATCTGAGACCGCCATTCTGATAGAAGAAGTAGCCCCGGGGGCGAGCGGTTCCGCTTTTCCTGCCACATTGCATTCGCCCCGCGATTGGTGTCCTTTGGCCCCGAATTCCGGAGGAGGACCATTCATATGACCATCGCTCTCACCCGCCGCGCCGCGCTCGCCTGCGCCGTCGCCTTTGCCGCCGTGCCCGCGGTCGCGCAGGACACCTGGCCGACCGGCCCGGTCCACGTCTTCGTCGGCTTCCCGGCCGGCTCGTCGCCCGACATCCTTGCGCGCATCATCACCGACCCGCTGTCGCAGCGCCTGGGCCAGCCCGTCGTGATCGAGAACCGTCCCGGCGCGGGTGGTGTCATCGGCGTGCAGCAGATGCTGGTCTCTGCCGGGGACGGCCACACCTTCGGCACCACCATCAACGGCCCGCTGACCACTGCGCAGCGCCTGATGGACGACACCGGCTTCGACGTGGCCGAGGACATCGCGCCCGTGACCCTGATCGCGACCTCGCCGCTGGTTCTGGCGGTTTCCTCTGACTCCGACTTCACCGATGTCGACAGCTTCGTCGCGGCGGCCGGGGCAGAGCCCGAGGCGCTGACCTTCGGCTCGGTCGGGCAAGGCTCGGGCGCGCATCTGACGGCAGAGCTGTTCGCGGCTGAGGCCGGTGTGAGCATGCTGCACATCCCCTTCACCAGCTATGCCGAGGTCACGACCTCGATCATGGGCGGCGAGATCGACTCGGGCTTCATGGCGCCTTCCGCCGCGCTGCCGCATGTCGAGGCGGGCAGCATGCGCATGCTGGGCATCACCTCGGCCGAGCCCTTCGCGCAGGCGCCCGACGTGCCGGTGCTGGCGGGGCAGGCGGGCTTGCCCGACGATTTCCGGGCCGAGCTGTGGAACGCGTTCATCGCGCCTGCCGACACCGACCCGGCGGTCATCGAGCGGTTGAACACCGAGATCAACGAGATCCTCGCGGACCCGGCGGTTCAGGAGCAGCTGCTTGCCATCGGCTGGCAGGCGGCCCCCGGCTCGCCGGCGGATCTGGAAGAACGTATCGCGACGGATACCGCGATGTGGGGCGCCGTGATCGACCGGGTCGAGGCGCAGTAGCAGGTTCTTGATGCAGCGCGACTGGCCCGACCTTCTCGGGGGTCTCACCCTGGCGGCCCTCGGGGCCGTCGCCGCGGTCTGGGCGCTTGTCCACTATGACCTCGGCAGCCTGCGCCAGATGGGGCCGGGGTTCTTCCCCGCGGTCCTCGGCGCGGTCCTGCTCGCGCTGGGCCTGATCGTGGCGCTGCCGGCCCTGCGGCGGGCGGCGCCGCAGCCCAGGATAGAGGTGGGCGTCGTCGTGGCGGTTCTGGCGGCGATCCTCATCTTCGGCCTCGGGCTCTTCTACCTGGGCCTCGCAGGCGCGACCGCCGCAGCGGTCCTCGTCGCCACGCTCCCGGCGCCGCGACCGGGCTGGCGCTGGCGCGTGGCGTTGGCCATTGTCGTCGCAGCCCTCACCGTGCTCGTCTTCAGCATCGGATTGCAGATGACCCTTCCGCTCTGGCCACGCCTGCCATGACGACCTGGGAAGGCCTCCTGTTCGGGCTCGGCTTCGCCTTGCAGCCCGAGGTTCTGGTCTACTGCCTCTTGGGCGTTGTGCTGGGCACCTTCGTCGGCGTCCTGCCCGGCATCGGCGCGATGGCGGCGATCTCGCTCCTGCTGCCGATCACCTTCTACATCACGCCCGAGGCCGCGCTGATCATGCTCGCGGGCGTCTATTACGGCGCGCAATACGGCGGCGCGGTCGCCTCGATCCTGCTGCGGTTGCCGGGCACGCCGCAATCCGCCGTCACCACGCTCGACGGCTACCCGATGGCGCGGCAGGGGCGCGCGGGGGTGGCGCTATTCACCGCGATGGCGTCGTCCTTCGCGGGCTCGGTCTTCGGGATCGTGGTGCTGGTGCTGCTGGCGGGCTGGCTGTCGCGCGCGGCCACGGCCTTCGGCGCGGCGGACTACGCAGCGATGATGTTCCTGGGCCTCGTCGCCGCCTCGACCATCGGCGCATCGCGCCCGGCCAAGGGCTTCGCCATGGTCACGCTGGGGCTGCTGCTGGGTTGCGTCGGAACCGATGTGAACTCGGGCGTGCAGCGCTTCACCTTTGGCCAGACCGAGTTGCTGGACGGGATCAACCTCGTGGCGCTGGCGATGGGCCTTTTCGGCGTGGCCGAGGTGATCTCCAACGTGCGCGACCCCGACCGCCAGGGCGTCGCGGAGCGGTTGGGCCTGCGCTCGCTCATGCCGCGGCGCGAGGACCTGCGGCGGATGGGCTGGCCGATTTTGCGCGGTAGCGCAATGGGCAGCTTCTTCGGGGCGCTGCCGGGCACAGGCTCCACGCTTTCCTCCTTCCTCAGCTACTCGATGGAACGCCGCGTCGCGCGCCAGCCCGAGCGCTTCGGCAACGGCGCGATCGAGGGTGTCGCCGGCCCCGAATCCGCGAACAACTCCGCCGCCATCACCGCCTTCGCGCCGACGCTGACCCTCGGCATTCCGGGCGACCCGATCATGGCGCTGATGCTGGGCGCGCTGGTGATCCACGGTGTCCAGCCGGGTCCGATGATGCTGGAGGCGCGGCCCGAGATGTTCTGGGGCCTCGTCGCAAGCTTCGGCATCGGCAACCTGCTGCTCCTGATCCTGAACTTGCCGCTGATCGGCATCTGGGTGGCGATGCTGCGCATTCCGTTCCACCTGATGTACCCGGCGATCCTCGTGTTCCTCTGCCTCGGTGTCTATTCGGTGCGGGGGCTGAGTTTCGACATCGTCGCGGTCGCGATGATCGGACTGGCGGGTTACCTGCTGACATTGGCCAGGTTCAGCCCCGCGCTGCTGCTGCTGGGTTTCGTTCTAGGGCCCCTGATCGAGACCAACCTGCGCCGCGCCTTCCTGATCTCACGCGGCGACCCGATGGTGTTCTTCGAGCGCCCCATCGCAGCCGGGTTCGTGCTGGCTTCGATCGCGCTCTTGCTGCTGTCGCTCTGGCAGGCGTGGCGGCGGCGGGCGGGCGCGGGCGATGAGGTGTCGTCAGGATAAGATCCTGCTATAGTTACTGGACGCAGCCGCCCGGAGCCTGAATGACCATCCCCCGCAACCTCAGGCATGTCCGCGTCTTTCTGGTTGTGGCCGAGCTTGGGTCGCCGACCCTTGCGGCGGAGAAATGCCTGGTGTCCCAGCCCGCCGTGACACAGGCCCTGAGCAAGCTGGAGCACGCAGCCGGGGGCGCCCTGTTCGAGCGGAGCCGCAAGGGGTTTTTCCTCACGGCGCGGGGCGCGGTGCTGCGAGCCCGGTTGCGGCGCGCGATGTCTCGCCTCGACGCGGCCCTCGCGGAGGTCACGCCGAGGATCGCCGTGACGGCGACAGCCTCGCAGCTGCAGGCCCTGATCGCGATGGTGGAGGCGCAGAATTTCACCCTCGCCGCCCGCCAGCTCGGGCTCGCGCAGCCGACGGTGCACCGCGCGATCACCCAGCTCGAGCAGGCGGCGGCGCGGCCGCTGTTCGAGCGCACCTCCTTCGGCGTCGTCGCCACGCGCGCCTGCCGGGAACTGGCACAGGCCGCGCGGCTCGCGTTTTCCGAGTTCGACCAGGCCGAGACCGATCTGGCGGAGTTCGACGGCCGCGAGGTCGGGCGTATCGTCGTCGGCGCGCTGCCGCTGTCACGCTCCGTCGTGTTGCCCGAGGCGGTGGCCCGGTTCCGGGCCGCTCACCCCAATACCCGCGTGACCATCCTCGACGGCCCCTATGACGAGATGCTGGGCGCCCTGCGGCGGGGCGAGATCGACTTCATGATCGGCGCGATGCGCGAGCCGCTGCCGATCGAGGACGTGACCCAGGAGCCGCTTTTCGTCGATCACCTGACGATCCTCGCCCGTCCCGGCCATCCCCTGGCAGGTCAGGCGGACATTCCGCTCGAGGTTCTGGTCCGGCACCCCTGGGCGGTGCCACGGCCGGGGACGCCCTCGCGCGAGCAGTTCGAGGCGCTGTTCGAAAGTCGGGGCATGCCCTTGCCCGACAGTATCGTCGAATGCGGCTCCATCCTGCTGATCCGGGAGCTTTTGTTGCGGAGCGACCTCCTTGGCTGCATCTCCGGGCAACAGGCGCAGGCGGAGGTGCGCAACGGGCTTCTGGTGCCGCTCTCCACCCCGATCGCGTGGCCAGGGCGTCAGATCGGCCTGACCTGCCGCGGTGATTGGGTGCCGACCAGGGCGCAGGCGCTGTTGCTCGACGCCGTGCGCCGGGCCGCCAGCGCAATCACGACGCCCTGAGCGGCCACCCGCCCTTTAACCTTTCGGCGCGGCGATGTAGCCATGACCCAGCGCAGGCCGACCGGGCCGGGGCGCTGAACGCCCGGCGCCGCGCCGCGCACAACAGGAGGCCGCGACCGGACCGCGGTGCGATCAAGATGACAGCGCCACAGCAGCCTGCCGCGCCCGCCGAAAGGGCGTTCCGCCGGACCGCCGAGATCGACAGCCGACAGGGTGTCGGGGCCGTCGCGCGCATCACCCGCATGTGCTTTCGGTACCCGTGGCGCGCCGGGCTGGCCTTTGCCGCGACCGTGCCGGCGGTGCTGATGCAACTGGCGATCCCGGTCATCCTCGGCCGCGCCGTCGACAGCACGCTCGCCATGGGCGGCGACAGCCCCGATGTCCGCGCGCTGGTGCTGATCGCGCTGACCCTGCTGGCGGCGAGCGTGCTGCGCGGCCTCTTCACACTGGTGCAGAACTACGCGGCGGAATCGGTGGGCCACGCGCTGGCGCAGGACATGCGCAACGCGATCTATGACAAGATCCTGCGGCTGCCGTTTTCCTTTCACGACCGCACCCATTCGGGCGACCTGATCACGGTTGGCATGCTCGACCTGGAAGGGGTGCGGATGTACTTCTCGACCGCGCTTGTCCGCACGCTGCTGCTGACGCTGCTCATCAGCGTCGGCGCCTGGATGCTCTTGTCCACCAACCTCGTGCTGGGCCTGTTCGCTCTCTCCTTCGTGCCTTTCGCGGCCTGGCGCAGTTCGGTCATGCGGCTCACGCTGCGGCGGACCTGGCTGATCTTGCAGGAAAAGCTGGGCGTGCTGAGCCAGGTGATGGAGGAGAACCTCGCCGGCATCCGTGTCGTCCGCGCCTTCGCCGCAAGCGACCACGAGCTGGCCAAGTTCGACGTCGCCTCCAAGGACGCGCTGGACCTGAGCCATCAGCGGATCGACGTGCGGGTGCGCAACACTTCAGCGATGACGCTGGCCTTCTTCGCGGCGATGGGGCTGGTGCTGCTTTTTGGCGGGCGGATGGTGGCGGCGGGCGAGATCACGGTGGGCACGCTCGCCACCTTCCTCACCTTCATGACGATCCTGCAGATGCCGGTGCGCCAGCTTGGCCTGATGGTGAACGCCTACGCCCGCGCCTCCACCTGCGGCACCCGGCTGTTCCAGCTGCTCGACATGCCGGTGGAGATCGACGACGCGCCGGGCGCGAAGGAGCTAGAGGTTACCGAGGGCACGCTCCGCCTCGACAATGTCGGCTTCGCCTATCCCGCCGCGGGCGACCGCCGCGCTGTGTCGGGCATTTCTTTCGAGGCGAAGCGGGGCGAGACCATTGGGATCCTCGGCGCGCCGGGGGCGGGCAAGACGACGCTCATGCACCTGATCCCGCGGTTTTACGACGTGACCGAGGGCGCGATCACGATCGACGGGCAGGACATCCGCGAGGTCACGCTGGCTTCCGTCCGGCAGGCGGTGGCGGTAGTGCAGCAGGACAGCTTCCTGTTCACCACGACCATCGAGAACAACATCGCCTATGCCGCCCCCTTCACCGAGGAAGGGCGCATTCGCGGCGTCGCGGAATCGGCGCAGCTGCACGACTACGTGCTGGGCCTGCCGCAGCAATACCGCACCGTGGTGGGCGAACGCGGCGTGTCGCTGTCGGGGGGACAGCGGCAGCGGCTGTCCATAGCGCGGACGCTGATGATGGAACCGGCGGTGCTGATCTTCGACGACAGCACGGCGGCCATCGACGCGGGCACCGAAAGCCGCATTCGTGGTGCGCTGCGCGACTACGCCAAGGATCGCGTGACGCTGATCGTGGCGCACCGGCTGGCCAGCCTGAAGCATGCCGACCGGATCCTGTTCCTCGAGGACGGGCGGGTCGTGGAGCAGGGCACGCACGAGGAACTGCTGGCTCTGGGCGGCCGCTACACCGCGCTGCACGACCTGCAGATGCACCGCGACACCGATGTGCCGGACCAGACGGAGGATGCGCGATGAGCCAGACCGGCGCCAGCGAGCCCCGCGACCCGCACGAGGACGAACGCCCGCGCATGCGCGCCGTCGTCGGCTCGACCCGGATCGAGGAAGAAATCTTCGGTCGCGCCTTCGACGGCCGCGTCGTGCGCCGCATCTGGGAGTTCGTCAGCCCCTACCGCCGCAAGGTCTGGATCGCGGTCGCGGCGGTGCTGGTCTTCACGCTGTCGCAACTGACGATCCCCTTGCTCATCAGCGTGGCCATCGACCGCGGCATGGTGCCGGGCGCGCCGAACGGGCTGCTCATCGGCATCGTGGCGCTTTTCGCGCTCGCCATCGGGGTCAATTACATTGCCGCGCTGGTGCAGGAGCGGGTCACCGGCCAGATGGCGGAGGACGTGCTTTTCGACATTCGCCGCAAGATGTTCTCGCACCTGCAACGCGTCTCGCTGTCCTTCATGGACAAGACCGAGGTCGGGCGGCTGATGTCGCGGCTCCAGGGCGACGTGAACTCGATGCTGGAGTTTCTCGAAACCTCGATCCAGTCGGTGGGCGACATCGCGCTTCTGATCGGGATCGTCGCGGTGATGCTCTGGCTCGACTGGCAACTGGCCGTGCTGGTGCTGCTGGTTCTGCCGGTGCTGTTCGGCGTGCGCGTCCTGTGGCTGACCAAGGCGCGCGCGGCCTTCATGGCGGCACACGAGGCGAATTCCGTCACCAACGGCGCGCTGGCCGAGGCGATCCACGGCGTCCGCGCGGTGCAGGCGATGGGCCGCGCGCCCCTGAACGCCGAGCTTTACAGCGGGCTCGTCGGGCGGACCTACCGGGCGCAATTGCGTGCATCAAAGCTGGCGCAGATCATGATCCCAATCGTCGACAGCCTGACAGGCATCGCGATGGCGACGGTCGTGGTTGCTGGCGGCCTGATGGTCGTGTCGGGCCGGATCGAGGTCGGCGTGATGGTCGCCTTCCTGTTCTACATCCAGCGCTTCTTCGATCCGATCCGATCGCTCACCATGCAGTATTCGGTGATGCAGCGCGCGATGGCCTCGGGTCACCGCCTGACCGAGGTGCTGGATGTCGAGGTCGATGTGACCGACGCGCCTGACGCCGTGCCGCTGGGGCCGGAGGATGACGGATCGGTGGAGTTCCGGGGCGTGACCTTCGGCTACGACCCGAAGCACCCGGTGCTGAAGGACGTGAGTTTCCGCGTCGCCTCGGGCGAGCGCGTGGCGCTGGTCGGGCCGACGGGGTCCGGCAAATCCAGCTCGATCTCACTGATCCACCGCTTCTACGACGTTCAGGAAGGCACGGTGCTGGTCGGCGGCCGCGATGTGCGCAGCGTGACGCAGGAAAGCCTCGGGCGCCACATCGCGATGGTCTTGCAGGAGCCTTACCTGTTCACGGGTACGGTCATGGAGAACATCCGCTATTCCTCGCACTGGGCGTCGGACGCCGACGTGATCGAGGCGGCGACGGCGGTTGGCGCGCACGAGTTCATCGAGGCGATGCCCGGCGGCTATGCCACGCGGCTGGAAGAACGCGGCTCGAACCTCAGCCTCGGCCAGCGCCAGTTGCTCAGTTTCGCGCGTGCGCTGGTGGCCGACGCCAAGATCCTCGTGCTGGACGAGGCGACCGCGAACATCGACAGCTACACCGAAAGGCAGATCCAGAAGGCGCTGGAGCGGCTGCTGGAAGGCCGCACCGGACTGGTCATCGCGCACAGGCTTGCCACGATTCGCAACGCCGACCGCATCGTGGTGCTGCAGCAGGGCCGCAAGATCGAGGAGGGCGACCACGACGCGCTGATGGCGCAGAAGGGCCTCTACTCAAAGCTCTACGACCTGAACTACGCCAGCTTCGACGACTTGCCCGAGGCGGTGACGGACGCGGACCGCGCGGCGGCGACCTGAGAGCTCAGCGGGCGGCCTTCTGCACGTCGCGCAGGGCGGGGTAGAGCGCCCGATAGCTCGCCAGCCGCTTGGCCAACCCGCCCGCGCCGGCGGTATCTGGTTCAAACCAGCGCGTTACCGCGGGCTTTTCCATCACCGCGTCCATCGTGCCGCCACCCGCCGCGATGCAGGCCAGCCGCGCCGCGCCAAGCGCCGGGCCGATGTCGGCGCCGTCGCTGCGCCCGAGGCGGTAGCCGGTGACGGTGGAAATGGTCTGCATCAGGAAATCGCTGCGCGTCCCGCCACCGATGGCCAGCAGCGCGTCGGGCGTGGTGCCGGCAGCGGCCAGAGCTGCGGCGGCATCGGCAAAGGTGAAGGCCACGGCCTCGACCACTGCGCGCATCAGGCTGCCGGGCGAGGTCGCCTCGCTCAACCCGCTGAACCCGCCGCGGATCTCGGCATCGCCGTGCGGCGTCCGCTCGCCGGTCAGGTAGGGCAGGAACACCGGCCCCGGTTCGGCGCATTCGGCGGCGGCCAGCAGCTCGGGGATCGGGCGGCCCAGAAGGTCGGCGAGCCAGGCGATGGGCCGAGCGCCGTTCAGCATCGCCGCCATCTGGAACCAGTGACCGGGCACGGTATGGGCATAGGCGTGGATGCGGCTGTCGACGTTGCGGCGATACTCGGCCGTGGTGACGAACAGTTGCCCGGACGTGCCGAGAGAGATGAACCCGTCGCCTGCCGCAACCGCGCCGATCCCGACCGCCCCCGCCGCCCCGTCGCCCGCGCCCGCCGCCACGGGAATGCCGGGGCGCAGGCCAAGCTCGGCGGCGACGTCGGGCAAGAGATTGCCCGCGATCTCGGTGCCATGACGCACCGCCGGCAACCAGGCCGGGTCCGTCGCGCTGATCTCGCAGAGCCGATCCGACCAGCAGCGCCGCGCCTCGTCATACCAGGACGTGCCTGCGGCATCGCAGGGGTCGGTCACCAGCCCGCCGTGCAGCCGCAGCCCGATGTAATCCTTGGGCAGCAGCACATGGGCGATGCGGGCGTGGACCTCGGGCTCGTGCTTCGACAGCCACAGGAGCTTGGGCGCTGTGAAGCCGGGCATCGGGTAGACGCCGGAAATCGCGCCGACCTGCGGCTCGCGCACGACCATCTCGGCGCATTCGCGGGCCGCGCGGGCGTCGTTCCAGAGGATCACCGGTCGCACCGGCTCCATCGCGGCATCGAGCAGCACGGCGCCGTGCATCTGGCCGGAAAGGCCGATCGCTCGCACCTGCCCGCGCAGGCCCGGGTCCAGCGCGCCGATCGCGGAGCGGGTTGCGTCCCACCACTCCGGGCAGGACTGTTCGCTGGCCCCGTCGAACGGGTGCGAGACACTCAGCGCGGCGGTCGTCGTGGCCGCGACGCGGCCGTCCGGCTGCATCACGCAGACCTTCACCGCCGAGGTGCCGAGATCGATGCCGAGATACATGGTGCCCTTCCCCGTGCCGGTTCCGGCACATCTGTGGTGCGGTGGCTCCGCACATTCCCGGCGGATCACGCGACAAACAGAACTTTACTCGCGTAAGGTCTTGCGGGTTTTGATAGGCAGAGGGCAAGGGGTAATGATGGTCAAGAGCAACTTCAGCAGCACGGGGGCCGACCCATGAGCGAGCAGACGGTCCGCAACATGGAAGAGTTTGCCACGGTCAGCGGCATCTCGCGCCCGACCCTGTCTAAATATTTCAACGATCCCGACAGCGTGCGCCCGACCACCCGCGCCCGGATCGAGGCGGCGCTGGAAGAACACGACTATCGCCCGAACATCTACGCGATCAACCAGAACCGGCGGCTGACCAAGACCATCGGCATCGTCGTGCCCTACCTGTCGGACCCGTTCTTTGCCGAGATCGCGCGCAATATCGAGAACCTCTGCATCGACGCCGGCTTTCGCCCGATTCTGCTCAGCTCGCACGGCGACCAGGGTCAGGAGAACGACAACCTCGACAGCGTCCGGGGGCTGAAGCCGGCCGGGGTGCTGCTGGCGCCGCTGGGGCGCGGGTCGGATCGCGCGGTGATCGAACGGTTCTGCGATGCCGTTCCGACGGTCCTGTTCGACAGCAACATCGACGATGTCGGAGAGGCCTTCGTCGGGATGGATAACGCACAAGCCGTTGGCAGCATTGTGCAGTATCTCTGCAACTCGGGCGAGCCGCCGGTGTTCTTCGAAATGCGGGATGCCCCCAACCCCAACGCCAACAAGCGCCGCACCGCCTACCGCGCGACGATGGAGCGTCTCGGGCTGGAGCCGCAGGTGATCAGCGTCGACGGCGACGGCTGGGATTTCGAGGAGATCGGCTGCCGGCAGGGCAAGCGCGTGATCGCACGGCGCGAGATGCGGACCAACACGGTCTTGTGCAGCAACGACCGGCTCGCCATCGGGTTTCTGGCCGCCGCCTATCAGTCGGGCCTGCGCGTCGGGCGCGGCGACAGTTTTGCATTGCGGGTTGCAGGCCTCGACGACCACCCGTTCTCACGCTTCACCTGCCCGACGCTGACCACCGTGTCGCAAGATTACGCCGCGATCGCCGAGCGCAGCGTGCAGGAGTTGATGTCGCTGATCGAATCACCCGACGCGCGCGATGCGCGCCACACGACGCTGTTCGACGGCAAGCTGATCCTGCGCGATTCCGCCTGAGCCATTCTGTCGCAACGAGAATTTTGAAATTTTACGCGCGTAAAAGTTCTTGTTGACGCGCGTGGCATCGCGGACTTACGATTTTCGACATAACATCCAATCAGGGAGGATAAGGATGTCTCGGAATACCGTGCTTCGCGCGTCCAGCGCGCTTGCGCTCTGCATCGTCGCCGCCTCGGCCACCGCGCAGGACACCATCACCATCGCAACAGTGAACAACGGCGACATGATACGCATGCAGGGTCTGACCGAAGTGTTCAACGAGGCGCATCCCGACATCACCGTCGAATGGGTGACGCTGGAGGAAAACGTTCTGCGCCAGAACGTGACCACGGACATCGCGCAGGGTGGCGGCCAGTATGACGTCATCACCATCGGCACCTACGAGGTTCCGATCTGGGGCGAGCGCGGCTGGCTCCTGTCGCTGAACGATCTCGGCGACGACTACAACATCGACGACCTGCTGCCCGCCATCCGCGGCGGCCTGACCGTCGACGGCAACCTCTACGCCTCGCCCTTCTACGGCGAATCCTCGATGGTCATGTATCGCACCGACCTGATGGAGGCCGCCGGCCTCGAGATGCCCGATGCGCCGAGCTGGGAGTTCATCCGCGAGGCCGCCATCGCCATGACCGACCGCGAGGCCGGCGTCTACGGTGTCTGCCTGCGCGGCAAGCCCGGCTGGGGCGAGAACATGGCGTTCCTCACCGCGATGTCGAACTCCTTCGGCGCGCGCTGGTTCGACGAGGATTGGACCCCGCAATTCGACAGCGAGGCATGGTCCGATACACTGACCTTCTACCTCGACCTGCTCGAACAGGCAGGCCCGCCAGGTGCTGCGAACAACGGCTTCAACGAAAACCTCGCGCTCTTCCAGCAGGGCAATTGCGGGATGTGGATCGATGCGACCGTCGCCGCCTCCTTCGTGACCAACCCCGACGACTCGGAAGTTGCCGACAGCATCGGCTTTGCCCTGGCGCCCGACAACGGCCTCGGCCCGCGCGGCAACTGGCTCTGGGCGTGGTCGCTGGCGGTTCCGGCGTCGTCGGACGCACCCGAGGCGGCGATGACCTTCATCGAATGGGCGACCGGCCCCGGCTATGCCGAGATCGTCGCGGATCGTGAAGGTTGGGCCAACGTGCCCCCCGGCACGCGCACGTCGCTCTACGAGAACCCGGCCTACCTCGAGGCCGCACCCTTCGCGCAGATGACGCTCGACTCGATCCTGTCCGCCGATCCCACCAGCCCGACCGTCGATCCGGTGCCCTATACCGGCGTCCAGTTCGTCGCGATCCCGGAGTTTGCGGGTCTCGCCACGGAAGTCGGCCAGATCTTCTCCTCGGCGCTCGCCGGGCAGATGTCGGCCGAAGACGCGCTGGCCCAGGCGCAGGACCTTGCGACCGAGGAAATGGACGCCGCCGGCTACTGAGCCCGCGCGCCCATCCCGGAGCCGGCCACCTCCGCCGGCTCCGGGGTTTTCCGACGGGACGGCCGGCTTGCTCTCCCGGCCCGGCCGCCCCGGAGGGCACCAGCCCGACCCGCATTCAAGCCTTGCCTGCTGCGCCAACCCGTCGAGGTGACCCATGGCTACCCAGCATTCCCGATCCGCCGCCCGCATCATGATGGCGCCCGCCGTCTTCCTTCTTCTGGTGTGGATGCTGGTGCCGCTGTGCATGACGCTGTGGTTCTCGCTGCTCGACTACCGACCGATGCGTGGCACCTTCGACTGCTGCGAGGGCTTCGCGAACTACGTCCGCTTCGCCACGTCGAGCGCGTTTCAGGATGCGATCCTCACGACCCTCATCATGGTCGGCGGCATCCTCCTCATCACCGTCATTGGCGGCATCTTCCTCGCGCTGCTGCTCGATCAGCCGATCTGGGGGCAGGGCGTCGTGCGCATCCTGGTCATCGCGCCGTTCTTCGTGATGCCGACGGTCGCGGCGCTGGTGTGGAAGAACATGTTCATGAACCCGGTGAACGGGCTTCTGGCGCATCTGTGGGAATTCTTCGGGGCCGCGCCGGTCTCGTGGCTGACCGAGGCGCCGCTGTTCTCGATCATCGTGATCGTCGCCTGGATGTGGCTGCCCTTCGCCACGCTGATCCTGCTGACCGCGATCCAGTCGCTCGACAGCGAGCAACTCGAGGCCGCGGAGATGGACGGCGCGGGCCCGCTCTCGCGTTTCGGCTACATCATCCTGCCACACATGGCGCGCGCGATCACCGTGGTGATCCTGATCCAGACCATCTTCCTGTTGTCGATCTTCGCCGAGATCTTCGTAACCACCGGCGGCGGCTTCGGCACGCGGACGCTGACCTACCTGGTCTATCAGCGCGTCATCGAAAGCCAGAACGTCGGCCTCGGCAGCGCCGGGGGCATCCTGGCCGTCATCCTCGCCAACTTCATCGCCATCTTCTTGATGCGCATCGTCGGCAAGAACCTGGACAAGTGAGGGACTGACATGGCCCGTGCAATGCCCACCCAACGGCGCGTCGCCTACACGGCGCTGGCCTGGATCATCGCGCTGCTGATCTTCTTCCCGATCCTGTGGACGATCCTGACCAGCTTCAAGACCGAGGCGGTGGCCATCGCCGATCCGCCGGTGTTCCTGAACTTCGAATGGACGCTGGAGAATTACCGCATCGTGCAGGAGCGGTCGGATTACATGCGCTACCTGTGGAATTCCATCGCCATCGCGCTGGGGTCCACCGCGCTGGGGCTGATCATCGCGGTGCCGGCGGCCTGGTCGATGGCCTTCGTGCCCGGCAAGCGCACCAAGGACATCCTGCTGTGGATGCTCTCGACCAAGATGCTGCCGGCTGTTGGGGTGCTCTACCCGATCCGCCTGATCTTGATCGAGCTGGGTCTGCTCGACACGAAATTCGCGCTGATCTTCATCCTGACGCTCATCAACCTGCCGATCATCGTGTGGATGCTCTACACCTATTTCCGCGAGATACCCGGCGAGATCCTCGAGGCCGCCCGGATGGACGGCGCGGGCTTGCGGGCCGAGATCCTCTACGTGCTGACGCCCATGGCGATCCCCGGCATCGCGTCGACGGTTCTGCTCAACATCATCCTTGCCTGGAACGAGGCGTTCTGGACGCTCACGCTCACCACCGTGAACGCGGCGCCGCTGACGGCCTTCATCGCCAGTTATTCCAGCCCCGAAGGGCTGTTCTACGCGAAACTCAGCGCGGCCAGCACCATGGCCATCGCGCCGATCCTGATCATGGGCTGGTTCAGCCAGAAACAACTCGTCCGCGGCCTGACCTTCGGCGCGGTGAAATAACGCCCTCAAGCCGCGAAGCGATAGGGCGACAAAAAGGGAGAACGGGCATGGGACGCATTACGCTCGACAAGGTCCGCAAGGCATTCGGCGAGGTGGAGGTCATTCCGCCCCTCGACCTGACCATCGAGGACGGGGAATTCGTGGTCTTCGTCGGCCCCTCGGGCTGCGGCAAGTCCACGCTTCTGCGCCTCATCGCGGGGCTGGAGGACGTGTCGGGCGGGCAGATCCGCATCGACGGGCAGGACGCCACGGGTGTGCCGCCGGCGCGGCGCGGGCTCGCCATGGTGTTCCAGTCCTACGCGCTCTACCCGCATATGTCGGTGCGCAAGAACATCGCGTTTCCGCTGCGCATGGCCGGTCTCGACGCCGCCGAGCAGACGCGCCGGGTCGAGGGTGCGGCCGAGGTGTTGAACCTGACCGACTACCTCGACCGGCGGCCGGGGCAACTGTCGGGCGGCCAGCGCCAGCGCGTCGCCATCGGGCGGGCCATCGTGCGCGAACCCTCGGCGTTCCTTTTCGACGAGCCGTTGTCGAACCTCGACGCCGCGCTGCGCGTCGGGATGCGGCTGGAAATCTCGGAGCTGCACGAGCGGCTGAAGACGACGATGATCTACGTCACCCACGATCAGGTCGAGGCGATGACCATGGCCGACAAGATTGTCGTGCTGCGCGCGGGAAACATCGAGCAGGTCGGCAGCCCGCTTGACCTCTACCACACGCCGCGCAACGTCTTCGTCGCGGGCTTCATCGGAAGCCCCAAGATGAACCTGTTGACCGGACCGGAGGCGGACAAGCGCGGCGCCGTCACCGTGGGCATCCGCCCCGAACACATCGCCGTCTCGGCCGATGCTGGCACCTGGACCGGCCGGGTGGGGGTCTCCGAGCACCTCGGGTCGGACACGTTCTTCCACGTCCATCTCGAAGGCCGGTCCGAGCCGCTGACCGTGCGCGCCGGGGGCGAGGTGTCGCTGCATCACGGCGACACGATCCACCTGACACCGGACGAGGATCGGATGCACCGCTTTGACGCCGAAGGATTGCGCATCGCATGAGACTGCAGGGAAAGACAGCCCTCATCACCGGCGCCGCCCGCGGCATCGGTCGCGCCTTCGCGGCGGCATACATCGCTGAGGGCGCCCGTGTCGCCATCGCGGACATCGACATCGCGCGGGCGCGTGCCACGGCGACGGAACTTGGCCCCGACGCCATTGCCATCGAGATGGACGTGACCAGCCAGGCCAGCATCGACGCGGCGGTGGCCGAGACCATCGAGGCGCTCGGCCAGATCGACATCCTTATCAACAACGCGGCGCTCTTCACCGCAGCGCCCATCACCGACATCACCCGCGCCGACTACGCCCGCGTCTTCGACATCAACGTCGCCGGGACACTCTTCACGCTGCAGGCCGTTGCGCGCCACATGATCGAGCGCGGCATCCGCGGCCACATCATCAACATGGCGAGCCAGGCCGGCCGCAGGGGTGAGCCGCTGGTCGCCGTCTACTGCGCCACCAAGGCGGCGGTCATCAGCTTGACGCAATCGGCGGGGCTGAACCTGATCGCCCACGGCATCAACGTGAACGCCATCGCGCCGGGCGTGGTCGACGGCGAGCATTGGGACGGTGTCGACGCCTTCTTCGCGAAACACGAGGGCAAGCCGCCGGGCCAGAAGAAACGCGAGGTGGGCGCCGCGGTGCCCTACGGCCGCATGGGCCGGGCCGAGGACCTGACCGGCATGGCGGTATTTCTCGCCAGCGCGGAAGCCGACTACATCGTGGCGCAATGCTACAATGTGGACGGCGGGCAGTGGATGAGCTGATGCCACCGGAAGCCCCCATCCCCCTTTCGAACGCCACGCTGGACGACCTGCCCGAGGGCATCGCGCGACCGCGCTACGACCGCAGCCGCCTGACCCCCGGCATCGTCCACATCGGGCTCGGCAATTTCCACCGCGCGCACCAGGCCTGGTATCTGCACCGCCTGATGCAGCAGGGCGAAGCGCTGGACTGGGCGATCCTCGGCGCCGGTGTCCGGCCCTACGACGCCGCGATGCGCGACAGACTTCTTGCACAAGATTGTCTGACCACCCTGATCGAGCTTGCCCCCGATCACCGCTCGGCCGAGGTGACGGGGCCGATGATCGACTACCTGCCGATCGAGGAGGGCAACGGCACCCTGATAAGCGCCATGGCCGATCCCGCCATCCGCATCGTCGCGCTGACCGTGACCGAGGGCGGCTATTACCTAGACGCCAGCGGCGATCTCGATCTTTCGCATCCCGACATCGCGCACGACGCGGCCCACCCCGACGCGCCGCGCACCGCCTTCGGCGCCATGGTCGCGGCGCTGAAGCGGCGGCGGGAGGAAGGTTACGCGCCCTTCACCGGCCTCAGTTGCGACAACCTGCGCGGCAATGGCGCTATCCTCCGGCAGGTGGTCGTCGGGCTGGCGCGCATGACGGACGAAGCCCTGGCCGATTGGATCGACAGGCGCGGCGCCTTTCCCAATTCGATGGTCGACAGCATCGTGCCCGCCACCGGCCCGGCCGAGGTGGCTCTGGTGCGCGAGTTCGGCATCGACGACGCGGCCCCCGTCACGCACGAGAATTTCCGCCAATGGGTGATCGAGGATACGTTCTGCGCCGGCCGCCCCGACTGGGACAGGGTCGGCGCGACCTTCACCGCAGACGTCCATTCCTACGAGATGATGAAGATCCGTATCCTCAACGCCGGCCACCAGGTACTGGCCAACGCGGGCGAGCTGATGTCGGTGCCGACCATCGCGGATTGCATGGCGCACCCGGCCATCGCGGCGCTGTTCGAAAAGGTGCAGACGCGCGAGATCGTGCCGCATGTCCGCGGCGTGCCGGGGATGACGCCCTCCGATTACCTGGAGCTGATCAAGCGGCGCTTTTCCAACCCGGCGATCCGCGACACCACGCGGCGGGTGGCCTTCGACGGCTCCTCGCGCCACAGCGGCTTCGTCCTGCCGATCCTGCGCGACGCGCTCGATGCCGGCGGGTCGGTGGAAGGGCTGGCGCTGGTCGAGGCGCTCTGGGCGCGGATGTGCGCAGGCCTGCGCGAGGACGGGTCGGTGATCGAGCCCAACGATCCGCATTGGGACAGCCTGCACCGGGCCGCGCTGGCCGCCAAGGAGCGCCCGGCTGCCTGGCTCGAGCAGGGGCAGGTCTACGGCGATCTGGCGCGGAACACGGCCTTTGCGACGGCCTTCGAGCGGCACCTCGCCGCGCTGTGGCGCGACGGAACGGCCCGCGTTCTCACGGACTACGCCCGGTAACCCCGCGACGGCTTCACAGCACCTTGCACAGCCGCAGTGCGTCATAGATCGCCGCGTGAGTGTTGCGCGCAGCCACCGCGTCGCCGATGCGGAAAAGCTGGTAGCGACCATCCGCGTTCCGCGTCACCTGCTGCGGGCGGCCGTCGATGAAGGCTTCGTAATCCACTTCGCCCAGGTTTGAGGAGTCGGGACGCAGGTCGAAATAAAGGTCGTCGAGGGGCCGGGTGCCGTGGTTGACGACCACCTGGTCGACCCGGCGCTCACGCGTGACGTCGCCGTAGTCGCTGCCGATCGTGGCGAGCAACCCGTTGCCGTCGCGCGTGACCGCGTCGAGCTTCCACGTCACCGTGAACGTCACGTCGTGCTGCTGCAATTCGCGCATCGAGGGCGTGAGCGACATCGCCATCACCTCCGTGGCGAAGCTGCGGTCGCGGGTCATGATCTCGACCTTCGCGCCAGTGGCCGCGATCTTCTCGGCCGCCTGGAGCCCCGCGTAATCGCCTGCGTCGTCGTAGATCAACACGGTCCCGCCCGGCCGCGCGTCGCCCGACAGGATATCCCACGCCGACACCACGAGGTCGTCGCCCGCGCTCAGGATCTCGGTATGGGGCAACCCGCCGGTGGCGATGATCACCACGTCGGGCGCATCCGCCAGCACCGTCTCGGCATCGGCAAAGCTGTTGAAATTGAAATTCACGCCCTGCCGCTCGCATTCGGCCATGCGCCACTGGATCAGTTGCATCATCTCGGCCCGGCGCGGTGTTTGCGCGGTCAGGCGGACCTGCCCGCCGGGGTCGTTCGCGGCCTCGTGCAGGGTCACTTCGTGACCCCGTTCGGCCGCGACGCGCGCAGCCTCGAGACCCGCCGGCCCGGCGCCGACGATCACCACCCGGCGCCGTGTATCAGCCTTTGGCACCTCGTGGGGCTGTTCCAGCTCGCGCCCTGTCGCCGGGTTGTGCAGGCAGAGCGCCATTCCGCCCTGGTAGATCCGGTCGAGGCAGTAGTTCGCACCGACACAGGGCCGGATGCGATCCTCCTCGCCGCCCAGGATCTTGGCGACGATATGCGGGTCGGCGATATGGGCGCGGGTCATGCCCACCATGTCGAGCTTGCCGCTGGCGATGGCATGGCGCGCGGTGGCCACGTCCTGGATCTTGGCGGCGTGGAAGGTGGGAAACTGCGTCGCGGCCCGGATCTCGCCGGCAAAGTCGAGGTGCGGCGCGCTCTTCATGCCCTGCACCGGGATCACGTCGGTCAGGGCCGGGTCGGTGTCGATATGACCCCGGATCACGTTCAGGAAATCAACCATCCCGCTGTCCTTCAGCCGCCGCGAGATGTCCATCCCCTCGGCCTTGTCGATGCCGCCCGCCTGACATTCGTCGCCGGCGTAGCGGACGCCGACGATGAACTTCGGCCCCACGCGGGTTCGGATCGCGGCGAGCGTGTCCATCATGAAACGCATGCGGCTGTCGAGGTTCTGCGCGCCGTAGGGACCATCGAGCGCGTTGGTGAGCGGCGAGACGAACTGCTCCATCAAGTGGCCGTAGGCCTCCAACTCGATCCCGTCGAGGCCGGCGGCCTGCATCCGCTCGGCGGCATCGGCGTAATCTTCGATGATGCGCGCGATGTCCCAGTCCTCGGCCATCTTCGGGAACGCCCGGTGCGCCGGTTCACGCTCGTGTCCCGCCGAGACGACGGGCAGCCAGTCGGCCTTGTCCCAGCGGGTGCGGCGGCCAAGATGCGTGAGCTGGATCATCACCGCGCAGCCGTGGTCGTGGCATTCATCGGTGAGCTGCCGCATCCAGCCGACGACCTCGTCCTTCCAGGCGATGACGTTGTTGAACACCGGCGGGCTGTCGCGCGAGACCGAGGCGGAGCCGGCCGTCATCGTCAGCGCCACCCCCGCGCGGGCCCGTTCCACGTGATAGGCGCGGTAGCGGTCCTTGGGCATCCCGTCGTCAGGGTAGGCGGGCTCGTGGCTCGTGATCATGATGCGGTTCTTCAGCCGCAGATGCTTGAGCTGGTAGGGCTGCAACAACGGGTCGGCGTGCATGGAAACCTCCGGGTGTTTCCCAAAGGTCTAGCACGCGCGACCGCTGGCGCGAACCGTGAGATGTCCCTGAGCCCCTGGTGCCTTACGCTGCCACCGCTCCGTCCCGGAGGTCGGTCAGCGCCTCGGCCGCGATCTCGAAGGATCGCACCCGCGCGGCGTGGTCGTGGATCATGCCCGTCACCATCAACTCGTCGGGTTGGTAGGCCCGCACGATCTCGCCCAGACCACGCCGCACCGTTGCGGGCGACCCGGTGGCGGAACAGGACAGCGCCTGGTTCACCTGTTCCATGACCTGTGGCGGGATCTCCTGCTCGACATCATGGGTCGGACGCGGCAGCGGTCCGGGCCGCCCGGTCCTGAGCCGCGCGAAGGCGAGGAGTTGGGAGGACCGCAGATACTCCGCCTCGGCGTCGGTGTCGGCCGCGAAGACGCCCGCCGCGATCATCACATGGGGCCGGTCCAGATGTTCCGAAGGCCGGAACATGCCGCGATAGATCGTCAACGCCTCGTCCAGCATCGCGGGCGCGAAATGCGAGGCGAAGGCGTACGGCAGCCCCAGATGCGCGGCCAATTGCGCGCCATAGAGGCTTGAACCGAGGATCCAGACCGGGACATGGGTGCCGGTGCCGGGGACGGCGCGCACGCGAGTGGCATCTGAGGCATCGCCGAAATACCCGATCAGTTCCTGCACGTCCTGCGGGAAACTGTCCTCGGGCGCCATGTGCCGGCGCAGCGCGCGGGCGGTGGCCATGTCGGTGCCGGGCGCGCGCCCCAGGCCCAGGTCGATCCGACCGGGGTAGAGCGTGGCGAGCGTCCCGAACTGTTCGGCAATGACCAGCGGCGCGTGGTTCGGCAGCATGATGCCACCGGCGCCCACCCGCATCGTCTTGGTCGCTCCGGCGACATGGCCGATCACCACCGAGGTCGCCGCGCTGGCGATGCCCGGCATGTTGTGATGCTCGGCCAGCCAGTAGCGGTGATAGCCAGACCGTTCGGCGGCGCGGGCCAGATCGACCGTCGCGGCCAGCGCGTCAGCGGCGGTTTTTCCCTCGGGAATGGGGGACAGATCGAGGAGCGAGAAGTTCTGCATGACGGTCTCCGTTTCATCGCAGCTAGTCATCTTGCGCGGCCCATCCAAGGCCGGGCAGGGCGTTTCACGCGCGGTCCGCCATCGGTCCGCCGGCGCCGATCAAGCTGGAACCGAGGCTGGCGACCCCGCGTTGCACCCCTACTGATGGAAGGACAGGTTTCGCATGACCGTGCGCGACGAGATGATCGTTCTGATACCGGCATTGCGCGCTTACGCCTGGATCCTCACTCGACGCGATCAGGACGTCGATGACCTCGTTCAGGAGACCTTGCTGAAGGCGATTGCCAAGATCGACAGCTTCGAGCCCGGCACCAACCTGCGGGCATGGCTCATCACGATCATGCGCAACACCTTCCTGAACAACATCGCCCGGTCGAAGCGGATGCGGACAGGCGACGAGGATTGCGTGTCGACGAGCCTGTCGACCCCGGCGACCCAGGAATGGAGCGTGCGCGGGTCCGAGATGATGAACGCCGTGGCCGCGTTGCCGCGTCACTACCGCGAGATGCTGATCTACGTCGTGATGATCGGCGAAAGCTACGAAAGCGCGGCCGAGACCTTCGGCGTGCGGATCGGAACGGTGAAAAGCCGGGTGAACCGGGCCCGTGCCATGGTGGCCGAGCAGCTTCAGGAGCGCGCGCCGAACGACCCGCTGAACGAGGCCGACCGGGACGCGACGGAGTCGCGCTCGGCGATCTGATCGACGCTCATTTCCCGTCGGCGCGCCGCCGCAGCAACTCCAGCAACTTGCGTTCCAGTTCCTGCAGACGCTCGGGCACCGTCTCTTCCGCGATCGCATCGAACTGACGCTGCAACTCCGCGTCCAGCGCACTGAGATCATTGGTCGGTTCGGAGCCCCGGCTCATGGTGCACGTCCTTGTCGCGCGCGGCCTGCAGCACACAGATCGCTTCGTCCCCAGTTGCTCTTGTTGTAGGACGTTCCAACCGCCTTGCGACACGCTTTGTTCCCGAAGGCGCGTCGATGTGGGTTGTGTTGCGCCGATGCACAGAGCCGCGATCACGCCTTCAGTCAGGTCGCACCGTCAGCCGGTTGTTCACGTTGAGGACTCCCGGCACCGTTTGAACAAGCGCCGTGGCAAGAGTGCGCTGGAATTCCAGATCCACCGTCCCGTCCAGGCCCACGACGCCCTCCGCAACCGTGACTGCCAGATCGTCCGAACGGATCCTGCCGTCGGCGGCCAGAGCGTCCCGGATGCCTTCGGCAAGCGCCTCGTCCGTCGGGACATCGGCGGGTGGGTCGACCGGCGTGGTGGGGCGGATCGGCTGATGCACGCCGTCATGGCCGCCCGGCCGGCTCGGCGGGGCGTGCTCGGAGCGGACATGCACCTCGGTCTTCTTGTCGGGTGAAGTGTCGGCCATCGCGCAGCTCCCGGCAGAGAAACGGAAGGCCGACGCGACCACCAGCAGGTGCGCGCCGGCCAGAAAACCGACCCCACCGGGATGCCCGGCGGGGCCTGGACCCGATCAGGCGGCTTTATTCAGCCGTTGTTCAGCGATCTGGGTCAGCTTGTCGTCGGCGGCCTTTTCCTCGGCCAGCGTCTTGCTCAGGATATCGGCGCAATCGCTACGACCCATCTCCTTCGACCACGCGATCAGGGTGCCGTAGCGCGTCATTTCGTAATGCTCGACGGCCTGAGCGGCGGCGGCAAGGGCGGCGTCCAGCACATCGGCATCGCCGATGTCGCCCGCGATTTCGTTGGACTCCTTGATGATCCCGTCGATCGCGGGGCAGGTGGCGCCCTTGGGCGAGCGGCCGAGCAGGCCAAAGACCTGTTCAAGGCGCGCGACGTGTTCGTGCGTTTCCTCGAGATGCGACTCGAACCCGCTGCGCAACTGTTCCGACGATGCCTTCTCGATCATCTTCGGCAGCGCCTTCTCGATCTGCTGTTCGGCATAGTAGATGTCCTCCAGCGTGTGCAGATACAGATCGTCCATCGACTGGATATCTTTCGAAAACAGGGCCATAACGGCTTTCCTCCATCTGTTCCGCGCACCTTGCGTGGCGGCAAGTGAGTTGTCGGGCGGGCGTCTGCCGCACCGTTCCATCCAAACCGCGGGCGCGGCGAATGGTTCCCTCGCTCACGGTGCCGTCGGCTGCCTCGCGCCGACGCGCCGGCCCAGGCCGATGAAACCGTTGCGCCCCCCGGTTGTTACCTGAAGTGACGATGAACCGGGCGGACGCCCCCCGAGCTGCGAGGAGACTGCGCCAGAAATGCTCGACTACCTGTCCCAACACGTGCAGATCCTGAACACCCTGCTGAACACGGCCATGGTGCTGATCTGGATCGCCTACCTGCACACGTTCATCGTGGGGCACAGGCGGCAGGCGCGCAGCGTGATCCATATCGACCTCGGCGCCGCCGAGGGTGCGCGGTCGCGTTGCCTTGTGACCAACCTCAGCTCCAACGCGATCTACGTCCAGGGCGTCGCGGCCGACCTGGGCCGCGACGGGCAAACCTCACGGATCGTCATCACCGAGCGCGACGAGATCGACCCCGACGGCGTCGACGATCCGATGTCGCGCACCAATCGCGGTACGCTCCAGCCCGGGCAGACTGTCGACATCGGCTCCATGAACGACCTGATCCAGCGCGCCCGGATCCGGCTGGACGAGGAATGGTCGTTCAAGGACATCGAGACGATGACGATCACCGTGGTCGGCATCTCCGGCCAGGCCGAGCGGATCGTGGGCGCCGCCAAGGAGTTCCGGATCGAGCATGAGCAAAGGGGTGCATTCTTCGCCGCGAAGAACATCCTCACCTCGCAGATCCGCCCGCGCCAGACCCGCGCCGAATTCAACAACCTGTTGCGCGAACGCAAATTCCAGTGACGGGGTCAGGATCGCACCACCCCCAGCCAGAAAGGCCACATCATGCCAGCCGAATCCAAAGCCCAGCAGAAAGCCGCCGGTGCCGCCCTCGCCGCCAAGCGTGGCGAGATGAAGGTCGGCGATCTCGTCGGCGCGTCGCGCGAGATGTACGACTCGATGTCGGAATCCGAGCTTGAAGACATCGCCTCGACCGACCGCAAGGGGCTGCCCGAGAAGAAGGGCGACTGACGCCGCAGGCGCCGGCGGCCTCGGCCCTACGGCGGCGGGTCAGGCCCGCAACCGGCCACCTGAACGACGCCATCCAGAGCCTCTCGCGCCGCGATTGGCATGGAACCTCCGCATCGTCCGGCCGGTTGAGTCCGAGACCTCACTAAAGACGATGACATGCTTGATACCACACATTCCCCCTGGTGGCAGGGCGCCACCATCTACCAGATCTATCCGCGCAGCTTTCTCGACACCTCGGGCAACGGGGTAGGCGACCTCGCTGGCATCTCCGAACGCCTGGACTACGTTGCCGAGTTGGGCGTCGACGCGATCTGGATCTCGCCCTTCGTGCAGTCGCCGATGCAGGATTTCGGCTACGACGTGTCGAACTACCGCGCCGTCGATCCGCTGTTCGGCGGGCTCGAAGATTTCCAGACGCTGCTCGACCGGGCGCACGAGCGCGGGCTGCGCGTTTTGATGGATCAGGTGCTGTCGCACACGTCGAACCAGCACCCGTGGTTCCTTGAAAGCCGCGAGAGCCGCGACAACCCGAAGGCCGACTGGTACGTCTGGGCCGACCCCGGCAAGGCCGGCGCGCCGCCAAACAACTGGCTGTCTGTCTTCGGCGGATCATCCTGGCAGTGGGAGCCGCGCCGGGGCCAGTATTACCTGCACAACTTCCTGCGCCAGCAGCCCGATCTGAACTACCACAACCCCGACGTTCAGGAGGCGGTCCTGAACGTCTGCAAGTTCTGGCTCGACATGGGCGTCGACGGCTTCCGCCTCGATGTCTGCGCCTTCTACTTCCACGACGCGAAGCTGCGCGACAACCCGCACAACCCCGATGTGCCGAAGAGCAAGGTGTTCCAGTTCAATCCCTACTCGATGCAGATCCACCGCCACGACATCGCCCAACCCGAAAACCACGACATGCTCGCGCGGATGCGGGCGCTCTGCGACAAATACGGCGATGACCGCGCGCTGCTGGGCGAGCTGCACGAGACCGACGCCGTGCGCCTGCACCACGAATACACCGGTCCGGACAGGCTGCAGCTGGCCTATGGCTACTGGCTGCTTGGCGCCGATGATGTCGACGCGCCGCTGATCCGCTCGGTGGCCGAGGACCTTGGCTATCGCAAGGACGACGGCTGGCCCTGCTGGGCGCTCGACAACCACGACTTTTCCCGCTCGGTCTCGCGCCTCGGGCACGAGGATGACCCCGAGGCGGTGACGGTGATGCTGGCCGCGATCACCTGCCTGCGCGGGGCAAGCTGCATCTACCAGGGCTCCGAACTTGGACTGTCCGAGGCCGACGTGCCCTTCGAGCGGATCGTCGACCCCTATGGGCGCGAGTTCTACCCCGCCTACCGCGGCCGCGATGGCGCGCGCACCCCGATGCCCTGGACCAAGGGAGCGGCGCATGGCGGGTTCTCCGACGTCGAGCCCTGGCTGCCGGTGCCGCGCGACCACCTCGATCGCGCGGTCGATGCGCAACAGGCCCTGCCCGGCTCGACCCTGAACCGATTGCGCCAGTTTCTGAACTGGCGGCGCGACGTGCCGGCGATCCGGCGCGGTGAGATGAAATTCTTCGACACGCCCGAGAACCTGCTGGGGTTCGAGCGGACGCTCGACGCGCAGACGGTGGTCTGCCTGTTCAACTTCGGCTCCAAGGATGCCTTTGTCCCGATCACCGAGGAAGAGGCCGGGACCCGCATGGAGGGCCACGGCTTTGGCGCGGTGCGCGAGGGCGAGAACCTGTGCATCCCCGGCCACAGCGCATGGTTTGGGCAACGCGGATGATGGAGGCAGGCAGAAAGACACAGATCGCCGAGGCGCTGCTGGACCCGACCGAACCGGCGGGTGACGAGTGGTGGCGCGGCGCGATGTTCTACGAGGTCTACCTGCGGTCCTTCGTCGATTCCAACGGCGACGGGATCGGCGACCTGCCGGGCCTGATCTCGCGGCTGGACTACATCAAGTCGCTGAACGTCGACGGGCTGTGGCTGTCGCCGTTCTACCCCTCGCCGCAGGAGGATTTCGGCTACGACGTCTCCGACCTTTGCGACGTAGACCCGATGTTCGGCACGCTGGAGGATTTCGACCGGCTGATCGCCGAGGCGCATGAGCGCGACCTGCGCGTGCTGATCGACGTGGTGCCCTGCCACACGTCCGAGCAGCACGAGTGGTTCCTGGAAAGCCGCTCTGGCCCCGACAACGACAAGGCCGACTGGTATGTCTGGGCGGACTCCGGGCCGGACGGCGGGCCGCCCAACAACTGGCTCAGCTCCTTCGGCGGTCCGGCCTGGACGTGGGAGCCGCGCCGCTCGCAATACTACTACCATCCCTTCCTGGAATGTCAGCCGTCGCTGAACCTGCGCAACCCCGAAGCGCTGGAGGCGGTGTTGGGCGTGTTCCGGTTCTGGCTCGACCGCGGCGTCGACGGCTTTCGCCTCGACGCGATCCAGTGCCTGACCTGCGACCCGCTGTTCCGGTCCAACCCGCCAAGCCCGAGCGGCGACCGCAACCCGAGCTTGGGCGGCGGCGCGCACAACCCGTTCCGCAAGCAGCTGCATTATTTCGACCGCGACGTGCCCGAAAGCCTGCCGATCCTCGAGGCGATCCGCGATGCCGTGCGCGGCCGCGAGCCGGAGCGGGTTATCATCGGCGAGTTGGCGGACGTGGATTCGACCCGCACCGCGGTGAAATACACCAAGCACGGCGAACGCCTGCACGCGGTTTATGATTTCGACCTGATCAACGCGGTGGAATCGGTGCAGGACATCCGCGAGTTGCTCGAGGTGCGCGAGGATTTCCTCGGCTCCGGCGCGGTCATGAATGTTTTCACCAACCACGACAGCGAACGCGCGGTGTCGAACCTGACCCGCTTCGCGGTCGAGGCGGGCAAGGCGGAGGAGGCGGCGAAGCTGCTGTTGTTTCTGCAATCCACCCTGCAGGGCGGCGGCATCCTGTTTCAGGGCGAGGAGCTTGGCCTGACCCAGCCGGAGCTGGATTACGAGGACATGCAGGACCCCTGGGGCAAGGCGTTCTGGCCCGACTTCTCGGGCCGCGACGGCGTGCGTACGCCGCTTCCCTGGAACGGCGACGCACCTCACGCGGGGTTCACCAGCGCCGAAAAATCCTGGCTGCCGGTGCCCGAACCGCATGCCGCGCGCGCGGTCGACGTGCAGCACGACGACCCGGGTTCGGTGCTGTCCTTCCTCTCCGGTCTGCTGGCCTGGCGGCGTGAGACGCCGATGCTGCGCCATGGCCACGAGATCGTGCTGAGGGGAACCGACACGGCGATCATCGCCTATGACCGGTTCGATGCGTGCTGCCGGATGACCTTCGTGCTGAACTTCGCGCTCGAGGAGGCGGGTTTCGACGTCGAACCGGGGGACGATCTGCTCGACGTGGTCGGAACCCGCGCCGCGCACGCCGGTGACAGGATCACGTTGGAACCCCTGGGGTTCTGCGTTGTTCGCCGTGCAAGGCCCGAACCGGACGCCGCCGAAAAGCACGCGGCAACAGCGAAAGGACATGACCATGAAACCCGATGATCTCGACACCAAGCAGACCCTCGACCGCCAGCCAGGGCTTGAGCATCACCTGGATCCGCCCGCCGATCATATGCCGCGCTACCCTGGTTCCGGCCGGCTGGAGGGCAAGGTCGCCATCATCACCGGCGGCGATTCCGGCATCGGGCGGTCTACTGCCATCCTCTTCGCCCGCGAAGGCGCGGCCGTCACCATCGTCTATCTGGACGAGACGGAGGACGCCGTGCGGACCCGCGACCTGGTCGAGGCCGAGGGCGGCACCGCGCTGCTGATGCCCGGTGACGTGGGGCAGAAATCGTTCTGCCAGGAGGTCGTCACACGCACCATGGCCGACTTCGGGCGGCTGGACATCGTGGTGAACAATGCCGCCGAACAGCATGCGCAGGACAGCGTCACCGACATCACCGAGGACCAGCTCTTTCGCACGTTCCGCACCAACATCGGCGGGAATTTCTTCATGGTGCAGGCGGCGATGCCGCATCTGTCGCGTGGCGCGTCGATTATCTGCACCACTTCGGTGACGGCCTATCGCGGGCAGGATCTGCTGATCGACTATGCCTCGACCAAGGGTGCCATCGTGGCCTTCGTGCGCGCGCTGTCCAGCTCGCTGGCAGGCGACGGTATCCGGGTGAACGGGGTCGCGCCCGGCCCGATCTGGACGCCGCTGATCCCGGCGTCCTTCCCGCCGGACAAGGTGGAGAGTTTCGGCAAATCGGCGCCGCTCGGCCGCCCCGGACAGCCGAACGAGGTGGCGCCGGCACTCCTGTTCCTGGCCTGCGAGGATTCCTCCTACATGACCGGCCAGGTCCTGCACCCGAACGGTGGCGACCTGATCGGCGGATGACCTGAATGGCGAAGGCGACGAAGAGCGATGCCCAGACTCGCCGCACCACGCGGCCGGTCGAGCATATTCTGAACGAGCTGTGTGAAACCGGAAAACAGAATGAAACGGTTACAATCGGTCAGGTGGTCACCGCCATCGGGGATCGCGGCTGGGGGCCGTTCCTGTTCGTCCCCGCGCTGATCGAGATTTCGCCGCTGGGCGGCGTGCCCGGTGTGCCTACCGTTCTTGCGGCGATCATCGCGGTCTTCGCCGTCCAGATCGCGCTTGGCCGCGATTCGACGTGGTTGCCCGGCGTCATCGAACGGCGCGGCGTGACGGGCAAGAAACTGAACGAGGCCATGGACAAGATGCACCCGGTGGGCGAACGGCTCGACCGGTGGTTCCACGGTCGCCTGCCGTCCTTCACCTCCGACAAGGCCACGCGGGCGGCCGCCCTCGTCACGCTGGTCCTGTGCCTGACCGTTCCGCCGCTGGAACTGCTGCCGTTCGCCAGCACCGGCCCGATGTTGGCCATAGCCGTGTTCGGTCTGGCCCTGACGCTGGGCGACGGCGCCCTCATGATCGCCGGCTTCGTTCTCTCTGCCATCGCGGTGGCGCTCGGTGTCGGATTCTGGAGCCTGTGACCGCGCGGCCGGAAAATTTTTTCTTGCCGCAGCCGGAACAAACCTGAGGCGGGGCCGTTGAAGATCCAAGCCGGAGCGATCCCGACGGGGATCCGAAAGACCACTGACAGCCAGCGGAGCCAGCCTGATGACCCGAGACCTCTCCTCCACCCGCCGCGGATTCTTGCAAAGCGGGGCGGCGGGGGTTGCGCTTGCGTCGATGCCCGCACCGTCCTGGGCGCAGACCGAATTGCCGCCGCTGGAGGAGTACAGCCCGGAGTTCCTGAGCGCCGCCGAATGGGCCTTCGTCTTGGCGGCCACGGCCCGCCTCATTCCGTCCGACGGCGAAGGACCCGGCGCGATCGAGGCCCGCGTGCCGGTCTTCATCGACCGGCAGCTTGCCGGTGAGTACGGGCAGGCCGTCGACTGGTACATGGAAGGGCCGCACTACCCCGCTGCCGGCGGGGATTTCGGATACCAGACGCCGCTGACCCCGGCCGAGATCTACCGCGACGCCATCGCGCGCTTCGACGACTGGTGCGTGGAGACCGAAGGCGCCTCGTTCGTCGATCTCGCGCCCGACCGGCAGGATGCCGCGCTTGAGGCGCTGGAGGCAGAGGCCACCCGCCGGGGCGAAGGCACCGCCGCGGCGGGCGTCTCAGGAACCGGCGAAGGCGGAGGCGAGGGCGGCGGTGAGGGCGAAGCTGCGGGCGGCGGCGGCGCGCAAACCGAGGCCACCGGGCCCTCGCGACCGCGCTTCCTTCCCGACGAGAGCTGTGAGTTCTTCATCCACCTTCTGCAGAACACCAAGGAAGGCTATTTCGCGGACCCGCGCTATGGCGGCAATCACGGCATGGCGGCCTGGGTCTACATCGGCTTTCCCGGTGCGCGCGCCAATTTCCTTGAATGGGTCGAACAGGACAACGTTCCCTATCCGCTCGGTCCGGTTTCCATCGCTGGCGAGAGGGCTTGATCATGGCACGCACCGACCCCCGCAAGGACGTCGTCATCGTGGGCCTGGGCTGGACCGGCTCGATCATGGGCATGGAGCTGTGCGAGGAAGGGCTCGAGGTTCTGGCGCTGGAACGCGGCCCCGACCGCGATACCGTTCCCGATTTCCAGTATCCGCAGGTCGCCGACGAGTTGCGCTACGGCATCCGCTTCGAATTCATGCAGCGGCCCCGGAACACGACCCTGACCGTCCGTCACACCACCGACGACGTGGCGCTGCCGTTCCGCCGCTGGGGCTCGTTCCTGCCCGGCGATGGCGTCGGCGGCGCGGGCATCCACTGGAACGGCGTGCACTGGCGCCCGCTGGTGGAGGAACTGCGCCTGCGCAGCTACGTCGAGGAAACCTTCGGTGCCGATATCATTCCGGAAGACATGCAGTTGCAGGACTGGGGCGTCACCTACGAAGAGATGGAGCCGTATTTCGAGCGGTTCGAGCAGGTCGCGGGCATCAGCGGGCAGGCCGGCAACCTGAACGGCGAGATCCAGGAAGGCGGAAACCCGTTCGAGGGGCCGCGCGCCAACCCCTTCCCGCTGCCGCCGCTGCCGACCACTCTGTCGAACGAGATGTTCGCCGATGCGGCCCGGTCGATGGGCTACCATCCTTTCGTGCGCGCCGGCGGCAACGCTTCGAAGGCCTATACCAACCCCTACGGGATGCAGCTTGGACCGTGCAATTTCTGCGGCTTCTGCGAACGCTACGGATGTCTGAACTATTCCAAATCCTCGCCGCAGACCTGCGTTCTCGACGCGCTGAAGCGGCGGCCGAATTTCCAGTACCGCACCAACGCCGAGGTCATGCGCGTTGAACTGGCCGAGGACGGGCAGACCGCTACCGGCGTGACCTGGTTCGACGAGGAGGCGCAGGAAGAGGTGTTCCAGCCGGCCGACATCGTGATCCTCGCCGCCTATCAGCTGCACAACGTGCACCTGATGCTGCTGTCGGGCATCGGCCAGCCCTATGACCCGGCGACGGGCGAGGGCGTGACGGGGCGCAACTATTCCTACCAGATGATGGGCGGCACCTCGATGCATTTCGAGGACATCAACTTCAACCCCTTCGTCGGCGCGGGGGCCAACGGCGTCGCCATCGACGATTTCGCCATCAGCCAGATCGACTTTGCCGCCGAGGGGTTCATCGGCGGCAGCTACATCGGCAACGGCCAGACCAACGGCCAGCCGATCCGCTCTATGTCGCTGCCCTCGGGGTCGGCCTCCTGGGGTGCCGAGTGGAAGCGCGACATCGCGCGGTGGTACGGGCATTCGATGGGTGTCAGCAGCCACGGCTCGAACATGTCCTACCGCGACACCTACCTCGACCTCGACCCGACCTACACCGACAGGCATGGCCGCCCGCTGTTGCGGATGACCTTCGACTGGAAGCCGAACGAGATCGCGATGACCCAGTTCATGCGCCGCCAGATCGAACCCATCGTCGAGGCGATGAACCCGACGCACTGGAGTTCGGCCTACAAGGAGGAGGGCGCGCGCTACGACACCACCTCCTACCAGACCACCCACAACGTCGGCGGCGCTGTGATGGGCAATGACCCCGCCACCTCGGCCGTGAACCGCTATCTGCAGTCCTGGGATGTGCACAACGTCTTCGTCATGGGGGCAGGGGCGTTTCCGCAGAACCTGCAATACAACCCGACCGGCATGGTCGGCGGGCTGACCTACTGGTCGGCGGAGGCCATCCGGCGGGATTATCTGCAAAATCCCGGACCACTGGTGTGAGGGCGAAGCGATGAGAACCTTTCTGCGCGTCCTTCTTGCCCTCGCCATCGTCGCCGTGATCGGGTTGCTCCTGTTCATCTTCATCCCGCCCCAGACGACCGAGCCGCACGAGGATCTTGCCGCCGGCTGGCAACCCGAGGAGGGCGCGGGCGAATACGTGATGCGGCTGGCCGATTGCGCCGCCTGCCACACCGCCGAGGATGGCGTGCAGTTTGCCGGCGGCCGTCCGATCAACAGCCCGCTCGGCGTCATCTATTCTGCCAACATCACCCCCGACGACGAGACCGGTATCGGGGACTATTCGCTCGATGAATTCCGCGCGGCGCTCTATGACGGGGTGCGCGAGGACGGCGCGCATCTGTACCCCGCGATGCCGTATGACAACTACCGCTTCCTCACCGAGGAGGACGTGCGCGCGCTCTATCTCTACTTCACCACCGAGGTGGAGCCGGTCTCCAACCCGGTGCCCGAGCCGGAACTGGGGTTTCCATTCGACCAGCGCTGGGCCCTGCGTGCCTGGAAATGGGTCGGCCTGCCGGAAGCCGAGCGCGACGTGGGCGGGCCCGGGCGCTACGACGACGAACAGCTGAACCGCGGCGCCTATATTGTCGAGGGGCCGGGGCATTGCAGCGCCTGCCATTCGCCGCGGACGCAAACCTTTACCCAAGCTGGCTTCACCGCCGAGGACCCCGAATTCCTGACCGGCGGCGAGATCGACGGCTGGACCGCGCCCGGCCTGCGCGGCCCCGACAGCCCGCCCCAGACCTGGAGCGGCGAGGAACTCGCCCGCGTGCTCGGAACAGGCCGCAACGCGCACGCGAGCGTGGTGGGCGAGATGGCATTGGTCGTCGAGGATTCGCTGCAATACCTGACGGCGGAGGACATGCAGGCGGTCGTCGCCTACCTGCGCCACATCGGGACCGACGGTCCGGCGCCGGAAGACGATGCCGACGTGCCCGACGAGGCCGAGCAGGTCCGGGCCGTGGACGAGTTGGTCGAGAACGCCACCGCGGCGATGCTCAGCACGGCCGACCCCGACATGCCCCTTGGCGCGCGGCTTTATCTGGACAATTGCTCGGCCTGTCACATGGTTGACGGTCGCGGCGCGGACGAGGTTTTCCCCGAGCTTGACGGCAGCTTCCTTGTCACCGCGGCGGAACCCACGGGTCTCATCCACATGATCCTCGAGGGCGACGAGCTTCCCTCCACCGAAGAGCGTCCGATGCGCCTGCGGATGCCGGGCTTCGGCTGGCGGCTGAGTGACGCGGAAGTGGCGGAACTGGCCAGTTTCGTGCGCAACGCCTGGTCCAACGACGCGGGTTCCGTCACCGCCGGCATGGTCGCCGACCTGCGCGAAGAGCACGAGGGCGATCAGGCCGCGGTCGAGTAGACCTTCTGCTGCCCGGCAGGTGGAACCTTCGCGCAGCTTCGCGGTTGTATCCGGACAGGTCGCGCAGTCGTGAACACACGGGATCGGCGGCGCCTCCGGTGCGACATGGAACACAAACTGCCGAAGGAATTCCGCAATGCACAGCATCATCTATATCGTGGGCCTCATCGTGGTCGTTCTGGCCATCCTGTCCTTCGTTGGCCTCGCTTGATGCGCAGGGCTTCACCGATCGGCTCCTGCGGGAGCATCTGCATTGAAAGGACATTTCCATGACCATGCACCCCGATCCCGCGGCACCGGGTAGCGTGCCGACCACCGCGGTCGAAGTGGCCGACACCCATTCCTATCTCGACTGGGCCGCCGTTCTGGCAGGCGCAGCCCTCGCCTACGGCCTGTTCCTTGTGCTGGCGACCTTCGGCGCGGGCATCGGCCTGTCGATCGTGTCGCCCGAACCGGGCGAAGGCGCTTCGCTGATGTGGTACACGATCGCGTCCGGCCTGTGGTTCATCTGGATCACCGTCTCCAGCTTCGCGGCCGGCGGTTACCTGGCCGGCCGGATGCGCCGGCGTATCGGTGATGCTACCGAGGACGAGGTCGAAACCCGCGACGGCGCGCATGGCGTCACCGTCTGGGCCGTTGGCGCGCTGGTTGCCACCGTGATGGCGGCGTCGGGTGTCACCAACATCATCGGCACCGCGGCCTCCGGCGTCGGGGCCGCCGCCTCCACCGTCGCCGAGACGATGGAAGAGCCGCTCGACTATTTCGCCGGCGTCGCCCTGCGCAGCGAAGACGGTGCCGTCACCGCTGACCCCGAAGTGCGCGGCGAAATCGCGTCGGTGATGACGCGGGCCTTCCAGCAAGGTGAACTGGTCGAGGACGACCGCGCCTATCTCGCCGCCGTCATCTCGGACGCGACCGGCACCACCCGGGAAGAGGCGCGCGAGCAGCTCGACACCGCCGTGGCGCAAGCCCGGTCAGCCTGGGACGAGGCCGTCGAGACGGCCGACCAGGTGCGCATCGCAGGTGCCATCGCGGCGTTCGTGCTGGCGGCGACGATGCTGGCCGGTGCCGCTGCCGCCTATTTCGCGGCCGCCTCGGGTGGCGAACACCGTGACCGGAACGTCGGCTTTCGCGCCTTCGGACGCTGACCCGACGGCCCCGGCCCACGCAAACTGAAAAGGAGATCCGCCATGCCGGCCATCATAGCCTGGCTCTTGGGAGCGCCCCTGCTCGTCGTCATCATCATTGCGCTGTTGCTCTGAGGTTTCGACAGAATCCAGCCGCCGGCCCCTGCCCTCGACGGGTGAGGGGCCGGTGCATGTAAGCCGATATTTCCGCGCAACCCGGATGGCGCGCCCATGACCACAGCCCCGTTTTCCCAGACCACACCCTATTGCGGCCCCGTCGTGCCCCCCGGCGAGCTTCTTGCAAGCTGGAACGGGGACCCGGCGCTGGTGGCCGCCCTCGCGCTCGCGTCCCTCGGGGCGCTGTGGCTGCGGCAGGGGACCGGCCCCGACCCCTCGCGCGACCGTGCGCTTGCCGTGGCGCTGGGCGGGCTCGTGCTTGCCTTCGTCTCGCCGCTCTGCGCCGCCACCGTGGCGCTGTTCGCGGCCCGCGCGGGCCACCACCTGGTCCTTCTGTGCATAGTTGCCCCGGCGCTGGCCGTGGCGCTGCCCTGGCGCGCGCTGCCGGCGGGCCTCGGCTTCGGCCTCACCTCGCTCGCGCTGATCTTGTGGCATCTCCCGGCGGTCTATGACCGGGCCTGGGACAGCGTCGCGGTCTACTGGCTGCTTCAGGCCGCGCTCCTCCTGCCGGCCTGGGTGTTCTGGTCGTCGGTCCTGGCACCCGCCGCCCGCGCCGAGACACTCTTCGCCCACGCCCTGCTGGTCGGCGGGCTGGCCGGCGTCATGGGGCTGATCGGTGCGGTGCTGACCTTCGCGCCGCACGGTTTTTACCCGCAGCACATGGCGGGCGCCGACGCCTACGGCCTGAGCCTTCTGGCGGACCAGCAACTCGCCGGCCTCATCATGTGGGTGCCGGGCTTCGTGCCGCTGGCCGCCGTCGCCTTCTGGATGCTGCGCCGCGGCTGGAGCCAGGGTTTCGCGGCGTGATCGCGGCCCTGAAATTCCTGCATATCGCGGCGCTGCTGTGCTGGTGTGCGGCGCTGGTGGGCCTGCCGCTGCTGCTGAACCATTATCGCGGCGCGCGCATCCAGACCCGGTTCACCGAATTTCGGCTGATCACGCACTACGGCTATGTCGCCTTTGCCAGCCCCGCCGCGGTCATCGCGATCGGGGCCGGCACCGCGCTGATCCTCGTGACCGAGATCCAGCAGGAATGGCTGCTTCTCAAGCTCGTCTTCGTGGCCGGGATGGCGCTGGTCCACGCCTGGCTCGGGAACCTGATCCTGCAATCGGGCGAGCGCAAGGCAAGCTACAAGATGCCGCCGCCGCTGATCGCCCTCGCCCTCGTGCTGCCGCAGATGGCGGTGGTGTTCTGGCTGGTCCTGGCGAAACCCGACCTGTCGTGGATGGCCGAGTTGCTTCCGCAGGCGCTGCTCGAGCCTCAGGGGGGATCCCTGTGACCGACCTGCGCGCCGATGTGATAGTCGAAGACCAGCTTGCCGCCGTGCCAGCCGGTGATGGCCGTCATGCCCGCGGCCACCGCCGAGATCATGATGCCCCAGGGCAGGACCATCGCGGTCGCATCACCCAGCCGGATCATCCAGTTCGCGCCCAGAAGCGACAGCAGCATCATGGCGAGGATGAAATGAGTCCAGCTGGCCGAGCGGATGCGTATGCCGGGCACGGTCAGCAGCTCCACCGTGCCGACGAGCCCCGCCATCACGCCGATGACGAAGCCAACGCCAGCCGCCCAGACTGCGGCGCGGGGCCAGAACAGGTCGCCCGTCCACCAGTAGAGCGCGTCGGCGGCGAAGGTGCAGAAGGCCAGCGTGATCGGAAAGGCCACCATCATCGCGTGCATCGGATGGCCCGCGATGGCGACGCGCGACCCGGTCTCGTCGAACACCGGGTGCTGCTGGATCGGGTCGTGCAACCTGCGGCGCTGTTTCAGGGTCGGTCGGGGGCGCATGGCGGGCCTCGGGGCTTTTGGGCGCTGAGGCGGCCCAAAAGCCGCCGTGTCTACTTCAAGGCCGGACCGGTGGTTTCGGTTCCCGCGCTGGCGGCCTGCAGTGGCCCCCTGTCGACACTGGACCCGGCCGGCGCCTCGGCCGGGCTGATCGCGGGCCTGTGGTGGGTGATGCTCCTGGGGGCGGCGCTGATCACGACGTTTGTCTTCGCCCTTCTCCTGCTCGCGTGGTGGCGCAAGCCTGCGGTCGGCCCGGACGAGCGGGTGTGGACGATGGGTCTCGGCGTCGGCTTCACGCTCACCGTGCTCGTGGGTCTGGTGGGCTATGGCTTCTGGGTGGGCGAGCGGATCGTGGCGCGCGACGATGGCGCGCTGCGGGTCTCCGCCCATGCCCGGCAATGGGAGTGGGAGTTCACGCAGCCGGGCCCCGACGGCGCGCCGCTGGTCACGCAGGATGTGCTCTACATCCCCGCCGGCCGCCCCTTCGACATCGAGATCACCTCGAGCGATGTCATCCACAGCTTCTGGGTGCCGCGGCTGGGCGGCAAGATGGACGCAGTGCCCGGCCGCACCAATGTCGCGCGGCTGATGGCCGATGCGCCCGGCATCCACGAAGGGCTCTGCGCCGAGTTCTGCGGCATCGGCCACAGCGTGATGCGCTTCACCGTGGTGGTCTACGAGGAGGGGGCGTTCCCCGACCTGTCCGAGATCGCCGCCGAAACCGGGGAGCAGCCATGACCGACACGACCCCCCCGAGCCCCATGGCCCCCACTACCGCGCTGCACAGCGGGCCGGAAGCTGAGACGACGATCCGGGCCAATGCGGGCCAGCGCGCGCTGCGGCTGCACCGCGAACTGACCGAGGTCTGGGCCGATCTGCCCGGCCTGCGCGGCGTGTTCATGTCGGTGAACCACGGCACCATCGGGCGGCGCTTCATGGCGACGGCCTTCGTGTTCTTCGCCATCGGCGGTGTTCTGGCGATGCTGATCCGTGCGCAGCTTGCCACGCCGCGCGGGGATTTCCTTGATACCGCGCTCTACAACCAGATCTTCACGATGCACGGAACGATCATGATGTTCCTCTTCGCGATCCCGATGCTGGAGGGGCTGGCGCTGTGGCTGCTGCCAAAGATCCTCGGCGCGCGAGACATGGCCTTTCCGCGGCTCTCGGCGCTGGGCTACTGGTGCTATCTCTTCGGAGGCACGACCATCCTGCTGTCGCTGCTGGCGGGCGTCGCACCCGATAGCGGCTGGTTCATGTACACGCCGATGTCGGGGCGGGTTCACACGCCGGGCATCAACGCCGATGTCTGGCTGCTGGGCATCACCTTCGTCGAGATTTCCGCCATGGCCGCGGCGGTGGAGATCACGGTAACGATCCTGCGCTGCCGCGCCGCCGGCATGGCGCTGACCCGGATGCCGCTGATGGGGTGGTACCTGCTTGGCACCAGCGTGATGATGCTGGTGGGCTTTCCGCCGCTGATCCTCGGCTCCATCCTGCTGGAGGTCGAGCGCGCCTTCGACTGGCCGTTCTTCGACGTGGCGCGCGGCGGCGACCCGCTGCTCTGGCAGCACCTGTTCTGGCTCTTCGGCCATCCCGAGGTCTACATCATCTTCCTGCCCGCCGCCGGCGCGCTCTCCACCCTCATCCCGATCCTCAGCCGCACCCCGATCCTCGGTTACGGCGCGGTGGTCGCCTCCGTTCTGGGGCTGGTGTTCCTGTCCTTCGGCCTCTGGGTGCACCACATGTTCGCCGTGGGCATCCCGAACATGGCGCTGGGGTTGTTCTCCGCCGCCTCGGCGCTGGTGGCGGTGCCGACGGCGGTGCAGGTCTTCGTCTGGATCGGCACGATGTGGAAGGGACGGCCGGAGCTTTCGCTGCCGATGCTGCATGTGATGGGCTTCTTCCTGACCTTCGTCATGGGCGGGCTGACCGGCGTGATGCTGGCGATCGTGCCGTTCAACTGGCAGGCACATGACACCGCCTTCGTCACCGCGCATCTGCATTACGTGCTGATCGGCGGCTTCGTCTTTCCGATGATGGCGGCGATCACCTACTGGATGCCGCTCCTCTCGGGGCGCTGGCGCGTGAGCGGGCTGGGCGAGGCCGCATTCTGGCTCATCGTCGTGGGCTTCCACGGCACCTTCTTCATCATGCACCTGACCGGCCTTCTGGGCATGCCACGACGGATCGACATCTACCCCGACAATCCGGAATGGGTGCTGCCCAACCTCGTCTCCTCAATCTTCAGCATGGTGCTGGCGATGGGCTTTGCGCTCTTCGCCTTCGACATCGCGATGCAGGCGCTGTTCGGGCGGCGCAGCCAGCGCAACCCGTGGCAGGCGCCGACGCTCGACTGGGCCATGGCGCTGCCCGCGCCTGCCTATAATTTCGCCTCTCTGCCCGGTCCGGGAAAGGACGAGGCCGGGGCCCTGCTCGCGCTGGCGCGGGGCGAGGGGCTGGTGCCCGGGGCGCCGCGCGGCTGGCGCGAGACACTGGTGGTGGAGCCGGGAACGGGCCGGCCTGATCATGTCGCGGCCCTGCCGACGAACACGATGCTGCCGCTGGCGACCGCGGCCGTGATCGGCAGCTTTTTCGCGCTGATGCTGGCCGGTCTCTATGTGCTGACGCCGCTGGCCATCGCGGCGATCATCGCGATGGTCTGGCGCTGGGGCGCTGTCATGGGCACAGATCGCGACCATCCGCCGGTGGAGGCCGCGCCGGGCCTGGCGCTGCCATTGCACTGGCACCGGCGCACCACGCTGGCCTATGGCGGCGCGGTGGCAACGCTGGTCGCCGACGCGACGCTCTACGCCTGCCTGATCTTCGGTGTGGGCTTCCTGTCGGTCGTGGCGCCCGGCTGGCCCGCGCCGCCCTCGGGCCTGCCCGCATTCCTTGCGGCGGCGCTGTCCTGCCTCGCGCTGGCGGCCCTGCTGGCAGGCTCGGTCGCGGCGCGACGGGTCGAGGCGCGGCGCGCGAGCCCGGCAGCGCGGCCCACCGCGATGATCGGGGTCGCGGCCGGGCTCGTCGCGGTGGTCGCGCTGGCGGGGGTGGGCTTCGCCCTGGACGACCCGCGCCGCCATGCCCGCGATGCCTTGCGCGGCGTGCTGCTGGGCTTCGCGCTGGTCCACGCGGTCATCGCCACGCTCTTCGCGCTGCGGGCATGGGCCGACGCGCGGGCGGGGCGTCTTGGCGCGACCCGGCGCGGGGCGGCGCCGGTCTGGCGGCTCTGGCAGGATTACGCACTGGCCACGACTGCCGCCTCGGCTCTGCTGGTCGGTCTGCAGGAGGCGCTGTGATGCTGCTGCTCGCGCGGATGTTGGCGGGACCGATGCTTTGGGCGGCTCTCTTTTCCGCGGTCTACGGGTTGCACGGGGCCGGCTGCGCCCTTGGTTGGCCGGCCATCGCCACGCCGCTCGGCCCGCTGCATCCCGCTGTGATGATCGCGGTCTGGCTGGCCGGTCTTGCGCTGCACTTGATCCTCATGGTCAGCCTTCCCACCGGTCCGGCGCGGGCACAGCGCCTGCCGCGCATGGGCGCCTGGATCGGGCTGGTGGCGAGCACCGTGTCGTTGGCGCCGGTGGTGGCCCTCTCGACCTGCTGACCGGGTCAATCCCTTTCTGATATAAGAACTTCGATGCGCAAACCCGCCATGGGCAGCGGCCGTCAGGAACTTTCCCATGTCGCCCCGAGTTGTAATGGGCAATCCCACCAGGAGCCCGCATGACGCCCGACACCCTTCTCGCCGCATTGCAAGACACCGACATGATGCTGCCGCTGCTCTTCAGCTTGATCGCCGGTGCCTTGATCGGGGTGGAGCGCGAATATCACGGCAAGCCCGCCGGCGTGCGCACCCATACACTTGTCTGCTTCGCCTCGGCGCTCATGACACTTGTCGGCGCCCGGATGGCGGAGTGGGTGCTGAACATGCCGTCGGACGCGCAGATCGTTTCGGACCTGGCGCGGATGCCGCATGCGATCCTGACCGGGATCGGTTTTCTCGGCGCGGGCGTGATCTTTCGCGAGGGCCCCACGGTTCAGGGCCTGACCACGGCTGCCTCGCTCTGGTTCACCGCCGCGCTGGGGATCGTCTTCGGCGTCGGCATGCTGGACCTCGGCGCCATCGGCACCGTGGCGGCGCTGGCCGTGCTGCTGGTTCTGCGGGTCTTGCAATATTTCACCCCGCCCAAGCCGGTGGTCCGCATCGAGGTCGGGGTCAGGCAGGACAGCTGGTATGACAGCGCCCTGCTGGTGTCGTCGCTGGCCGCGCGCGGGCTGCAGCCGGGGGCGGTGTCGGTGCGGCAGGACCGGGCCAGCGGGATGCGACGCTACATGCTCATGGCCGCGGCGCCGGGCGTGGACGTGAACTGCGAAGACCTGGCGCGAGAGTTGCAGCACGATGACGAGGTTCAGGAACTGTCGGTGATCCCGCTTGAGAACGAGGCGGAGGAGGCAGACAGCTGACCGGCGTCAGAGGCTCACTAAAGCGCCGCGCTGCGTGATCACCCGCGCCGACAGGCGGCAACCCTGCCGCACCGCATCCTCGAGGGTCAGCCCGCCATCGAGCCCGACAAGAAAGCCCGCATTGAACGCATCGCCCGCGGCGGTGCTGTCCACGATCTCCGCCACCGGGTCGGGACAGACAGTGATGACCGCGCCCTCGTGCAGCAGATACACCTCGTTCGCGCCGTCCTTGACGACGACGGTGGCGGCGCCGGCGCTGCGGTAACGCGCCGCGCAGGCGGCGCTGTCGGCATCGCCGAAATACGCGGCCTCGTCCTCGAAGGACGGCAGCGCGATGTCGGCCCGCGCGGCGCCCTCCATGATCGTGCGGCACATTTCGTCCGTCGAGGGCCAGAGCCTGGGCCGCAGGTTGGGGTCGAAGGCGATGCGCACGCCCTGATCGCGCGCGCGGTCAAGCGCCGCATACAGCCGCTTTCGTCCCGCTTCCGGCAAGATGGCGAGGGTGATGCCCGAAAAGAACACCATGTCGCCAGCCGTCAGCCCCGGCAGCGTCTCCAGATCGTCTGCCAGCGTCCGCGCGGCCGAGGTGGCGCGCCAGTAGCTGAAGCTCCGCTCGCCATTCTCGAGGCTGATCATGTATAGCCCGATGGTCCGGTCCGCGCGTTTGCCGAACTCGGGCACGATGCCCGCCGCCCGCGTGAAGGCCTCGAGCCGCGCCGAGGGGTCATCGGTGCCGACGGCGCTCAGGTAGGCCACTTCCACCTCGGGCGCGGCGAGCTTGCGGGCGTACCACGCCGTGTTGAACGTGTCGCCGGCGAAGCCCGCGCGGTACAGCCCGTCCTCGCCCGCCGGCGCCATCTCGAGCATGCATTCCCCGATGCAGAGCAGCCGTTTCATCACGTCGCGTCATCCTCGAAGAATTGGCCGTGCTCGCGCCGGATCCGCGCCAGATGGGTGCGGATCTTTGTCAGGTGGCTGTCGAGCAGGCTGATCGCCAGCTCGGTATCCCGCGCCTCCATCGCGTCGAGGATGGTGATGTGTTCCTGATGCGCAGTCGCCTGGTTGAACGACAGTGACAGGAACCGCGCGCGGTCCATGTGACCCTTCTGCTCGCGGATCAGATCCCAGACCTTCGGGTGCCCGGCGACCTCGCAGAGCCGCGCATGCAGCGCCTCGTCCAGGTCGTGAAAGGCGCTGCTGTCGCTGCGCGTGACCGCGTCGCCCTGCGCATCGATCACCTGGCGCAGGTCAGCGATATCGGCGGGCGTGACGCGCGCCACCGCCTCTCTCATGCACGCCGTCTCCAGCGCCACGCGGATGAAGGCGGAGCGCAGCACCTCGGCCTCGGAAATCTTGGTGATCAGCGTCGCGCGCTGCGGCCGGATCACGACGAACCCTCGGTTCGCCAGCCGGAAGAACGCATCACGCACAGGCTGGCGCGAGACCTGCAGCCGCTCGGCAACCTCGGCCTCCGACACGCGCGAGCCCGGCGGCAGCAGCAGCTTCACGATGGCCTTGTACAGCGTCTCGAACACGAAATCCGTGGCGCTTTGGGCCGGGGGGGCGACCTGGACGGGAAAGCTGAGCATGCCGTTTCAACGAACCTTCTGTGTACGGAACAGGCAATACCCAATCTGAACGCTTCTCACAACTGGCATATTAGCGTATCAACCAATTCACAGATGATTCCCGAGGCTCGACTTCATGGCGCTAACCGACCCCGACAGGCTTTTTCCACCCGAACCGACCCAGAGAGGACTTGCCCGCGCGCTCTACGACAGCGTGCGCGACGTGCCGATCATCAGCCCGCATGGCCACTGCGACCCCCGCTGGTTTGCCGAGAACGACCGGTTCCCGAACCCCGCCGAGCTGTTCGTGGTGCCCGACCACTACGTCTTCCGGATGCTGGCAAGCCAGGGCGTGCCGCTGGCCGATCTCGGCGTGCCCCGCGTCGACGGCGGCACGGTCGAGACCGACCCGCGCAAGATCTGGCGCCACCTGGCCGACGGCTACCACCTGTTCCGCGGCACGCCTTCGGCGATGTGGCTGGAGCATTCCTTCGAGTATGTCTTCGGCCTGTCCGAACCGCTTACGCCCGGCAATGCCGACGAGGTCTACGACCATATCGAGGATTGCCTCGGGCGTCCCGAATTCCGGCCCCGCGCGCTGTTCGAGTCCTTCGGGATCGAGGCGCTGGCGACCACCGAAGGCGCGCTGGACGACCTGAAATGGCACAAGATGATGGCCGAGAGCGGCTGGAAGGGGCGTGTCGTCACGACTTACCGCCCCGATGCCGTCGTCGATCCGGAGTTCGAGGGTTTCGCCGACAACCTCGCCAAGCTGGGCGAGATCACCGGCGAGGATACCGCGACCTGGGAGGGATACCTGACCGCCCACCGCGCCCGCCGCGCCTTCTTCCGCGACCATGGCGCCACCGCGACCGACCACGGTCACCCGACCGCCCGCACCGAGAACCTGCCGACCGCCGAGGCCGCCGCGCTCTTCGACAAGGTACGGGACGGCACCTGTTCGGCCGATGAGGCCGATGCCTTCCGCGGCCAGATGCTGACCGAGATGGCGCGGATGAGCATCGAGGACGGGATGGTGATGCAGATCCACTCCGGCTCGTGGCGCAACCATTCGCGGGGCGTGTTCGAGGCGCATGGCCGTGACAAGGGCTTCGACATCCCGCGCCGCAACGATTTCGTGGGCAACCTCAAGCCGCTGCTCGACGCCGTCGGCATGAACCGGGAGCTGACGCTGATCCTCTTCACGCTGGACGAGTCGACATATGGCCGCGAACTGGCCCCGCTGGCGGGGGCCTATCCGGCGCTGCGCCTCGGCCCGCCTTGGTGGTTCTTCGACAGTTTCGAGGGCATCTTGCGCTACCGCGAGCTGACGACCGAGACCTGCGGCTTCTACAACACCGCGGGCTTCAACGACGACACCCGTGCCTTCTGTTCGATCCCGGCGCGTCACGACGTGGCCCGCCGGACCGACTGCACCTATCTCGCGACCCTCGTCGGCACCGGCCGGCTCCGGGAAAGCGATGCGTTCGAGGTCGCGCAAGACCTCACTCACAGGCTGGCAAGGGAGGCCTATCGCCTGTGATCAACCACCAAAGGGAGGAAAGAATATGACTGCACTCAAGACCGGACTTGCGGCGGTGCTCGCCACCACTGCGCTGACCACCGGCGCCATGGCGTGCGAGATCACGCTGCGGTCGTCCGACACGCACCCCGAGGGCTACCCGACGGTGGCGGCGGTCGAATACATGGGCGAATTGCTCGAGGAACGCTCGGACGGGCGGATCTGCGTCGAGGTGTATCACTCGGCGCAGCTTGGCCAGGAGGCCGACACCATCGAGCAGACGCAGCTTGGCGTGATCGACCTCAACCGCGTCAGCCTCGGGCCGTTCAACAACATCATCGAGGCGACCAAGGTCTTCTCGCTGCCCTACATCTTCCGCTCGACCGAGCACATGCACGCCGTCGTCGACGGTGAGATCGGCGACGAGATCCTGGCCGAGTTCGCGGACCACAGCCTGATCGGGCTGGCCTATTACGACGGCGGCTCGCGCAGCTTCTACAACAGCCAGCGGCCGATCCGGTCGATCGAGGACCTCGAAGGCCTCAGCTTCCGCGTGATGCAGTCCGACGTCTTCGTCGACATGGTCAACGCGCTCGGCGCCAACGCGACCCCGATGCCCTATGGCGAGGTCTATTCCTCAATCCAGACCGGCGTCATCGACGGGGCCGAGAACAACTGGCCGTCGTTCGAAAGCTCGGGCCACTACGAAGTGGCGGGCTACTACACGCTGGATCAGCACCTGATCGTGCCCGAGGTCCTGGTGATGTCAGAGGCCAGCTGGGACCGGCTGACGCCCGAGGACCAGGAGCTGATCCGCCAGGCGGCGCGGGATTCGGTGCCGCACATGCGCGAACTCTGGGCCGAGCGCGAAGCGGCCTCCGAGGAGGCGGTGCGCGCGGCAGGCGTCGAGGTCATCACCGACATCGACAAGACCCCGTTCATCGAGGCCATGGCCTCGGTCTACGAAACCCACGTGACCACCGACCAGATGCGCAGCCTGGTGGAGCGGATCCAGGGCGTCGAGTAACTCCGACCGCTCCCTTGCGGGCCGCCTCATGATCGGGTGCGGCCCGCGCTTTTCCTCCACGTCCGGTCACAGGGGCAGGAACCATGCACGCTTTCGTGCTGAAACTATCGTTCGCCTTCGGATGGCTGTCGCGGCTGTCTCTCTACATTTCCGCCTTCGGACTGGTGATGATGACCGCCTTCATCGCCTGGCAGGTCTATGGCCGCTACATCCTGAACGACAGTCCGACCTGGACCGGCAACGGCGCGGTCATCATCATGAGCTGGTTCATCCTGCTCGGCGCCGCTGTCGGCATCCGCGAGGGCAATCACCTGAGCTTCGACGTGCTGCTGCACATCCTCGGGCCGCGGACCAAGGCGGTCCTGCACACGATCTCGGACCTGTTCGTGGCGGCCTTTTCGGGCGGTATGGTCGTCTACGGCTCGCAACTGGCGGCCACGACCTGGCCCAACACGATCCCCAACATCGGCATCTCGGGCGCCTTCAACTATTTCGCGCTGATCTGGGGCGGCGTGCTGATGTTGCTGTTCTCGCTCGAGCGCATCCTGCGCCGCTTTGCCGGGCTTCAGACCGCGCGCTTCGGCGAAGCCGAGCTGGTCGAGGACTGAGCCGATGGAAGCCTATGTCCTCTTCGGAACCTTCACCTTCCTGCTTCTCATCGGCACGCCCGTCGCCTTCTGCCTCGGCGTCTCGGCCTTCGCCACCATCGCCTACCTCGGCCTGCCGCCCGTCGTGGTGTTCCAGCAGGTGAACTCCGGCATGTCGGTCTTCGCGCTCATGGCGATCCCGTTCTTCATCTACGCCGGCGAGTTGATGGTGCGCGGCGACATCGCGCGCCGGCTGGTGGCGCTGGCCGGTGCCGCGGTCGGGCATCTCAAGGGCGGTCTGGGGCAGGTGAACATCGCCGCCTCGGTCATGTTCGGGGGCATCTCGGGCTCCGCCGCCGCCGACGCCTCGGCCATCGGGGGGTTGATGATCCCGCAGATGGAGGAACGCGGCTACGACAAGGAATTCGCGGTGAACGTCACCGTTGTCTCGTCGATCATCGCGCTGATGCTGCCGCCGTCGCACAACCTGATCATCTACTCGATCGCCGCCGGCGGTCGCCTGTCCATCGCCGATCTCTTCACCGCCGGTATCATCCCGGGCTTCATCCTCGCGGCTGCCCTCATGGTCACGGCCTACCTCGTGGCCCGCAAGCGCAACTACCCGACCGAGCGGTTTCCCGGCGCCCGCGCCCTCGGCCTCATCGCGCTGAACGCGGTTCCGGGCCTGATCCTCGTCGCGATCATCTTCGGTGGCGTCCGGTCGGGCGTCTTCACCGCGTCGGAAAGCTCCTGCATCGCGGTGGTATACGCGCTCCTCGTGACGCTGCTGGCCTACCGCACGCTCGGCTGGAGTGATTTCGTGGCCGCCACGGTCGGCGCGGTGCGCACCGCCTCCATGGTGCTTCTGGTGATCGGCTGCGCGGCGTCCTTCGGCTGGCTGCTGGCCTACATGCGCATCCCGACCCAGCTTGCCGCCATCATGACCGAGATGTCGTCGAACCCGCTGGTGATCCTCCTTGTCCTCAACGTCGTCCTGCTGATCCTCGGCACCTTCATGGACATGTCGCCCTTGATCGCGATCACCACGCCGATCTTTCTGCCAGTGGCGACCGCGGTGGGCGTCGACCCGGTGCATTTCGGGATCATCATGATCCTGAACCTCGGCATCGGGCTCTGCACCCCACCCGTGGGCGCGGTGCTCTTCGTCGGCTGCGCGGTGGGCAAGGTGCCCGTCGCCAACGTCATCCGCACGATCTGGCCGTTCTACCTCGCCGCCGTCGTGACGCTGCTGATCGTGACCTACATCCCCGCGATCTCGCTCTGGCTGCCCTCGCTGTTCTGAAGGACGACCCCATGCCCTACTTGCGCCGATTCCCCACCGTCTCACCCGCCCCCGGGGTCGCCCGGCAGGTCCTGTCGGACGCACCCGAGTTGATGGTGGTGTCATTCGGCTTCGACGCGGGGGCGCGCGGCGACTTGCACAGCCACCCCCACGTGCAATCCACCTACGTCGAAAGCGGCCGCTTCCGCTTCGAGATCGGCGCCGACAGCTTCGAGGTCGCGGCGGGCGACAGCTTCGTCATCCCCTCGGGCGCCGAGCACGGTTGTGTCTGCCTCGAGCCCGGCCGCCTGATCGACACCTTCACCCCGAGACGCGACGACTTTCTGTGAGGACTTCCTATGCTGACCGTTGAAACCCGCCACGCCATCCACCCCGACCACGCCCGCCAAATGGGCACCGACGATCTGCGCCGGCATTTCCTCGGCGAGGGCCTGTTCCGGGACGGGGAGATCCGGCTGGTCTACACCCATTATGACCGCTTCACGCTCGGCGGTGCGGTTCCGGCAGGCGGCACGCTGACGCTCGACAAGGTCGAGGAAACGAAGACCGACAGCTTCCTCGACCGCCGCGAGATGGGAATCGTGAACATCGGCAAGACCGGCACCGTCGCTGCCGGCGGGCAGGACTGGACGCTGGAAACCGGCGACGTTCTCTACCTCGGCAAGGGCGCCGGCGCCGTCACCTTCGGCGGCAATGGCCGGTTCTACATCACCTCCGCCCCGGCACACGCCACCTATCCCAACCGCCTTGTCCGCATCGGCGAGGCCAAGAAGGTCGAGATGGGCGCGACCGAGACTTCCAACAAGCGCGTGATCAACCAGTTCATCCACCCACTGGTGATGGAAAGCTGCCAGCTCGTGCTCGGCTACACCGAGCTGCTGGACGGCTCGGTCTGGAACACCATGCCCGCCCATGTCCATGACCGCCGGATGGAGGCCTATCTCTACTGGGGCATGACGCCCGAGGCGCGGGTGGTGCATTTCATGGGCGAACCGCAGGAAACCCGCCACATCATGATCGCCAACGAGGAGGCCGTGGTCTCGCCCACCTGGTCGATCCACGCGGGCGCCGGCATCGGTTCCTACACCTTCATTTGGGCGATGGCGGGCGACAACATCGACTACACCGACATGGACTTCATCCAGCCCGGAGACATGCGGTGAGCCTGTTTTCCCTCGAAGGCCGCCGCGCGCTGGTGACCGGCGCCAACACCGGCATCGGACAGGCCATCGCCGTGGCGCTGGCGGGGCAGGGCGCGCGCGTCACCTGCGCCGGCCGCAGCGCGGCAGACGAGACCGTTGCGGCGATCCACGGCGCGGGCGGGCAGGCCGAGACGCTGGAGCTCGACTTCGCCGATCCCATGGCCGCGCAGGAGGTGTTCGCCGGGAAGGGTTATTCCATCCTCGTGAACAACGCGGGCATCATCCGGCGCGACGACAGCCTCGATTTCACCGAGGCCGACTGGGACGCTGTGATGGACGTGAACCTGAAGGCCGTGTTCTTCACCTGCCAGGCCTTCGCGCGCGCCGGACTGGCCGAGGGCACGACCCCGGCGGCCATCGTGAACATCGCCTCGCTCCTGTCCTTCCAGGGCGGCATCCGGGTGCCATCCTACACCGCGTCGAAGCACGGGGTGGCGGGCGTGACCAAGATCCTCGCCAACGAATGGGCGCAGCAGGGCATCACCGTGAACGCCATCGCGCCGGGCTACATCGCGACCAACAACACCGCCGCCCTGCAGGCCGACGAGACGCGCAGCCGCGCCATCCTCGAGCGCATCCCGATGGGTCGCTGGGGCGCACCCGAGGATATCGGCGGCACCGCGGCCTTCCTCTGCTCCCCCGCCGCGCGTTATGTCACGGGGACGGTGATCAACGTCGATGGAGGCTGGCTTGCCCGATGACCCCCGCCTGACCCGGCGCGGCGAGGCGCCCGAGGTCGGGATCGTGCACCTTGGACCGGGCGCGTTCTTCCGCGCCTTCCAGGCGATCTATACCGACGAGGCGATGGCGGCTGCCGGCGGCGACTGGGGTATCTGCGCGGTCTCGCTGCAAAGCCCCACCGCCCGCGACCAGCTCGCGCCGCAGGGCGGCGTCTACACGTCGGTCACGCTGGCGCCCGAGGGGCCGGAATACCGCGTCATCGGCTCCATCGCCCGCGTGCTGGTCGCGCCCGACGACCCTGAGGCGGTGCTGGCGGCGATGGCCGCGCCTGAAGTTCGCGTCGTGTCGCTGACCATCACCGAAAAGGGCTATTGCCACGAGCCGTCGACCGGGCGGCTGCGTCTCGATCATCCGGGCATTGCCGCCGATCTGGCCAACCCCTCCGCGCCCTCGACCGCCATCGGCTTTCTCGTCGAGGCGCTGGACCGGCGGCGCGTCGCCGGCAGCGCGCCCTTCACGGTGCTCAGTTGCGACAACCTGCCCGACAACGGCCACCTGGTCGCGCGCGTGGTGGCCGATTTCGCCCGCGCCCGCGACCCGGCGCTTGCCGACTGGATCGTCGCGAACGTCCGTTTTCCGGCCACGATGGTCGACCGGATCACGCCCGCCCCCACGCAAGACGACATCGACCGCCTTGCCGAAGCGCAGGGCTACCGCGACGAGGGGTGCGTGATGCACGAGCCATTCCGTCAGTGGGTGATCGAGGACGAGTTCACCGACGGCGCGCGACCCCGCTGGGAGCTTGCCGGCGCGCAGCTGGTGCAAAGTGTCGCCGCCTTCGAGACGATGAAACTGCGCTGCCTCAACGGCACCCACTCGGCGCTTGCCTATCTCGGCTATCTCGCGGGGCACGAGACAATCGCCGACGCGGTTACCGATGCGCCCTTCGCCGCACTCTGCCGGCATCTCTGGACCCACGAGATCGTGCCGACGGTCCCCCAGCCCGAGGGCGAGGACCTGGCGGCCTATTGCGACGCGCTGCTCGAGCGCTACCGCAACCCTGCGATCCGCCACCGGACCTGGCAGATCGCGATGGACGGCAGCCAGAAGCTGCCCCAACGCCTGCTCGGCACGGTCCGCGACAACCTCGCGGCGGGCCGCCCGGTGCCGGGCCTTGCGCTCGCCGTGGCGGGCTGGATGCGCTACGTGGGCGGGGTCGATGAGGCGGGCAATCGCATCGACGTCCGCGACCCGCTGGCGGCGCGGCTGAAGGTAGCTTCCGACCGGGCCGATGACGCGGCGGGCAAGGTGGCGGCGCTGCTCGCCATCGAAGACGTTTTCCCCCCCGACCTCACCGCCGACGCGGGCTTCTGCACCGCAGTGACGGAGGCCTATGACGGCCTGTCCCGGCACGGCGCGCGCGCCATGGTCGAGGCGCTGACGGCATGACCCGGCGGAGCGATCGCCATGTCTGAGCCCATCGTCCTGCACCCGTCGGACGACGTTGCGATCCTGACCGAGAAGCGCGAGGGCATCGCCGCCGGGCACAAGCTGGCGCGGCACAAGATTGAGACCGGCGCGCCGATCCGCAAGTTCGGGCAGATCATCGGCTACGCGACCCAGCCCATCGCGGCGGGGGAGCATGTCCACAGCCACAACTGCGCAGTCGGGGAACATGACCGCAGCTACGAGGCCGGCGTGGATCTGGCCGCAGCGCAGGCGGCCGTCGCCCCGCAACCCCCGGCCGAGTTCATGGGCTATCGCCGCACCGATGGCCGCATCGGCACGCGCAACTACATCGCGCTCTGCGCCACCGTGAACTGCTCGGCCACCGTGATCCGCCAGGCCGCCGAGGAGATCCGCACCAGCGGCATCCTAGCCGCATACCCGAACGTCGACGGAGTCTTCGCACTCGCCCATGGCACCGGCTGCGGCATGGCCTCCGAGGGGCCGGGCTGGGAGAACCTGCAGCGCGTACTCTGGGGCTACGCCACCCACCCCAATGTCGGCGCGGCGGTCTTTGTCGGGCTCGGCTGCGAGGTGATGCAGGTCGCGCGGATGAAGGCGATGTTCCAAGGCTCGGGGCAGGAACGCTTCGTGGGCCTCACGATCCAGGACAGCGGCGGCACCCGCGCCACCATCGCGGCGATCCGCGCGCGGGTCGAGGCGCTGCTGCCCGAGGTGAACGCGGCAAAGCGCAGCGCGTGCCCGGCCTCGGCGCTGACCGTGGCGCTCCAATGCGGCGGCTCGGATGGATATTCCGGCATCACCGCGAACCCGGCGCTGGGCGTCGCCGCCGACGCTCTTGTCGCGCAGGGCGGCGCGGTGATCCTGTCCGAAACGCCCGAGATCTACGGTGCCGAGCAGCTCCTGATCCGCCGCGCGACGAGCGAGGCGGTGGCAGCGAAACTGTTGGAGCGCATCCGCTGGTGGGAGGACTACACCGCGCAGCACGGCGGCTCGATGGACAACAACCCCAGCCCCGGGAACAAGGCCGGCGGCCTCACCACGATCCTCGAGAAATCGCTCGGCGCGGCGGCGAAGGGCGGCTCCGGCCCGCTCAGCGACGTGCTGGCCTATGGCGAGACGATCGCCGGGCGCGGCCTGATCTTCATGGACACGCCCGGCTTCGACCCTGTGTCCGTCACCGGGCAGGTGGCCGGCGGCGCGCAAATCGTGGTCTTCACCACCGGGCGCGGCTCGGCCTTCGGCTCGAAACCAGCGCCGACGATCAAGCTGGCGACCAACGACCGCCTTTTCACCGCGATGCAGGACGACATGGACCTCAACTGCGGCGACATCGTCAGCGCGGGCGTCAGCGTCGAGGCAAAGGGCGCCGAGATCCTGGCCGAGATCCTCTCCGTCGCCTCGGGCCGCGCCACGAAAAGCGAGGCGCTGGGCCTGGGCGACCATGAAATCCTTCCCTGGCAGATCGGTGCGGTCATGTAGCCGGCGGGGGACGCAGTCCGGCGGCGCCCGCGAGACCCCCCAAAAGGAAAGCCCCGGCCGAAGCCGGGGCTTTTGTCGTTCGATGGCGCCGACGGATCAGCCGATGATCGCGTTCAGCGTGGCCGAGGGGCGCATGATCGCGGCGGTCGTGGCAGCGTCGGCCAGGAAGTAGCCGCCCATCTCGACGGGCTTGCCGCGCCCGGCGTGAAGCTCCTCCAGGATCGCCGCTTCCTTCTCGGCCAGCGCCTTGGCGATAGGGGCGAAATGCGCGGCAAGCTCCGCGTCCTCGCCCTGCGCCGCCAGCGCCTCGGCCCAATAGCGGGCGAACCAGTAGTGGCTGTCGCGGTTGTCGGGCTCACCGGCCTTGCGGCCGGGGCTGCGGCCATGATCGAGCACGCCTTGCGTCGCGGCCTCGACCGCGTCGCCGAGGATCCGGGCCTTGGCGTTGCCCGTGCTCTGGCCGAGGAACTTGAAGCTTTCCCCCAGCGCGCAGAACTCGCCCAAGCTGTCCCAGCGCAGGTGGTTTTCCGACTGCAACTGCTGCACGTGCTTGGGGGCGGAGCCGCCCGCGCCGGTCTCGAACAACCCGCCGCCCTGCATCAGCTTCACAATCGACAGCATCTTGGCCGAGGTCGCCAGTTCCAGGATCGGGAACAGGTCGGTCAGGTAGTCGCGCAGCACGTTGCCGGTGACGGCGATGGTGTTCTCGCCCTTGGTGATCGTCTCGAGGCTGGCGCGGGTCGCCTCGCGCGGGGCCATGATCTCGAACTTGTCCGCGACGCCCTTCGCTTCGAGGATCGGCTTCACCATGGCGATCAGCTCCGCATCATGGGCGCGGGTCTCGTCGAGCCAGAAGATCGACCGGTAGCCGGTCAGCGCCTGCCTCTCGATGGCGAGGTTCACCCAATCCTCGATCGGCGCTTTCCGCGCGCTGGCCGAGCGCCAGATGTCGCCGGCCTGCACCGAATGCTCGTGCAGCACCGTGCCGTCTTCGAGCACCATGCGCACCACGCCGTCCACCGGGATCTCGAAGGTGGTGGGGTGGCTGCCGTATTCCTCGGCCTTCTGCGCCATCAGGCCCAGGTTCTGGACCGTTCCAGCGGTGGCCGGGTCGAGCTTGCCGTTCTCCTTGAAGAAGCGGATCGTCTCGTCATAGACGGGCGCATAGGAGCGGTCGGGGATGACGCAGACGGCGTCGTGTTCCTTGCCGTCCGGCCCCCAGCCCTTGCCACCCGCGCGGATCAACGCCGGCATCGAGGCGTCGACGATCACGTCGGAGGGCACGTGCAGGTTGGTGATGCCCTTGTCGCTGTCGACCATGTAGAGCGGCGGCCGCGCGTCGAGGCATTGCTTGATCGCGGTCATTATCTGGGCGTTGCCCTTGACCCGCGCCAGAAGGTCGCCGAGGCCGGAGTTGGGGTTCACGCCCAGCGCCTTCATCTCGTCGCCGAACTGCTCGAACACCGGCGCGAGGTAAATGCGCACGGTGTGGCCGAAGATGATCGGGTCCGACACCTTCATCATGGTCGCCTTCAGGTGCAGCGAGAAGAGCGTGCCCTCGGCCCTGGTTCTCTCGATCTCCTCGGCGAGGAAGGCGTCGAGGGCCGCCGCGCTCATGAAGGTCGCGTCGACCACGGTGCCCGCGGGGTAGCTGACGGCCTCCTTCAGCACGTGCTCGGTTCCATCCGCGCCAGTCAGCACGATCTTCGCCGTGGCCGCACCGGCCAGCGTCTTCGAGGCCTCGTTGCCGCGGAAATCGCCCGAGGGCATGGCGGCGACGCGGGTCTTGCTGTCCGGCGTCCAGTCGCCCATCCGGTGCGGGTTGGCCTGGGCGAAGGCCTTCACCGGCTTGGCTGCGCGGCGGTCGGAATTGCCTTCGCGCAGGACCGGGTTCACCGCCGAGCCCTTGATCGCGTCGTAGCGCGCGCGGGCCTCTTTCTCGGCGTCGGTCGTGGGGGCATCAGGGTAGTCGGGCACGGCGTAGCCCTTTGCCTGCAACTCCCGGATCGCCGAGGCGAGCTGAGGGCCGGACGCCGAGATGTTCGGCAGCTTGATCACATTCGCCTCGGGCGTCTTCACCCATTCCCCCAGCAGCGCGAGGTCGTCGGAAATGCGCTGATCGTCGCTCAGCTGCTCGGGGAAGGCGGCCAGGATGCGGCCCGCCAGCGAGATGTCGCGCGTGCCCACGCTGACGCCGGCGGCGGCGGCATAGCTGCGGATGATCGGCAGCAGGGAGGCCGAGGCAAGCTCGGGCGCTTCGTCCACCTTGGTGTAGATGATGTCTTGCGTGATCTGGTCGGTCATGGGGATCCCCGTCGCCTCGGAAGTTTGGTATGCGATAGTACACAACGCGCTGAACGTCCAGCGCGCTGGGGCCGGCGCAGGCGAGACCAGTTGACGCGCTCGACGCCGCGGCGAGCGGTCGTCTCGGGCGGCGCACAGCGGTCAGCCTACAGGAAACCGGGCCATGATTTGCAGGATTCGGGGTGTGGGAAAAGGGCGTTTCCTGCGACACGGCGAGGAAACTGGTGGAGCCTAGGGGGATCGAACCCCTGACCTCTTGCATGCCATGCAAGCGCTCTCCCAGCTGAGCTAAGGCCCCGTTTCGGGGGGCGGTGACGCCCCCTCGAGTGGTCGGCGGTTTATGCGAGGGCGGGGATGCGCGCAAGGGAAAAAACCGCGGTTCTTCCTTGCGCAACCCGCCCCCGGTGGCCGTCAGTCGTCGTCGTTGCCGGCGACGTCGGTCAGGTCGTCGAGCGCGACGGTATCGCCGTCGTCATCGTCGTCCAGCACATCGTCTTCGTCCAGATCGACATCGGCATCGTCGTCATCGATCTCGATGTCGTCGTCGAGGACCAGATCTTCCTCGTCCTCGGTCACCGCGGGTTTCGCGGCCTTCTTGTCGGCCTTGTCGGCCACGAGGCTGCGGCCGGCCTTGCCGGTTTCGATCGTGACGACCTCACCGGTGTACGGGCTGACGATCGGGCTGCGGTTCATGTCGTAGAACCGTTTGCCGGTGGTGGGGCAAACGCGTTTGACGCCCCATTCCTCTTTGGGCATGGCACCCCCTCAAAAAAACTCTTCGGTATCGCAGGATGTGGTCGTCTGCCATAGTAGGAAGATAGTGTCAAACCCCGTCCGCGTCTGCCATGGGGCACGTTCTTCAGGACTGTCGAACCGGTGTCTAAAACCCGCGCGTCTACCCATATCCTTCCCGGCGATCCGCCGGTCGAAGTGTCGCTGCGCCGGTCCAGCCGGGCGACGCGCTACAGCCTGCGGGTGTCGCGCTCGGACGGGCGCGTGAGCCTGTCGCTGCCGCTCTGGGCGTCGGAGGCCGAGGCGCTGGCGTTTCTGCGCGACCGCGAAACCTGGGTGCGCCGCCACCTGCGGACCGCCCCGGTGCCGGCGCAGGCCCGGATTGGCGCGCAGGTGCCGGTTTGCGGCCAGCCCTGCGCCGTGGTCGCGGGCACGGGCCGTTCGGCGCGCTTCGTCGAGGGCGTGATCGCCGTGCCGCAAGGCCCGCGCGAAGGGCCGCGGATCAAGGCGCTGTTGTCCGGGCTGGCGCGGGACCGGCTGTCGCGGGCGGTGGCGGTCCATGCCTCGGCGCTCGGTCGCCCGCATGGCCAGCTGACGCTGCGCGACCCCAAAAGCCGCTGGGGCAGTTGCTCGTCTAAGGGCGATCTGATGTTTTCGTGGCGGCTGATCATGGCGCCGCCGGCGGTGCTGGATTACGTCGCGGCGCACGAAGTGGCGCATCTGGTCGAGATGAATCACTCCGATGCCTTCTGGCGGGTCTGCGCGCGGCTCCGCCCCGATTACCGCGACCACCGCGACTGGCTGAAACGGCACGGCGCAGAGTTGCTGGCCTGGCGCTTCGACCTCGTGCAGGAGAGCGTCCCATGCTGATGAACCCGCGCCCGACCGAGACCGGGGCGGCGGTGGCCCATGACCGGGTCTATCGCGCGCTCCGCACGCGGATCATGCATGGTGAGGTGGGGCCGGGCGAGGCGATGACGCTGCGCGGCCTCGGCGCGGAATTCGGCGTGTCGATGACCCCCGCGCGCGAGGCGGTGCGCAGGCTGGTGAGCGAGGGCGCGCTGTTCCTGTCCGCGTCCGGCCGGGCCTCCACCCCCGAGCTTTCGAACGAGCGGATCGAGGAACTGGCGGCGATCCGCGCGCTGCTGGAGCCGGAACTCGCGGCCCGCGCCCTGCCGCGTGCCCACCCCGCCCTGATTGAGCGGATGGAGGCGATCAACGCCACCATCGCGCAGGCGGTCGCGCGCCGCGACGCGGTCTCCTACATCAAGCGCAATCTCGAGTTTCACCGCACCCTCTACCTGCGCGCCCAGGCGCCCGCGATGCTGGCGCTCGCGGAAACCGTCTGGCTGCAACTGGGGCCCACCATGCGCGCGCTCTATGGGCGGCTGAACCGCACCGAGCTGCCGCAACACCACCGCCTGATCGTGGCAGCCCTGAAGGCCGGGGACGAGCCGGGGCTGCGGCTGGCGGTGCGGGCGGATGTGACGAAAGGGCTGCGGCTGCTGACGACGTGACGGCTGTGGCGGCGGACCGGGGGGCAACCCCCCAAACCCCGGAGTATTTGGGAAGCAAAGACGGGCTCAGGCGGGCGCTAAGTGGCTATCCGGCAGCCAGCCGCGTGTGCCGGTGGCGGTTTCGCAGAGCGACCAGCCGTTCAGCCGGCGGACCAGCGTGACGAACTCGCCCGCCGCCACGGTCAATTCGGTGCTGTCGCAATCCTCGGTCGCACATCCGTCCTGAACCAGCCCCTCCGGCAGCCAGCCGCCCAGGCCACCGGCGTTGGTGGTCCAGCGCCAGCCGGCGTTGTCGGGGTCGGCGTGGTGCGAGGTCAGTGCCTCGCCCCGCGCCACGCCAAGCGCGGGGGTGTATGTGGCTGCGTAGGCGGCCGTGACGCGCAGGCGCTCAGGCGTGGATCGCGCCATCGCCGCAGGCCAGCGCCGCCTCGCGCACCGCTTCGGAGTAGGTCGGGTGGGCGTGGCAGGTGAGTGCCAGGTCCTGCGCGGAGGCGCCGAATTCCATCGCGATGCAGATCTCGTGGATCAGGTCGCCCGCCATCGGACCGATGATATGCGCACCGAGGATGCGGTCGGTATCCTTGTCCGCGAGGATCTTCACGAAGCCGTCGCCGGCGAAATTGGCCTTGGCCCGCCCGTTGCCCATGAAGGAGAACTTGCCGACCTTGTAGGCGCGGCCCTCGTCCTTCAACTGCTCCTCGGTCTGACCGACGGCGGCGACCTCGGGGTGGGTGTAGATGACGCTGGGGATGACGTTGTAATTGACGTGTCCATGCTTGCCGGCGATCACGTCGGCCGCGGCCATCCCCTCGTCCTCGGCCTTGTGGGCGAGCATCGGGCCGGTGATGGCGTCGCCGATGGCGTAGATGCCCTTGACGTTGGTCTGCCAGTGCTCGTCAGTCTTGATCTGGCCGGTCTTGGTGAGCTCGATGCCGAGCGCGTCGAGGCCGAGGCCGTCGGTATAGGGTTTGCGGCCGGTGGCGACGAGGACGACGTCGGCGTCGAGCTGGTGCTCGCTGTCGTCCTTGCGCAGCTTGTAGTTCACCTTGGCCTTGGTCTTGAGCGTCTCGACCGAGGTGACGGCGCTGCCCATGACGAATTCAAGCCCCTGTTTCTTCAGCATTTTCTGGAAGTTCTTCTGAACCTCGCCATCCATGCCGGGGGTGATGTTGTCGAGGTATTCGACGACCGTCACCTGCGTGCCCAGCCGGGCATAGACGCTTCCCATCTCGAGGCCGATGACGCCGGCGCCGATGACGACCATCTTCTTGGGGATCTTGGGCAGTTCAAGGGCGCCGGTGGAGGTGACGACGATCTTCTCGTCGATGGTCACCTCGGCGCCGGGGACGTTCGCCGCTTCGGAGCCCGAGGCGATGATGATGTTCTTGGCCTCGTGGGTATCGTCGCCCACCTTGACCTTGCCTGCCTCGGGGATGGAACCCCAGCCCTTGAGCCAGTCTATCTTGTTCTTCTTGAACAGGAATTCGATGCCGCCCGTGTTCTGTTCGACCACGGATTGCTTGTATTCCTGCATCACCTTCCAGTCGACGGAGGGCGATTTGCCCTTCAGGCCCATGTTGACGAAATTGTGCTCGGCCTCGTGCAGCTGGTGGGTGGCGTGAAGCAACGCCTTGGACGGGATGCAG
>CAKZPN010000065.1 GCA_937139335.1 uncultured Roseicyclus sp. | reverse complement strand
GCCCGGCCCCGTTCATCGACATTGCGCTGGGTGGCACAGTCGCCCACCGTGAAATCGGCCGGGTCGGCGGCGCCGGGCGCCAGCGCGTGGCGCATGATCGCGATGGCGCCGGGCTGGTCGAGCGCCTGCCAGTCATCGGCCAGTGCGACCGCGGGAAAGAACAGGAAGACAAGAAGAAATCGCATGCGCGCAGACTTAGCCGCACGGCCCGGATTGTCCAGCCTTCAGGAGGCGGCGCGGGCGGTGATGCGAAAGTGGTCGCCGTCGAAGGCAATCTGCCAGGATTTGGCGGCGATCTCGGTGCCGGCCGTGGTGGTGTAAGGCTTGATATGCAGCATCTCGCCCGAAAGCGTGCCCGTCGCCCCGCCGCCATCGGCAAAGCGCAGCGTGACCGGCCCACTCACCGGCTCGCCGCTCAGGATGGTGCCGGTCGCGCCGGGATAAAGATGGGTGTTCGTGGCCTCGAGTTCGAGCATCTCTTTTCTCCGCACGCCGTCGAAATCTTGTAAAGATTTCGGTTCGCATTCTTTTCAAGAATGCGCCACAACCCGCGCACCCTGAACGATTTTCCCCCGGCATCACGGCCGTATCCATGGGCAACGCAACACCGCGCCCCGCTCGCTTAATCCACCCTTAACCAACCCGTGGTTCAGTGTTTCTTGCGCCGCTTCACGTTGCCGCCGCGCTGGCCGGGCCGGCCGGCTGTCGACCGTCCCTTCGCGCCCACCGCCGCGTCGGAGGCTTTCTCGACCGCCTGCTGCCGCGCCAGAGGGTCGTCATGCACGGCAAGGTCGACGGCCTCGAGCCGCTTGACCTCGTCGCGCAGACGCGCCGCCTCCTCGAATTCGAGGTTCTCGGCGGCCTTGCGCATCTCGGTGCGCAGCCCGTCGAGATGGGCCTGCAGGTTCGCGCCCACCATCGGCTTGTCGACCTTGGCGGTGACGCGGTTCATGTCGACGTCGCCCTTGTAGAGCCCGGCCAGCACGTCCTCGACGTTCTTGCGCACCGTCGCGGGCGTGATCCCGTGTTCCTCGTTGTAGGCCATCTGCTTGGCGCGGCGGCGGTCGGTCTCGCGCAGCGCGCGCTCCATCGAGCCGGTGATGCGGTCGGCATACATGATCACGCGCCCCTCCTCGTTGCGCGCCGCGCGGCCGATGGTCTGGATCAGCGAGGTTTCCGAGCGCAGGAAGCCTTCCTTGTCGGCGTCCAAAATCGCCACCAGCCCGCATTCGGGAATATCGAGCCCCTCGCGCAGCAGGTTGATGCCGATCAACACGTCGAAGGCGCCGAGGCGCAGGTCGCGCAGGATCTCGATCCGCTCGATCGTGTCGATGTCGGAATGCATGTAGCGCACGCGGATGCCCTGTTCGTGCAGGTATTCGGTCAGGTCCTCGGCCATGCGCTTGGTCAGGGTCGTGACCAGTGTCCGCATGCCTTGGGCCGCCACCTTGCGGATCTCGTCGAGCAGGTCGTCGACCTGCATCTCGACCGGACGGATTTCCACCATCGGGTCCAGCAACCCGGTGGGGCGGATCACCTGTTCGGTGAAGACGCCGCCCGCCTGGTCCAGCTCCCAGGCCGAGGGCGTGGCCGAGACGAAGACCGACTGCGGCCGCATCGCGTCCCATTCCTCGAACTTCAGCGGACGGTTGTCCATGCAGGACGGCAGGCGGAACCCGTGCTCGGCCAGCGTGAACTTGCGCCGGTAGTCGCCCCGATACATGCCGCCGATCTGCGGCACGGTGACGTGGCTTTCGTCGGCGAAGACGATGGCATTGTCGGGGATGTATTCGAACAGCGTCGGCGGCGGCTCGCCCGGCGCGCGGCCGGTCAGGTAGCGCGAGTAGTTCTCGATCCCGTTGCAGACGCCCGTCGCCTCCAGCATCTCGAGGTCGAAATTCGTGCGTTGTTCCAGCCGCTGCGCTTCCAGCAGCTTGCCCTCGGACACCAGTTGCTCGAGGCGCAGGCCAAGCTCGGCCTTTATGCCCTTCACCGCCTGTTTCATCGTCGGGCGGGGCGTGACGTAGTGGGAATTGGCGTAAAGCCTGATCTTCTCGAACGTGTCGGTCTTGGCGCCGGTCAGCGGGTCGAACTCGGTGATGCTTTCCAGCTCCTCCCCGAAGAACGACAGCTTCCACGCCCGGTCGTCGAGGTGGGCGGGCCAGACCTCCAGGCTGTCGCCGCGCACGCGGAAACAGCCCCGCTGGAAGGCCGCATCGTTGCGGCGATACTGCTGCGCCACGAGGTCGGCCATCACCTTGCGCTGGTCGTATTCCTGCCCGACGTGCAGATCCTGGGTCATCGCGCCGTAGGTCTCGACCGAGCCGATGCCGTAGATGCACGAGACCGAGGCGACGATGATGACATCGTCGCGCTCCAGCAGTGCCCGCGTGGCCGAGTGGCGCATGCGGTCGATCTGCTCGTTGATCTGACTTTCCTTCTCGATGTAGGTGTCCGATCGCGCGACATAGGCCTCGGGCTGGTAGTAGTCGTAGTAGCTCACGAAATACTCGACCGCGTTGTCGGGGAAGAAGCCCTTGAACTCGCCGTAAAGCTGGGCGGCCAGCGTCTTGTTCGGCGCCAGGATGATCGCGGGGCGCTGGGTTTCCTCGATGATCTTGGCCATCGTGTAGGTCTTGCCGGTGCCGGTGGCGCCCAGAAGAACCTGGTCGTGATCGCCCGACTTCACCCCTTGCGACAGCTCTGCGATGGCCGTGGGCTGGTCGCCGGCGGGCTTGAACTCCGACTGCATGACGAAGCGCCGCCCGCCTTCCAGCTTGGGCCGCGCGCGGACCACGTCGACCGACATGCCGGTATCGGGCATCTGTTCGGGGGAATTGTTGTGCATGGGGGCGCCTCCGGTGTCCCTAGCAAATTGCCCTTATCGCGCGCGGGTTCAAGCCCACCGTCCGGGGGCGGGTTTCGGGCCGGACCGGCGACGCGAAGAATCGTTACGCAAACCTTTACGAAACAAGGATAAGTTGTGCGAAATTGACGACAGGATTTGATTGCACCGATCGGCCGCCGTGACCTAGGGTTGGGGCGCAAGCAGCAGACGCGGTTGCCGGTCGGGCTCGAACCACCCACCCACCCCTCGCTCCCTCGAGCCCGGCCGGCAACCCTCTGCGCCTGCCTGCCGTGCAGCCCGCGACAGCGTTGGATGTGGACAAGCGCCCGAGGTTTTTCCATAAGCGTGGAAACAGGATCGACCGGAGTGAGGCCCCCATGCGCGCCCGCATCTACAAACCGTCCAAGACCGCCATGTCGTCGGGCATGGCCAGGACCAACCACTGGGTCCTGGAATTCGCGCCCGAAACCCCGCGCGAGGTCGACCCGCTGATGGGCTGGACCTCGTCGTCCGACATGAACAGTCAGGTCCATCTGCGCTTCGACACGCTCGAGGCGGCCAAGGACTACGCCAAGGCCCACGGCATCGACGCGGTGGTGCTGAAGCCCAAGGCGCGCAAGCCCAACATCCGCAGCCGCGGATATGGTGAGAATTTCGCCACCGACCGCCGCGGGGCCTGGACGCACTGAGATGGTGAGCTTTGCCGAGCTGTCCGGGCCCGACGCCGGGGCAGATTCGCTTCTGGCAGCGCATGTCGCGCTGATGCGCTCGCAATCCCCGACCGAAAGCTGCCACGTCATGACGGCGGACGACCTGCGCGCCTCCGGCGCCCGCGTCTTTGCTGGCCGCGACGGCGATGGCGCCGTCGTTGCGATCGGCGCCCTGAAGCCCTTCGGCGACGGCGCGGCCGAGCTGAAGTCCATGCACTGCGCCCAGGCGCTCCGCGGCCAGGGCCTCGGCCGCGCGCTGCTGGCGCATCTGGAAGCCGAGGCGCGGGCCGCCGGCCTGCGCACCCTCTGGCTCGAAACCGGCTCCGACGCCCAGTTCGCCGCGGCACGCGGGTTGTACCGCTCAGCGGGCTTCTCCGACTGCCCGCCCTTCGGCGACTACCGCGCGGACCCGCTCAGCGTCTTCATGACCCGCGAGCTTTGAGCGTTTACCCCTCGCCCGGCGTCGGGTATTCCTGCGACCCAGCGACCCCTTAGCTCAACAGGATAGAGCAGCTGACTTCTAATCAGCAGGTTGAGGGTTCGAGTCCTTCAGGGGTCGCCAGATCATCAAATCGCCGCCAAGCGCATTCACGGGCGCACCAGTCCTTCGGTATCGACCTGCGCGCGGTCTGCAAGGCTGACCACGCTGTCATGCAGGAGTTGCAGCGCATAGGCGGGGTTGTGGACCCAGGCCCCCTGGTCGTTGGCCACGACCTGATAGTTGTAGGCCGCCATCAGGAGCCGCGGTGTCCAGTTGGCATAGCGGTTCGGGAAGATCGCTTCCCCCGGCCCGATTGCACCATCGCCGTCGCTGTCGGCGAAGAAATAGGGAAAGCTGTCGGGCGCGTAGCCGATGGGCGTGCCTGCGACCTCGCGTGCGTAGGTGAGGATCGCCTCGTACAGACGCGCATGCAATCCGGCGATCTCGTCGCGGATACCGCCGCTGGTCGCGCCATCGCCGTCGAAATCCTGATGTCGTGTGCGGATCGAGGTGACGTCGGACACGCCCTGGTGGCACGCGATGCAGCCCTCGGTCTCCACCTCCGTCGTATGCGGCTCGTGGCAGGCGACGCACGTTCCCGCGCTTGGAACATGGGCGAAGCGGGACGCGTAGCCGAGGCCCGGATACTGGAAGCCGCCGCGCACATCGGCGCCGTGCATCACCGCCGCCGCGACTCCGTAATGCACGTTGATGAAACCAAGCTCCGGTACCACGGTGTCGAGGTCCATGCCCTCGGTCGCCGACAGCACCCTGTCGGTGGAAGCGCGGCCCTGATGACACATGGTGCAGGTGGCGGATGCGCCAAGACCGCCGAGGGTCATGCCCGCGGGGAAGGGCACCGCCTCCAGCGCCTCCGCCTCGGAAACATGGCACGAGGCGCAGCCGATCACCGTGTTGATCGTGCCGGGATGCTCCACCGTCAGGGGCGGGCTGTCGTCGGCGCCCAGCCAGTCGAGCATGCCCGTTTCCGAATGGCAGGCGGCGCAGGCGGTCGGAACCTCGCCGTCCTCGTTCCAATGAGTGAAGGACGGCGCGCGATAATCGCTGTGAGGCCCCATCAGCCAAGCTTCGGTGATCTCGGTCAGGCTGAGGTCTTGTGCGGCAAGCGGGGTCGTGGTGGCAAGCACGGCCACAACGAGGCTGCGCAGGATGCTGGCTGTGGACATGGCAACCTCCCGGTTATCGGCATGTGACGGTACCCTATCCTGCAGCATCGGCAGGGCAGGGCCTTGATGCACATCAACGACGGCAGCACCATGGCCGCGGCCAGATCGGTCGGCGCAAGGAGGATTCCGATGCATGACTCGCCGATTGCGAACAGTTCCAGGGACGCAGGCCAACCCCTGCGTCTTTCCGCAGGCGTCGTCGCAGCGCTGTACCTCGTCGTCTCGCTTGCGCCTTTGGCCCTTGCAGCAACGCGGAGCGTCGCACCGCTGGCCGCCTGGGAAGTGGCGGCAGCCGCATTCGGTCTTGTCGGCCTCGCGGCAATGGCGGTGCAGTTCGTGACCTCGGGCCGGTTCCAGATCGTGTCGGGGCACCTCGGCATCGACCGCGTGATGGCGTTTCACAAGACTGCCGCCAAATGGGTGCTTCTGGCTTTGATTCTCCACCCTGTGCTGTACGTCATTCCGACCTTCCAGATGGATCCGACGCTCGGGTTCGAACGGCTTCGGGCGTACCTCACGCTGCCGCATTACCGCAGCGGCGTCATCGCTCTCGGCGCGCTCGTCGTGCTTGTGATCGGGTCGGCGTTACGCGCGCGTCTGTCGATCCGGTACGAGGTCTGGCGCGGCGCGCATGTGATTCTTGCCGTCGTGGCGCTCGCGGCCGGTCTGCACCATGCGGTGGCGGTCGGCCGTTTCAGCGCCATGGGGGCGGTGCATTGGTACTGGTGGGCGGTCGGATCGGTGGCTGCTGGGGTCGTCTTGCTCCTATACGGCTGGCGTTGGGCGCGGCTTCATCTGCGGCCCTGGCGGCTTGCGTCGGTCACCAGACTGGCCGATCGGATGTGGGAGGTCGACATTCAGGCGGCCGCGGGCACGCCGCCGCTTGACTACCGCGCCGGGCAATTCGTCTGGATGACGGAAGGGGAGCGCCGGTTTCCGCTGTTCGACCATCCGTTCTCGATCGCGGATAGCCCCCGGCGACCGGGGCTAAGTCTTATCGTGAAGGAGGCCGGCGATTTCACGAGCGGCATCGGCGCGCTCGAACCCGGCACCCGGATCGGGATCGACGGACCCTATGGCGCCTTCACGCTCGAGGGTCACGAGGAGGACGCCGTCCTCCTGATAGCGGGCGGCGTCGGGATCGCGCCGATCATGGGGCTGCTTCGGGATCTCGTGGCGCGGGATCACCCGCATCCCGTGCGGATTGCCTACGCGGTCGGGGCGCCTGCGAACTTTGCGTGCCTCGATGAGATCGCCGCGGCCGGAACGCGGCTCGATTTGCGCACGGTTCTGCTGAGCGAGACGCCGGCGACCGGCTGGTCGGGCGAGATCGGGCGGCTGGACCGCGACAGGCTTTCGGACATGCTGCGGGGTCTCGACCCTGAACGGACGGTGGCGCTGATCTGTGGTCCGGGGCTGATGGTGACGTCGGTCGCGGACGGGCTGATCGAGCTGGGATTGCCGATGGAGCGCGTGATGTACGAGCGCTTTGACTATTCCGAAGGCACCTCGCGGCTCGACAGGCGGCTGCGGTGGCGCTTCTTCGGCCTTGCGGTCGGACTTGCCGCCGGGGTCACGGGCTTTGTGGTGCTGATGGCCTGACGGGCCGCGAATCGACCCTCCGTCAGAGATGGCCACGTCCGCCGCCGATGTCCGACGGCGCCACCGACACCGTCTTCACGATGGCATAGGCCGCGACCCCCGGCGCCAAGGCGAGCGCGTCGGCGGAGCGGCGGGTGATCCGGGCGAGGACGCGGCCGCCGGCGGTGTCGAGCGCGACGATCGCGCCGGGTCCGTCGCCGGGGCGCACCTCGTGCACCGTGCCGGGCAGGATGTTCAGGGCCGACAGCCCCTCGGGGCGGCCCCGTGACAGGATCACGTCATGCGCGGCGATGCGGATCCGGAGCAGGCGGCCGGGCGCTTCCGCAAGCCGCGGCAGGAACAGCGGCACCCCGCCCGCGTCAAGCTCGGTCAACCCGTCCTCGTGGTGGCGCGCCACGCGGGCGGTCAGCACCGCGCCGGCCTCGCGCGCGCCGGAGGGCAGGATGGACGGGTCGCCCAGCACCTCCGCCGCGGCGCCTTGCGCGATGACGCGGCCGGCCTCCAGCGCGACGACGGTGGTGGCAAGCCGGGCGACCTCGGACCCGGAATGGCTGACGTAGAGAATCGGCACCGCCACCTCGTCGCGCAGGCGCTCGAAATAGGGCAGGATCTCCGCCTTGCGTGCCTCGTCCAGCGCGGCGAGCGGTTCGTCGGCAAGGATCAGTTGCGGGGCGGACAGCAACGCGCGGCCGATGGCGACGCGCTGCTTTTCGCCGCCCGAGAGCGCGCCGGGGCGGCGGTCGAGCAGGGGGCCGATGCCGAGCAATTCCACAACGCGCCCGAACTCCTCGCGCGGCGCGTTGCGCGGCGCGAACCACGCCCCGTAGCCGAGGTTCTGGCGAACGCTCAGATGCGGAAACAGCCGCCCCTCCTGAAAGATGTAGCCGAGCCTGCGGCGATGCGGCTTCAGGCTGATGCCGCGCGCGGTGTCGAGAAGCACGCGGTCGTCCGACGCGATCCTGCCCTCGTCGGGGGTCAGCAGCCCCGCCACCGCGTTCACCAGCGTGGTCTTGCCCGATCCGGAGCGTCCGAACAGCACCGTGACCCCCGGCGGCGCCTTGAAGGCGGCATCGACGGTGAACTCGCCGAAGGCGTGGCGCACCCGGACCTCCAGCATCACGCGCCCCCCACGCGGGCGGCGATGCGACGCCCGACGAGTTCGGACAGCAGGAGCGCCGACATCGCCACGACGACCGACACGATCACCAGCTTCATCGCCGACGACTCGCCGCCGGGCACCTGCAGGAAGGCGTAGATGGCGGACGGAATGGTGCGGGTCTGGCCGGGGATGTTCGACACGAAGGTGATCGTCGCGCCGAATTCCCCCATCGCCTTGGCGAAGGCGAGGATGCTGCCCGCGAGGATGCCGGGCAGAGCCATGGGCAGGGTCACGGTCGCGAACACCCAGACCGGCGAAGCACCCAGCGTGGCGCCGGCCTGTTCCAGCTTCGGATCTATCGCCTCGATCGACAGCCGGATTGCGCGCACCATGAGCGGGAAAGCCATGATGCTGGCGGCCACCGCGGCCCCGGTCCAGCGGAAGGCCAGCACGATCCCCCAATCCGCGAGGATGCTGCCGACGGGTCCGCGCGTGCCGAGCGTCAGCAGCAGCAGGTAGCCCGTCACCACCGGCGGCAGGATCAGCGGAAGGTGGACGAGACCGTTGAGGAGCTGCTTTCCGGGAAAGGACCAGCGCGCCAGCGCGTAGGCGACGAATACCCCCAGCGGCAGGCTCGCCAGCGTCGCCCAGAGGGAGACCTGGAGCGAGAGCGCGACCGCCCGCCACTCCTCGGGGCCCAGCCAGTCTGCCATGCGCTACTCGACCAGCACGGTGAAGCCCTGCCGTTCAAAGGCGGCGCGCGCCTCGGGCCCGCGCAGGTAGTCGAGGAATTCCGCCTCGGCCGGGGTGTCGCGATTGGCAAGGTCCGCGACCGGGTAGACGATGGGCGGGTGCGTGTCGGCCGGAAAGGTGCCGACGACGGTAACGTCCGGCTCGGCCGCCGCATCGGTGGCGTAGACGATGCCATAGGGCGCCTCGCCGGTTGCGACGAAGGCGAGCGCGGCGCGCACGTTGTCGGCCTGCGCCACCTGCGCCTCGACCGCGTCCCAGAGCCCGAGGCTTTCCAGCGCCGCCTTGCCGTAGATGCCGGCAGGGACGGACTCCACCAGCGCCATCGCCAGCCGGCCATCGCCCAGCAGTCCCGGCAGGTCGAGGCCCGGCCCGATCTCCACCGGTCCGGCCGCGCCATGGGCGACGAGAACGATGGAATTGCCCAGTAGGTCGACGCGCGTGCCCTCCTCGACCAACCCGTCGGCCTCTACCGTATCCATCCAGTCGGTGCTGGCGGAGATGAAGATATCGGCGGGTGCGCCCTGCTGGATCTGGCGGGCCAGCGCCGAGGACCCGGCCAGCGAGACGACGAGGTCATGGCCGGTCGCCGCCTCGAATTCCGTTTCGATCTCGGCCAGCGCATTGGTGAGCGAGGCGGCGGCGAAGACGGTGATCTGGTCGGCCGTGGCCAGGGCAGGGGTCAGGGCAAGGAATGCCGTCAGGCCGGATCGAAAACAGCTGCGGGCGACGGGCATCGGGCGGGCTCCCCGGGTTTGATATAGTCCATGGAACATATCGCAAGCGATCCGACACCGATCAAGCCTATTCATGCGTCGGTGGAATCCCGCAGCATCGAGCGCAGGACGCCGATCCGCGCCGCGCCGGCTTCGGCCATGATCTCTTCCAGCTTGCGGTACTGGGTCAGGACCACCTCGCCCGCCTCGGTCAGCTTGGCGCCACCGCCCCGCGCTCCGCCACGGGACGAGGTCACGAGCGGGTCGCGGAAGGCGGCGTTCATCTCTTCCACCAGCATCCACGCGCGCTTGTAGCTCATCGCCATCGACCGCCCGGCCGCCGAGATTGATCCGGTCTCGCGGATCCGCTCCAGCAGGTCGGCCTTGCCCGGTCCCAGCATCGCGTCCTCGCCGAAGACGATGCGGATGCGAAGGTTGGGCGAAGGCGGCTCGGGGTCTGGCTCTGTCATGGGAAAGAGGATGCCAAGCCTGCGGTCGGGCGCGCAAGTCCCATCGCGCGCTGCTAAGCGGGCGTCACCGGCGCGGGCGGGTTTTCTGTATGCCCGGAAACATATCGCTTCGCCTGAAACGGTTGAAGCTTCGAGCCGGGAAGCAGTGCACCGGCCACCGTGCACGCAGCAAATTGACAGTCCCCCCGGCCAGAGCCATCAAGGGCGGATGGGCCCCAGTTCCGGGCCGGCGAGGCGCGACGCGATGACGAAGGACGAGCCGATTTCCCTTTGGGACAGTTCCGCCGAGGAGCGCGCCCCCGAAGCCACCACGACCCTGCCCGAGCGGGTGGACCTCGCCATCGTCGGTGGCGGTTACACCGGCCTTTCCACCGCGCTGCATTCCGCGCAGACGGGGCTGTCGGCCCACGTGATCGAGGCCGAACAGATCGGTTACGGCGGGTCGGGGCGCAACGTCGGCCTCGTAAACGCTGGCGTCTGGATGCCGCCCGCGCAGGTGCGCACGGCGCTCGGCCCCGACTATGGCCCGCGTTTCCTGCGCCGTTTCGCCGACGGCCCGGCGATGGTCTTCGACCTGATCGAACGCCACCAAATCCGCTGCGAGGCGACGCGCGCTGGAACGATCCACGCCGCCCACGCCGCCAAGGGTCTTCGCGACCTCGAGGGGCGCCTGCGCGAATGGACGGCGATGGGTGAACCAGTCGAGATGCTGGACCGTGACGCCACGGCCAAGGCGCTGGGCACCGACGCCTATGTCGGCGGATTGCTCGACCACCGGGCGGGGACGGTGAACCCGATGGGCTATTGCCGGGGCCTTGCGCGCGCGGCGCGGGCGGCGGGTGCGGGCATCAGCACCGGCGTGCGGGTGACGGGGCTGAAGAAGCAACCGGACGGCTGGCGGGTCGACACCGACCACGGCTCCGTCCTCGCGCGCGCAGTGGTTCTCGGCACCAATGCCTACACCGACACGCTCTGGCCCGGTCTCAAATCCACTTTCACCATGATCCACTATGTCCAGTTCGCCACCGAACCGCTCGGCCCCGAGGCGGACCACATCCTGCCCGGAAGGCAAGGCGTCTGGGACACCGCGCCGGTGATGATCTCAATCCGCCGCGACGCGCGCGACCGGCTCATCATCGGGACCATGGGCCGGGTCACCGGCAGCCGCGACCAGGGCCTGACCCGGCGCTGGGCCGACCGCCAGATCAAGCGCCTCTTCCCCAGCCTCGGCCCGGTGGAGTTCGAGGAGGCGTGGCATGGCCAGATCGCCATGACCCCCGACCACCTCCCGCGCATCCACGTCCTCGACGAAGGCCTCTACACCCCCATCGGCTACAACGGGCGCGGCATCATCACCGGCACGATCTTCGGCCAGGCGATGGCGGAGCTGCTGACCGGCATGGACCCCGCCGACCTGCCGCTGCCCGTGACCGACCTCGCCACCGTCTCCACCGCGCCGCTGATGCGCAGGTTCTACGACCTGAGCTTTGCCGCGAACCAGTTCATCAAGGGAACCTGACATGGGTCTGCCGACCATCCGGGTGGGCGTCGATATCGGCGGCACCTTCACCGACGTCGCGCTGGAGGGGCCTGGCGGCCTCGTCACCGGCAAGGTCCTGACCGACTACGCCGAGCCCGAGCGTGCGATCCTGACCGCAATCGAGACCGCGGCGCGTGAGGCCGGCATCGCGCCCGGCGACATCGGGCAGGTGATCCACGGCACCACGCTTGTCACCAACGCGCTGATCGAACGGCGCGGCGCGCGCATGGCCTTCATCACCACCGAGGGTTTCCGCGACGTGATCGAGATGCGGTCCGAGAACCGGTTCGAGCAATACGACCTGAACCTGCAACTCCCCGTCCCGCTGGTGCCGCGCAAGGACCGCTTCACGCTGAACGAACGCATGGGGCCGAAGGGCGAGGTGCTGCTGCCACTCGACCCGTCCGAGGTGCGCGCGATGGCCGAACGGGTCGTGGCCGGAGGATACGAGGCCGTCGCCGTCGGCCTCATGCACGCCTATGCCAACGACGCCCACGAACGCATGATGGCCGACGCGCTGGCCGAGCTCGCGCCGGGCCTCTCGGTCTCGATCTCCTCCGTGATCTCGCCGCAGCTGCGCGAGCTGCCGCGCTTCAACACCGTCATCGCCAACGCCTACGTGCAGCCGCAGGTCTCCGCCTATCTCGGGCGGCTGGTCACGAGGTTGCGCGCGGCGGGCATCGACGCGCCGGTGTTCCTGCTGCATTCCGGCGGCGGTCTCATCTCGGTCGACACGGCGGCCGAACAGCCCGTGCGGCTGCTGGAATCGGGTCCTGCGGGCGGCGCGATCTTCGCCGCCGGCTACGCCCGCGCGCATGGGATCGACCGCGTGCTCAGCTTCGACATGGGCGGCACCACCGCCAAGATCTGCCTCGTCGAACACGCCACTCCCAAGACCGCCAACAGCTTCGAGATCGCGCGCACCTACCGCTTCAAGAAGGGCTCGGGCATGACCGTATCAACCCCCGTGGTCGAGATGGTGGAGATCGGTGCGGGCGGCGGCTCCATCGCCTCGGTCGACATGATGGGTCGGATCCAGGTCGGCCCGCGCTCCGCCGGGTCGGAACCCGGTCCGGCCTGCTACCAGCGCGGCGGGACGGAACCCACCGTGACCGATGCCAACCTCGTCCTCGGCCGTCTCGATCCCGACGGCTTTGCAGGCGGGGCGATCCCGCTTTCGGCGAAACTGGCCGAAACCGCGATGGGCGCGGTCGCGGCGCAACAGGGTCTGAGCGAGCAGGACACCGGTTTCGGCGTGACCGAGATGGTGGACGAGAACATGGCGAACGCCGCCCGCGTCCACGCGGTCGAAAACGGCCGCGACATCGAGGCCTTCACCATGGTCGCCTTCGGCGGCGGCGCGCCGCTCCACGCATGCCGGCTTTGCGAGAAACTGGCGATCGACGCGCTGCTGATCCCGCCCGGCGCGGGCGTCGGCTCTGCCATCGGCTTCCTGCGCGCGCCGTTCAGCTATGAGGCGACGCGCGGGCTGTTCCAGCCGCTCGACGGGTTCGACGCTGACCTCGTGAACACCACGCTGGCCGCGATGGAAGCCGAGGCGCGCGCCTTCGTCGACACCGGCGCTGCCGGCGAGGAGACCGTGACCAAGCTCACCGCCTTCATGCGCTACCGGGGGCAGGGCTGGGAAATCCCGGTGCCGCTCACGCAGGACCGCTTCGCGCCCGGCGACGAACCCGCGCTCATCGCCGCCTTCGAGGAGGCGTACCGCGCACTTTTCGGGCGGATCATCGAAGGGTTGATGCCCGAGATCACGAACTGGTCGCTGATCGTCGCCTCGCGCCCGCCCGAACCTGCGCCGGTCAAGCGCGTGACCGACGGAACCCCGGCCAGGGCCACGCGCCCCCGCCGCTTCTTCGATGCCGCCCTCCGCCGCGACGTCGAGGCGCAGGAGATCGCGCGTGCCGAGATGACGCCTGGATCGGTCGTCGAAGGCCCAGCGATCATCACCGAGGATGAGACCTCCACCATCGTCACCTCGCGTTTCCGTGCCATTGGCCAGCCCGACGGCTGCCTGCTCCTGATCCGCAAGGAGGCCTCGGCATGACCCCCGACACGATAGACTTCCAGATCATGTGGAACCGGCTGATCGCCGTGGTCGAGGAACAGGCGACGACGCTGATCCGCACCGCCTTCTCCACCTCCGTGCGCGAGGCGGGCGATCTTTCGGCGGGTCTCTTCGATCGGCAGGGGCGGATGATGGCGCAGGCCGTCACCGGCACGCCCGGCCACGTGAACGCGATGGCCGAGAGCGTCGGCCATTTCGTCCGCGAGATCGGGCCGCAGAGCATCTTCGAGGGCGACGTCTACCTGACCAACGATCCCTGGATGGGCACCGGCCACCTGCACGACATCACCGTGGTGACGCCGGTTTTCCGCAAGGGTGTGCAGGTCGGCTTCTTCGCCTCCACCGCCCATGTCGTCGACATCGGCGGGCGCGGCTTCGGCCCCGACGGGCGCGAGGTCTACGAGGAAGGCCTGCTGATCCCGATCTCGAAATTCGTCGAGCGCGGAACAGTGAATGACATGCTGATCCGGATCGTGCGCGCAAACGTCCGCACGCCGGACCAGACCGTCGGCGACCTCTATTCGCTCGCCGCTTGCAACGCCGCCGGTGACCGCCGCCTGCACGCGATGCTGGACGAATTCGGCATCGACGACCTCGACGGGCTCTCCGACTTCATCATGACCGCCAGCCGCGCCGCGACCGAGGCCGCCATCGCCGCCGTGCCGCGCGGCACCTACCGCAACACCATGACCGTCGATGGGTTTGAGGTGCCGGTCGAGATGGTCGTGACGCTCGAGGCGCTGGGCGACCGGATCCGCGCCGATTTCACCGGCACCAGCGGCATGAGCACCTACGGCGTGAACGTTCCCGAGGTCTATACCCGCGCCTATGCCTGCTACGCGCTGAAATGCGCCATCGCGCCCGAGGTGCCGAACAACGCCGGCAGCCTCGCGCCCTTCGAGATCACCGCCCCCGAGGGCTCGATCCTCGCCGCCCGCCGCCCCGCACCGGTCTCGGTGCGCCACGTCCTCGGCCATCTCGTGCCCGACGTGGTGCTGGGCGCGCTGCATGCAGCCTTGCCCGGCACTGTACCCGCCGAAGGTGCCTCGGCGCTCTGGAACATCCAGATTTCCGCCCGAGCCAGCGACCCCGACAGCGGTCTGCCCGGTGCAGAGATCCTGATGTTCAACTCCGGCGGCACCGGCGCGCGCCCTGCGCTCGACGGGCTATCGGCCACCGCCTTCCCCTCCGGCGTTTCTACCATGAGCGTCGAGGCGACCGAACACGTCGGCCCGATCATCGTCTGGCGCAAGGATCTGCGACCCGGCTCCGGCGGGGCAGGGGCGACGCGCGGCGGCTTCGGCCAGGTCATCGAGATCGGCGCGCGCGACGGCTACGACCTGTGGTTCAACGCCATGTTCGACCGAGTCGATCACCCCGCGCGCGGTCGCGACGGCGGCAAGCCCGGTGCTTCCGGCCGGGTCGAATTGTCGGACGGAACGAAGCTCCGCTCCAAGGGGCGACAACAGATCGCAGGGGGCCACAGGCTGCGCCTGAGCCTGCCCGGCGGGGGCGGCTACGGCGACCCGCTGGCGCGCGACAGCCGCGCCATCGCGGCCGATCTGGAGGCCGGGCTGATCGACGCTGAAACCGCGGCGAAGGTCTACGGATGGCAGGGTCCGCGGGACTGACCGGTGCGCGAATCGGAGCCCGCGTTGCGCCCGCCGGTGGCCGCGCACGGGGCCGCAGGTGCCGCGCAGGTCGGCAAATGCCCGCCACCCGCGCGGCACACGGCCTGAAATCGCCCCGTTTCCCGTGGGTTGGCAGTATTCAGGGGCGACGAATGTGCATATAGTGATCCGAAATGCGCCTGCGCTGTCACCTGGGAGGGACGCCAAGATGATACGCTCCGAGCTGATCCAGAAGCTGTCGGATGAGAATCCGCACCTCTACCAGCGTGACGTCGAACGCATCGTGAATGCGATCTTCGACGAGGTGATCGAGGCCATGGCCGGTGGCAACCGCGTCGAATTGCGCGGCTTCGGCGCCTTCTCGGTAAAGCAGCGCGACGCCCGCATCGGCCGCAACCCGCGCACCGGCGAAAGCGTCGAGGTCGAGGAAAAGCACGTGCCTTTCTTCAAGGCCGGGAAACTGCTACGCGACAGGCTGAACGGCGACGCGTGACGGACCCGGAGCAATCTGACAATGACAGTCCTGAGATATCTGAAATACCTCTTCCTGGTCGTCGTGGCGCTGGCGCTGGTGCTGATGGCGATGGCCAACCGCGAGATCGTGACGCTGGAGGTCATTCCGCCCGATCTCGCCGCCTGGTTCGGCATCCAGTACGGCATCGAGCTGCCACTCTTCCTCGTCATCCTTGGCGGTGTCGTGGTGGGCGTGCTGGTCGGCTTCGTCTGGGAATGGCTGCGCGAGCATCGCCACCGGGCCGAGGCCAAGACGCAAAAACGCAATGCGCAGGCGCTGGAGCGTGAGGTCAACACCCTCAAGGGGCCGGCCCGCGACAGCCAGGACGAGATCCTCGCCATTGTGGACGGACCCCGCGCGGGCCGCTGAGCCGATGGACATCGCAATGAAATTCTGCGGCCTGTCCCGGCCGCAGGACATCGACGCCGCGGTCGCGGCGGGGGCCCGCTACGTCGGCTTCGTCTTCTTCCCGAAATCGCCGCGCAATGTGACGCTCGATGTCGCCCGGGCGCTGGCGCTCGCGACGCCGGTCGGAATCGCCAAGGTGGCATTGATCGTCGACGCCGACGATGAGGCGCTCGACGCGCTGACCGCTGCCGTCCCGCTCGACATGCTGCAACTGCACGGGCACGAGTCCCCCGACCGTGTGGCCGAGGTGCGCACGCGCTACGGCCTGCCGGTGATGAAGGCCGTGGGCATCGCAACCGCCGACGACATTGCCCGGATCGCGGACTACGAGGCCGTCGCGGACCAACTTCTGATCGACGCCAAACCGCCCGCAGGCGCCGACCTGCCCGGCGGCAACGGGCTCGCCTTCGACTGGCGGCTGCTGGCCGGGCGCAAATACTGGACCAGACCCTGGATGCTGGCCGGCGGCCTCACGCCCGATACCGTGGCCGAGGCCGTGCGCCTGACCGGCGCGCGGCAGGTCGACGTCTCGTCGGGCGTGGAAAGCGCACCGGGGGTGAAGGACGCGGCGCGGATGGCGGATTTCGCGGCGGCGCTGGACTGATCCACCGCCTGCCCCGGCAAAAAACTCTTGGAACCGTTGCGCGGCGCCTGCATTGGGGCCGTGTAGCAACTCAAACGGAGGGTATTCCGATGTTTGCCATGCGACACCTGACCACAACCGCCAGCGCCGCGCTGCTTGCGCTGGCCGCAGCACCCGCACCCGCGCAAGACGCCAGCGTCAGCGGCGATGGCGTGCGCTTCGACGGCTCCGCGGTCACCATCGACGGCGTCACCGCGGAAGAAAGCGGCTATCTGGTGGTGCACGAAACGCTGCCCGACGGCTCGACCGCGAGCGAACCCGTCTCCATCGCCGAGGTCGAACCGGGCGAGGGGCTCGATATCCGCCTCGACGGCGAATACCTGTACAATCAGATATATTCGGTGACGCTCTACGTCGAATCGAACGACGAGGCGGGCTTCCAGTCGGGCGAGGACATTCCGCTTGCCGACACCCCGGCACTTGCGCGCGGTGAGCCGGTGATGACGACCTTCGTGATCGCCGCGCCCGAAGCCGAAGGCTCCGCCGACAAGGACGGCAGCACGGACAGCTGACGCGGTCACTCGCGACAGGCCCGACAGAGGCCCGAAACAGGATCGTCCGTCGGCGCCTGCGTCGGCGGTCGTTCGTTTTCGATTGGCGCTCATTTCCTCGGCGGGTTAGAACCGCACGACCCCGAGGAAAGGCAAAGCCAGATGCCCGACGACATCCTGAACAGCTTCAAGACCGGCCCCGATGAAAAGGGCCGCTTCGGTGATTTCGGCGGCCGGTTCGTGTCCGAGACGCTGATGCCGCTGATCTTGCAACTCGAGGCGCAATACGAGCACGCCAAGACCGACCAGAGCTTCTGGGACGAGATGGATTTCCTCTGGAAGCACTACGTCGGCCGCCCCTCGCCGCTCTATTTCGCGGAACGCCTGACCGAGCGTCTGGGCGGCGCGAAGATCTACCTGAAGCGTGACGAGCTGAACCACACCGGCGCGCACAAGATCAACAACGTGCTGGGCCAGATCATCCTCGCCCGCCGAATGGGCAAGACCCGGATCATCGCCGAGACCGGCGCCGGCCAACACGGGGTCGCGACCGCCACGGTCTGCGCCAAGTTCGGGCTGAAATGCATCGTCTATATGGGCGCGACCGACGTGGAGCGCCAGGCGCCCAACGTGTTCCGCATGAAGCTTCTGGGGGCCGAGGTCGTTCCGGTGACGAGCGGTCGCGGCACGCTGAAGGACGCGATGAACGACGCGCTGCGCGACTGGGTGACGAACGTGCGCGACACCTTCTACTGCATCGGCACGGTGGCGGGCCCGCACCCCTATCCGGCGATGGTGCGCGACTTCCAGTCCATCATCGGCACCGAGGCGAAGGCGCAGATGCTCGAGGCGGAGGGCCGGCTGCCCGACACGATCATCGCGGCCATCGGCGGCGGGTCGAACGCGATGGGCCTGTTCTACCCCTTCCTAGACGACACCGAGGTCGCGATCATCGGGGTCGAGGCCGGGGGCCGCGGCGTGAACGAGAAGATGGAGCATTGCGCCAGCCTCACCGGCGGGCGTCCCGGCGTGCTGCACGGCAATCGTACCTATCTTCTACAAGATGAAGATGGCCAGATCCTCGAAGGGCATTCGATCAGCGCAGGCCTCGACTACCCCGGCATCGGGCCGGAACATGCTTGGCTCCACGACATCGGCCGCGCGCAATACGTATCGATCACGGATGTGGAGGCGCTGGAGGCGTTCCAGCTCTCCTGCGAGACCGAGGGCATCATCCCCGCGCTCGAGCCGTCGCATGCACTGGCCCATGTCGCCAAGATCGCGCCGGACCTGCCGAAGGATCACATCATCTGCATGAACATGTGCGGCCGCGGCGACAAGGACATCTACACCGTCGCCCGCGCGCTCGGCTGGGACATGGGCGGCGCCTGATCGGCGGCCGTGCGCGGTTCCACCCGTAGGGTGGGCAATCCTGCCCACCTCTGCGCCCACCCATGCTCGCGCCAGCCCGGAACAGCCGCATGGCGGCCCGGGCAGCGGATGGCCGCCCCCGGCCAGCCGCTTTGTCGACACCAGCGCGCGCTCGTAGGTCGTTCGGGGTGGCGGAGATAAAGCGCAGACCACCGACCGTCCTGCGGCAGTCCGCGGCCACCCTCTGCCCTGCGATGGAGAAAGTCGGCGTCGAGGCGTCGCGAAGATCTGCGCTGGTCTTTTGCAAGCCGGTCGGAACCGATCTTGTCCCGCCGTCACACGCCGGCGTCGAGCGCGCAATCCTCCAGCACCTCCAGCGGCACGATCTCCAGCGCGCCCATGTGTGTCGCGGCCAGGTTCACGCGCGGTGCCACGCCGTCCTCGTGCGCCTGCAGGAACCGCCCCGCGCAAAGACACCACTGGTCGCCCGGCTTCAGCCCGGCGAAGCCGAATTCGGGCCTGGGCGTCGAGAGGTCGTTGCCGACATATTTCGAGAAGGCGAGGAACTCCGCCGTCATCACCGCGCAGACCGTGTGGCTGCCACGGTCGTCGGCGCAGGTGTCGCAGGCCCCGTTGCGGAAAAAGCCGGTCATCGGGTCGAGCGAGCAGCTTTGCAGCGGTCCGCCATGCACGTTGACCGAAGGCGCCATCGAGATTGCCATTGCGGGTCTCCCCTGAGTTGATCCGTTGCCTTCCAAGGTAACGGTCCTCAGGCCAGAGGCAATGACCCCGTCCGCCATTCCACCCAGCGCCCGTGGAAATCCGCCCGCCCGAGCGTCTGCGGCCCCTCACACCCCGGCGGGGCCGGCCAGATCTGCGCGGTCAAGGCCGCGCCGTGGCTGTCGCCATCTCCCTCCAGCGCGATATGGGCGAGCGGCGCGTCGGGTGTCGCCCGCGCCCCGGCAGCGTCGAGGGCGGCGCGGGCGGTGGTGCGGGTCGCTGGCGGGAAATACTGCCAGGCGATGGAGTGGTAGACGATGTGCAACCGGCCGGGACGCGGCTCGGCAAGGCGCGTGTCCAACCATGCGGCGGCATCGCCCCGCTCCGGCACCACCGCGCTGAGGTCGATCGCGCCACGGGTCAGCGCCAGCCGCGCGGGCTGATCCGGCCAGAGGAAGGCGCAGAGCCGCAGCGCGTGCTGCGGGTCGGACGGGTCGAGCGGATTCAGGTCGATGCCCGCGCGCTCGATGACGCGGATGGGGTGGGGTTGCGGCACGGGGCCGGTCCACTCCGGTATTAGCCGCACCGGGCTGTCGGCGGGGCCGTGGACCGTGCCATTGATCATCAGCGCGAAACGATCGAGCGACAGGTTCAGCCCGGCGCTTGCACCCAGTTCCGACAGCACCACCGGCAGGTCGTGATGCGCCAGCGCCCACCAGATCGCCGGGATGAGGGCGGCGGAGCGGCGCACCTCGTTGGTCTGCGGCGCGTGGTCGAGCCAGGCCATCAGCCGCGCCTCGTGCCGGGTCATCGCCGCCTCGACGGCGGCGAACAGCGTGTCGTCGTCGACCTCCCGCGGCGGGTAAGCCGCCGTCAGCGCGTGGTCGACGCGGTCCAGAACCAGCCCGTGCAGGGCTCCGGCAAGCCGCAAAGGCACCGATTGCCCGCCGCTCCCGACATCGCCCGCCCAGTCGAGTACCCGGCGCGCCACGGCGGTCGTGGGCCGCAACCGGTCGGCCAGCAACGGCATCAGCCGGCCCATGAAGGGCGAGCCGAGGCGGGCGCAAGCCCCGCCCTGATCCCGAAAGGCGCTGCGGATGTCGCTGTCGGGGACCGTCATGCGCGGGCCCGCGGGGGCCGGATCACCGGAACTTGTCCATGAGACGTTGCATCGCGCTGCGCGTGTCGGGGCCAGGTTCGTCCTCGGCGGCTTTCGGCGTCTCCGGCTTCGTCGTCGTGGAGGACCGCGGCGGCGCGGTGCGGAGCGCCACGGCGTTCAGGAACCTGCCGCTGTCGCCCTTCGCCAGCTCCGGCGCGCCATCCGAGATCCCGCGCAGCAGGTCGTCGAGCCAGTCCTGTTCCGCCTTGGCGAAATCCGACAGCACGTAGGCCGCGACGCGGTCCTTGTGCCCCGGATGCCCAATGCCCAGCCGCACGCGGTTGTAGGCCTCGCCGATATGCTGGTGCATCGACCGCAGCCCGTTGTGCCCGGCATGCCCGCCGCCCGTCTTGACCCGGCACTTGCCCGGCGCGAGGTCCAGTTCGTCGTGGAACACGGTCACGTCAGCGGCCGTCAGCTTGTAAAAGCGCATCGCCTCGCCCACCGACTGGCCCGACAGGTTCATGAAGGTCTCGGGCTTCAGCAGCAGGATCTTCTCACCGCCGAGCGTGCCTTCGCAGAGGCTGCTCTGGAACTTGCCGCGCCAGGGCGCGAAGCCGTGATCCGACGCGATCCGCTCCACCGCCATCCAGCCGATGTTGTGCCGGTTGGCGGCGTATTTCGCACCCGGATTGCCCAGTCCGACCCAAAGCTGCATTGCCGTTGCCCCGCTCTCTGTCCGCGGTCCGGTGATGCCAGCCAAGCCCGTGTTTGCCAAGCACGAAGCAGGCGTGGCAGGGTTAGGCGACCCTGACAGGAGGCGATCCATGCCCGAGACCCCGGAAACCATGCGCGCGCTGATGCTGACGGGCGAGGATGCGCTGGAGGTGCAGGAGGTGCCGGTGCCGCGCCCGAAGGCCGGGCAGATGCTGGTGCGGATGGCGGCCTCGCCCGTGAACCCGTCGGACCTGATGACGGTGAAAGGGAGATACGGCACCAAGGCCGAATATCCCTTCGTGCCGGGGCTGGAGGGCTCGGGGACGGTCGTGGCATCGGGCGCGGGGCTGATGGCGCGCTGGATGATGGGCAGGCGCGTGGCGCTGGCGACCGGGACGGGTGGCATGTGGGCCGAATACGCCGTGGTCGCCGCCGCCCGCGCGATCCCGCTGCCGGCGGGTGTGTCGCTCGGGTCGGGCGCGATGTCGGCGGTGAACCCGCTCACCGCCATCTCGCTGCTGTCGCTGGCGCAGAAGGGCGGGCACCGCGCCGTCGTCTCTACCGGGGCGGGCGGGCAACTCGGCCGCATGATCCGCAAGCGGGCGGAGGCGAAGGGCGTGACGGTCATCAACACCGTGCGCCGTGCCGAGCAGGTTGCCGCGCTGGAGGCGGAGGGCGCGCGCCATGTGCTGAATTCCTCCGACGCCCGCTTTGACGCCGATCTCGCGCAGCTTTGCCGCGATATGCGCTGCCGCATGGCCTTCGACGCGGTGGGCGGCGACCTGACTGGGCGGCTGGTCGAAGCGCTGGCGCCCCGGTCCGAGGTCCTGGTCTACGGCGCGCTGGCTCAGGCCGCCATCCAGCTCCATCCCGGCACGATGATCTTCAAGGAGGCCACGGTGCAAGGGTTCTGGCTGTCGAAGTATCTGCCACGCAAGAGCCTGCCGCAGATGCTGTGGCAGGCGCGCGAGGCGACACAGGCGCTGAAGGGCGGCTTCGCGGTCAGCGACGTGGCGCGGATCGTGCCGCTGGACAGGGCGACGGAGGGCATCGCCGCCTATGCCGAAGCGATGTCGGCGGGCAAGACGCTGATCCGGCTGTCGGACGACGATCTTGGCGTCGCGCCCGCGACCTGACGCCTGGAAATTGCCATGGTCATGGGCGATGCGGACGCCCATGATGGATACGTGCATGTCAAAATCCGAGGCCCCGCCAGTGCATGACTTCTACCTGAACGGGCTGTCCCTGCGCCTGCCCGGGGGGCTTGCCACGCCGTCGATCGTCGAGAAATTGGCCGATGGCAGCTACGAGGCCGACGAGGCGCGGGCCGCCGACCGCTGCGTGCGGCCGGGCTTTCGCGTGCTCGAACTGGGCGCCGGCATCGGCTATGTCACCGCGCTCTGCGCGATGCGAACGGATCCCGCCAACGTGATGTCGGTGGAGGCGAACCCGGACCTTCTGCCGGTGATCGAGGCCAACCTTGCCCGCAACGGCCTGTCCGGCGTCACGCTGATCCACGGCGCCGCGACCGGCCCGGTGGAGGAAGGCGCGGCGGCGGAGTTCGCGATTTCCGATGGCTACACCGGCTCGAGCCTCGACGGGCGGGGTGGCCGGGCGGTGCAAGTGCCGCTCGTGTCCATTCACGACCTGATCCGGGCGCACAAGCCGCATGTGGTGCTGATGGATGTCGAGGGCGCCGAGGCCGACATGTTCAACCGGCTCTGGAAATGCCCGCTGCGGTTCTGCGTGTTGGAGCTGCACCCGAAGAAATACCCGGCGCGGACGATCAAGAAGATCGTCGACCTCATGTCGGCGATGGACATGACCTACGATCCCGTGACGTCGCGGGGCAAGGTGCTGGGGTTCCGCAAGGTCTGGGGCGCGGGCGACGGGCCCGAGCCGCCGGAGGACTAGGGCCGCACCGAAACGGGAAACGCCGCCCGGTGGGGGCGGCGTTTCAAATCCAGGCGAAGGATCGGAGGCCTCAGGCCTCTTCGTCTTCCGCTTCGGTTTCCGCGGCTTCGGCGTTGTCCGTGCTGACAAGGCCGGAGGGTGCCGACAGATTCGCGATCACGAAGTCGCGGTCGATCGTGGGCTTCGCGCCTTCAGGCAGCACCACATCCGAAATGTGGATGACGTCGCCGATGGATCGACCCTCGAGGTCGACCGTGATGTGATCGGGGATTTCGCCCGCGGTCACGACCAGCTCGACCTCGGGACGCACCACCGTGAGGACGCCGCCGCGCTTCAGACCCGGCGCGTCCTCGTGGTTGATAAATTCCACGGGGATGAACAGGGCCACGCGCGAGGTGCGGCGCAGACGCATGAAGTCGACATGCGTGGGCAGATCCTTGACGACGTCGCGCTGGACGCCGCGGCAGATCACGCGAACATCGTCCTGGCCTTCGACCTTGAGGTTGAAGAGGGTCGACAGGAACCGCCCCTGCTTGAGCCGCTTGAGCAGCACGTTGTAGGGGATCTGGATCGCGATCGGATCCGCGCCGCCACCGTAGACGACCCCGGGCACCTTGCCTTCACGGCGAGCTTGACGGGCGGCCCCCTTGCCTGTCCCCGTCCGTGCCTCGGCGATAAGATCTGGAATCTCACCAGCCATTGCTATTCTCCATATCCGAAGGGGCTGCCTCCAAGGGTGTCGGGCCCCGGTTGAAGAGCGCCGGATAGGGTGGAATCGCCGCGTTGTAAAGCCCGATCAGGCGGCGCGGGAGATCCCGAGCCGCACGCGCAGGTCCGGGGGCAGAAGCCGCGGGGTGGAAATGCGGATCATGGGCATCTCCTCGATCAGCCGGTCCTGTCCGTAACGCTCGAGATAGGCGGCGTGGTTGTCGAACCCTTCGCGCGGAGTGTAGTCGACAAAGCTCTCGGCCGGGCAGTTCTCGGCCATCAGGACGGAATGCGCCTCGGTCTCGATGTGCCAGTAGGTGAACTCCGCCGGCATGCGCGACAAGGGTTCGAAGCGGATCGTCGTGCCGTTCACCAGCGCGCCCGCGTTGATCAGCATGCCATCGACCACCAACGCGTGATCGGCGGTCACGATCAGGTCGCGGGACGGGCAGCCCGCGCCAAGCGCGCCCGCCGCCACGCGGACCGGCGTCCGCGCCTCGCCGAGGCCGAAGATGTTGGTGATCTTCTGCTGCCAGACCCAGAGCACGGGTGTGGCGGTGCCGTCGGCGGTCAGGACGAGATCGCCCGGCTGGAGCGTCTCGATCGGGCGTTCGCCCCCGGGCGTGGCGATATGGGTGCCGGTCAGGAAGCAGTTGGCGGCGTTTTCCAGGGTGGCGTCGAACAGCGTGGTGGTGCGGGCGACAATTGCGGGAAGGATCGGGATGCCATGGCCAAGGTTCATCTGTTCCCTGTCGTACGGGATGTAATACGTGCCGGTCGGGCCATGCCTGAAGATCCCGAAGAACTGCCCGTCAACATCGACATAGAACCCGGTATAGGTCGAACCGGATATAAAGGTGTCCACGCCTTGCGTCAAAATCCCGTCGTTGCCGACGTCGGTAACGACACCGGCAGTGGTGACGTTGTTGGTCTCGAACAGCCAAGACAACTGGCCTGGAACCGTCGCGTTTACGACAAGCAGGGTAATATAGTTCGTTGCTACAAAATCAGCCATGTCCGTTCCTGATTTCAGAGTAAGGCGCACCTGCGCCCGGTGTCACACTCGCGTCCCATCGTCAGACGGGAGTGAACCTGCAGACGGTTAATTTTGGATTAATGGCTTTGTCTGGATAGAAGATTTTGTTCACCGTGCGACCCGACAATGCCAGGCTCCGGGCCCTGCTTGACGCCATGCCGTCCTCCCTCGAATGCCCTTCCGACCGACCTCCACCAGTCTCGCGCTCCGCTGGACGCTTTCGCCGGACGCCAGACGCCCGCCTGAACCACCGGGGGGAGTTTACGGCTCCCCCGCGCCCGTCTATCAGGCGCAGGCAGATCCTTGAGGAGGCACCCGAGCATGTCCGGCCATGGCGATCCCGTACCGATGACCGCCCGCAAGGGCACGGCGCTGACAGGCGTGGCGGAGGTGCCGGGGGACAAGTCGATCTCGCACCGTTCGCTGATCCTGGGCGCGCTGGCGGTCGGGGAGACGGTGATCACCGGCTTGCTCGAAGGACAGGACGTTCTCGACACCGCCAAGGCGATGCGCGCCTTCGGGGCCGAGGTGACACGCGATGAGGACGGCACCTGGCATGTGCATGGCGTGGGCGTCGGCGGCTTCGCCGAGCCCGAGGATGTGATCGACTGCGGCAACTCCGGCACCGGCGTGCGGCTGATCATGGGCGCGATGGCGACCTGCCCGATCAGTGCGACCTTCACCGGCGACGCCTCGCTGCGCTCGCGCCCGATGGCGCGCGTGACGGACCCGCTGGCGCTCTTCGGCACCACTGCCGTTGGTCGCGCGGGCGGGCGCCTGCCGATGACGCTGACCGGCGCGGCCGAACCGCTGCCGGTGCGCTACGCGACGCCGGTGCCCTCGGCGCAGGTGAAATCCGCCGTGCTGCTGGCGGGGTTGAACGCGCCGGGCCAGACCGTGGTGATCGAGGCCGAGGCGACGCGTGATCATACCGAACGCATGCTGGCGGGTTTCGGCGCCGAGATCACGACCGAGGTGACGCCGGAGGGGCGGGTGATCACGCTCACGGGCCAGCCGGAGTTGCGGCCGCAGACCATCACTGTGCCGCGCGACCCGAGCTCCGCCGCCTTCCCTGTCTGCGCCGCGCTGATCGTCGAGGGCTCGGACGTCCTCGTGCCGATCATCGGGCTGAACCCCACCCGCGCGGGCCTTTTCGAGACGCTGCGCGAGATGGGGGCGGACCTGAGCTACGAGAACCTACGCGAGGAAGGTGGCGAGCCGGTCGCCGACCTGCGCGCACGCTATTCGCCGGACATGAAGGGCGTGGAGGTGCCGCCGGAACGCGCGGCCAGCATGATCGACGAATATCCGATCCTGTCCATCGTCGCGGCCAACGCGACCGGGGCGACCGTCATGCGGGGGGTCAAGGAGCTGCGGGTGAAGGAAAGCGACCGGATCGCCGCCATGGCCGACGGGCTGCGGGCTGCCGGCGTCGAGGTCGAGGACGGGCCGGACTGGTGGATCGTGCATGGCCGAGGGGCAGGGGGTGTTGGCGGCGGCGTGACGGTGCGCACGCATCTGGATCACCGCATCGCGATGTCCTTCCTCTGTGCCGGGTTCGCCTCCGCCAGTCCGATCACGGTGGATGACGCGGGGCCGATCGCAACCTCGTTCCCGGTGTTCGAGCCGCTGATGCGGCAGCTGGGCGCGCGGCTCGATCGGGCGAACCGGGGCTGAGTGCCCACCCGCCATTGTCCCGATGGCGCGTGACGGACTAGGCTGGAGGCGCCACACCGCGAGGAGAGACGTCCATGGTCCAAGGCTCCTGCCTCTGCGGCGCCGTCCGCTACGATGTCACGGCCCCGCTTGGCCCTGTCACCGCCTGCCACTGCACGCAATGCCGCAAGATCAGCGGCCATTTCACCGCCGCCGTGCCCGCGCCCTGGGAGGCGGTGAGCGTTGCGGGCGAGGTGTGCTGGTACGAAAGCAGTGCTTCGGCGCGGCGGGGGTTCTGCCCCACCTGCGGCTCCTACCTGTTCTGGGAAGAATACGACGGCCTCGTCTACCTGATGGCGGGCGCACTGGACGGGGCGACCGGGCTGCAGATGGACGGGCACATCTTCTACGCCGATCACGGCGATTACTACCGGGTCGGCGACAGCCTGCCGTGCTGGGCCGAGGGTCGCAGCGGCCCGCGGATGGACCCCTGAGGAACAGGGCCGACCGCCTCGGGTCTTGTGGCGCGCGCGGTCCTCTGGTTCAAACACCACCCATGGGATTTACGGTTGCCATCGACGGACCCGCCGCGGCGGGCAAGGGCACGATCGGTCGCGCGGTGGCGGAGCGGTTCGGCTTTGCGCATCTCGACACCGGGTTGCTCTACCGTGCCGTGGGGCGCCGGATGCTGGCGGGCGAGCCGCCCATCGCCGCCGCTCAGGGTCTGACACCGGAGGACCTGGCGGAGCCGGATGCCCTGCGCACCGCGGTCATCGCCGAGGCGGCCAGCAAGGTCGCGGTGATTCCCGAGGTGCGCGCGGCGCTGCTGGATTTCCAGCGCGCCTTTGCCCGCCGGTCGGGCGGTGCGGTGCTGGACGGGCGCGACATCGGCACGGTGATCTGCCCCGAGGCCGAGGTGAAGCTGTTCGTGACCGCCAGCGCCGAAGTGCGCGCCGCACGCCGCTGCAAGGAGTTGCAGGAGGCGGGCTACCCCACCGACTATGCCACCGTGCTGGCTGATGTGCGCGGCCGCGACGCCCGCGATGCCGACCGGGCAACCGCGCCGATGCTGGCCGCCGAGGATGCGCTCGTGCTCGATACAAGCGAGATGCGGGTGGACGAAGCGGTCGCCGCAGCCTTCGCCGCTGTGCGGGCGAAGCGGCCTGCGTGAGTCGCGGGCAGAGTCAGTTCGTCTTCATGACCTTGTTCCGGATCCGGAATACGACCGACAGGACGATGAGGCAAAGGAACAGCCCGAGCGCCCCGCTTGTGGTATATTGCATGATGCTGGGGAGGCTGACCGCATCGGGCAAGACGTGGTAGCGCACGATGTGCAGGCCAAGCGAGTTCACGATCGCCGAAACGATGCCCACGGCCACGATCAGGCGCCAGGCCACCGGTTCGCTCATCGGTTCGTTTTCCCGATCCGACGCCCAGGAAAAGAACGCGAAGACCAGCGGTGCGGAGGTTGCGAGCACGACCAGATTCCCGATCTGGCCGGCCAGCGATACCTCCGGGTTGCCGTAGCACATCAGACCGATGGCCAGGCCCGGCGCAAGGTATACCGACGCCCACCAGCGTTCGTAGTAGGCAACGATAACCCAGTAGCCCAGCGGCAGATAGACCAGCACGGCATGCTGGAAGAACTCGCCAAACAGGATCTCTTCCAGGGGCCAGATGATCTCATGGGTCAGCACGACAAGCACCAGGAGGATGCCGCTGAACACCGCTGACTTGAGAAGAGGGCTATCGTGCATGCTGCCTCCAGCCGAAATCGCACCAAAGTCCGCGAGGGGTTTTACCCTCGTGGAGAATGGCAACGACTTGCACCCCCACACTGGAAACTACATCCAGCGGGAACAAGTTGTCCACACCTCGCGCACAATAATTACGCGGCTGTTCAACAAAATCTTTGGCAGAATGCGGCGGTCAGTCGATCTGGATGCAATACGTGCCTGCGGGCAGCCCTTCCGAGCGCTTGATCAGGCCACGCTCGACCAGCCGCCGCAAGGCGCGGTGGAAAGTCGGCTGTGAAATGTCGCTGAGGGTCGGATGCTGGCGGACGGCTTCGGTGCGGGCCACCAGGCCATGTTCGGCGTCTTTGGTGCTGGACGCGAAAAACGCAATGAGAATATCGCGTTCCTTCCGCTCCAGCGCGGCCAGACCCAGGTCGGCCTCCATTTCGTGTACAACTTCCCGCAGGTTGGAAAGCTGCGCGAGCAATGATAATTTTCCCATGTTCCCCAAGTCTCGCTACGCAACATATCATTATGATTATTACGCTATCTAAATACTTGGGTTGTGCAATCTTTCAACCTGTCCAAAAGGACAGGTTATGAGGCGGAAGCAGCCATAAAGGCCGCCACTTTACCCTCTCTGGTTGTAAGAAGCGCATGAGCAGGGGTCATCGGCTCCGACTCATCGCGTTCGAGCAGCTCGGGGAACAGCAGGCTGATCTCCTCCACATCGTCCCGAGTCAATGTCCGAAGTCCGACCTGACCCAGCAACATCGTCTCCGTCGGCAGTCCGTTGCTCAGGACGATGCAGTGCCGTTCGCACAGCAGGTGATGGTAGGTGACGGTATGCGCCTCGCATTCCTGCGTCGCCATCGACCCGATGAGCGATTTGGCCGGCACAAGCGCCGCGTCGAGCCCGAACAGGAGCTGCGTGGAGTAGCCCGAGACGAGAACCCGGTGCTGGGGGGACACGATCAGGTCGGCGAAGGGCAGGCCGGGGCCGAAGCTGTCGGCCCAGATTCGCACCGGCGCAAGCCGGCGGCGCATCGCCATCGACATCGGCCCGGCCAGGTTGATTGTCTTGCTGCCGGTCCAGACGACCTTCACGGCCGCGCCGCCGATGTCGAGCACCAGGTCCCCGGGGCGCAGATCCTCCACGCGTCGCGGGCCCTGCGGAGTGTTGATCTGACTACCCTTGCAGAAACAGATGGGGGTGAGCCCGTCATAGGGCGTGTCGTCGATGTCGATGATGACCGCGATCATGCTCGTCGCGTTGGGTGCACCGTCGGGATAGTGGAAATAGATCTGCCCGCCCGATTCGAAGACGACGAGGTCGCGCGGCGTGCCGGTGGGAACGGTGATGCCCAGCACCCGGATACCCGGTTGCGCGGTCCCCGACCCGATGTAGGTCACGGGGTTTCCATTGAACGTGGTAAGGCCATCGTCGTCGTTTCCGAAACTGTTGTCGGTATCGAAAAGCGTGCCGGATGTCGGGCTCCCCAGCGACGACAAGACGAGGGTCCGGCTGCCGGACAGCAAATCGAGCCCCAGGAGCGACCCGTTGTAGGGCGTGACGGTGATGGTTGAGGCCGGCATGGCGCGATTCCCTGTTCGGATGTCCGCTTCCGACGATACGTTCTCATTATGAATATACAATGTGATTTTTAACTAGCACGGCGGAAAGGCCGGGCCGTCGCCGGCCGCCGCAGCGGCGCAGGCCAGATGCCGAGGCGCGAGGAAATCGCACCCCGCGCGGGCAATTGCCGATGGCCGGCGCCCACGCTGGCGGGATCTCGCCGGGCGTTTTGCAGGGCGTCGCCCGAGTTCCTAACATCATGGGGCAGGGCGTGCCGACCCGATCCGGCGCGCTGACGACCGATGATTAGTCCGCCCGCAACCTGTGGGCACACGCAAAGGAGATGTCATGACATTCCGCAAAACTCTCGCCGCTACCGCGTCCTCGTTCGCGATCGCCCTGGCCGCTGCGCCCGTGCTGGTGATGACGGCCCAGACGGCATCGGCCCAAGCCGAAGGTGCACAGACCGAAGCTGCCCCGGTCGAGGGTGCCGAGACCGAGCTGGCTTATTCCGCCACCGAGCTGGACGCCTTTGTCGCCGCCTTCCTCGAGGTCAGCGAGCTGCGCACGGAATATACAGAGCGTTTGCAGCAGGCCTCGGACGAGACCGAGCAGCAGTCCATCGTCGAAGAAGGCAATGCCGCCATCGTCGAGGCGATTGACGGGGTCGAAGGCATGGATGTGGAGCTGTATTCCGCAATCCTCGACGAGGCCGGCACCAACACCGCGCTGAACGACCAGGTCACGCAGCGCCTGCAGGCAGCCTCCGAAGGCTGAGGCGGGCACGCGCGCCGGGCGGGGCTGGCAGGCCCTGCCCGGCAGTCCGTGGAATTGGCGGCGGGACCCGATGCCCCGATACCCTTGTCATCCTGGGCGATGGCGGGTATATGCGCGCACGTCAACACGGCGAACAACGCTGGAACCAAAGAGATCGAGCAGGGTCGGACCAATCCGGCCCTCTTTGTTTTCCGGGTCGTGAGACGCACCAACCCGTTTCGCCCAAGGCGAAGGCAAACCCATAGACCGGCGGAGACAACCGCGCGGCCAGTATAGCATCGAAAAGGAACCGAACCGCATATGTGCGCCAAAACCACCATGGAGGAATTCGAAGCCCTCCTGAACGAAAGCTTCGAAATTGACACGCCCGACGAGGGCTCTGTTGTCAGGGGCAAGGTCATCGCCATCGAGGCGGGACAAGCCATCATCGATGTCGGCTACAAGATGGAAGGCCGTATCGATCTGAAAGAATTTGCAAATCCCGGAGAAGCCCCCGAAATCGCCGTCGGCGACGAGGTCGAGGTCTATCTGCGCAACGTGGAAAACGCCCGTGGCGAGGCTGTCCTCAGCCGCGAGATGGCGCGCCGCGAAGCAGCCTGGGATCGTCTTGAAAAGGCCTATGCCGCAGAGGACCGCGTCGAAGGCGCGATCTTCGGCCGGGTCAAGGGCGGCTTCACCGTCGATCTCGGCGGCGCCGTGGCCTTCCTGCCCGGCAGCCAGGTCGATGTGCGCCCCGTGCGCGATGCCGGCCCGCTGATGGGTCTGAAGCAGCCGTTCCAGATCCTCAAGATGGACCGCCGCCGCGGCAACATCGTGGTCTCGCGCCGCGCGATTCTCGAAGAATCCCGCGCCGAGCAGCGCGCCGAGGTCATCGGCAAGCTGAACGAGGGCGATGTCGTCGACGGCGTGGTCAAGAACATCACCGAATACGGCGCCTTCGTGGACCTCGGCGGTGTCGACGGCCTGCTGCACGTCACCGACATGGCATGGCGCCGCGTGAACGACCCGAAAGAGGTGCTCTCGATCGGCGAGACGATCAAGGTGCAGGTCATCAAGGTCAACAAGGATACGCATCGCATCAGCCTCGGCATGAAGCAGCTGCAGGACGACCCGTGGGATGCCGTGGAAGCGCGCTACCCGCTGGAATCGGTCCACACCGGCCGCGTCACCAACATCACCGACTACGGCGCCTTCGTGGAGCTGGAGCCGGGGGTCGAGGGCCTGGTTCACGTGTCGGAAATGTCCTGGACCAAGAAGAACGTGCACCCCGGCAAGATCGTCTCCACCTCGCAAGAGGTCGAGGTCATGGTGCTCGAGATCGATACCGCCAAGCGTCGCGTGTCGCTCGGCCTCAAGCAGACCATGCGCAACCCGTGGGAAGTGTTCGCCGAGCAGTACCCGGTCGGCACGCAGGTCGAGGGTGAGGTCAAGAACATCACCGAATTCGGTCTGTTCGTGGGTCTCGACAACGACATCGACGGCATGGTGCACCTCTCCGACCTGACTTGGGAAGGCCGGGGCGAGGACGTGATCGGCGACTACCGCAAGGGCGATGTCGTCAAGGCCGTCGTCACCGAGGTCGACACCGACAAGGAGCGGATCTCGCTCTCGATCAAGGCGGTCGAAGGCGACCCGCTGGCCGAAGTCATCGGCGGCGTGAAGCGCGGTTCCATCATCACCGTCGCCGTGACGGCGATCGAGGATGGCGGCATCGAGGTGGAATACGAAGGCATGAAGTCCTTCATCCGCCGCTCCGATCTCAGCCGTGACCGTGCCGAACAGCGCCCCGAGCGTTTCGGCGTCGGCGACAAGATCGACGTGCGCGTCACCAACGTCGACGCCAAGACCCGCCGTCTGGGCCTGTCGATCAAGGCGCGCGAGATTGCGGAAGAGAAAGAGGCCGTGGAACAGTTCGGCTCCTCCGACTCGGGCGCATCGCTCGGCGACATCCTCGGCGCAGCTCTCAAGCGCGACGAAGACTGACGCCAGAGGGCGCATTTCGCCCGCACGACATGAAAAGGCCCCGCCAGACCGGCGGGGCCTTTTTCAGTTTATTCCCCTGCGGGATGGATTTTCTGTGGATAACCTGAAGGCCGCGCTGTCATGACACGGGGTCGTTACATGGCGGCGGCAGCGTGACGCCACCGGTCAGACCGTCCCCAAACATTCCCTCCGGCCGGTATCCACGTCCCTTGCCAGGTCTCGCGTCCCCCCCGGACGCGAGACCTTCTTCCTTGGGCCGCAGGGCCGATGTCTCAGAAATCCACGCTCACGCCGGGCAGGTTCAGCGCCTTCATCAGGTCGCGCAATTCCTGCCTTGCGGCGAGGTTGGAGATGTTGAGCCGATCGACGCCCAGCTCGCGCAGATCGAGCAGCGTCATCCCTGTGGGAAACAGCTCGCGAAAGATCACCCGCTCGGAGAACCCCGGCGCGATGCGGAACCCGATCCGCTGCGACAGCGTCTCCAGCGCGCGGCCGACCTTGCGCTTGTTGTGCATCTGCTGGGTCGGCAGGCGGTTGCGCACCACGATCCAGTCCATCGGCGTCAGGCCCGCACGGGCGCGGAGCTGCCGCGCGTGCCAGACCATCTCGGAATAGACACTGGGCCCCTTTATCTCGTAGCTGTCCGGCTCGATCCGGGCCAGAAGGTCAAAATCGACGAAACTGTCGTTCAGCGGCGTGATCAGCGTGTCGGCGAGGCTGTGGGCCACCTGACTCAATCGCGTGTGGCTGCCGGGGCAGTCGATGACGATGAAATTGCAGCGCCCCTCCAGCTCGGCCACCGCCATGGACAGCCGCTTGTCGAGGATGTTCTCCCCGTCGGCCAGCGTCGCGGGGTCGATCTCGGGCAGCTCCATCAGCTCGGGCGCCGCGATGTCGAGGTGGCGCGCGGCGATCGTGTTGTGCCGGTTCTCGATGTAGCGCGCGAAGCTGCGCTGCCGGAGGTCGAGGTCGAGACCGCCCACCACATGCCCCAGCCGCGCCAGTCCGGTCGCGACATGCATCGCGGTTGTCGACTTGCCCGACCCGCCCTTTTCGTTGCCCAAGACGATGATATGCGCCACGGCCCGTCCCCCGAATTCACCCCAGATATGGACGCCCTCGTTGCCCGGGGCGCGAATTGTTGCGGATACTACGTCACCTTGTGGCAGGTGTTAAGCAGGAATGGCCTGAATTGCGCCGCTTGCCGCCAGGGCGTGACCCCTGCGTCAGCATCCGATGCGCCGGCGCAAACGAAAACGCCGCCCGGTGGGGCGGCGTTTCCGGATAACCGAGGAGCGGTCGGCTCAGAAGCCGAGGCCCTCGTATTTCTTCTTGAACTTCGACACGCGGCCGCCGGTGTCCATCAGGCGGGACGAGCCGCCGGTCCAGGCCGGGTGCACCGACGGGTCGATGTCGAGCGACAGAGTGTCACCTTCCTTGCCCCAGGTCGAGCGCATCTGGACGATGTCGCCGTTGGTCATTTTCACGTTGATGACGTGATAGTCGGGGTGGATGTCCTTTTTCATCACGTCGCTCCTTAAGCTTTTGCGCCCTGAGGCTTGTAGGTGTTGTCTTCCGAGATACGGGCCGATTTGCCGCGACGCGCGCGCAGGTAGTAGAGCTTGGCGCGGCGAACCTTGCCGCGGCGCACAACCTCGATCGAGTCGATGTTGGTCGAATGCAGCGGGAACACGCGCTCCACGCCTTCGCCGAAGGAAATCTTGCGGACGGTGAACGAGCCGGCGATGCCCTTGCCGTTCTTGCGGCTGATGCAGACGCCTTCGTAGTTCTGCACGCGGGTGCGCGTGCCTTCCGTCACCTTGAAGCCGACGCGGATGGTGTCGCCGGCCTTGAAGTCGGGAATAGTCTTCCCGAGGGCGGCGATCTGTTCCGCCTCGATCTGTGCGATCAGGTTCATCTGATGCGCTCCTTTTGTCTGCCCACGGTTTTCCCGCGGAGGTCTGGTGGCCTTGCGCCGAGAGCTCTGATCTTCACCCGGGTCCGCCTGCATCCGCATCCGCGGGGCGCCCGTCAGAGGTCGTCTGACCGTTGCTTTTCGTCTCGGTCCGTTCGAATGACTGCGCCGAAGAAGGCGAAAAACGGACAGCCCGCCAGAGTCGCCTCCCGCGGGTGTGGGCTGCGTATAGGCGCGGTGGGGGTGCGGATCAAGCCGATTCCGCGGTCATCCGTCCTTGCGGGCAAGGTGCGCGGCCCAAAGATCGGGACGGCGATCTTGCGTCAGCCGCTCGGCCTCTGACCGGCGCCATTTCGCGATCTCGCCGTGGTTGCCTGACAGCAGCACGTCGGGGATCGCGCGCCCCTGCCAGTCGCGCGGCTGGGTGTATTGCGGGTGTTCCAGCAGGCCGTGCGAAAAACTTTCCTCCTCGGTCGAGGCAGCATTGCCGAGCACGCCGGGGATCAGCCGCACGGTGGCGTCGATCAGCGCCTGCGCCGCGATCTCGCCGCCGGTCAGGACGAAGTCTCCGACGCTGACCTCTTCCAGCCCGAAGGCTTCGATCACGCGCTCGTCCACGCCCTCGAACCGCCCGCAGAGCAGCGTCATGCCATCGGCCTGCGCGAACCGCTGCGCGTCGGCCTGGGTAAAGGGCTTGCCGCGCGGCGAGAGGTAGACACGCGGCCAGCGCGCCGGGTCGTCAGGCGTGTTGGCGCTCGCCATCGAGAGCGCCCGCCCCACCACGTCCGGCTTCATCACCAGCCCCGCGCCGCCGCCCGCGGGCGTGTCGTCCACCTGCCGGTGCTTGCCGGTGCCGAAAATGCGCAGGTCGATCGTCTCCAGCGCCCAGAGGCCCGATTGCAGCGCCTTGCCGCTGAGCGAGGCGCCCAACACGCCGGGAAAGACCTCGGGGAACAGCGTCACGACCTTCGCGCACCACGCGCCCTTCAGGCGCGGCGTGTCGGTCATCAACTCGCGCGGCTTGGCGCTGGCGGAAATCGCGAGGCGACCGTGGGATTTCGAAGGCGTGTCCGGCATGGCGCTGCTTTAATCGCCTGGCCCGGGGCGCACAATGGCCCGCTGGCGAGGCACGCGCAGGGTTATCTGTGCGCACCGGCAGGTTGCGGCAGCGCTAACAATGGCTAGATTGCGCCCGAAGGAGACGCACCCCATGACTGCCATCCTGTCTGTCGACCGGCTGACCAAGACGTATGCCGGCGGCTTCACCGCGCTCGACGACGTGTCGCTGGACATCCGCGAGGGGGAAATCCTCGCGCTGCTCGGGCCGAACGGCGCCGGAAAGACCACGCTCATTTCAACCGTTTGCGGCATCACGCAGGCCACCTCGGGCCACGTGACGGTCGGCGGCCACGACACGATCACCGCCTACCGCGCCGCGCGCGAGATGATCGGGTTGGTGCCGCAGGAGATCAACCTCGAGCCCTTCGAGAAGGTCATCAACACCGTGCGGTTTTCCCGCGGCCTCTTCGGTCGCCCGCGCGACGATGCCTATCTGGAAAAGATCCTGAGACAGCTCTCGCTCTGGGACAAGAAGGACGAGCCGATCCGCTCGCTCTCGGGCGGAATGAAGCGGCGGGTGCTGATCGCCAAGGCGCTGAGCCACGAGCCGCGCGTGCTGTTCCTGGATGAACCCTCGGCCGGCGTCGATGTGGAGTTGCGCCGCGACATGTGGGCGGTCGTGCGCCAGCTGCAGGAGGATGGCGTCACCATCATCCTGACCACCCACTATATCGAAGAGGCCGAGACGATGGCCGACCGGATCGCCGTCATAAACGGCGGCCGCATCCTGCTGGTCGAGGAAAAGGCCGCGCTGATGCGCCGGATGGGCCGCAAGGAAATGCGGATCGAGCTGAAGGAACCGGTCACGCGCATCCCCTCGGCGCTCGCGGATTTCGGCCTGACGCTGGAGGCGGAGGGCACGCGGCTAGTCTATTCCTACGACCGGCAGGCAAGCCGCACCGGTATCGTGCGTCTGCTTTCGGCGCTTCAGGAGACCGGGCTTACCGTGGCGGACGTTGAAACGCGGCAAAGCTCGCTGGAAGAAATCTTCGTCGGGCTCGTCACCGAAAGGCAAAGCGCATGAACCTCACAGCCGTTGCCGCGATCTACAAATTCGAGATGGCGCGCACCTTTCGCACGCTGGCGCAGTCCATCGTCTCGCCGGTGCTGTCGACCGCGCTCTATTTCATCGTCTTCGGCACCGCCATCGGCAGCCGGATCGAGCAGGTCGAAGGCGTCAGCTACGGCGCCTTCATCGTACCGGGGCTGATCATGCTCACGGTGCTGACGCAGTCGATCGCCAACGCCAGTTTCGGCATCTACTTTCCGAAATTCATCGGCACGATCTACGAATTGCTGTCGGCCCCGGCGTCGTTCCTCGAGATCACGGCGGGCTACGTTCTGGCGGCGGCGACCAAGGCGCTGATGATCGGCCTGATCATCCTTGCGACCGCGTACTTCTTCGTCGAGCTGACCATCGCGCACCCGATCTGGATGATCGTGTTCCTCGTGCTCACCTGCCTGTCGTTCAGCCTGTTTGGCTTCATCATCGGCATATGGGCGAAGAACTTCGAGCAGTTGCAACTGATCCCGCTTTTGGCGGTGACGCCGCTCGTGTTCCTTGGCGGGGCGTTCTACTCGGTCTCCATGCTGCCGCCGGCATGGCAGGGCATCACCATGTTCAACCCGGTGCTCTACCTCGTGTCGGGCTTTCGCTGGTCGTTCTTCGGCATGGCCGACGTCCCCGTCGGCTGGTCGATCGTGGCGATCTTCGGGTTCCTCATCGCCTGCCTGGCTGCCATCGCCTGGATCTTCCGCACCGGCTGGCGGCTCAGGGCCTGAGCGGCAGCTTCAGTCGAACAGACCCTCGGGCGGGTCGATGATGATCCGGCCGCTGGCAAGGTCGACGGTCGGCACGACGGCAAGGGTGAACGGGACAAGGACCGAGCCCTTGATGCCGTCGCCCTTCACTTCCAGGATGTCGCCCGCCCCGTGGTTCAGCACGGCGGCGACACGGCCCAGCGTCACGCCCCCGGTGTCGAGCGCGGTGAGGCCGATCAGGTCGGCGTGGTAATATTCGTCGTCGGCAAGGGCAGGCAAAGCCGCGCGCGGGGCGTAAAGCCGCGTTCCGCGCAGGGCGTCGGCTGCTTCCTTCGAGGTGACGCCGGTCAGCCGCGCGGCGAAGCCTGACGTCACCGGCCGTGTCAAAGTGACCCCGAAGGACCGGCCGCCATCCTCGGTGGTGAGCGGGCCGTAGGCGGCAATGTCCTCCGCCTCGGCGCAAAAGCTTTTCAGCCGCACCTCGCCACGGACGCCGAAGGCGCCCGCGATGGCACCGACGCAGACCCGGTCCGTCATGGCCGGGTCTGCCGCAAGTTATGCAGGGGGCGCGTCATGCCCGGGCCGATTACTCGGTCGCGTCGTCGGCAGGTGCTTCTGCGGCCGCTTCTGCGGGCGCCTCTGCCGGTGCCTCTTCGGGGGCCTCGGCGGGGGCTGCTGCGGCTTCCGCTGCGGCGGCGGCCTTCGCGGCGCGCTCCTCGGCCCGCTCGGTGGCTTTCTTGCCCGGGACGGCCTTGTTGGGGTTGCTGCGCGTCTTCTTCTCCAGCAGCCCGGCGGCTTCGAGGAAGCGGCTCACGCGGTCGGTCGGCTGCGCGCCCTGGTCGAGCCAGTGCTTCACCCGGTCGAGGTCCATGCGGATACGGTCTTCGTTGTCCTTGGCCAGCAGAGGGTTGTAGATGCCGAGCTTCTCGATGAAGCGGCCGTCGCGGGGCATGCGGCTGTCGGTGGCGACGATGCGGTAGAAGGGGCGCTTTTTCGTGCCGCCGCGAGCCAGTCTGATCTTCATTGCCATGGGGTATCTCCTTTGAATGGCGAAAGGGGCGTCAGGCCCCGGTGTTCTGGTGGTGTTCGTGGTGTCGGATGACTTCCTGAATGATGAACTTCAGGAAAGTCTTGGCGAATTCCGGGTCGAGGTCGGCCCGGAGCGCCAGGTCTTCGAGCCGCGCGATCTGCGCCGCTTCGCGGGCAGGATCGGACGGGGGAAGGTCGTGTTCGGCTTTCAGTTTCCCGACCGCCTGCGTGTGCTTGAACCGCTCGCCCAGCGTGTAGACGAGGATCGCGTCCAGTCGGTCGATGCTTTCGCGGTGTTCCTTCAATAACTGTGCGGCGCGGGTGGTCGGGTCGGTCATGCTAGGGCCTCCGGGGCGGGGTGACGCCAGATATGCATCGTTCCGTAAACCTCGTGGACAAAGGACCCCTCGGGCTGGCAGCCCATCTTGCGACCAAGCGCGGCAGAGCGTTCGTTGGCCGGGTCGATCAGGCTGATCGCGGTGGTCCAGCCGGCGGGGCCGTAGGCGTAAGCGCGTGCTGCAAGGGCCGCCTCGTAGGCCAGCCCGCGGCCTTCGCCCGCCGCGAACATGCTCCAGGCGATCTCCGGTTCGGGCCAGCCCGGTGGGAACAGCAGGCCGAGCACGCCCAGCGGTTCGTCGGTCACCCCGTCCGCCACGATCCAGCGGCCATAGCCGAGGATCGTCCACTGCCCGGCGATGCCGAGGAACTGGCCCCAGGCCTCGTGCCGCGTGTTCGGGCCCCCGACGAAGCGCGCGCGGTCGGAGGCGCGGAACTCCGCGAAGGTTTCGAAATCGGACAGGACCGGGGCGCGGAGCGTCAGGCGCTCGGTGGCGAGGGTGGGGATGGCGGTCATGCGGCCACCCCGGACGGCGCAGGATGGCGCCAGACCTGCAACGGCGCGTCGCGCTGCGGGCGCGCGGCGTCCACGTCGAGCGTGCAACCGAGCCGCTGCGCCAGCGCGAGCGAGCGGTCGTTGCGGTCGTCGATGTAGCTGACGGCGGTCGGCCAGCCGAGATCGTCGTAGACATGGCGGCGCAGGGCGATGACCGCCTCGCGCGCATAGCCCTTGCCCTCGTCCGCTGCGTCCCAAAGCGTCCAGCCCAGCTCCTGCTCGGGCCAGTCGCCGGGGTGCCACGGGCCCGCCGAGCCCATCGGCCGGCCCGAGACGCGGTCTGCCAGCACGAAGATGCCGTAGCCGCGCAGGTGCCAATGACCCGCAAAGATTGCCAGCACGCGCCAGGCAACGCCGAGGTCCTTGTCCGCGCCACCGCCGACGAAGCGGGCGCGGTCGGACGTGATGAAAGGCACCAGCGCCTCGAAATCCGACGCTTGCGGCGCGCGCAGGATCAGGCGTTCGGTCGTCAGGACCGGGGTGTCGGCGAGACGTGGGATCACGAGACGGCCCCTGTTGTGGCGAATTCGCAAGGAATGCTGGAGACGCCGGTGGACAAGCCTGTGAGGAGGTTGCGCAAGGTCAATGCGGGCATCACGCGACCCTCCGGTGGCGGAACACGATGTCCTCGGCGTCTTGTCGGGGGGCGTCGGAGTCCTCCACAGCGCCCAGGCGGCGGGCGACGGCATGCGAGGCGCTGTTTTGCGGGTGGGTGTAGCTCACGAGCGTGTCGAGCGACAGCGCCTGCCATGCCCAGTCGCGCAGCGTGGCCGCGCCCTCGGTCGCGTAGCCTTGGCCCTCTTGACCGTCGTAGACCATCCATCCCAGTTCCCTCTCGGGAAAGAGCGGCCCGGCATTCAGCCCGACCTGGCCCACCGTCTCGCCTGTATCGCGGCGGTCGAGCATCAGCGCGCCATGCCCGAACAGGGCCCAGCATCCGGCGTCGTGGCAGAACAATCCCCAGGCCGCCGGTGTGTCGAACGGCCCGCCCATGAACGCGGCGCGCGGGCTGGCCATGAGCGCGGCATAGGCGGGAAAATCGCCTTCGCGCATCGGCCGCAGCGTCAGGCGCCGGGTCTGGATCGTGGGGGCCGCGTGCATCGTCACTTCTTCTTCCCGAAGCCGCCGAGGCCCGGCGGCAGGGTGCTGCCGCCCGCGCCGGGCATGCCGCCCATGCCCATCTTGCGCGCGGCCTCTTCCATCGCGGCGGGGTCCATGCCTCCGCCGTCCATGCCCTTCGGCATGCCGCCGCCCTTGCCCAGCAGCGCGCCCAGGCCGCCGCGCATCAGGCCCTGTTTGCCCATCTTGCCCATCTTCTTCATCGCGTCCGCCATCTGGCGGTGCATCTTGATGAGCTTGTTGAGGTCGGACACGTCCTGCCCGGCGCCGGCGGCGATCCGCTTCTTGCGGCTGGCCTGCAACAGCTCGGGGCGGGCGCGTTCCTTTTTCGTCATCGAATTGATCAGCGCGATCTGGCGCTTGATGACCGTGTCGTCGAACCCGGACTCGTCGAGCTGCTTCTGCATCTTGGCCATGCCGGGCATCATGCCCATCATGCCTTTCATCCCGCCCATGCGCATCATCTGGTCAAGCTGGCTCTTCAGGTCGTTCATGTTGAACTGACCCTTCTGGAACCGCTTCATCATCCGCTCGGCCTGTTCGGCCTCCAGCGTTTCCTGCGCGCGCTCGACCAGCGCCACGATGTCGCCCATGCCGAGGATGCGACCCGCGATGCGCGACGGCTCGAAAGTCTCGAGCGCGTCCATCTTTTCACCCAGACCGACGAAGCGGATCGGCTTGCCGGTGATCGCGCGCATCGACAGCGCCGCACCGCCGCGCCCGTCGCCGTCCATCCGGGTCAGCACGACGCCCGAGACGCCGATCTTGTCGTCGAATTCCTGCGCGACGTTCACCGCGTCCTGGCCGGTGAGGCCGTCGACCACCAGCAGTGTCTCGCGCGGGTTGGCGACATCGCGCACGGCGGCGGCCTGCGCGATCAGGTCGGCGTCGATGTGCAGCCGGCCGGCAGTGTCGAGCAGGTAGACGTCGTAGCCGCCAAGGCTCGCCTGCGTCTTGGCCCGCTTCGCGATCGTCACCGGGTCCTCGCCCTTCACGATGGGCAGGGTGTCGACGCCGATCTGGGTGCCGAGGATCGCGAGCTGTTCCATCGCCGCCGGGCGGTTGGTGTCGAGGGACGCCATCAGCACGCGCTTGCCCTCGCGCTCTTTCAGGCGCTTTGCGAGCTTCGCGGTCGTCGTCGTCTTGCCCGAGCCCTGCAGGCCGACCATCAGGATCGGAGCGGGCGGATTGTCGATCTTGAGGCGGCCGGGGTCGTCGTCGCCGGTCAGGACATGGACAAGCTCGTCATGGACGATCTTGATGACCTGCTGACCCGGCGTGATGGATTTCGTGACCGCCGCGCCCGTCGCCTTCTTCTCGACCGCCTTGATGAACTGGCGCGCCACCGGCAGTGACACGTCGGCCTCGAGCAGTGCCACGCGCACCTCGCGCATCGCGGTGCGCACGTCATCCTCCGACAGTGCGCCCTGTTTCGTGAGGCGGTCGAAGACGCCGGAGAGGCGTTCGGACAGATTTTCAAACATGGGCGGCTTGCCCCTTTCGTCGAACTCGGATGCCCCTTGAGGTATGGGGCGCGCGGAAATGCACCAATACCCCCGTGGGCGAAACTCGCTGACGGGGGGCGATCCTGCGATCACGCGCGGGACCGGGAAGCTGGCGCTTTCCGGTTGTTGCGGGTCGCATAGGAGGATTTTGCCGCGCTGTCAATCGCGGGCGGATCAGCCGCAGGTCACCACCAGCTCGGTCACGTCGCCCGACAGCATGTCGGCGCCATGGGCGTGCAACGTGAAGGCGCGTCGCAGGTCCATCCGGTCCCAGTCGGCCTGTGTTGTGGGCGGCGTGGCATCGGGGCGGCTGCCGGAGGGGCCGAAGAGGGTCAGCGCCATCGGTCCGCTGAACGATACGCCGGCCACGGTCAGACCTTCGACATGGTGGGCATAGACCCCGATCAGGTCGGCGGCCGGCCCGTTCGAGGTCGTGATGAGCGTCCAGATCGGCCCCGCGATGGAATCTCCCAGCGTCATCTCGCCCGAGGCCAGATGCGCGGTCGATCCCCCCTCCTGCCGGAAGCTGCGGCCAAGCGCCGTGAAGGAGGCGTGGCCATCGAGAAACTCACCGGGCTCGATCGCGCCCACACCCTGCGTCACCTCGATCGTGAAGTCGATCTCGCAGGTCTGCGCACCGGCGGGCGCGGCCAACGTGAGACAGGCAAGCACGGTGCAGATAACGGAACGCCACATCGGCAGAGGCTAACATGGCGTGCTGCAACGCCAAAGCCTTCGGTTGCTCGCGCTCCAGTTGTCTTGCTTTCCTGCATGACTGCACGCAGTATCCGCCGGAACACCAGTTTCGTGGAGACGCGCACAACAATGTCCTTTGATCACTGGGACGAAATCCGCACCGCTTATCAGGTGGCGCGGGTCGGCACCGTGTCGGGCGCCGCCGATGCACTGGGCGTGCACCACGCCACCGTCATCCGCCATATCGACGCGCTGGAGCAGCGGCTGGGCGCGAAGCTGTTCCAGCGTCATGCGCGCGGCTACACCCCGACCGAGGCGGGGCAGGACCTGCTGAACGTCGCCAGCCAGACCGACGACCAGTTCACCCAGCTCGCCGGGCGCATCAAGGGTCGCGGCGACGAGGTGACGGGGGAGCTGATCGTCACCTCTCTGGACGCGCTGTCGCCGCTCCTGGTGCCGTCGATCGCGGAGTTCATGCAGCGCCACCCCGACCTGCGGGTGAGGCTCATGACCGACCAGCGACTGTTCCGGCTCGAATACGGCGAGGCGCATGTCGCCATCCGCGCGGGCAAGCTGCCTGACCAGCCCGACAACGTGGTGCAGCCGTTCTTCACCCAGCATCAGCGCCTCGTGGCATCAAAGGACTATGTCGCGCAGTACGGGACGCTGGAGACGGGCAATGTCGAGGATCACAGGTTCATCGGCTCGACCGAGGAGATGCCGCGCGTGCCCGGCTTTCGCTGGCTGAACGAGAACGTGCCGGCGAGTTCGATCTGGCTGCGCGTCACCTCGATGAAGGCGGCCAAGTCCGCCGTGCAGGCGAACATGGGGATCGGGTTCATCTCGGACTGGGACTGCGAGGGGACCGAGGACCTGATCGACGTGCTGCCGATGCTGGAGGACTGGTCGGCGAAGATCTGGCTCGTCACCCACATGGACCTGCACCGCACGGCCAAGGTGCAGACCTTCGTGCGGTTCCTGCGCGAGCAGGTAAAGACCTGGGGCGTGGATGTGAGCTGACCGGTCAGTCGGCCAGATTGCGGTCCGACGAAGCCCCAAGTTCGCGTTCCAGGAACGCCTCGAACGCGTCAAGGTTCACCGGTTCGAACTGCCCGAACCCCTGCATCCAGACCGAGGCGGCTTTCAGCGCGTCGGGATCCAGCTTGCACCATTTCACCCGGCCGCGCTTTTCCTGCGTGATCAGCCCTGCTGCGGCGAGGATGGTGAGGTGCTTGGAAATCGCGGCGAGCGACATGGCGAAGGGCTCGGCTACATCGGTCACGGCCATGTCGTCCTCCAGCAACATGCGGAGGATCTCGCGCCGGGTGGGGTCGGCGAGGGCGGAAAAGACGGTGTCGAGCGAGGCGGCCATGGCGGGCAGTAGACAGGGCCGGACAGGATCGTCAACCAGACGGTTGAATATGGGTGGAGGCGGCATTTGCCGCCCGATGCCGAGGCGCCGCCGCGTGGCTGCGGTCAAGTAGGTTTTCAAATACCTGAAATCACACAGGAATTCGAAATCTCTCTGCGACGCGGCGTGCGTTGACTCCGACACGCGCCCGGCATAGCGTCCGCCCGACTTCCTCGAGGGGGTTTTGCGTCATGTCCGGGTCCAGCGAAGACGAGCGTCTGAAAGCTCTGGAGGCCCGGATCGCTGCGGCCCGAAAAGGTCAGGCGCCGAAACCGCATACCGAGGAACATTATTCCCAGGCCAATCTTGCCTGGCGGATGGTGATCGAGTTGGTCGCCGGGTTGGGGATCGGGTTCGGCATCGGGTTCGGGCTGGATTACGTGCTTGGCACGCGGCCCTGGCTGATGGTGGTTTTCGTGATCCTGGGCTTCATCGCCGGGGTCAAGACAATGATACGCTCCGCCGAAGAGGTGCAGCGCAAAACGATCGAAGCGGCCGATACGGCCGCGCGGGAACGGGAAAAGGGGTAGCGGCGTGGCAACGGAAAGCACCAACACTTCCGACAATGGCTCCAAGGGCGGCGGGCGCGTCATCGCCTATGTCCTGATCGCCGTCGCGGTCGTCCTGTTCATCCTGGCCTATGCCGACGGCTACGACAGCCTTGCCATCCACCCGATGGACCAGTTCGAGGTCACGCCGCTGTTCGGCGGCGCCGAGCTGCGCTGGTACACGCCGACGAACGTGACGCTGTGGCTGGCGCTCGCCATCCTCGCGGTCTTCGCACTGATGGTGATGGGCACCAAGGGGCGCGCGGTCATCCCGACGCGCGGTCAGTCGTTGGCAGAACTCGCCTATGGCTTCGTGCGCAAGATGGTCGAGGATGTCGCCGGCAAGGACGCGCTGCCGTTCTTCCCCTACATCTTCACGCTGTTCCTGTTCATTCTCGCGGCCAACATGCTGGGCCTGCTGCCCTCGGCCTTCACCACCACGTCGCATATCGCGGTGACCGCGATCCTGGCACTGGGCGTGTTCCTGACGGTCACGATCGTCGGTTTCCTGAAGAACGGCGCCGGGTTCCTGAGCCTGTTCTGGGTGTCCTCCGCACCGCTCGCGCTGCGCCCGATCCTGGCCATCATCGAGCTGATTTCCTACTTCGTGCGTCCGGTCAGCCACTCCATTCGTCTCGCCGGCAACCTGATGGCCGGTCACGCCGTGCTGAAGGTGTTCGCGGGCTTTGCCGGCGCGTTGGGCCTCGCGGGTATCGCGCCGATCCTCGGGGTGGTCGCGATCTACGGGCTCGAAGTGCTGGTCGCGGGCATCCAGGCCTACGTCTTTACGATCCTCACCTGCGTCTACCTCAAGGACGCGCTGCATCCGCATCACTGAACGGTGGGCACGATAGCCCGCCCGACGAATTTCTCGAACTTCCAACGTAAGGAGATACCACTATGGAAGGCGATATCGCACAAATGGGTCAGTTCATCGGTGCCGGCCTTGCCGCCATCGGTTCCGGCGCCGCCGCTATCGGTGTGGGCCACGTGGCTGGCAACTTCCTCGCCGGCGCGCTGCGCAACCCCTCGGCCGCTGCCGGCCAGACCGCCACGCTGTTCATCGGCATCGCGTTCGCAGAAGCGCTGGGCATCTTCGCCTTCCTCGTCGCGCTGCTGCTGATGTTCGCCGTCTGAGCCGAGCCTTCGAGACCATCCTTACGCCCGGGGTTCGCACCACATGATGCGGACCTCGGGGTAGACCCGGTTCCAGGAGGACGCCCATGGCCGAAGACGCCGCACACGCTGCCGCCGATGCCGCGCATGGCGCGAGCCCCGGCATGCCGCAGCTCGACTTTGACACCTTCCCCAACCAGATCTTCTGGCTGGTGGTTGCACTTGTCGCCATCTACTTCATCCTGAGCCGCGTCGCGCTGCCCCGGATCGCGTCGGTTCTGGCCGAACGTCAGGGCACGCTCACCAACGATCTTGCCGCTGCGGAAGACCTGAAGCGCAAGGCCGTGGAGGCCGAGGCCGCCTACAACAAGGCGCTCCTCGATGCCCGCTCCGAGGCGCAGAAGATCTCCGAGGAAACCCGTGCGGCGATCCAGGGCGACCTGAACGACGCCATCGCGCGGGCCGATGCGGAAATCGCGGCAAAGGTCGCCGAAAGCGAGACCCGGATCGGCGAAATTCAGGCCGGCGCCAAGCGAAGCATCGAAGAGGTCGCGCGCGACATCGCCGGTGACATCGTGGGTGCGGTGGCACCCGGCCAGTCGGTCGACGCCGATGCCGTGACGGCCGCCGTGACCAGCCGGATGAAGGGGTAAGACATGAAACTGCTTTCCTTGATCCTGTTGGTCCTTGCGCCCGGTGCCGCCCTGGCGGCCGAAGGTTACGAGACCCCGCACGGCCTCTTCGCGCCGTCGCTGGGCAACACCGACTTCGTCGTCCTGATCGGCTTCCTGCTGTTCGTGGCGATCCTGTTCTACTTCAACGTCCCCGCGATGCTGGGTGGCATGCTCGACAAGCGGGCCGAGGGCATCAAGTCTGACCTCGACGAAGCCCGCGCGCTCCGGGAAGAGGCGCAGACGCTCCTGGCCTCCTACGAGCGCAAGCAGCGCGAGGTCGCCGACCAGGCCGAGCGGATCGTGGCGCAGGCCAAGGCCGATGCCGAGGCCGCCGCCGTGCAGGCGCGGGCCGATCTGGAACGCTCCATCGAGCGGCGCCTCGCCGCCGCCGAGGACCAGATCGCCAGCGCCGAGGACAAGGCCGTGCGCTCCGTCCGCAACCGCGCGGTGGAGGTGGCGATCGCCGCCGCCGCCGAGATGCTGGCCAAGAAGATGGGCGCAAGCGAGGCGAACACGCTGATCGACAGCGCCATCGGCGAGGTCGAGCGCCGGCTGCACTGAGCCACGCGCGCAGGACAAAGAAAGGCCCCGGATCGCTGATCCGGGGCTTTGTTGCGTCCTGCGCCGGTCTACTGCCCGAAGGTTTCCAGTTCGCTGAAGTCGATCTGTTCGAGATGCGCCACCATCGCGTCGGTGTCGTCGCCCGACGCCTGCACCAGCACCCGGCCGCCGATCAGCCCGGACAGGTCGCGGTCCTGCCTTAGAAAATTCTCGCGGTTCACGCGAACGATCTCGCCGATCATTGCCATCATCGCGCGGTTGCCCAGCATCGCGCCCATCTGCATGACCATCGGATTGTCGGCCATGAGCGTGATCGTGAAGCTGCCGGCTGGCCCGGTGTATTCCGCCTCGGCCGCGATGCCGCCGCCGATGAAGCCCATGGCGGTGCCGGCACCGTCGCCGATTTCGCGGGTCCAGCCGTCGAGGGCCTCGGGCAGATAGACCGTCAGCCCCTCGGCCTGCAGCGCGTTCAGGAGCTGTTCGGCATAGGCCATCTCGTCCAGCGCATCGGCGATCTCTCCGGCCTCGTAGGCTTCGATGGCAGCGCTGAGCGCGTCGGTGATGTCGTCCGCGGCGGCGGGCAGGGGCAGGGCGAGGGCTGCCGCGAGGATCGGGGTGAGGGCGCGCATGATAGGGTCTCCTTCCGTTTGGATCGGGGGAAGGCTACGCCAGCCGATCGGGACGGACAAAGGCAGGAAAGCCTGACCTTTCAGCGCCGCGCCGACCAGCAGGGCTGCGGATCTCCCGGCGCGGGCGTCGCGGCATGGACGCCGCGCGCGATGGCACGGGCGAGGCAGAGCGCGGCAAGGTGGCCGAGCATGAGGGGAGTGGCAACGGGATCGGCCAGCACGCGGGCGCCCGTCGCGGCGGCAAAGACGAGGTCGCCGTCCATCGGCGTGTGGCTGGGGTAGATCGCGCGCGCCATGCCGTCGTGGGCCGCCACGGCCATGCGCGTCGCCTGCGCCTGCGTCAGCGCGGCATCGGTGGCGACGATGGCGATGGTGGTGTTGCGGGCATCGCCGCCCTTCAGCGGCGGCACTTCGGTGGGGTCGAAGGAGGGCGCGGGGCCCAGGCCGCCGAACTCGCCCGCCATCTCGAAAGGCGCGGCCCAGAAGTGGCGGCTGTCGCCGACGGTCACGCGCCCGAGCGCATTGACCGCGACCAGCGCCCCCACGGTGTAGCCGTTCCAGGTGGCGGAGGCGGAGCCGAGCCCGCCCTTCAGGTCCGCAATGAGCGCCCCGGTGCCCGCGCCGTGGGAGCCGAGCGCGAAATTGTCCGACGCATTGCCCAAGGCCTCGCTGCCCAGCCGCTTGTAGGGGTTCTCCGGCCAATCCTTGTCGCCGCCGTTGATCAGGTCGAACAGGATCGCGCCGGGCACGATGGGCACGGTCTGGTTGCCCACCCGGAACCCGCGCCCTTGGGTGCGGAGCGCATCGGCCACGCCCGAGGCAGCGTCGAGGCCGAAGGCGGAGCCGCCGGAGAGGACCAGCGCATCGGCCTCCTGCACGGTCTTGTCGGGGGCCAGCAGGTCGGTTTCCCGCGTGCCGGGCGCGCCGCCCATGACATGCACCGCCGCCGTGAAGGGGCGGTCGCCCAGCAGAACCGTCGCGCCGGTCTTGATCCGGTCCTCCTGCGCGTTGCCCACGCGCAGGCCCGCGACATCGGTGATCAGGTTGCGGGGACCGGGGCGGATCATGGCGCGGACCTGTCGGCGACCATGTGCGGGATGCGTCCGCGCCAAGTGCCGAGATAGGGCAGGGCGCTGCTGGCGCGCAGGGGGCAGACCAGGCCGCCATAGGCGGCGGGCAGGATCAGCACAATCGTGGACCAGCCCGAGGTGGCAGCGATGACCCTCGCCACCGTGTCGCCATCGAAGCGGGCGGCGAGGCGGGCCGTGGTGGCGCCGCGGATCACCTCCACCTCGCCCAGGTCCAGCTCGGGGCAGGTGGTCTGCAGATGCGCGAAGACGGCGGGCTGATCAGCAAAATCACCCGCGTAGACCACGATATCGCAGGGCAGGTCGTGGCGGGTGTAACCGGTCATAGCCGTGGCTTCGCGGCGGCGGTGGCCGGGTCGCCGGTGTTCGGCACGCCCTTGGGCTCGATAAGCAGAACCTTCGCTTCTCTCACGGCGCGGGGGCGATGCGTCATGCCGCGCGGCACGATGCACAGCTCGCCGGGGCCGAGGGTGACATGATCGCCTGCCTCGCCGTCGATCGTGACCTCGCCGTCAAGGATCAGGAAGAAATCGTCCGTCTCCGGGTGGTGGTGAAAGGGGAACTCGCCGGTGAACTTCACCACCATCACGTCGTTGCCATTGTAGTCGGCGACAACATGGGGGTCCCAGTGGCTGTCGAATTGCGCCAGCTTTTCCGCGAGGTTGATCTTTTTCAGGGTCATATGCAGCGGCCTCCGTCGACTTCCATGGCGACGCCGGTGATCATGCTGGCCGCCTCGGAACACAGGAAGGCCGCCGCCTCGCCCATGTCCTGCGGGGTGGAGAAGCGGCCGAGCGGGATGGTGGACAGGAACTTCGCCCGCATCTCGGGCGTGTCCTCGCCCATGAAGCTGGCGAGCAACGGCGTCTCCCCCGCGACCGGGCAGAGCGCGTTGACCCGGACGCCGAAGGGCGCAAGCTCCACCGCCATGGTCTTGGTCGCGGTGATCATCCAGCCCTTGGAGGCGTTGTACCAGTTGAGCCGGGGCCGGGGGCTCAGGCCGGCAGTCGAGGCGATGTTGAGGATCGCGCCGGTGCCTGCCGCCTTCATCCCCGGCACGATCTCGCGCGCGGTCAGGTAGACCGATTTCGCGTTCACGGCGAGGACGCGGTCGAACTCCTCCTCCATCACCTCCTCCATCGGCTTCGGCAGGTGGGTGATGCCGGCGTTGTTCACCAGGATGTCGATGCGGCCCCAGGCATCCGTCGCGGCCTTGGCCATGGCGGCGACGGAGGCGCCGTCGGCCACGTCGACGAAATGCGCCAGCCCGAGGATCTCGGCGGCGATGGTGCCGGCGGCACCTTCGTTGATGTCGGCCACCATCACCGTCGCGCCCTCGCGCGCAAAGACCCGCGCGATGCCCGCGCCGAAGCCCGACCCTGCGCCGGTCACGATGGCGGTCTTGCCCTCGAGTCTCATGTCCCGTCCCCTTCCATCAGATTGGTGAGAGCCTGCCGCAGATCGTCCGGGATCGCGAGGGCACGGCGCGTGTCGAGGTCGAAATAGACCGAGACGTTTTCGGCCGTGAACACCGTCGCGCCGTCCAGGACCCGCGTCATGCGATGCGCGAACCGCGCGGATTTGGTGCCGATGCTCAGCACGCGGCTGTCCATCACCAGCAGGTCGCCCGCCAGCAGCTCGGATTTGTAATCGGCCTCCACGCGCGCGCCGACGAAGGAGCGGCGGGTCGTTTCCACGGTCGCGCGGTCGAGCCCGGCCACGGCCTGGATCGTGAACATCGCGTCCGAGACCACGTCGATGTAGGCGGCGACGTTCATATGGCCGAGGATGTCGCATTCGCGCGGCGCGACGGGGCGGCGGACGGTCAGCATCGGGTCACTCCGGCTGGGGCTGGCGGCAAATCTAGCGGTGCGCTGCGGGGGCGTCCATCAGCCATGATGCGCGGCCACGGTCTTGAGCGAGGTGAAGGCATAGAGCGCCTCGAACCCCTTTTCGCGGCCATGACCCGACAGGCCGGTGCCGCCGAAGGGCAGTTCGACCCCGCCCGCCGCGCCGTAATTGTTGAGAAACACCTGTCCCGCCCGCAGCCGTTTCGCGAGGCGCATCTGGCGGGCGCCGTCGCGCGACCAGACCGAGGCGACGAGGCCGTAGGGCGTGCCGTTTGCGATGCGGATGGCATCCTCCTCATCCTCGAAGGGCAGGATCACCTGCACCGGGCCGAAGATTTCCTCCTGCGCCAGCGCATGATCCGGGGCGATCCCGGCGATCAGGGCCGGGGCGACGTAATGGCCTCCATCGGGCAGGCCCTCGGCAAGCTGGCCGCGCGCGAGGATCTGCGCGGGGTCGGCCATGGCGAGGTAGTGCTCCACGATGCCCTTCTGCCGCGCCGAGATCAGCGGGCCGACGCGCAGGTCATTCATCGCCGGGCCGACGGTGAGGGCGTGGTAGGCCTCGGCCATGCGGGCGCAGACCTCGTCGTAGACAGCACGCTCCACGAGGATGCGGGAGGATGCGGAGCAGGTCTGGCCGGCGTTCTGCACGCCCGCGTTCACGAGGAAGGGCAGGGCTGCATCGAGGTCGGCATCGGCGAAGACCAGTTGCGGGGACTTGCCGCCAAGCTCCAGCGTGACGGGGACCACGTTCTCCGCGGCGGCGGCCTGAACCTTGCGGCCTGTGGCGACCGAGCCGGTGAAGGAGACGTGGCGGATGCCCGGATGCGCGGTGAGCGCCGCGCCAGCCTCGGCGCCGAGGCCGGGGACGACGTTGAGCGCGCCGGGAGGCAGGCCGGCCATGTGGGCGAGATCGGCGAAGGCCAGCGCGGTCAGGCAGGCTTCCTCGGCCGGTTTCAGGACGCAAGCGTTGCCGGTGGCCAGCGCCGCGCCGATGGAGCGGCCGATGATCTGCATCGGGTAGTTCCAGGGCACGATATGGCCGGTCACGCCATGCGGTTCGCGGAGCGTGTAGACGGTGAAGCCGGGCTGAAACGGGATCGTCTGGCCGTGTAGCTTGTCGGCGGCGCCGGCGTAGAACTCGCAGTATCGCGCCAGCGCGATGACATCGTTGCGGGCTTGCGTGAGCGGCTTGCCGACGTCGCGCGCCTCCATCTCCGCCAGCGCATCGGTGTGGTCGAGTACGATCTGCCCGAGGCGGGCAAGGATGCGGCCGCGCTGGAAGGCGGGCATCGCGCCCCAGTCGCCCGCCAGCGCCTGTTCGGCGGCGATCACGGCGGCGTCGATGTCGGCGGCGCTGCCGCGGGCGATGCGCGCGATTTCCTCGCCGGTGGAGGGGTCGATGACGGGCAGGGTCTCGCAGCCTGCGGGGGCGTGCCATTCGCCGCCGATGAAGACGCGGGAGGGGTCGAACCAGGGGGTCATGCTTGAGTCTCCGTCAGGTCGGGCAGCCGCGGGGCGGCGGCGAGGAGTTGGCGCGTGTAGGGATGCGCGGGCGCGTCGAAGACGGCGGCGGTCGGGCCGGTCTCCACGATCTCGCCCGCCTGCATCACCATCACCCGGTCGGTGATGGCGCGGACCACGGTGAGGTCGTGCGAGATGAAGAGGTAGGAAAGCCCGAACTCGGCCTGAAGCTCGGCCAGCAGGTCGAGGATCTGGGCGCGGACGGAGACGTCGAGGGCGGAAACGGCTTCGTCGAGAACGAGGATCTTCGGCCGGGTGATGAGGGCGCGGGCGATGGCTATGCGCTGGCGCTGGCCGCCGGAAAACTCGTGCGGGTATTTGTGCATGTCGTCGGTCGAAAGGCGGACGGCGGTGAGCGCCTCGGCCACGCGTGCGCGGCGGTCGGTGCCCTTGGGGGCGTCGGGCAGGAGGTGGAAGGGCTCGGCCACCAGACGCTCCACCCGCCAGCGGGGGTTGAAGCTGCCGTAGGGGTCCTGGAACACGACCTGGATCCCGGCGCGCAAGGCGCTGGACATCTGCGGGATGATGGACTGACCGAAGAGGCGGATGTCGCCACCCTGCACCGGGTCGAGGCCGAGGATGGCGCGGGTGAGGGTGGATTTCCCGCTGCCGGATTCACCGACGAGGCCGAGGCTTTCACCCTTGTGGAGATCGAAGCTGACGCCATTTACCGCCGCGACGGGCGGGCCGCGGCGGAAGCCTTGGCCTTGGCCGGGGTAGGTGCGCAGGACATTCTCGACAGTCAAGAGCGGCTCGGGCGCGGTTTCGGCTTGCCGGTCCGGCACGTGGGAGGAGGCGGCGAAGAGCGCGCGCGTGTAGGGGTGGCGGCGTTCGGCGAGGACGGTGGCGGTCGGGCCGGTCTCGACGATCTCACCCCGCTGCATCACCGCGATGCGGTCGGCCATCTCGGCCACCACGGCGAGGTCGTGGGTGATGAGCAGCAGCGACATGCCCTCCTCGGCCACCAGATCTTTCAGAAGATCGAGGATCTGCGCCTGCGTGGTGACATCGAGCGCGGTGGTCGGCTCGTCGGCGATGAGCAGGCGCGGGTGCAGCGCGATGGCGGCGGCGATGCAGACACGCTGACGCTGGCCGCCGGAAAGCTCGTGCGGGTAGCGGTCGAGCGCGATGTGGGAGAGGCCGACGCGGTCGAGACGGTCGCGCGCGATGCGCCGCGCCTCGGCCCGGCCTGCCTTGCCGTGGATTGTCAGCGTCTCGGCCACTTGGTCACCGATGGTCTGCACCGGGTTCAGCGCGGTCATCGGTTCCTGGAAGATCATGCCGATCTCGTTGCCGCGCAGGCGGCACATCTGCGGCTCGGTGAGGGACAGGAGGTCGGTGCCGTCGAGTCTTGCCGCGCCGGTGGTCGTGGCGCCCTGCGGCAGCAGCCCCATCAGCGCGAGCGCGGTCATGGATTTGCCCGAGCCGCTTTCGCCCACCAGCCCGAAGATCTCGCCCGGTGCGATGTCGAGGGAAATCTCGCGCAGGATCGACAGGCGGTGGATCGACAGGGACAGGTTCTCGATCGCGATCATGCCCGCCCCCGTCGCAGGCGCGGGTCGAGCACGTCGCGCAGGCCGTCGCCCATCAGGTTGAGGCCCAGCACCATCAATACGATGGCGAGGCCCGGCAGCACCGCCAGCATCGGATCGGTGTAGATCATCGTCTGCGCTTCGGCCAGCATGCGTCCCCAGCTGGGGATCGGGGGCTGTGCGCCAAGGCCGACGTAGGAGAGCGCGGCCTCGGCCAGGATGCCGAGGGAAAACTGGATCGTCGCCTGCACGATCAGAAGGTTGCCGATGTTGGGCAAAATATGCTCGGCGCTGATGCGGAGCTTGCCCTTGCCGGCGGTGCGCGCGGCGAGGATGTAGTCGAGCGTCCAGAGCGGCAGCGCCCCGCCGCGCGCGACGCGGGCGAAGACGGGGATGTTGAAGATGCCGATGGCGATGATCGCGTTGGTGGCGGACGGGCCGTAGCGCGCAGTGATGAGGATGGCGATGACGAGGCTCGGGAACGCGAAGATCAGGTCGTTGGTGCGCATGATGATCTCATCGAGCCAGCTGCCGCGCCGGGCTGCGGCGGCAAGGCCGAGCGGCACGCCGATGGCGATGCCGATGCCGACCGCGACGATGGCGACAGCGATCGAGGTCTGCGCGCCGACCATCAGCATCGACAGGAGGTCGCGGCCAAGCTGGTCGGTGCCGAGCCAATGCGTGGTCGAGGGTGGCTGCAGGCGGGTGGCGATGGAGACGCCGGTGATCCCGTGCGGGATCCAGACGAGCGAGACCAGCGCCGCCAGCAGGAACACGCCCGACAGCGCGGCGCCGATCCAGAGGGCAGGGGGCAGGCGGCTCATTTACGGCGCAGCCTCGGGTCGACCAGCGCATAGGCGAGGTCGATCAGGAAGGTGACGAGGATCACCGCGAAGACCAGCAGCATGGTCACGGATTCCACCACGATCAGGTCGCGCTGCGTGATGCCCTGGAAGATCAGCCGTCCGAGGCCGGGCAGGAAAAACACGTTCTCGATAATGATCGCGCCGGCCAGCAGGAAGGAGAATTGCAGCCCGATGATGGTGAGCACCGGGATCAGCGCATTGCGGAGCGCGTGGCGGCGGATCGCCTGCGGGCGCGAGAGGCCCTTGGCGCGCGCGGTGCGGATGTAGTCCTGATCGAGCGTGTCCAGAAGCGCGGATCGCATGACGCGGGCAAGGATCGAGGCTTGCGGCAAGGCGAGGGCGATGGCCGGCAGCGTCAGCGCCTTGATCGCGGCAAACGGGTCGTCCCAGCCGGGAAAGCCGCCCGCCGAAAACCAGCGCAGCGTGACGGCGAAAAGCAGCACGAGCAGCATCGCGAACCAGAAGTTCGGCACCGCGATGCCGAGTTGCGTGGCCCCCATGATGCCGTGATCGGCGAGCGTGCCGCGTCGGGAGGCGGCGAGGATGCCGACGGGAAAGGCGATGAGGGTTGAGAGCGTGAGGGCGAAGAGCGCCAGCGGCAGGGACACCCAGATGCGGTCGAGCACCAGCTCGGCCACGGGCACGCGATAGGTGTAGGAGGTGCCGAAATCACCCGTCAGCATGCCGATGATCCAGCCGAAGTAGCGCTCCGGCATGGTGCCGTCGAGGCCGAGCGCGGTGCGCAGCGCGGCCAGGTTCTCCTCTGTCGCGTTCAGACCCATCATGAAGGACGCCGGGTCGCCCGGCACGACCTCGATCAGCGCGAAGATCACCACGCTCGCGACGATGAGGCTCAGCCCGAGAGACAGCGCGCGGAGGAGGAGGTAACGGGCCATGGCCGCAACGCTAATCCGCGGGGCGGAGCGTTGCCAGAGCGCAGTTGCACGGGTGCGGTTACCGGTCGTTGCACCCGCGCCGTCGCGCCGCAACGCAGCGAATTGACAAGGACATAATATTCTCCATATACCGCCATAGACGAAATCTTATTGCCAAGACATGTCAGGAGCCTGCCCCATGACCGCCCCGACGCGCGACAAACCCTGGCTCATCCGCACCTACGCCGGCCACTCCACCGCAAAGGCGTCCAATGCCCTCTATCGCGGGAACCTCGCCAAGGGTCAGACGGGCCTGTCCGTCGCCTTCGACCTGCCGACGCAGACGGGCTACGACAGCGACCACGTGCTTGCGCGGGGCGAGGTCGGCAAGGTGGGCGTGCCGGTCTGCCACCTGGGCGACATGCGCGCGCTCTTCGACGAGATCCCGCTGGAGCAGATGAACACCTCGATGACGATCAACGCGACGGCGCCCTGGCTGCTGGCGCTTTATATCGCGGTGGCCGAGGAACAGGGTGCCGATGTCGCGCAATTGCAGGGCACGGTGCAGAACGACCTGATCAAGGAATACCTGAGCCGCGGCACCTATGTCTGCCCGCCGAAACCCAGCCTGCGGATGATCGCGGACGTGGCGGAGTACTGCTATACCAACGTGCCGAAATGGAACCCGATGAACGTGTGTTCCTATCATTTGCAAGAGGCCGGCGCGACGCCGGAGCAGGAACTGGCGTTCGCGCTGGCGACGGCGATTGCGGTGCTGGATGAATTGCAGCCGCGTGTGCCGGAGCAAGATTTCCCGGTGCTGGTGGGCCGCATTTCGTTCTTCGTGAACGCGGGCATCCGCTTCGTGACCGAAATGTGCAAGATGCGCGCTTTCGTCGATCTGTGGGACGAGATCTGCGAGGAACGCTATGGCGTGAGCGACCCGAAATACCGCCGGTTCCGCTATGGCGTGCAGGTCAATTCGCTGGGGCTGACGGAGCAGCAGCCGGAAAACAACGTCTATCGCATCCTGATCGAGATGCTGGCGGTGACGCTGTCAAAGAAGGCGCGGGCACGCGCGGTGCAATTGCCGGCCTGGAACGAGGCGCTGGGCCTTCCCCGGCCCTGGGACCAGCAATGGTCGATGCGGATGCAGCAGATCATGGCCTTCGAGACCGATCTGCTGGAATATGGCGATCTTTTCGACGGCAATCCGGTGGTCGATGCCAAGGTCGAGGAGTTGAAGGAGGGCGCGCGCGCCGAATTGGCCAATCTCTCCTCGATGGGCGGTGCGATTGCCGCGATCGAGTACATGAAGGCGCGACTGGTGGAATCGAATGCCGATCGCGTGAATGCAATCGAGCGGGGCGATACGGTAGTTGTCGGCGTAAATAAATATACCGCCACGGAGCCATCGCCTCTGATGGGCGAGGATGGCGGGATCATGGTGGTGGACCCGGCGGTGGAACAGGACCAGGTCAATCGGCTGAACGATTGGCGGACCGAGCGCAACGCGGATGCGGTGAATGCCGCGCTCGCCGGATTGCGCGCTGCCGCCACCGAGGGGCGCAATGTCATGCCGGCCTCGATCGCTGCGGCGCGGGCGGGCGTCACGACCGGCGAATGGGCCGGCGTCATGCGCGCCGTCCATGGCGAATACCGCGGCCCGACGGGCGTTTCCAAGGCGGTGTCAAACAAGACCGAAGGGCTGGACGACATCCGCGCCGCAGTCGACGCGGTCAGCGACCAGCTGGGCCGGCGCCTGAAGTTCCTGGTGGGCAAACCCGGCCTCGACGGCCATTCCAACGGCGCCGAGCAAATCGCATTTCGTGCGCGTGATTGCGGCATGGATATTTCCTATGACGGGATCCGGCTGACGCCCGAGGAAATCGTCGCAGCCGCGAAGGCGGAGACGGTGCATGTCATCGGCCTGTCGATACTTTCGGGCAGCCACGTCCCGCTGATCGAGGAGGTGATGCACCGCCTGCGCGAGGCGGGTCTCGATCACATTCCGGTTATCGTTGGGGGCATCATTCCCGAGGAGGACGCGCGCAAACTGAAAACCCTAGGAGTTGCGCGGGTCTATACGCCAAAGGATTTCGAGTTGAACCGTATCATGATGGATATCGTCGCGCTGGCCGACCCGCAGGAAATCGCGGCCGAATAGGATATTCCACCTCCGCCGGAATCCGCCCCGAAACACCTGCCCGCAGGAATTCACTTGCCTTTGCAATTGCGCTCAGGCAATCCAAGCGTGTTTTCACTGCAACCAGGGTATCGTAAAAATGGCAAGAGCGATCGAAAAGATGAGCCTTGAGGAACTGCAAGCTCACCAGAAAGAGGTGGATGCCGCTATCAAGGGATACGAAAAAAAGCGCAAGGCTGACGCCTTGGCCGCTGTGCGCGACGTCGCGAAGCAGCAGGGATATACGCTTGAGGAATTGCTCGGCGGCAGAAGCACGACCAAAAGCACCACCAAGGGCGTGGCAAAATACGCCAACCCCGCCGACCCCAACCAGACCTGGACCGGCCGCGGCCGCCAGCCTGCCTGGGTGAAACAGGCGCTGGCCGAGGGCAAAGACCTGTCGTCGATGGCCATCTGAGGCCATGACGGTCCATATTGGCGCAAAGCCGGGCGAGATCGCGGAAACGGTCCTGATGCCCGGCGATCCACTCCGGGCCAAATGGGCGGCCGAGACATTCCTGGACAACCCCGTTTGCGTGAACGAGGTGCGGGGAATGCTTGGCTTTACCGGGACGTGGCGCGGCCATCGCGTCACGATCCACGGATCGGGCATGGGCATGCCCAGCCTGTCAATCTACGCAAATGAACTGATCCGGGATTACGGCGCGAAAACGCTGATCCGCATCGGGTCGGCGGGCGCGATGCAGGAAAGCGTCAAGCTGCGCGACATCGTTCTGGCGCAGACGGCCTCGACGCTGTCGACGCCATCGCGGGGTATCTTTCGCGAGTTGAACTTCGCACCTTGCGCCGATTTCGGTCTGCTCCGTGCGGCCAATGATGCTGCCCAAGCGCGGGGCATCGCGACCCATGTTGGCGGGATCTATTCGTCCGACGTGTTCTATGACGAACGCCCCGATCTGAATGAGCAGATGACCCGCCACGGCGTGCTGGCGGTGGAGATGGAGGCGGCGGAGCTGTATATCCTCGCCGCGCGCTACGGAGTGCGGGCGCTGGCGGTGCTGACGATCTCGGACCATTTGCTGACGCAGGAGGCGCTGCCATCCGCCGACCGGCAATCGAGTTTCCGCGACATGGTCGAGATCGCGTTGGAGGCGGCCTTCGCCTGAGGCTCAGCCGCTCCGCAGCATCCGGCGCAGGATCTTCTCCAGCTTGGCCGCGCCCAGCGGCGCCATGGCCTTCGTGTGCTCGTGGCTGATCTGCTCTTCCGAGAGGCCCGCGGCCTTGTTGGTGATGGTCGAGACGGCGGCGACCCTGAGGCCGAGAAACCGCGCCAGGATCACCTCGGGGACCGTGGACATGCCGACGGCGTCGGCGCCGAGCGTGCGGATCGCCCGGATTTCGGCGGGCGTCTCGAAGGACGGGCCGGAATACCAGGCATAGACCCCTTCCATCAGGGCCACGCCCTCGGCTCCGGCCGCAGTTTTCAGCGCAGCACGAAGGCCCGGATCATGCGCCTCGGTCATCGGCACAAAGCGGGCGTCTGTCTTCTCGCCGATCAGCGGGTTCAGGCCCGAGAAGTTGATGTGGTCGTTCAGCAGCATCAGGTCGCCGGGGTTCAGGTCCGGGTGCATGGACCCCGCCGCGTTGGTCAGGATCAGCCGCTCGCCCCCCAGCGCCTTCAGCACCTCGAGCGGCAGGCGCATCGCGTCGCCGCGCCCGCTTTCGTAGTAATGCGCGCGGCCGCCGAAGATCGCGACGCGCGTGCCTGCCAGATCGCCGATCACGAGTTTGGGGTTGTGGCCCGACACGCCGGCATGGGGAAAGCCCGGCAGGTCGGCGTAGTCGATCGCCACGCCGTCGACCGTGTCGGCGATGTGCCCGAGGCCCGAGCCGAGCACGAAGCCGTAGGCGGGTGGCTCGGACCCGGCGCGGTCGCGGATCAGGGCGGCGAGGTCTTCAGCGTTCCTTGACATAGGGCTCCCCCCCGGCGCGCGGCGGTATGGCCTTGCCCACGAGGCCCGCCAGCACGATCACCACCAAAATGTAGGGCAGGGCCTGCATGAACTGCACCGGCACCACGATCTCGCCCAGCTGGATGTTCTGGTAGCGGTTGCCGACCGCGTCGAAGAACCCGAACAGCAGGCAGGCCGACAGCGCGTACCATGGCCGCCACTTGGCGAAGATCAGCGCCGCCAGCGCGATGAAGCCGCGGCCCGCGCTCATGTCGCGGACAAAGCCCGCCGACAGCGCCGTGGACAGGTAGGCACCGGCCAAGCCGCAGAGCACGCCCGCGATCAGCACGGCCGAAAAGCGCAGCGCCACAACCGACACGCCGGCGGTGTCCACGGCTGCCGGGTTCTCGCCCACGGCGCGCAGGCGCAGGCCGAAGCGCGTGCGGTAGAGCACCCACCATGTCAGCGGCACGATGGCCAGCGCGATGTAGACAAGGATGGAATGGCCCGAGATCAGTTCGGAATAGACCTGCCCCAGCGGACCCTGCTGCGCGATGCCACGAATGGTCGATTCCGCGCCGGGCAGGACCACGTTCTCGAAGCGCCCGTCGCCAGACAGTGCAGGCGTGCGCCCCCCCTGCCGGAACCAGGTCTGCGCGATCACCACGGTGAGGCCGGCGGCGAGGAAGTTGATCGCGACGCCCGAGATGAGTTGGTTTCCGCGGAAGGTGATGGAGGCCACGCCATGCAGCGCCGCCAGCACCATCGAGGCGCCGATGCCCGCGAGCAGGCCGATCCAGACCCAGCCCGAGGTGAAGGCGACCGCCGCCGAGAAGAAGGCGGAGGCGAGGATCTTGCCCTCGAGCCCGATGTCGAAGACCCCGGCCCGTTCCGAATAGAGGCCGGCGAGGCAGGCCAGCAGCAGCGGCGTCGCGAGCCGGACGGTGCTGTCGAGGATCTGGAGGATCGTGAGGAAATCCATGGCTCAGCCCCTTTCCGTCGCCAGCCGGATGGCGAAGAGCGTGAAGAGCACGCCCAGTGTCGCCTCGATCCAGCGGCGCGCGCGCGTGTAGAGCGCGCGGATCGGCGCGGCCGACAAGAACACCGCCCAGGCGGCGTGGCAGGCGAAGGAGATCGCGAAGGCCCCCGCGACGAACAGCGCGACGATGCCCGGTCCGCCGCCCTGCGTCGCCCCGATCGAGGCGATGGCGAGCCAGAAGACGATGGCCTTGGGGTTCGTGACCTGCAGCAGGAAGCCGGTCAGGAACAGGCGCGGGGCCGAATGCGCGGTGACGGGTGCGGCGGCGATGACGGGCGGGTGCACCGCCTTGCGGAACGCGCCCCAGGCGAGCCAGGTAAGATACGCCGCCCCGATCAGCCGCAGCACAGTCATCGCCCAGGCCGCCTGCGCCAGCAGCAAGCCGACGCCGATGAGCGTGGCGAGGTTGATGATCGTGCTGCCGCAGGCGATGCCGATGGTCGTGACCAGCGCCGCCTTGCGCCCCTGTGTCATCGAGATGCCCATGAGCAGCGCCACTGCCGGGCCGGGCGACGAGGCCGCGACGAGCAGGATGCCGTAGGCGGCGATGAAGCCGGGGAGGAAGGGAAGAAACTCGGTCATCTGTCACTCCCCTGCGGATCGACCTTGGGCGGCTCGTGCGGCTCCACCGGCGAAGTCGGGACCGGGTTGGCCTCCGCCCCCACCGCGCCGCGCGGGCGGAGCGCGAGGAACAGCCGTTCCATCGGCATCCGCACCATGTTGTCGAGTGCGCCGGTGAACAGGATCACCAGCGCCTGAATCACCACCACCATCTCGCGACTGATCGCGGGCATCTCGAACTGAAGCTCGGCTCCGCCCTGGTAGAGCGCCCCGAACAAGAGCGCCGCCAGAACCACGCCCACCGGGTGCGACCGGCCCATCAGGGCGACCGCGATGCCGACGAACCCCGCGCCCTCGACGAAGTCGAGCACCAGCCGCTCCGCCTCGCCCATCACCACGTTGATCGCCATCATGCCGGCCAGCCCGCCCGAGATCAGCATGGAGATCATGATGATCCGCGTCGGGTTGATGCCCGCGTAAACCGCGGCGGTCTCGGAATGGCCGAAGGACCGGATTTCGTAGCCCAGCCGCGTGCGCCAGATCAGCACCCAGACGAAGACGCAGGCGAGAAGCGCGATGAAGAACGAGATGTTCAGCGGCGCGGAGGCGGGAAAGCCCAGGAACCCCGCGAAATCCGAGGCGGAAGGCAGGTGCGCCGGCTCGGCGAAGCGGCCGCTTTCGGGCGCCATCGACCCCGGCACGCGAAACACGTTGACCAGCAGGTAGACCAACAGCGAGGCGGCAATGTAGTTGAACATGATCGTGGTGATCACGATGTGGCTGCCGCGTTTGGCTTGCAGGTAAGCCGGGATCGCCGCCCAGGCCGCCCCGAACAGCGCCGAGAAGGCGATGGCGGCTAAAAGCGCGATGGTCCAGTGCGGCCAAGCCACGCCCAGCAGGATCACCGCGACGCCAAGCCCGCCGATCGCCGCCTGCCCCTCGCCGCCGATGTTGAACATGCGGGCGTGAAAGGCCACGGCCACCGCCAGCCCGGTGAAGATGAAATTGGTCGCATAATAGAGCGTGTAGCCCCAGCCATAGGCCGAGCCGAAGGCGCCGCGCACCATGACCTCCATTGCGCGCACCGGGCTCTCCCCGATCAGCGCCACGACAAGGCCCGAGACCAGCAGCGCGAGGACGACGCTGATGAGCGGGATCAGCAGGACATCGGCCCATTTCGGCATCTTGTCCATCAGGCGGCCCCCTCGGTCACGCCGGCCATGAGCAGGCCCAACTCGTTCTGGTCGGTCTCCGAGGGCAGGCGTTCGCCCATGATGCGGCCGTCGAACATGACGGCGATGCGGTCCGACAGGCCCATGATCTCGTCCAGTTCCACCGAGACCAGCAGGATCGCCTTGCCCTGGTCGCGCAGCGCGATGATCTGCTTGTGGATGAACTCGATCGCGCCGATGTCGACGCCGCGGGTGGGCTGTCCGACGAGCAGCAGGTCGGGCGCTCGGTCCATCTCGCGGGCGACGACGATCTTTTGCTGGTTGCCGCCGGAAAAGTTGCGCGCGGGCAGGCGCGGGTTCGGGGGGCGCACGTCGTAGCGCTGCATCTTGTCGACGCAGTCATCCTTGATCGCGGCATGGTTCATCAGGATGCCGGAGTTGTATCTCGGGTCCTTGTGATAGCCGAAGGCCACGTTCTCCCAGGCCTCGTAGGGCATGATCAGCCCCTCGTCCTGCCGGTCCTCGGGAACATGGCCGATGCCGCGGGCGCGCCGGGTCTGGCCGTTTGAATGCTTGCCGGTGATGTCGATCGGCTCGCCGAACAGCGAGACCGTGCCGCCCTGCGCCGGGATCATGCCCCCTAGCACCTCGAGCAGTTCGGTCTGGCCATTGCCGGCGACACCCGCGATGCCCAGGATCTCACCGCGCCGGATCTCGAAGGACACGCCCTTCACGCGCTCCACCCCGCCTCGGCTGACGCGCAGGTCCTCGACCTTCAGCACCACCTCGCCGGGCGTCGCGGGCGGCTTGTCGACCTCCAGCAGCACCTTGCGGCCCACCATCATCTCGGCCAGTTCGGCGGGAGAGGTGTCGGAGGTCTTGACCGTGTTCGTCATCTCGCCCCGGCGCATCACGCTCACCGTATCGGTGATTTCCATGATCTCGCGCAGCTTGTGGGTGATGAGAATGATGGTCTTGCCCTCTTCCCGCAGCCGCTCGAGGATGCGGAAGAGCTGGTCGGCCTCCGACGGCGTCAGCACGCCGGTCGGCTCATCGAGGATCAGGATGTCGGCCTGGCGATAGAGCTGCTTGAGAATCTCGACGCGCTGCTGGTGGCCGACGCTCAGGTCCTCGACTACCGCGTCGGGGTCCACGTTCAGCCCGTAATCCTTGGCGAGCTCCGTCAGCAGCTTGCGCGCCTTGGCGATGGAGGGGCGCAGCAGCGCGCCATCCTCTGCACCCAGGATCACGTTTTCCACCACGGTGAAATTCTCGACCAGCTTGAAATGCTGGTGGACCATCCCGATGCCGGCGCGGATGGCGGCCTGGCTGTCGGGGATCGGCGTGAGCTTGCCGTTGATGAAGATCTCGCCCCGGTCGGCCTTGTAGAAGCCGTAGAGGATCGACATCAGCGTCGACTTGCCCGCGCCGTTCTCGCCCACGATGCCGTGGATCGTGCCGCGGGCCACGGACATGGTGATGTCCCTGTTGGCCTGAACCGGGCCGAAGGCCTTGGAAATGCCCTTCAGTTCGATGGCGGGCGCATCTGTCGTCATGCCGATCTGGTCCCCGGTGTCGGTCCGATGTGGAACGGGCCGCGGCGTCTTGCGCACCGCGGCCCGCGCCAGGGTCTGTGTCTCAGCGGTTCACTGCATCTGCACGGGGCAGGTGCCGTCGTCCGAGAAGTTGTGGACCACGGTCTCGCCCGCGATGATCGAGGCGCGCGCGGCGTCGACGGCGGCCATCATCTCCTCGGTGATGAGATCGGAGTTGAATTCGTCAAGCGCATAGCCCACGCCCTCTTCGGCGAGACCGAAGACATGGATGCCGGTTTCCAGTTCGGTGCCGGTGGTGAACGCGTCGTAGACGGCGACATCCACACGCTTGAGCATCGAGGTCAGGACCGAACCGGGGTGCAGGTAGTTTTGGTTGCTGTCGACGCCGATCGAGAAGATGCCTTCATCGGCCGCAACCTGCAGCACGCCAAGTCCGGTGCCGCCCGCCGCGGCGAAGACCACGTCGGCGCCTTGCGCGATCTGGCCGCGGGTCAGTTCACCACCGCGCACCGGGTCGTTCCACGCGGCCGGCGTGGTGCCGGTCATGTTGGCGATCACGGTGATGTCGGGATTCACGGCGACCGCGCCTTGCGCATAGCCGCAGGCAAATCGCGAGATCAGCGGGATGTCCATGCCGCCAACGAAGCTGACGGTGCCGGTTTCCGACGCCATCGCGGCCAGCATGCCGACAAGGTAGGAGCCTTCATGCTCGGAGAAAATGACCGAGCGGACGTTGGGCGCGTCGACCACGCCGTCGATGATGACGAAGGTGGTGTCGGGATAGTCGGGGGCAACGACCGACAGCGGCGTCGCCTGGCTGAAGCCCGCCATGACGATAGGGTTCGCGCCCGCCTCGGCCAGCCGGCGCATCGCCTGCTCGCGCTGGGCGTCGGACTGCAGCTCGATCTCGCGGTAGGAGCCGCCGGTTTCCTCGGCCCAGCGTTCCGCGCCGGTGAAGGCCGCCTCGTTGAACGAGCGGTCGAACTTGCCGCCGAGGTCGAAAATGATCGCAGGGTCGGCCAGCGCGCCCGTGGCGGTCACGGCCAGTGCGGCGGCGGCGCCCATCAGCGTCTTCATCATGGTCATGGTGCAAACTCCCGGTTGGATCGGGCCGCGGCGCGTTCTTTCGGCTGCGGTCCCGTCTTGGTCAAGATCTGAACGATCCCTCGTCGGGAATAAGGGCAAAGGCCGCGCGCAGGGTCAACCGGATTCTGTTATTTCCATCAGCGCGTCAGGCTGCCGCGGGGTCAGCTTTTGAAGGGCTTGCCGGTTTTCGCTGCACCGAGCGCGCGGCTCAGGACAAGGGCGTCGACGGCTGTGTCGCCGGGGCGCGCGTAGTATCCGGCGCGCCGCCCCGCCTCGGCAAACCCGGCGCGGGCGTAGAGCGCGCGGGCGGGGGCGTTGTCGGCGGCGACTTCGAGGAACATCGTCGTCGCCCCGGCCTCTGCCGCCATGCGCAACGCGCGCTGCAGAAGGGCGGTGCCAAGCCCCTGTCCCTGCGCAGTCGGGTCGATGGCGAGGGTCACGATCTCGGCCTCGGGCGGCAGGATCTGCAACAGCGCGAAGCCTTGCGCTCCTTGCGCAACGGCATGGATCACCGGGCGCGACAGCATCGCCGCAAGCTCGGCCTCGGGCCAGGCCCGGTCCTGCCCGGCAAAGGCCGCGGCGTGGATCTCGGCCATCCGCGCAGGGGTCATCGCGGCAGCATCACCAGGCCTGCATCGCGCGCCGGGGCGGCATCGGCCGCACGCAGGTAGAGCGGCGCGGGGCGGGGCAGGGCGGGGTCGCGGAAGCGGATGGCGGCGATGTGCGCGATGGCAGGGGCGGGGGAGGGTGCGGCATCGAAGGTCGTGGCGCCAAGCCGCGCGGCAAGCTCTTCGGCACGGTCGCCGGCGACGGTGAGGCCCGGCATCTCCCATCCGTCGAGAGCGTCCAGCGAGACCATCGCGGGCCCGCGCTCGTTCCCCTCCGCGAAGCGTTGGAGATAAAGTTGCTCCCGCCGTGCATCCACCGCCGTGAGCAGCGGGCGCGGGGCCCCGAGCGCCAGCGCCTCCAGGCTCGTCACCCCCACCGCCGGCACGTCCAGCGCCAGCGCCAACCCGCGCGCGGCGGAGACCGAGATGCGGATGCCGGTGAAGTTGCCGGGGCCGGTGCCTACGCCGATCGCGTCGAGGTCTGACAGCGCCGCACCGCCTGCCGCCATCACCTCGGCGATCAGCGGCATCAGCCGTTCGGCCTGACCCTTGCCCATTGCCTCGAACGCCTCGGCAAGAACCCGGTCGCCCGACAGCAAAGCGGCCGCGCAATGCGCGGCCGATGTGTCGAAGCCGAGGATCAGGGGCTCAGACGTTGACAGGGCGCACCTCGAGAACCTCGGGGATGTAGTGCCTGAGCAGGTTCTCGATCCCCATCTTCAGCGTCAGGGTCGAGGACGGGCATCCTGCGCAGGCGCCCTGCATGTGCAGGTAGACCACGCCGCGGTCGAAGCCGTGGAAGGTGATGTCGCCACCATCCTGCGCCACGGCGGGCCGCACGCGGGTGTCGAGCAAGGACTTGATCTGGCCCACGATCTCGGAATCCTCGCCGCTATGGTCGGCGTGGCCGCCGGCAGCGGTGTTCTCGCCCTCCATCACCGGCGCGCCGGACTGGAAATGCTCCATGATCGCGCCGAGGATGGCAGGCTTCACGTGTTCCCACGCGATCGACTCGTCCTTGGTCACGGTCACGAAATCGCTGCCGAAGAACACGCCCGAGACGCCGCCGACCGCGAAGATCCCGCGCGCGAGCGGGGATTTCTGCGCCGCCTCGGCGGTGGGGAAGTCGGCCGTGCCCATGTCCAGCACGGTCTGGCCAGGCAGGAATTTCAGCGTCGCCGGGTTCGGCGTGGATTCGGTCTGGATGAACATGGGGCACGATCCTTATCGGTTTCGTCAGATATGCGCCTGCGGGCCGGCGAAGTCAATATTTGGAACGGTTCTAAACTGTGCTGCCGCGCCCCTGACCGCACACGGGTCGCGGGTGACGACGGCGCCAGTTCAAGCCGGAGTGGCAATATGCCTGATGTATCGGCAGCGGCGGCCCCGATCAGGTGATGCTTTCGAGCTGTTCCTTGCTCAGCTCCACAGGAACGACCGTGATCGGCACCGGCAGCGTGCCGGCCTGCCGGACCATTGCCGTCACCAGCGGCCCCGGCCCGCCCTTGCCCGAGCCCGCGCCTAGCACCAGCACCCCGATCTCGGGCGCCTCGCGGATATGGGCGAGGATTTCCTCGACCGGCTGGCCTTCGCGGATCACCAGTGTGGGGTCGACGCCCTGCCGGTCCCGCATCCATTTCGCGAAGACGTTGAAATGCGCCTCGATCCGCTCGCGGGCCTCGGCACGCATGACCTCGGCCACGCCGATCCAGTGGTTGAACTCGTCGGGCGGGATCACCGACAGGATCTCCACCCCGGCCTGCGTGTGGGCCGCGCGCATCGCGGCGAACCGCATCGCGTTCAGGCATTCGCGGGTGTCGTCGAGGACGACAAGAAACTTGCGCATCGGGGTCCCTCCGGAAGGGCAGAATGCAGCCTGCGCGCACCCCTGTCCATGCCCGAGGCGTCAGGCAGCGTCGCTCTGCGCCCAGTCCCAGTAGAGCTGACGGACGCGGCTCGTCACCGGGCCGTGCTGGTAATGCGTGCCGTCGAATTCCAGCACCGGCGTCACCTTGTTGAGGTTGCCGGACAGGAATACTTCGTCGGCCTCTCGGAAATCCTGGAAGCCCAGCACCGTCTCGACCACTTCGGTCCCGTCGGCCCGCAGGTTGACGATGTGGCGCTGGCGCGTGATGCCGTTGAGGAAGGTGCCGTTCGGGATCGGGGTGAACACCACGCCGTCGCGGACCATGAAGACATTGGCCGTCGCTGACTCCGCCACGTTGCCGAGCGCGTCGAGCACCAGCGCGTTGTCGTAGCCCTTGGCCTTGGCCTCGGCCAGCATCCGCGCGTTGTTGGGGTAGAGGCACCCGGCCTTGGCGTCGCAGACCGCATCGGTCAGGATCGGGCGGTGAAACCGCGTCGTGGTCAGGCGCACGCCGGCCTCGGGTGCGGCCATCGGCACTTCTTCCAGACAGATGCAGAACCCGGCCTCGGTCTCGGCGGGCAGGATGCCGTAGGCGCCGCCGTCGATGCCCCAGAGCATCGGGCGGACGTAGACGGGGGTGCCCTTCGGATAGAGTTTCAGCCCCTCCCAGGCGATCTCGAAGATCTCCTGCCCGGTCTGTTTCGGATGTAGCATCAAGGCCTTGGCAGACCGCACCACGCGCTCGCAATGGGCCAGAAGGTCGGGCGCCAACCCGTCGACATAGCGCGCGCCGTCGAAGACCGTGGTGCCGAGCCACGCTCCATGGTCGGCCGCGGACATGATCGGAACGTTCCCGTCATGCCACGCGCCCTGGAAATAGGTCTTGATGTTGGTTCCGACGGCCATCGCGCTCTCCTCCGACAAGGGCGGGGGAGAGCGTAAGGCCAAGTCAGCTGGAAGGTCCAGAGAAGAACCCTTGCTGATAGTCCATGGAGACGCCGTGGAGCGCCGGGCTCTGGCCGGGTTTGTGGCGGGCGGTTGCATCGCGCCGGGACGCCCGGCAGGGCTGGGCGGCCTGACCCTTGGCACCCGCCGAAGCGGGCGAGGTGACCACCGGCGTGCCCTGATCGTTCGGGCACAGGGCCCGTTGGTGCGGATTGCTGGTCATGAGATGCTCCTTCGATCTGCGATCACAGGTCGCGCAGACCGTCTACATCTTCGCATTGCTGCGCGTCAATTCAAGGCGCGCACCGACCTCTGTGCGAAATTGCAGGGGCATCACGCCAGCGTCAGCAGCGCCTCGAGGTCGAGCCGCTCGTTCACCATCCGCAACTGCCCCTCCGCGTCGCGCGGCCAGTCCTCCTGCGGGCGGTCGCGGTAAAGCTCGATGCCGTTGCCGTCGGGGTCGGATAGGTAGATCGCCTCGGACACGCCATGGTCGGCAGCGCCCTCGATCTGCACCCCGGCGTCCACCACCCGCCGGAAGGCGCGGGCGAGGTCCGCGCGCTCGGGGAACAGGAACGCGGTGTGATAGAGCCCCACCGCATTGCGCGCCGGGCGCGGGCCGCCCTTGCTCTCCCAGGTGTTCAGGCCGAGGTGGTGGTGGTAGCCGCCGGCCGACAGGAAGGCAGCCTGCGTGCCGTATTGCACCATCACCTCGAGCCCGAGCACGTCGCGGTAGAAGGCGACCGATCGCTCCAGGTCCGAGACCTTCAGGTGGACATGGCCGATGCGGGTGCCCGCGGGGGCGGTGTAGGGTGTGGTCATGGCGGTTTCCTCTGTTCTTGGGTAAATAAAGGATGGTCCGCACAGCTCCGCAATCCTCCGCTACCGCACCGGGTCTGTGCAGGCGAGCAAAGAGGGTGTCCCGCTGGCGGATTTCCCGCCTTGCGTCATGCTCCGTTCGGAGCCACTGAAAGGGTCGGCACATCCGCGAAAGGCCTATTCATGCGCGCCATCGGCACCCGGTTTCTCATCGTGGGCCTGCTTGCCCTGTTGATGTTCATCCCGCTGTTCTTCGTCTCTGCCGTGATCAACGACCGGGCCGAATTCAGCCGTCAGGCGGTGCGCGAGGTGGGCGCGGAGTGGGGAGGGAGCCAGCTGTTCTCCGGCCCGATGCTGATCATTCCCGTCGAGGGCCCGGTGACCTTCACCGACACCGTCTCCGTCACCGATCCCGCGACCGGGCAGGTCCGGCAGGAGCCGCGCACGCGGACCGAGATCCGGCCGAGGTCGCCCGTCTACCTGCTGCCGCAACGCTTCGACCTCGACATCGCCACCGCGACGCAGATGCGCAGCCGGGGGATCTTCGATGTCACCGTCTACACCGGCGAGGCCGAGGCCGGGTTTGATTTCGACACCGACGCCGCCGCGGGCCTGATGGGCGAGGGGGAGACCCTGCTGTGGGACCAGGCCTTCCTGCGCTTCAGCGTTACCGAGAACCGCGCCCTGCGCGGCGACACGGCGCTGAGCGTCGACGGACGCGACGTGCCGCTGGAACCGCGCGCCGACGGGGTTGCCGGTGTGACCGCCGCGCTGGGCGATCCGCGCGATGCGGGCGATTTTTCCCTGACGCTGGGCTTCAACGGCGCGACCGACCTTGCCGCCACGCCGATGGGTCGCACCACGGTGGTCACCATGACGAGCGACTGGCCGCACCCGAGCTTTTTCGGGGCCTTCCTGCCCGACGCCTCCGCCATTACCGAGGACGGGTTCGAGGCCAGTTGGACCATCCCGCACCTCGCCCGCCCGCTGCCGCAGGCCGCGCGCGAGGATTTCGACGGCATCGCGCGACAGAACTCCGCCTTCGGGGTGCGGTTCTTCCAGCCCAATGATTTCTACAGCCAGGCCTACCGCGCCGCGCGCTACGGCATCCTGTTCATCGCGCTGACCTTTCTGACCGTGCTGCTGATCGAGGGGCGCTCGGGCAGCCCCACCCACCCGGTGCAATACATCCTGATCGGGCTGGCGCAGTCGATCTTCGTGCTGCTGATGGTGTCCTACGCCGAACAAATCGGCTTTGGTCCGGCCTATGCGCTGTCGGCGGCGGCGACGACGGTCCTGCTCACCCTGTTCGGTGCGGTGGGCCTGAAGCTCGGCAATCGCAGCGCGGTGCTGGGGGTCATGCTGGCGGTGACCTACGGTGTTCTCTACCTGATCCTGCGTTCGGCCGACTACGCGCTGCTGGCGGGGTCGACGCTGGCCTTCCTTGCCCTCGCGCTGACGATGTATATGACGCGGAACGAGGATTGGTACGGCCCCGCGCGCGAGGGGCCGCGCCGCCCCTGGCTCGGCGGCGGCAAGACAGAGGTGCCGACAGATGGCCAACCGCAGGCTCAAGGAAACCCGCCCGCCCCCTGATGCGGAGGCGCGCCGCGCGGTGGCGCCGGTGGTGTGCTACCCCACCGACACCCTGCCGCAGCCACCCGAGCCGGTGCTGTTTCAGGCGCGCGAGGGGCTGGTGCTGCGCGACAGCGTGCTGGTCCCGCCGCGCGAGGCGCGCAGTTTCCGCGCCATGGCCGGGCAGGTGATCCGCATTTCCTCGGTCGAGGGGCCGCAGGTGGGCGACCTGAACCTCTGGAATGCCGATGACCTGACCGAGCGGTTCTATTCCGGCAAGACCCGCGCGCTGCACGGCACCCATGTCACGACCGGCGACCGGCTCTGGTCCAGCTTCCCGGCGCTGCGGCCGATGGCGACCATCGTGCGGGACACGCTCGACTGGTACGGCATCGACGGGTTCGGCGGCGCGGTGCATGACGTGATCGGCACCCGCTGCGACCCCTACACGCACGCGCTCTTGTCGGGCGGCGACCAGTATCACCACTGCTGCCATTCCAACCTGACCCGCGCGCTGGCCGATGCCACGGGTTTGCCCCTGCGCGAGGCCGAGGGCCATGTGCACGACGTGCTCAACGTCTTCATGTGCACCGGCTTCACCCGCGACACCGGACAATACTTCATGAAGGCGAGCCCGGTGCGGCCCGGTGACCACATCGACCTCCTGGCCGAGATCGACCTGCTGGGCGCGCTGTCCGCCTGTCCGGGCGGCGATTGCGGGGCCGAGCATTCGTCGGATATTGCGCCGTGTTTTCCGTTGCTTGTCGAGATCTTCGATTGTGCGCTGACCGACGGATGGCAACCGCCGGACCGCAACGGATACGACCGCAGCCACGGGCGTTGACGCGCGACAACACGACGCCGGGGCTGCGCGAAAACGCCCCGGAAAAAATCTGCGGGCAGGGCTGGAAAAACTCTTGCGTCACGTCCGCTATGGCCTCATATGCGCCGATATAGACGCCAACGCACGCGCCTCTGTCACGGGTGGTAATCCGGTACACCGGCCTAACCATCGCAGTTACGTAGCGACGGTAACGTCTCCCTTGGAACTTTGTGGGGCCTTCACGGGCCCCCGGTCTTTCGGAGATGACCATGACCGCTACAGTAACCGATTTCTCGGCTTCCTTTCCCGTTCCCTCCGCCCGGATCGAGAGCTTCATCGCAGCCCATGAGTTCGACCGCCCGACGCTGGTGATCGAGCTTGACCGCGTGGAAGCGCAGTACCGTGCGCTGGACGCGGGCCTTGGCGCCGCCATGATCCACTACGCGGTCAAGGCGAACCCCGCCGACCAGATCATCGACCGTCTCGTCGACCTCGGCTCGCATTTCGACGCCGCCTCGCGGGGCGAGATCGAGCTGTGCCTGTCGCATGGCGCGCATCCCGAAGCCATCTCCTTCGGCAACACGGTGAAACGTGCCGCCGACATCGCCTTTGCGCACCGCGCCGGCATCACGCTCTTCGCCGCCGACGCCTCGGAAGAGATCGAGAAGATCGCCGAGCATGCGCCGGGCGCCGAGGTCTACATCCGTCTGCTGGTCGAAGCCTCGGGGGCCGACTGGCCGCTGACCCGCAAGTTCGGCACCACCCGCGACACCGCGCTGAAGCTGATGGCGCAGGCGCGCGAGCTTGGCCTGCGCCCCGTTGGCCTCAGCTTCCACGTCGGCTCGCAGACCCGCGATCCGGCGATGTGGTCCAACACGCTCGACCAGGTGGCCGGCGTCTGGGCCGCGGCCGCCCTGGCCGGGTTCGAGCTGGACCTGCTGAACATCGGCGGCGGCTTCCCGGCCTTCTACGGCGACGCGATCCCGCACCCGACGACCTACGCCGCCCGCGTGATGGAGCAGGTGACCGCCCGCTTCCCCGAAGGCATCCGCATCATGGCGGAGCCGGGCCGTGGCCTGGTCGCCGAGGCCGGCATGATCGCCGCCGAAGTGCTGCTGGTCGCGAAGAAATCCGAGGATGACCTGCACCGCTGGGTCTACCTCGACATCGGCAAGTTCTCGGGCCTGGCAGAGACCATCGACGAGGCGATCCGCTACCAGTTCGTGACGCCCCGTGACGGCGAGGCCACCGGCCCCTGTATCCTGGCCGGCCCGTCCTGCGACAGCGCCGATGTACTCTATGAAAAGCGCCCGGTGTCGCTGCCGGTGTCGCTGCGCTCGGGCGACCGCGTGCTGATCCGCAACTGCGGTGCCTACACGTCGTCCTACTCCTCCGTCGGCTTCAACGGCTTCCCGCCGCTCGACGTCGTGGTGATCTGACCCCTGCGCCTGCCCGGCTGTCGCAAAACGTGACAGCCGGGCGGGTGGTCTGCCCGCTGGCCTTGCGCGGACCGGCGCGCTAAAGCTGGACCAGACGCAAGAAACGGGCGCGCGACCGATGCAAATCTACCTGCCGATTGCCGAGGTCAGCGTGAACGCGTTCCTGCTGCTCGGCCTTGGCGGTCTGGTGGGCGTGTTGTCGGGCATGTTCGGGGTCGGTGGTGGGTTTTTGATCACGCCGCTCTTGTTCTTCGTCGGCATCCCGCCGGTGGTCGCGGTGGCGACCTCGACCAACCAGATCGTCGCCTCGTCCTTCTCCGCGCTTCTCGCGCATCTCAAGCGCAAGACCGTCGACATCAAGATGGGGTGCGTGCTGCTTGTCGGCGGCATCGTCGGTGCCGCGGCCGGGGTGCAGGTCTTCGCGGTGCTGGCGCGGCTGGGGCAGGTCGATCTGCTGGTGCAGCTTTGCTACGTCGTCTTCCTCGGCACGATCGGCGCGCTGATGCTGGCCGAAAGCCTGCGCGCCCTGCGCCGGACCCGGGCCGCCGGCGGGGTGCTGCCGAAGGCGCGCAAACAGCGCACCTGGATCGACGCACTGCCCTTCAAGATGCGGTTCCGCACCTCTGGCCTCTACATTTCCGTCATCCCGCCGGTAGCGGTCGGGCTGTTCGTCGGCGTGCTGGCCGCGATCATGGGCGTTGGCGGCGGCTTCATCATGGTGCCGGCGATGATCTACCTGCTGGGGATGCCGACCAAGGTGGTGGTGGGCACGTCGCTGTTCCAAATCATCTTCGTCACCGGCTTCGCCACGCTGATGCACGCGACGACGACCTATTCGGTCGACATGGTGCTGGCGATGCTGTTGCTGATCGGCGGCGTGATCGGCGCGCAGATCGGCACCCAGATCGGCGGCAGAATGAAGGCCGAGCAGTTGCGGATCCTGCTGGCGCTGCTGGTGCTGTCGGTCTGCGCAAAGCTTGCCTTCGACCTCTTGGTGATGCCGGCGGAGCTGTATTCGCTGTCCGACAGGAGGATCGGTCCATGATCGCGCGTGTCCTGGCGGTGCTGGTCGCGGCGCTGGTTCTCGCGCAGCCGCTGCGCGCGGAACAGGTGGTGGCGGGTCTGAGCCAGGAGGCCATTTCCATCACCACGAACTTCGACGGCTCCGAAATCCTGATCTATGGCGCGGTGCGCCGCGATGCACCGCCGCCCGGCATCCTGCCGATGGAGGTGATCATCACCGTGCAGGGGCCAAGCCGCCCGATCACCGTGCGCCGCAAGGATCGCCGCTTCGGCATCTGGGTGAACACCGAAGCCTCTGCCATCGACCTCGCGCCCACCTTCTACGCGGTCTCGACCAGCGCGCCGCTGACGACCGCGCTCACCCATACCGAGGATCTGCGCCACCGCGTGTCGATCCCCATGGCGATCCGTGCTGTGGGCACCGGCTTGCTGGACCAGGGCCGGTTCACCGAGGCGCTGATCCGCATCCAGGGTCGCGGCGGGGCCTATCAGCTGAACCAGGGCGACGTGCGCTTCCGGGAGGAGACGCTGTTCGACACGTCGGTCCGGCTGCCCGCGAACCTGACCGAAGGCGATTACACCGTGCGCATATTCCTGACGCGCGGCGGCGAGGTCGTGGATGTCTACGAGCAGTTCATTCCGGTGCGGAAGGTGGGGCTGGAACGGCTGATCTACCTGCTCGCCCATGAACGCCCGCTGATCTACGGGATCGTGTCGCTGACCATCGCGATCCTCGCGGGCTGGATGGCCTCGGCCGTATTCCGCTACATCCGGAGTTAAGTCAGCCGCGCCCGACGTAGGGCATCTTCGTCGCCATGATGGTCTGGAAGAGGATGTTCGCCGTGAGCGGCAGCTCCGCCATGTGGCGGACGCTTTGGGCCACATGCGCGACGTCCATCACCTCCGGCGGCGGGTCGCCCCGCTCGGTCGCCTGCCGTGCGGCGTCTTGCAGCAACTCGGTGTCGGCGTTGCCGATGTCGATCTGGCCGCAGGCGATGTCGAAGGGCCGGCCGTCGAGCGCGACCTGTCGCGTCAGCCCGGTGATGGCATGTTTGGTGGCGGTATAGGGGGCCGCGCCCGGACGCGGCACATGGGCCGAGATCGAGCCGTTCATGATGATGCGCCCGCCCTGCGGAGCCTGCCGGCGCATCAGCCGAAAGGCCATGCGCGCACAGAGGAACATACCAGTCAGGTTCACATCCACCGCGCGGCGCCAGTCCTCCACCGCGATCTCGTCGAGCGGTGCCGCGGGGGTGAAGATGCCGGCGTTGTTGAACAGGCAATCCAGCCGCCCGGTGCGTTCGGCGAAATCGTGGAACGCCACCTGCACCGCGTCGGCGTCGGTCACGTCGAGCGGCAGGGGCACGGCGCGGTCGCCGTGGACCTCGGCCAGCGCCGCAAGCCGGTCGGCGCGGCGCGCGATCAAGCCCACGGTCCAGCCGGCGTCCAGCATCGTCTCGGCCACCGCGCGCCCGATGCCCGAACTCGCGCCGGTCACGATCATCGTCTTCATGCGCCGTCCTCCGCGTCGAGCGTCAGTTGCGTCGTCGGGTCCGGCAGGTCCTCGATCCCCAACGGGCGGCGCGGCCGCGACAGCGCGTAGCGCGTGATCCAGATCAGCTTTTCCTCGGCCCGCGTGATCGCCACGTAAGCCAGCCGCTTCCACAGCGCCTGCCCGGCCTCCATCCGCCCCGCGCGCGAGGCGGCGTATAGGTCGGGGGCGAAGACCTGCACCGCCTGCCACTGCGAGCCCTGCGCCTTGTGGATCGTCACCGCCGCGCCGTGCAGGAAGGCCGCGCCCATGCGGGCGGCGTAGGGGATGAACGGCTCCTCCTCGTCCGGCTTCTCGATCTTCACGATGGAGGATGCGGAAAACCGCGGCGCCTCGGCCCCGATGACGTGCAGCCGCGAGAAGCCGGGGCGCGAGCCGGGGCCGAGGTAGATCACCGGCGCGCCCTTGATGAGCCCGCGCGCCTCCAGGTCGATGCGCCGCTTGCGGTGTTTCAGCGGCAGCTCGATCCCGTCGCAGATCAACGGCTCGCCGGGGATGAGCGCATCCTCGGGCGCTCCATGCGCGGCGCGAAAGGCGGTGATCAGGCGGATGCGCGTCGCGTTGCGCCACACCAGCACCGGGCTCCGCGCCATCAGGTCGCTGTCGGCGCGGGCTGCGATTTCCACCCTCGGGTCGCGGCGCGCAGCCTCCTCGATCATCCGCTCGAACCGCTCGAAGGTCAGGTCCGGGTCGCCCAGGGCATGGGCGAGGTCGAGGATCGGGTTGTCGGCCTCCTGCCGGTGGATGCGCGCAAGGTCGAGCCGGTTGCGCCCGGTGATCTTGTCGAAAACCATCTGTCCCGACTGGTTCACCGGGGCCAGCTGCGCCGGATCGCCGAACAGGATCAGCGTCGGAAAGATCTCGGTCAGATCGTCGAACTGCCGGTCATCCAGCATCGAGCTCTCGTCGATCAACCCGATGTCCAGCGGGTCCTCGCGGCGCTTCCAGCCGGTGATGAAGTCCGAGCCCCTGACGCCGGCCGACGCCAGCGCCGCCGGCACCGATGTCGTCGCGTCGTAGACCAGTTTCGCACGGTCGAGCAGCGCCTCGGTCAGCCCCTCGACCGCCGGCCGTTCGCCCTGACCCGCCAGCCATTCCGCGACCTTCTCGTATTGCGGGTCGTAGACGGGCGTGTAGAGGATGCGGTGGATCGTGGTCGCGGGCACGCCGCGCATGCGCAGCACGCTCGCGGCCTTGTTGGTGGGCGCCAGCACCGCGACGGTGCGGCGATCCTTGCGTCGCCGCCCTTCCCAGTCACCCGACACGATGTCGACGCCCGCCGCTTGCAGCGAATGCACGAGATCGGCCAGTAGCAGCGTCTTGCCGGACCCGGCCTTGCCGACCACGGCCATCACGCGGCCCTTGCCCTCGGCCATCGGCGTCAGCGTATCGTTGTCGATATCCACGCCCATCTCGCGCAGCGCCTCGGCGATGCGGTCATGGGCCTGGGCCTGGTCGTCGGAATAGGCGATGGCGGGCGTCGTCATGGCCGGAACCTAGCCTGCACCGGCTGGGAGGGCGAGGGGCAAACGCCCCCCGCGCCAGCCCGTCAGAAACCGGCGCGACCCAGTGCCATCTCGCCCAGCCGAACCGGCCTCAGGCCCGGCAGCGTAGCCTCGATCCTGTCGGCGGATTCGGTCAGGGCCAGTGCCGCACGGCGGGCCAGTTCCCGGTCGCGGAGTGTCGGTTCGAAGCTGGTGAAGCTCGCGCGCAGTTCCACGTCGGCCGTCAGCAGGGCGCGGATCAGCGCCAGCGCGCGGGTATCGTGGTCCAGCCCGTCCAGCGCGGTCGCAAGTGCTGCGGCGTCGCCCTCGGCTCGGGTCACGATCTCCAGCACACGCTCGAAAAGCGCGCGGGTCGGTTCGTCAGAAGTCATACCATTTCCTCGGTCACGCGACCGGGATTCTCCCGCGAAAGGCGTTTTGCACTGTCAATTACTACAATTCGCCGGGTTATCCCCGGCGGCGGACAGGCACAATGGGTGGGCCGGAAACAGTGAATTCCAGAACAAAAAGTTAACGTGCGCGCCGATCCAGCTCAGGAACCCGGAGAGGTGCCTGGCGTTACAGGTTCTGGAAGGTCGAGGGGGGGCGTACAGCATGGAAGATGTCTGGACCGGTCGCTGCAATTGCGGTGCGCTTGCAGTGACCTGCACCGGTGCGCCGATCCGGGTCTCCGTCTGCCACTGCACCGATTGCAAGACACGGACCGGCAGCGCCTTCTCGTGGAACGCGCGATTTGCGGCGCGGCAGGTGGGGATCGAGGGCGCCAGCGCCTCGTGGCGCTCTGCCGGGCCGTCCGGCGCGGTGACGGTTCGGCAGTTCTGCCCGACCTGCGGCGTGACGATCGCCTATCGCAGCGAGGCGGAGCCGGAGATCGTGGCGATCCCTTGCGGCACGCTGGAGGGCGACGGCCTCGAGCCGCACCGCACCGCATGGGAGCAACGGCGCAACGCCTGGGTCGATATCACCGCGACGCCGATGGAATTCGGGCACTAGGCCCGGTCAGCTCCACCGCGTCGCGAAGTTCTCGGGCACAAGCAGGTTGTGCCGCCCTAGGTTCGCGATCTCGCGCTCGCCGCAAAGCGCCATGGTGGTGTCCAGCTCCTTGTGGATCACCTCCAGCGCGCGAGTCACGCCCGCCTCGCCCATCGCGCCCAGGCCGTAGACGAAGGCACGCCCGATCATCGTGCCCTTGGCCCCCAGCGCCAGCGCCTTCAATACGTCCTGCCCCGAGCGGATGCCGCTGTCGAGATGCACCTCGATCTTGTCGCCAACGGCGTCCATGATCTGCGGCAGCATCCGGATGGAGCTGAGCGCGCCGTCCAACTGCCGCCCGCCGTGGTTCGAGACCACGATGGCGTCTGCGCCCACGTCGAGCGCCTTTTTCGCGTCATCGGGGTCGAGAATGCCCTTCAGGATCACCGGGCCATCCCACCAGCTGCGGAACTTTTTGATCCGTTCCCAATCGAGCGACGGGTCGAAGGCCTCCGCCGTCCAGCTGCCGAGCGAGGTGGGGTCGGTCACGCCGGTCGCGTGGCCGACGATGTTGCCGAAGAACCGCCGCTTGGTCTGCAGCATCTCGAGGCCCCACGGCACCTTGGTCGCGAGGTTCAGGATCGAGGCGGGGGTCAATTTTGGCGGTGCGCTGAGCCCGTTCTTCAGGTCCTTGTGGCGCTGTCCCATGATCTGCAGGTCGACGGTGATGACGAGGGCCGAACACTGCGCGTCCTTCGCCCGCGCGAAGAGCCGCTTCATGAAGTCATCGTCCTTCAGCGTGTAGACCTGAAACCAGAACGGCTTGGTGGTGTGGCTCGCCACGTCCTCGATCGAACAGATCGACATCGTGGAGAGCGTGAAGGGCACGCCGAACTTCTCCGCCGCCCGCGCCGCCTTGATCTCGCCATCGGCGGCCTGCATTCCGCAGAGCCCCACGGGGGCCAGCGCGACGGGCATCGCGTAGTCCTGCCCCACCATCTTGCACGCCGTGTTGCGCCCGGCCATGTCGACCGCGATGCGCTGTCGCAACCGGATTTCATCGAAGTCCGAGGAGTTGTCTCGGAACGTCTGTTCCGTCCAGCTGCCCGTTTCCGCGTAATCGTAGAACATCTTGGGCACGCGACGCTTGTAGAGCCGCTTTAGGTCCTCGATCTCGGTGATGACGGGCATGTGCGGTGGTCCTCCCCCAAGGCGACCGTGAATTGGTCAGATATTCCTACCAATGCGCGGCCGTGTCGCGCAATGCGTCACATGAAAAAGCCCCGAGGCACAGGCCTCTTGCCTTGGCGCGGATTTCCGGCACAACAACCGGATCATGAGCACGCCCCGTTACACCGATCTTGTCCAGTCACTTCCCGCCACCGTCCCCTTCGTCGGGCCCGAGACGCAGGAGCGTGCGCGTGGTGCGGGCTTCGCCGCGCGGCTTGGCGCGAATGAAAGCGTCTTCGGACCGTCGCCCAAGGCCATCGCAGCGATTACCGATGCCGCGGCGGAGGCCTGGATGTATGGCGACCCCGAGGTGTTCGAGTTGCGCCATGCGCTCGCCGCCCATCACGGTGTCGCGGCGGAGAACTTCGTGGTGGGGGAGGGGATCGACGGGCTGCTCGGCTACCTCGTGCGGTTGCTGATCGCACCCGGCGATGCGGTCGTCACCTCCGACGGCGCTTACCCGACCTTCAACTACCATGTTTCGGGCTTCGGCGGCGCGTTGCACAAGGTGCCCTATGCCGGGGACCGTGAGGACCCCGATGCGCTGAATGCCAAAGCCCGCGAGGTGGATGCGAAGCTGATCTACTTCGCCAACCCCGACAACCCGATGGGCAGCTGGCATGACGCCACCACGGTGCAGGCGATGATCGACGCGCTGCCCGAGGGCTGCGTGCTGGCGCTGGACGAGGCCTATGCCGACACCGCGCCGCCGGGCGCCATCCCGGCGCTGGACATGGGCCATCCGCGCGTGATCCGGTTCCGCACATTCTCCAAGGCCTACGGGCTGGCCGGGCTGCGGGTGGGCTACGGGCTGGCCGCGCCGGAGTTCATCACCAGCTTCAACAAGATCCGCAACCATTTCGGGCTTGGCCGCGTGGCGCAGGCCGGCGCGCTGGCGGCGCTGGCCGACCAGGACTACCTGCGCAGCACCGTCGCCCGGATTGCCGAGGCGCGCGACAGGCTTGCCACCATCGCGCGCGACAACGGGCTGACCCCGCTGCCCTCGGCCACCAATTTCGTAACCATCGACTGCGGCCGCGACGGAACCTTCGCGCGCGCGGTGCTGTCGGGTCTCGTCGCGCAAGGCATCTTCGTGCGGATGCCGTTCACCCCGCCGCAGGACCGCTGCATCCGCGTGTCCGCCGGCACCGAGGCCGATCTCGACGCATTCGCCGCGGCACTGCCCCGCGCACTGACTGATGCTGTCACGGCTTCGTGAATTGCCTTCCCCCTGCTGGATGCCACGACATCCGGTACATCGGATCGAGGGAGAGGCTTCATGACACGCGCACCCAAACTGGCCCTTGCGGCCCTTGCCATCACCGCCGCGGCGGGCATCGCCTTTGCACAGTCCGATCACTCGGGCCATGCCATGCCGGCCGGCGTCGCCACGACCGGCCCGGCTGAGGTGGCCTATCGCGCCGCCAATGACGTGATGCACCGGGACATGGACATCTCCTATAGCGGCGATGCCGACGTCGACTTCATCCGCGGCATGATCCCCCACCACGAGGGCGCCGTCGCCATGGCGCGTGTGGTGCTGGAGCATGGCGACGACCCTGAGGCCCGCGCGCTGGCCGAGCAGATCATCGCCGCCCAGGAGATCGAGATCGCCTGGATGACGGAGTGGCTCTCCCGCAACGGACAGTGAGTCCGCTCAGCCCTCGGCGATGACGTTGATCGCGGCCTCGAGGCCGGTCGGCCCATGCGGGATCTGCATCGCGCTCATCCCGGCCTGAAGGTTTGCGAGCAGCCCCAGCACCATATGCGCGTTGACGTGGCCCATGTGGCCGATGCGGAGGAAATCCTCCTTGCGGCCGTCGGGCCCCTCGATGCCGCCGAGCGGGATGCCCAGCGTCACGCCCGCATTCGCGGTCATCCAGTCGCGCAGGCGCTGGCCGTTGCCGTTGCCGAAATTCACCGTCGTGACCGCGTGGCTGCGCTTGTGCTCCGACGAGATGTTGGGGCGCACCGGGCCGGCCTGGCCCCAGACCTCGACCGCCGCCCAGACCGAGCGGGCGAGAACGGCATGGCGGTGCCAGACGTTTTCCAGCCCCTCTTCCTTGATCATGTCGAGCGCGGTGCGCAGACCATAGAGGTGGTGGGTCGGCGCGGTGCCGTTGAAGTAGCGGTAGAACTCCTCGGGCGCGGCGCGCGGGCGCCAGTCCCAGTAGGGAGTGACGAGGTTGGCGGTGGCGCGGGCGCGGTCGGCCTTGTCGTTGAAGAAGACGAAGGCCATGCCGGGCGGCGTCATCAGCCCCTTCTGGCTGCCCGTCACCATCACGTCGACGCCCCAGTCGTCCATGTGGAACTCGTCGACCGCCAGACAGGCGATGTTGTCGGAGAACAGCAGCGCCGGGTGGCCGACTGTGTTCAGCGTGCGGCGCAGCTCGGCGATGTCGTTCTTGACGCTGGTCGAGGTATCGGTCTGCACCGCCAGCACGGCCTTGATCTTGTGATAAGTGTCGGCTTCCAGCGCCTCGGCCACGCGGGTCATGTCGATGTCCGAGCGCTGGCCGAAATCCATGATCTGGCAATCGATGCCGAGCGCCCGCGCGGCCTCGCCCCAGCCGAGGCAGAAGCGCCCGGTGCCGAGGATCAGGATCTTGTCGCCGCGCGACAGCGTGTTGACCAGCGCCGCCTCCCACGCGCCGTGGCCGTTCGCGATGTACATGGCGACATGGTGCGCGGTGCGGGCGATCGCCTTGAGGTCGGGCACGAGGCTGTGGGTCAGCTCCACCATCTCGCCGGTGTAGATGTTCGGCGCCGGGCGGTGCATCGCCTGCAGCACGCGGTCGGGCATGACGGAAGGTCCGGGAATCGCAAGGTAGTGGCGGCCATTTGCAAGGCTCATGTCGGGGCTCCTCAGTCACGGACGGTCGAGAGGTAAAGCGCGGCCCGGGCGCGGTCAATCGGGGTGCATGCTTGGCGCCGGGCGCCGGGATGATTAGCTGTGGGATCGAAGTTCAACGGAGGTGATGATGCCAGGTGAACGCGCAGAAGACCGGATGGTCCTCAGGATCGGCGGGGCCGACCGGGAGAAGTTCCTGCACGGGCTGGTGACGCGCGACCTGCGCGCGCCGGGCGCGGGGCTGACCTATGCCGCGATGCTGACGCCGCAGGGGAAATACCTCGCCGATTTCTTCCTGCTGAACCGGGACGAGGACGTTTTGCTCGACGTGAAGGCCGACCTCGCGCCGAAGCTGGCGCAGCGGTTGACGATGTACAAACTGCGCGCCGACGTGACGATCGAGGACAGCGGGCTGCCTGTCGTGCGCGGTCTGGGCGCTGCACCCGAAGGGGCCTTCGCCGACCCGCGCGATCCGTCGATGGGATGGCGCGGCTACGGGCTGGAGGGCGGTGCGCCCGAGGTCGACTGGGACGCGCTGCGCGTCGCCGCCTGCATCCCCGAGACCGGGATCGAGCTGATCCCCGACGACAGCTACATCCTCGAAGCCGGGTTCGACCGGCTGTCGGGCGTCGATCACCGCAAGGGCTGCTATGTCGGGCAGGAGGTGACGGCGCGGATGAAGCACAAGACCGAGTTGCGCAAGGGCCTCGCGCGGGTGTCGGTGGAGGGTGCCGCGCCGGTAGGGACCGAGATCCTGAGCGGGGATCGCGCAGTGGGCACGCTTTATACACAGGCGGGCGGGGCAGGCCTCGCCTACTTGCGGTTCGACCGCGCGTCGGGAGAGATGACGGCGGGTGATGCGAAAGTGACATGGGATCCGGCGTGAGCCTGTGGGCATGCTTGTGAGGTGATCCGGTTTTTCTCGCGGCAAGCCGCAAGTCGACGCCCCTCAGATCAACAGCCCCGCCGCCCCCTCGTGGCGCAACAGCCAGACTTTCGTCTCCACCCCGCCCGGCGCGCTGAACCCGCCCAGCGTGCTCGCGCCCAACACCCGGTGACAGGGGATCAGGATCGGCAGCGGGTTCGCCCCGCACGCCTGCCCGATGGCCTGCGCCGGGGCCCCAAGCGCCTTGGACAGCTCGCCATAGGTCCGCGTCTCGCCCCGCGGGATTGTCAGAAGCGCCGCAAGCACATCCGCCTGCAGCCCGCTGCGGCCGTGCGCCAGAGGCAGGTCGAAGCCCTGCCTGCTCCCGTCGAAATATGCGGCCAGCTGGTCGAGCGCCTCGGCCAGCAGCGTTCCCTCCGCTGCCGGCTCCGCCTTGCCCCAGCCGCTCGCGACGATGGCGTCGCCCTCCGCCTCGACCCAGACCGGGCCGAGCGGGCTGTCGACGGCGGCCCTCACACCTGGCGCGCGACGAACCATTGCGTGCCGCAGGGCGTCTGGAACCCGCCGCGGCGGTCGCCGTCGCCCTTCTCCATGATCGGCTGGATCTCAACCGCGCCATGCTCCAGCGCCCTCGCGAAGACCGCGTCTGGGTCGGGCACGTAGATGTGGACCATCGCCGGCGGACCGCCCGGCATCCCGCCCATCATCAGGACGGTGTCGTCGATCCGGCATTCGGCATGCATCACGCGGTCGCCGTCGCGGACCACGCGCAGCTCCTCCGCCCCGAAGACCTTGGCGCAGAAGGTCAGCACGGCTTCGGGCTCGGGCACGATCAGGTAGGGGGCAAGGCTGGTGTAGCCCTCGGGTTTCCACGTCATGGCGTCACGCTGCGCCGGCAGGCCGCCCCCGTCAATCCCGCAGCCCGATACGCTGCGGGATCGGCGCCGGGTGGCTCACTCCGCCGCCTGCACCTTGTCTTGCGTGCCGGTCTCGAAATCCGACGCGGCGTGGCGTTCCCACAACTGCTGGGACGGCTCGCCGAAGGTGCGGTTCACCATCCGCCCGCGCTGCACCGCCGGGCGGGCAAAGAACCGCTCCGACCAGGCCGTGACGTTCTTGTAATCCTGCACCGACAGGAATTCGCCCGCGTCATAGGCCTCGCCAGCGACGAGGCGCCCGTACCAGGGGCAGATCGCCATGTCGGCGATGGTGATGTCGTCGCCCACCATCCACTCGCGCCCATCGAGGTGCTTGTCCAACACGTCGAGCTGGCGTTTCACTTCCATCGCGAAGCGGTTGATCGGGTATTCCATCGGGTAGGGGGCATAGGCGTAGAAATGGCCGAAGCCGCCGCCGAGGTAGGGCGCGCTGCCCATCTGCCACATCAGCCAGGACAGAAGCTCGGGCCGGTCTTCGGGCGCGCCGAGGAAGGCGCCGAACTTCTCCGCCAGATGCAGCAGGATCGCACCGGATTCAAAGACGCGCACGGGTTTCTCGCCGCTGCGGTCGACGAGCGCGGGGATCTTGGAATTCGGGTTGATCTCGACGAAGCCCGAGCCGAACTGGTCGCCATCGCCATCGCCGATGCGGATGAGCCAGGCGTCGTACTCCGCCACGTGGCCGGCAGCCAGCAACTCCTCGAACAGCACCGTCACCTTCACGCCGTTGGGCGTGGCGAGGCTGTAGAGCTGGAACGGATGCTTGCCGACCGGCAGCTCCTTGTCATGGGTCGCGCCGGCGATGGGGCGGTTGAGGCTGCCCCATTTCCCGCCGTTCTCCTTGTCCCATGTCCAGACCTTGGGGGGCGTGTAGTCTTCCTGACGAGTCATCTCTGGCTCTCCTGTGCGCGCGTTCAGATGGAACCTAGGCGCAGATTGGCCGAAACCCAAGGCACAAGCCCCTGTGCGCGGATGCGGGAAGGGCGGCCACCGGGGCCGCCCCTCGTGTCTCAACCAAGCGCCGCGTCGCAGCGGGCGCAGACGCCGGGGTGGGAATGGCTGCCCACGTCGGGCAGGATCTTCCAGCAGCGCTGACATTTCTGGCCTTCAGCCTTGTGGAACACCACGCCGATGCCGGGATCGTCGAGGCGGAAGGCGTCGTCCTGCGGTTCGCCTTCCATCACAGTGAGCGCCGAGGTGATGCAGAGGTCGGCCATGCCGACACCCCTGATCATTGCGGCGAGCGCGGGGTCGGCGATCTGGACCAGGGGGGCGGCCTCCAGCGAGGCGCCGATCACCTTCTCGCGACGCTGCACCTCGAGCGCTGCCGTCACCACGCGGCGCACGCGGCGGATGCCGGCCCATTTCGCCGCCAGCGCCTCGTCGCGCCAGCTTGCCGGCGTCTCTGGAAAATCCTGCAGGTGGACGCTCGATGCGTCGCCGGGGTTCCGGTCGAGCCAGACCTCCTCCATCGTGAAGACGAGCACCGGGGCGAGCCAGGTGGTCAGCCGCTCGAACAGCATCTCCAGCACGGTGCGGGCGGCCCGGCGGCGCGGCGTGTCGCCGTCGCAGTAGAGCGCGTCCTTGCGGATGTCGAAGTAGAAGGCCGACAGGTCGGTGGTCGCGAAGTTGAACAGCGCCTGGAACACGCCCTGGAAGTCGTAGGCGGCGTAGCCGGTACGCACCACCTCGTCCAGTTCCGAGAGACGGTGCAGGATCAGCCGCTCCAGCTCCGGCATCTCCGCCGGCTCGACGCGGTCGGCCTCGGTGAAACCGGCGAGCGAACCGAGCAGGAAGCGCATCGTGTTGCGCAAGCGGCGGTAGCTGTCGGCCACGCCCTTCAGGATCTCGGGCCCGATGCGGAGGTCGGCGGTGTAGTCCGACTGCGCCACCCAGAGCCGCAGGATGTCGGCGCCGTCCTGGTCTATGACCTCCTGCGGGGCGACGGTGTTGCCGACCGACTTGGACATCTTCATGCCCTTCTCGTCGAGCGTGAAGCCGTGGGTCAGCACGCCCCGGTAAGGGGCGCGGCCGATGGTGCCGCAGGCCTGCAGCATTGAGGAATGGAACCAGCCGCGGTGCTGGTCGGTGCCTTCGAGATAAAGATCGGCGATGCCGTCCTCGGACCCGTCCGCGCGGTCGCGAAGGACGAAGGCGTGGGTGGAGCCTGAGTCGAACCAGACGTCGAGGATGTCGAAGACCTGATCATAGGCGTCGGGGTCATGCTCGTTGCCGAGGAACCGCGCCTTGGCGCCGGGTTTGTACCAGGCATCCGCGCCCTCGGTCTCGAAGGCGTCGAGGATGCGGGCGTTGACGGCGGGGTCGCGCAGCAGGAAGTCGGGATCTGACGGGGCCGCACCCTTCTTCACGAAACAGGTCAGCGGCACGCCCCATGCGCGCTGGCGCGAGAGCACCCAGTCGGGCCGCGCCTCGATCATGGAATAGAGCCGGTTGCGGCCGGTCTTGGGCGTCCACTCCACCAGCTTGTCGATCGAGGTCAGCGCGCGGGTGCGGATCGTCTCGCCATACTGGTCCTGACCGTCGCCGAGCGGTCTGTCGATGGCGGCGAACCATTGCGGGCGGTTGAGGCGGATCACCGGGGCCTTCGACCGCCAGGAATGTGCGTCACTGATGGTGATGCGCTTGCGGGCGAGGAGCTTGCCGAGTTCCACGAGCTTGTCGATGACGACGTTGTTGGCGTTGCCCGGCTCGCCATTGTCGCGGATGATCTGTTCGCCGCCAAAGAAGGGCAGATCGGCGCGGAAGCTGGAATCGTCGAGGATGTTCCAGGTCATCTCGAGCCCGTGCTTGCGCCCGATCTCGAAGTCGTCGTCACCGTGGGAGGGGGCGGTGTGCACAAAGCCCGTGCCCGCGTCGTCGGTGACGTGGTCGCCGGGGAAGAGGGGGACGGGGTAGTCCCACTCGCCGTTCGCACCCGCGGCTCCGCGGAGGGGGTGGGCGCAGGTAAGCGCGGCCAGTTCATCGGCGGTCACGTCCCGCAGGCGGCGGTGCATGGAGGGTTCCAGCCGCATGGCGGCCAGCGCCTCGGGGGCGAGCTTGTCGGCGATCAGGTAGCGGTCGCCGGTGCTGGCCCAGCTCTCGTCGGGGGTGCCGGTGATCTCGTAGAGGCCGTAGGAGATTTCGGGGCCGAAACAGATCGCTCGGTTCTGGGGAAGGGTCCAAGGGGTGGTGGTCCAGATGATGACCCGCGCGCCCTCTAGGTCTTCAGCAGGAAGAAAGTCTTCCAGCATGGGCGTCGGCTGACCCGGCGATCTTTCAGGTACAACGATATCTGGTTGTATGACCTCGAACCCCACCCACACCGCGTCCGTCTTGCGGTCGTGGTACTCCACCTCCGCCTCGGCCAGCGCGGTCTTCTCGACCGGCGACCACATCACCGGCTTGGAGCCCTGATAGAGCGACCCGTTCATCAGGAACTTCTGGAACTCCTCGGCGATCACCCGCTCGGCGTGGAAATCCATCGTGAGGTAGGGCTTGTCCCAGGTGCCGGTCACGCCGAGCCGCTTGAACTCCTCGCGCTGCACGTCGATCCAGCCTTCCGCGAACTTCCGGCATTCCTGGCGGAAGTCGACGACGTCGACCTTGTCCTTGTCCTGCCCGTTGGCGCGGTATTGCTCCTCGATCTTCCATTCGATCGGCAGCCCGTGGCAGTCCCAGCCGGGGATGTAGCGGGCGTCACGGCCCGACATCTGCTGGCTGCGCACGACCATGTCCTTGAGGATCTTGTTCAGCGCGTGGCCGATGTGCAGGTGCCCGTTGGCGTAGGGGGGGCCATCGTGCAGGGTGAAGGGCTCACGCCCCGCGGCCTTCTCGCGCAGCTTGTCATAAACGCCGATCTCTTCCCAGCGGGCCAGCCAGCCCGGCTCGCGCTGGGGCAGGCCCGCGCGCATCGGAAACTCGGTCTTCGGCAGATTCAGCGTGTCCTTGTAGTCGACAGCGTTCGTCGTCTCGGCGCACATGTCGGCGCTCCTCGTCATTCGGGTCAGGTCAGGGAATAGGAGGGGCGGTGCGATAGCTCAAGCACCTATCAGCCCGGCGGCTCGGATCAGAGCGCCGGGATGGTAATTCGAATGACGATGGTCATGCGATCGGTCATGGCGGGTGGTATAGGCAGGCACGGGCCTTTGGTAAAGGGCCTCAACCCGCGGGCGGCGCCGGTGTGACCACCTTCGCCGCAGCCCGGCTCAGGTTGCGTTCGCGGAACACGATGTAGAGGCCCGAGGCCACGGTGATCGCGATGCCCGCCAGCGCGAGGCCGTTGGGGAATTCGCCGAAGATCGCGAGGCCGACCAGGGCGGCAACCGGGATCTCGAGGTATTGCATCGGTGCCAGCGTCGCCGAGGGGGCAAAGCGCAGCGACCAGGTCATCAGCAGGTGGCCCGCCGAGCCGGTGACGCCAAGCGCCACCAGCAGCCAGAAGGCGCCGGCGTCGGGGGGCGCGATCCATCCGGTGAGGGGTGGGGTGCCGCCGATCTGCGGCAACAGCAGCAGCGGCAGCAGGATCGGCAGGCCGATCAGCCCGCCGAGACCTTGCAGCGCGATCGGGTCGACATCCTTGGCCACCCGCCGCGTGACCAGCATGAAGAAGGCGAAGATGAAGGCAACGCCGAGCGGCAGCAGTGCCGGCCAGCCCACGGCGGCGAAGCTCGGCTGCACCACCATCAGCGTGCCGACGAAGCCCACGGCGCAGGCGGCCAGACGGCGCGGCCCGACCTCCTCGTCCAGCACGTAGCGGCCCAGAAGCAGCATGATGAAGGGCATCACGAAGGCGATGGCGACGGCATCCGCCAGCGGCAGCACGCGCAGCGCCGAGAACATCATCCCGATGCCCCCGATCTGCAAAAGCGTCCGGTAGGTGGCCAGCCGCACGACGCGGACCGAGGGGAAAAGCGCGGCACCGCGCACCAGCGCCAGCGGCACCAGCAGCACCACCTGCGCGAGGAAGCGAATGATGATGAGCTGCAGCAGCGGGAACACCCCGCCCAGCAGTTTCGCCAGCGCATCGGAGAACGGGATCAGCACGCAGAACCCGAGCATCAGCAAGATGCCAAGGAGCGGTCGGTCGGCCTGGGTCTGGGTCATGCGACCCTTCTGCCCCGACGGAAAGGGATTGTCACGAGGCCGGCAGACCGGCCGTCGCGCGATAGGCCCGCGCCGCCGCCAGCAGGTCTGAGGCATCGACGTCGGTGATGCCCACCTCGGCCAGGTGCGCGACGGTGCTGTGCAGGTAGTCGAAGCTGGTGCCGAGAAAGCCCGCGCCGGTGGCGGCATAGCGGATCTGGTCGGCGCGGCTGATACCGGCCTGCATGAGCGGGTCGTCGTGGTCGGCGAGAAACGCGAGCGCGCGCGCCTCGGTGCCGTCGATGAGCGCCGGGATGAAGCGGGCATGGTAGCCCGGGCCGATCATCTCGCGCCGGAACAGGATCTCGGTCTCGGTCTCAACCGTCTCGGCCGCGATGCGGAACACCACGCCGTCGCAGCCCGCCCCGTCGTCCAGCGCCGCCATCAGCCCCGGCGCCTCGGCGGTGCCGCGCGCGCCGTGGGTGTCGACGAGGATGAAGCGGCGTGCGTGCTGGGGCGCATGGGCGCGGCGCAGCTCGGTGAATTCGAGCGCCGGGTCCCAGATCAGCGAGCCATAAGCGAAGACCAGCAGGTCACCCTCGTGACCCGCCAGCGCCTCGGCCCTGAGCCCCTCGCGCACCGCGTCGGGGTGGTAGGGAAAGGTCGCGGGCAGGCCACGCGCGGCCAGCGTGTCCTTCATCGTCTGCGTCGTGAAGGTGCGGAAATAGGACTCCGCCGCGGGTGTCACCTTGCCGCGCAATCCGGGGTGGTGGCGGAACGGGTCGGACCTCTCGGTCACGACGGACGTCCGAAAAGGCCGCTGAGTGCCCGCGACACGAGGCCCGAGACCGAGGGGCGCGCGCCCTTGCTGAAGGGCATCGGACGGCAGACTTCGATCGCGGCGACGCCGACGCGGGCGGTGAGCGCGCCGTTCACCACGCCCTCGCCGAAGCGGCGCGAGACCTTGGACAAGACCGAGCCGCCGGCGACGGAGCCGATCATGTCGTCGCCGATCGCCACCGCCCCGGTCGCGACGAGATGGGTCATCACCGCGCGGGTCAGCCGCCAGGCGCCGAGCGTGCCGGAACGGCCGCCGTAGATTTCGGCGATGCGCCGGATCATGCGGATGTTGGCGGTCAGTGCCGTGATGATGTCGGCAAAGGCGATCGGCACCAGCGCGGTGACGGTGGCGACCTGCCGCGCAGCAGCCTCGATCTGGAGTTTCGCGGCGGCGTCGAGCGGTTTCAGCAGTTGCGTCTCGGTCAGCGCCAGCAGCGCCTCGGCGTCGAAGACCTCGTCGCGGCGGCGGGCGAGATCCTCACGCCCGAGCGCAAGGTCCGCGCGCCCCTTGTAGAGCGACGTGAGGTGGTCGGCGACGCGCCGGGCGGCGGGCAGGTCGCGGGCGGAAATCGCATGTTCCGCCTCGCGCCGGAGATCGTCGAGCTTGCCCAGCCGCGAGAACGCCACCAGTTCGCGCAGCGCGATCAGCAGCAACGTGACGAGGACGAGGCCGACGAGAATCGCCGCCGTCCAGCCGAGGATCGGGTTGGCGGCGAGGAGGCCGGTGACGAACTCCCACGCGGCGAGCGAGGCGGCGAAGCCTACCAGCGCCACGAGCGCCGACCAGAACAGCTGCGCCAGACGGTTGGGGCGCCGCGCGCCAAGCGCCGCGACGACCTGCATCGCGTGGCCCTGCGGCTGCGGGCCAAGGTCGGGAACGGGCGGCGCTGCGGCCGGTCCGGCCTGCGGCGCCTCGTCCAGTTCGACCAGCACGGGACCCTTTCGGTCGGTCATCTGAGCTTGTCCCCCATCAGGAATTCGGCGGCGCGGTCGAGGCGGATGTGCGGCGGCCCGTCGCCGGTGCGCAGGCTGAGCGGCGCGGGTGCAAAGCGCATCACGCCGTAGTCGCCGTCGAGCCATCGCTCCGCGCCGGAGCGCGCCGGGGCCAGCAGCGCGGCCGGATCGGCGGGCAGGTCGCCGGGATGCAGCGCCGCCTGCTTGCCGCTGTCCTCCAGCGTGCCGCGCACGAGGTCCATCTCGGTCCCGTTCACGTTGCGTCTTTCCTCGACGGTAGCGCGGAGCGCGGCTATGGCCATGGCCTGCGTCTCGGCCCCGGCGAAATCGGCGCGGCGACGGGCATCGGCGACCAGCGCCGCCATGATCTCGGCCAGACGGTCATGCTGGGTGTGGTGCAGATGGTCGGCCTTGGTCGCGGCGAAGAGGATGCGGTCGACCCGTTTCTGCCGCAGCAGCGCGGTGAGAAAGGCGTTCCGTCCTGGGCGGAAGGCCCCGAGGATGCCGCTGAGCGCTTGGCGCAGATCCTCCAGCGCGCGGGGGCCGGCGTGGATCGCGCCGAGTGCATCGACCAGCACCACCTGCCGGTCGATCCGGGCGAAATGCGCGCGGAAGAAGGGTTTGACGACCTGCGCCTTGTACGCCTCGAAGCGCCGCGCGAATTCGCGCGCAAGCGAGCCGCGCGGCGCGTCCGACGGCGGCAGGGGCGCGAAGGTCAGCGCGGGCGAGCCTTCGAGATCGCCGGGCAACAGGAAGCGGCCGGGCGTGCAGTCGGAATAGCCGTTGTCGCGCGCGGCCTGCAGGTAGCCGGTCCAGTCGCGGGCGAGGGTGGCGGCGGTCGGCTCGTTCAGTTTCGCGGCCGGGTCCGTCGCCTCGAGCCGCGCACGGAAGCTCGCGGCCTCCTCCCGCGTCTCGGAACGGGCCAGCGCCTGCCGCGACCAGCCGGCGAAATCCTGGTCCAGCAGCGCGAGGTCGAGCAGCCATTCGCCGGGGTAGTCGACGATGTCGAGATGGATGGTGCGCGGCCCCGAGAGGCCCGAGAGCATCCCCTTGGGCCGCACCCGCATCGACAGGCGCAGTTCCGACACCGAGCGCGTGCTTTCGGGCCAGTGCGGCGCGGGGCCGGTGAGCGCGTCGAGATGGGCCTCGAAATCGAAGCGCGGGACGGTGTCGTCGGGTTGCGGTTGCAGGTAGACCGCCTCGATCCGGCCCGAGCGCGCGGCCTCCAGCCCCGGCATTCGGCCGCGGTCCAGCAGGTTGGCGACCAGCGAGGTGATGAACACGGTCTTGCCCGCGCGGCTGAGGCCGGTGACGCCAAGCCGGATCACCGGCTCGAAGAACAGGCCGGACACGCCTTGCGTGACACCCTCGATCTGGCGGCCGACGGCGTCGGCGATGGTTCCGATGACCAAGGCGGTGGTCCCTCTTGTTCCTGCGATCAAAGACTAATCATCCCTGCCGGTCATTGCGAGGGGGCGAATGGCGCGCGCCTTCCCCCTTGGCGCGGGCGGGGCTTTGCGCCTATGTCGCGGCCATGCCCCGCTTTGCGATGAAACTGGAATACGACGGCGCGCCCTTTGCCGGGTGGCAGCGGCAGGCTGATCAGCCCTCGGTGCAGGCGGCCGTCGAAGCCGCGTTGGCGGCGCTGGAGCCTGACGTGCCCTCCATCGCGGCGGCGGGGCGGACCGATGCGGGTGTGCATGCGACCGGGCAGGTGGCGCATACCGACATGGCCCGCGACTGGGACCCGTTCCGCCTGTCGGAAGCGGTGAACTGGCACCTGAAGCCCGCGCCCGTCGCCGTGGTGGCCTGCGCGAAGGTGCCGGGTGACTGGCACGCGCGGTTCTCGGCCGTCGAGCGGCGCTACACCTACCGCGTGATCTGCCGCCGCGCGCCCCTGGTGCTGTCGCGCGGGCAGGCTTGGCATGTGCGCAACGAGCTTGATCTGGAAGCGATGCGCGCGGGTGCTGCGCACCTGGTCGGGCGGCACGACTTCACCACGTTCCGCGCCTCGCTCTGCCAGGCGAAAAGCCCGGTGAAGACGCTGGACGAGGTGACGGTGGAAGAGGTGGCCCTGCCCAACGGCCGCGAAATCCTGTTTCACCTGCGCGCGCGGTCCTTCCTCCACAACCAGGTGCGCTCCATCGTCGGCACGCTGGAACGGGTTGGCGCGGGGGCCTGGGCGCCGGAGGATGTGGGCAGGGCGCTGGATGCCGCCGACCGCGCAGCCTGCGGGCCGGTGGCGCCGCCGGATGGGCTGGTCTTGACCGGCGTCGGCTATCCTGAAGACGTCTTCGCCTGAGCCTCAGGCGGCGGTGCCGGGGCGGCCCATGCGCGGGCGCGGCAGCCGCACCCCGCGCGCGGCGGCGGCGGCCTGGGCGGTCGGGTGGATGCGGTCCGAGGGGTCGCGGCCGACCTGTCGGGTGTGACGCTGGAAGAACAGCTTGCCGACCCCGCGGTTCATGCCGATGGAGGGCGCGGAGGCGTCGGTGACGAAACGGTGCCGCCAGTGGACGGGCAGATGCAGGCCCGCCGCTTCCATCTCGCCCAGCATCCAGACCAGCGGGATATTGGCCAGCGGTCGCGCCGCCTGATCCCCCTCGATCTGGCCGCCGACATCGCCGTGGCTGCCGCGAAACCACATCTGCTGCACCCGTCCGCTGGCCGCCTGGTCCTCGGTCGTGGTCCACAGGACCGGGGCAAAGGCGTCGCGGGTCTCGTTCAGGGCCAGCGCGTGGCGCGCGATCTCGGTCGCGTCGCCGAGGTCGTGGGAATGGAACTTGTGCGTCGGCGGCACGATCTGCCATAGGCCCGGCCAGCGCAGCCCCAGCGCGCGCACGGTGTCATAGACGCCCATGAAGCGGATCGGCACGCTTGGATGGCAGAGCGAGGCCTTCAACGACTGCGCCCGCGGGCCGTCGGGCGCATTGCGGTAAAGATCGAAGACGCGGTCCAGCGTCTCGGGCGTGACCTGCGCGGTGCGCAAGAGGCCCAGCTTGTCGATCAGCCCGGCGAGCGAGCGCACGGCATAGGCGCCGCGCGAATAGCCCATCAACATGATCGTGTCGCCGGGCTGGTAGTTGCGGGCGAGAAACAGGTAGGCGCGCTTGATCTGCCGAGTGATGCCCACGCCCGCGATCACTTCGACCGACCGTTTCCAGCCGCGCCACTGGATGCCGGATTCGTAATAGAGCGTCACGCTCGCGCTGGCCGGAAGCTCCTGCAGCAGACGGTAGGTGAGGCCGATATTGGTTTCCCACCCGCGACGCAGCGTCGACATTGTCCCGTCCAGCATCACCACATGGGTGTGCGGCGGGCGAAAATCCGGCAAGCGCGGTGCCGCGCTGCGATACCCCGCAAAGCGGGACCGGAGAAAGCTATTCCGCAGCAACCGCCTCGTGCCCCTGTTGCAGCATCGCCCAGACCCGCGACGGCGTGAACGGCATGTCGACCTGTCGCAGTCCGAGCGGCCAGAGCGCGTCCTGCACCGCGTTCGCCACGGCGGCCAGCGCGCCGACCGTTCCCGCCTCGCCGCAGCCCTTCATGCCGAGCGGGTTGGCGGTGGAGGGCACGGGCTCGGTGCGGAAGGCGATGAAGGGCACATCCTCGGCGCGCGGCATCCCGTAGTCCATGAAGCTCGCGGTCAGAAGCTGGCCGTCGACGTCGTAGACGACATGTTCGGTGATCGCCTGCCCGATGCCCTGCGCGACGCCGCCGTGGACCTGCCCCTCGGCCAGCCGCGGGTTCATCAGGTTGCCGAAATCATCCACCACCGTGTAGCGGTCGACGCGGGTCCCGCCGGTGTCGCGGTCGATCTCGATCTCGGCGATGTGGCAGCCGTTGGGGTAGGATCGGCCGGGCAGGGTGGTGGTCTGCGTGGCCTTCGATACTTCCGCCTTGCCGGCGGCACGGGCACGAGCCGCCGCCTCCAGCAGCGTGACGACGACGTTGGAGCCGGGCGCACGGAACACGCCCTCCTCCGCGTCGAAACTGGTGTCGCGCTGGTCCATGTCGTCATCGAGGAAGGTGCAGAGTTGCGTGATGAGCGTGTCGGCCGTCGCGCGCATCGCCATGCCCTGGACGGTGACGGAGCGCGAGCCGCCGGTGCCGCCGCCGTTGGCGATCAGGTCGCTGTCGCCCTGCACGATCTCGATGGTCTCGAGCGGCAGGCCGGTCTGGTCATGCAGCAGTTGCGCGTAGACCGTTTCGTGCCCCTGTCCGTTCGACTGGGTGCCGACATAGACCTTGGCGCCGGTCTCGGTGATCTCGATGGTCGCGGTCTCGGCGGGGTCGCCGAGGATGCTTTCGATGTAATAACACAGGCCCAGACCGCGCAGCTTGCCCTGCGCCTCGGACGCGGAGCGGCGGGAGGCGAAGCCCGTCATGTCCGCCTCGTCCGCGGCGCGGGCCAGAACACGGTGGAAATCGCCCACGTCATAAAGCTCCCCGGTTGCACTGCGGTAGGGGAACGCCGCCTTGGCGATAAAGTTCCGCCGCCGCAGATCGAGCGGATCGACACCCAGCTCGCGCGCGGCGAAATCCATCGCGCGCTCCAGCGCGTAGATCGCCTCGGGCCGTCCGGCACCGCGGTAGGCGTCGACCTGCGTGGTGTTGGTGAACACGCCCCGGTTGCGGAAATGGTAAGTCTGCACGTCATAGGTGCCGGTCAGCACCTTGGAATAGAGCGCCGACTGGATGTTCTGCCCGAACTGCGAGACATAGGCGCCGAGGTTCGAGAGGCTGTCGGTGCGGAACGCCACCAGCTTCAGATCGGCGTCGAAGCCCAGCGTCGTCGTCACCGTCAGGTCGCGGCCGGCGTTGTCGGACAGCATCGCCTCGGACCGGTCCGACATCCAGCGCACCGGCTTTCCAAGCACGCGGGCGGCGTGGGCGACGAGGAAATGCTCGGGGTAGCCCATGCCCTTCATGCCGAAGCCGCCGCCGACATCGGGGTTGGTCACGCGCACGTCGGCCTCGGGGATGCCGAGCCATTTCACCAGATCGCCCTTGGTGCCCCAGACGCCCTGCCCGTTGAAGGCGAGGTGCAGCCTGTCGCCCTCCACCTCGGCGTAGCAGCCGCGTGGCTCCATGCTGTTGGCGATGATGCGGTTGTCGTGGCTGGTGTGGCTGACGACATGCGCCGCGCCCGCCATCGCCGCCTCGGTCGCCGCGTCGTCGCCCATGTCGAAGTCATAGGCGACGTTGTCGGGCGCCTCGGGGTGGATCGTCTCGCCCCCCGGCGCGACGTCGACCTTTGCCGGGCGCTCGTCGAGGTCGAGCTCGACCAGCTCGGCGGCGTCCCGCGCCTCGGGCAGGCTGTCGGCGACGATAAAGGCGACGGGGTCGCCGACGAAGCGCACCCGCCCCTCCGCCAGGATTGGCCGCACCGGCGCCGCAGGGTCAGCGCCCCGCGTCTTCACCCGCGCGAATTTCATCGCATTCTCGAGCCCCGCCGCGGTGATGTCTTCTGCGGTCAGCACCAGACGCACGCCCGGCGCCTCGCGGGCCGCGCTCACGTCGTGCCCGGTGATGTCGCCATGCGCCTGCGTGCTGCGCAGGACATACCCGTGCAGTGCTCCCACGGGCATGATGTCGTCGACGTAGCGGCCCTTGCCGGTCAGGAAACGGCTGTCCTCCAGCCGTGTGACCGGCTGGCTCGTTCCAAACTTGCTCATGTCCTGTGCCCTCTTCCTGTCCGCGCGTTCCTTGCGCCGGACACTAAGCGCAAGGGCGTGTATGTCCAGTGACAGGCTCAGGTTTCGGCGAGATCGCGCACGGTCGCCAGCGTCAGCCCGCCATAGCCGTTGAACCGCGTCACCGTCGCGGTGGAATAAGCGCCCATGCCGTCGATCAACAGGTAATCGCCCTCGACCATGTCGGCAGGCAGCGGCACCTCACCGGGAATCCGGTCGAGGCTGTCGCAGGTCGGCCCCCAAAGCAGGCGGGGAGTGGCCGCGCCGCGCCGCTCGGTGCCGTCTGGCGACAGCACGCGCAGCCGGTCGGTCATGCCCATGATCGGCTGTTCCGCCAGCGCGCCGTAGATGCCGTCGTTCAGGTAGACCTGACCCTGGCCCTTCATCGCCTTGATCCGCAGCGCGAGGCTGACCGCTTCGGCCACCATCGCGCGGCCCGGCTCGCACACCAGCTCGGGCGGGTGGGCGCCAAAGGCCTCACGCGTGGCGCGCGCGATGGCTTCGAAGATCGCGTCGACCGGTGGCGCCTCGCCCCGCATCCGCCGCGCCGGAAACCCGCCGCCGACGTTCAACCGCTCCAGCGTCACGCCCGCCGCCCAGGCGATGTCGCGGGCACGGTCGATGTAGGCGGCCCAGGCCTGCGGGTCGGTGCATTGCGTGCCGGGGTGAAAGGTCAGCGCCGTGCGGTAGCCAAGTCGCACGACCTCGGCCAGCAGATCGGCGGCGACCTTCGGCGAAGTGCCGAACTTCTCGCCGAAATCATAGGCCGCCCCGGCGATCGGCAGCTTGAAGCGCACCGCGACCTCGCGCCCGCGCGGCACGGCCCGGGCCAGCTTCAGCAACTCGCCCCTGTCGTCGACGCTGTAGGAGACGACGCCCTGGTTCACCGCCATCTCGATCTCGGCGCGGGACCGGACCGGGTTGTTGTAATGCAGCGCCGCCCGCGGCGCGAGCGAGCGGACCAGCGCGATCTCGGCCGGCGAGGCGACGTCGAACGCTGTGACCCCCGCCGCAAGCAGGTTTCCCAGCACCGCCTCGGCCGGGTTCGCCTTCACGGCGTAGGTGACGAGGCCGGGAAAGCCCTCGACGAAGTCGCGCGCGGTGGCGTGCAGGGTTTCGGGCGACAGGAACAGGACCGGCTCGTCGGGTTCCTCCGCGATCAGGTAGGCACGCGGGTTCTGGTGGAACGGCCGGGTAAGGGTCATGCGCCTGTCCTGCTTCTGCTGCTCTGGGACAGGATGCCGCAGAGTCTTGGCGATTTCTCTGGTCATATTGCGCGAAATGCAGGATTATGCGGGCAATATGATGACAAAGATCGGCGGAATGGCATGATCGACGATCTCGACCGCGATATCCTGCGGCTTCTGGCGGGCGACGCGCGCCTGTCGGTTGCGGTGATGGCGCGCAAGCTGAAGGTCGCGCGCTCCACCGCGCAGGCAAGGCTGGAGCGGCTCGAAAGCAGCGGTGTCATCGCGGGCTACACGCTGCGGCTGGGCGAGGCGCTGCGCGCGGGCCGCATCCGCGCCAGCGTGCTCATCTCGATCGAGCCGCGGAGCCAGCCCGCCATCCTCGCGCGGCTAAAGGCGATCGCGGAGGTCGAGAAGATCCACACCATTTCCGGCCGCGTCGACCTGTTGCTCGAGGTCGGCGCGCCGACCACCACCGCCCTCGACGTCGTGCTCGACCGGATCGGCGAGATCGACGGCGTGCGCTCTTCCGAAAGCCTGATCCACCTGTCGACCAAGCTCGACCGCTCGCTCTAGGTGAAACGGATCAGCGGCCCCTCGGTCACGCGCCCGATCCGGGCCGCGTCGTAGCCCGCCGCGCGCAGCTCTGCGACCAGCCCCGCGGCCTCGGCCTCCGGCACTGCGGCCAGCAACCCGCCCGCCGTCTGCGGGTCGAACACAAGCCGCGCCAAGGGTGTCTCCGGTGCCTCGACCCGACCCTCCAGCGCTATGCGGTTCTGCGCGTAGAGCGTCGACCGGATGCCGGCCTGCGACAGCCGCAACGCCCCTGGAAGCAGGGGCACCGCGTCGAGCGTCACCTCCGCCCCGACCCCCGAGGCCGCGCAGATGTTGCCGAGATGCCCGGCGAGGCCGAAGCCCGTCACGTCCGTCATCGCCCGCGCCGCCCGCGCCGCCCGCGCGAGGATCGCCGCCGCATCGCCCTGCGGCGTGCACATCTGTGCCCAGGTCGCCGCAACTTCGCCGCCCGAAGCCTTCATCTGCATCTCGCCCGCCAACACTACGCCGGTGCCGATCCCGCGGCTGAGGATCAGCGCATCGCCCGCCTGCGCGCCCGAAAGCGTGATCGGGTCGCGCTCCAGCAGCCCCGTCACGGTGAAGCCCAGCGTCAGCTCCGCCCCCATCGAGGAATGTCCGCCGACGACCTCGACCCCCTCGGCACCGAAGATATCGCGCGCCGCCGTCATCACCTCGTCCAGCCACGCGCCCTGCATCCGCGCCGCCATCCGCGGCAGGATCACCGTCGCAAGCGCCGATTGCGGCCGCGCGCCCATCGCCCAGATGTCGCCCATCGCGTGCACCGCGGCCGCCCGCGCGACCAGCATCGGGTCCTCGGCAAAGCCGCGCAGATGGTCGGTCGAGATCACCTGCCGCGCCCCGCCCACCTCGATCACCGCCGCGTCATCGCCGGGCTGCCCGCCAAGAATGCCGCTCAGCGCGCCAGCCCCCAGCTTCGCACCGCAGCCGCCGCAAGGCGCCGGCGCCGCCAGTTCCTGCGCCACGCCAATGGCCGCCCCGATGGGCGCGCGGGGCCGCGGCATCGCGGGCAGCTCGCGGAACTTCTCCATGAAGCGCTGGTCGATCCGGTCCTTCCAGACCCACAGGAGCCGCCCCGCCACCGCGACCCTCGCCTTCTCGGCGACCGCCGCCTTCTCGCCCATCGACACCAGCTTCAGGAAATCGCGCTGCGGGCGGAACCGCCGCCGCCGCGCGCCGGTCAGGTCGGCGCGCAGGTTCGCCGCCAGCACCGGGGCCGCCCGCACAGCGTAGACACCGGCCTTGGGCCGCGGCGCATGGCTCAGGTGGACGCAATCGCCTGCGCCGTAGACCTCCGGGTGGCTGACGGATCGCAGCTCGTCGTCGACCACCATGAACCCGTCCCGCATCTCCAGCCCGCAACGGCTTAGCCAGTCATGCGGCACTGCGCCGGCCGCGCCGATGGTGAGGTCCGATGCGATGCTCCGCCCGTCGTCCAGCTCCACCGCCTCCGCCGTCACCGCCACCGGCGTCGCGCTCTCGATCCGCGCGATCCCGTAACGGTCCATCGCCGCCAGCAGCCGGTCGCGCCCCGCAGCGCCCTCCAGCAATGCGCCCCTGTCGATCACCGCGACTTCGGGCGCCCGGCCCAGCCCCTTCATCCGGTGCGCGCAGGCCAAGGCCAGTTCCACCCCCGCCACGCCGCCGCCGATGACCGCGATGCGCGCCGGGCCGTCGCCCTTGCAGAACGCCGCCCACCGGTCGGCGAAGCGCGCCAGCGGCTTTGCGGCCACGCCATGCTCGGCGAAGCCCGGCAGATCGGCCATGTCCGAGGTGATGCCGATGTCGACCGACGCGAGGTCATAGGCCAGCGGCGCGCGCCCCGGCACCGACACAAGCCGCGCCACAGGGTCGATGGCATCGACGGAGCCGAGGATCAGCCGTGCGCCGGCGAAGCGTGCCAGCCGCACCAGGTCGATTTCCAGCGCCTCGCGCGCGTAGTGCCCCGCGATGTGGCCGGGCAGCATCCCGGTATAGGGCGCGGTCGGCCCGGGGTTGATCAGCGTCAGCCGCGCGCCGGGCACTGGCCGCATGCCCCAGCGCCGGAGGACGAGCGCGTGCGTATGCCCGCCGCCCACGAGGACCAGTTCCTTCACCAGGGGCACGGGCGCGTCGCGCATCTCCAGACCTTCTCTGTTTCCCAAATATCCCGGGGGAGCCCGGAACGGGCGGGGGCAGAGCCCCCTCCACCGCCTACCGCCCCCGCGGCTTCGCCCGCAAGGTCGGATCTGCCGCACGCGGGTCGTCGGGCCAGGGGTGGCGCGGGTAGCGCGCGCGCATGTCCTTGCGCACGTCGGCGTAGGAGCCGTCCCAGAACCCCGGCAGGTCGGTCGTCACCTGCACCGGACGGCCGGCAGGCGAGAGCAGCACCATCTTAAGCGGCACCCGGTCCGGGCCGATGCGCGGATGGTCGGTGGTGCCGAAGACCTCCTGCAGGCGCAGCGCGACCTCGGGCGCGTCGCCGGAATAGTCGATGGGGATGGACCGGCCAAGCGGGCTTTGCCAGGCGGGCGGCGCGAGGCGGTCGACCTCGGCCATCGCGGCGTGGCCCAGCCAGAGGGTCAGGGCCTGGGTCGGGTCGAAGCGGCCGAGGTCGGCGGCGCTGCGCTCGGTCGTGAGCCAGGGCGCGGCCCAGTCCTCCAGCCTGTCGAGCAGGGCGGCTTCCGACACGTCGGCCACGCCCGAGACGGCGATGCGCGCGCGCAGAAGCTTCGCCTTCGGTGTCCAGTTCAGCGCGCCGAGCCCGAGGTCGCGAATGCCCTCGAGCAGAGCCGCGCCGACCGCCACCGAAGGCGCGTCGCGCCACGCCCGGTCATCCAGCACCAGCGCGCCGAAGCGTTCCTGCTGCCGGGCCTCCACCCGTCGGTGGCGTTTCGACCAGGCGCAATGATCGACCCAGGCGATGCGGTCGGCGTAGAGTTCGCGCAGTTCGCTTTCGGTGATCGGCAGCGCCTGGCGGACCTTCGCTTCGCGCCGGTCGCCATCCAGATCGGTGGCAACGATCAGGCGTTGGCCGGCCAGCGCGTCGCCCTCGGGCATTACCGCCCCGGCACCGCCCGAGAGCACGTAGCGCGGGGCATCGCCCGGCCGCCGCAGCCCGATCCGGTCGGGGTAGGCCAGCGCCGCCTGCGCAGCGGGCGAGAGCGGCGGGCCGGCCTCGTAGCGCTTCAGCCGCCGCGCTTCCTCCTTGATGCGGGCCACCGCGCCCCGCTCGGCGCCCATGCCGCCGGGGTCGTCCAGCGCGCGCAGCCGCAGCATCAGGTCGGTGCCCTGGCCCCGCAGCGGGTCGCGTTCGGCCAGCAGCGCCGCCAGCCGGGCAGAGCCCGCGCCGCCCCTCAGCACCATGTGCCCGAGCCTCGGGTGCAGCGGCAGGCGCGCCAGCGCGCGGCCGTGGTCGGTGATGCGCCCCGCGCCGTCGAGCCCGTCAAGCTCCGCCAGCAGCGCCCGCGCCTCGCCGAGCGCCCCCTCGGGCGGCGGCGTCAGGAAGGCCAGCCCTTCGGCCCCGCCCCAGAGCGCCAGTTCGAGGGCCAGCGCCGCGAGGTCCGCCGCCTCGATCTCGGCGGGCGGGAAGGCGGGCAGCGCGCCCTCGGCGCCTTTCGTCCACATCCGGTAGCAGATGCCCGGCGCGACCCGCCCCGCTCGACCGCGGCGCTGGTCGGCCTCGGCGCGGCTGACCGGTTCCGTCACCAGCCGCGACATGCCTGATCCGGGGTCGTAGCGCGAGCGCCGCGCACGGCCTGCGTCGATGACCACGCGGACGTCCTCGATGGTGAGCGAGGTCTCCGCGATGGCGGTGGCCAGCACCAGCTTGCGCCCCGCCCGCGCCGGCCGGATCGCGGCGCGCTGGTCCTCGATCCTCATCGCGCCGAAGAGCGTGTGCAGCGTCACGTCGCCGGGCACTGCGCCTTGCAGCCGTGCCGCCACCCGCCGGATCTCGCCCTCGCCAGGCAGGAACACGAGAACGCCGCCCTCCGTTTCGGCCAACGCCCCCAGCACGAGGTTCGCCACCGCATCCTCCAGCCGCCGCTCCTTCGGCACCGGCCGGTCGAGGTGGCGCGTCTCGACCGGATAGGCGCGGCCCTCGGACGTCAGCAGCGGGGCGCTGTCCAGCAATGCCGCGACCGGCCCGGCATCGAGCGTCGCGGACATCACCAGCAGGCCAAGGTCCGGACGCAGCGCCTGCCGCACCTCCCAGGTCAGCGCAAGGCCGAGATCGGCGTTCAGCGAGCGTTCGTGGAATTCGTCGAAGATCACCAGCCCGACGCCGGGCAGGTCCGGCGCATCCTGCAGCATCCGCGTCAGGATGCCCTCGGTCACGACCTCGATCCGGGTCGCCCCCGACACCGCGCTGTCGCCGCGGATGCGGTAGCCGACGGTCTGGCCCATCGGCTCGCGCATCACATCGGCCATGCGTTCGGCGGCGGCGCGGGCGGCGAGGCGCCGCGGCTCCAGCATCACGATGCGGCCCTGGACCTGGTCGAGCAGCGCGGGCGGCACGCCCGTGGTCTTGCCCGCGCCCGGCGGCGCCTGCAGCACGGCGCGACCGTGGCTCGCCAGCGCCTGTTTCAGCGCCGGCAGGATGTCGTCGATGGGAAGGGCCAAGGCCGGGTCAGTCTCGTCTCACGATGCGGATCGGCCCCAAGAGAGACGTCGCCTCGACCTCCGTCAACACGAAAGCCCCGCCGCGGTCCTCGTAGGTCGCGGTGAAGGGAAACTCCCGCCGCTCCGCCAGGTCCGCCGCGGGAAAACCGCCGATGCGCGTGTAGCGCCCGGCGCAGCTGAGCGGACCGGAGCCGGTGGCGGGGCCGAGGCCAAGCTGCGACCGGCGCGCGCCGTCGTAGACCGGCAGGACCCAGTCGCAGGGCGCGGCCCCGCCCCGCACCACGCGCCAGAGCGCGGAGAGCGGGTCGACCGTGCTCGCGGCATCGCCGGGCGGCACGGCCTCGGGGCCGGGCGGCGGGTTCTGGTGCAGGATCTCGGGCACCGCGCCCGCGAAACTCAACTCGACGCTGGAGGCGCGGCGGCCGGTGTCCACATCCTCGGCATAGCGGCGTGGCACCGGCACATCACCCCGCATCCGCCCCTCGGCCTGCATCTGGAAGCGCACGCGCGCGAAAATCGCAGCCAGACCCGTCGCCTGCACCCGCCCAGCCAGGGCATAGGTCGCGCCGTTTTCGCGGACCGCGAGCGTGATCTCGGCCACGGTGAGGCCGCGGAACAGCACATCGAGGCGGATCTGGTCCTGCGCGGCCACCGGCCCTGCGAGCGACCAGAGAACAAACGCCGCGAGGCAGCGGGACAGGGTCAGGCAAGGCAGGCGCGGCATCGGACCTCGGCGCTGGCACTGGACAGGCCCGGTCGGGCCGGGGCAGATAACGGGACCGGTCGGGCAGTTGCACCACACCGGCCCGCACAGCCTAGGCACGAAAGACGACTCTTCAATGACGGATGCAAGCGCCCTCGCCACCGATCTCGCGCCCCGCATCCTGGCGGGCGAACGCCGCGCGCTGGCCCGCGGCGTTACGCTGGTCGAAAGCACGCGGCCCGACCACCGCGCCGTCGCGACCGCGCTGACCGAGGAATTGCGCGGCCACGGCCGTCAGGCGCTGCGCATCGGCCTGTCGGGCACGCCGGGCGTGGGCAAGTCGACCTTCATCGAGGCGTTCGGCATGGCGCTGGTCGAGGCCGGGCTGAAGGTCGCGGTGCTCGCGGTCGACCCCTCCTCGGCGCGGTCCGGCGGCTCGATCCTGGGCGACAAGACGCGGATGGAGCGGCTCAGCCGCCAAAAGGCAGCGTTCATCCGGCCCTCGCCGTCGTCCACCCACCTCGGCGGCGTCGCGCGGCGCACGCGCGAGGCGGTCAGCCTCTGCGAGGCGGCCGATTTCGACGTGGTGCTGATCGAGACGGTGGGCGTCGGCCAGTCGGAAACCATGGTGGCCGAGATGTGCGATGTCTTCGTCTTGCTGCTGGCGCCGGCCGGCGGCGACGAATTGCAGGGCGTGAAGCGCGGTATCATGGAGATGGCCGACATCATCCTTGTGAACAAGGCCGACGGAGACCTGAAGCCCGCCGCGACCCGGACCGTCGCGGACTATTCCGGCGCGCTGCGCCTGCTGCGCAAGCGGCCGCAGGACCCCGAAGGGTTCCCCAAGGCGCTGCCGGTGTCTGCGGTGACGGGGGAGGGGCTGGCGGGCGCGTGGGAGGACATGCAGGCGCTGGCGCGCTGGCGCAAGGATGAGGGCTGGTGGGACCGGCGCCGGGCCGAACAGGCGGCGCACTGGTTCGAGGAGGAGGTGCGCGCAGGGCTTCTGGCGCGGTTGCGGTCCGACCCGGAGGTTCGCGCCGCGATGGCCGAGAAGGCCGAGGCGGTGGCGGCGGGAGAGGTAACGCCCGCGGCCGCGGCGGAGGAAATGCTGGACTGGTTGAAGGGGTAGGGTGGGCAATCTGCCCACGGATCGCGGGGCGGGTCGCTCCGCGTCACCCGAAGAGCCGCTCGCCCTGTTCGTCGATCAGCTGCTTGGCCTTGCGGATCGACAGTGCCTCCGCCTCCTCGGCGCTTTGCACGGTGTCGGCGCGGAGCAGCTGGTGGGTCTTCAGCTCGCCCCCCACCTCCTTCTCGATGCGCGCTGCGATCTTGTAGCCGCCAGCGCCGGAATGTGGCTCGGGGATGATGCGGAAACCCTCGTAGGTTTCCGTCGTCGCCTCGGGCTTGGGGCTGCCGCCGAAGAGTCTGGAGAGAAGAGACATGTGTTGCGCTCCGCCTTGGATGAGGTGGGCTGCCGGGTGGCGCTACGGGGCGCGGCCCGTAGGGTGGGCAATCCTGCCCACCTGTGCCGGCGTCTGGTGGGCAGGATTGCCCACCCTACTGGTCGAGGAACGACCGCAGCTTCCGCGACCGGCTCGGGTGCTTCAGCTTCCGCAGCGCCTTCGCCTCGATCTGGCGGATGCGCTCGCGGGTGACGCTGAACTGCTGGCCGACTTCCTCGAGCGTGTGGTCGGTGTTCATCCCGATGCCGAAGCGCATGCGCAGCACGCGCTCCTCGCGCGGCGTGAGCGAGGCCAGGACACGGGTCGTCGTTTCCTTCAGGTTCTCCTGGATCGCCGAATCCAGCGGCAGGACGGCGTTCTTGTCCTCGATGAAATCGCCGAGTTGGCTGTCTTCCTCGTCGCCGATGGGCGTCTCGAGCGAGATCGGCTCCTTGGCGATCTTCATCACCTTGCGGACCTTCTCCAGCGGCATCTGGAGTTTCTCGGCCAGCTCCTCGGGCGTCGGCTCGCGGCCGATCTCGTGCAGCATCTGGCGGCCGGTGCGCACCAGCTTGTTGATCGTCTCGATCATGTGGACCGGGATGCGGATCGTGCGGGCCTGGTCGGCGATCGAGCGGGTGATCGCCTGGCGGATCCACCAGGTGGCATAGGTCGAGAACTTGTAGCCCCGGCGATACTCGAACTTGTCCACGGCCTTCATAAGGCCGATGTTGCCTTCTTGTATAAGATCAAGAAACTGCAGCCCGCGGTTGGTGTATTTCTTGGCGATGGAGATCACGAGGCGCAGGTTCGCCTCGACCATTTCCTTCTTCGCCTGCCGCGCCTCTTTCTCGCCTTTCTGGACCTGGTTCACGATCCGGCGGAATTCCGAGATGTCGAGGCCGACATATTGCCCGACCTGCGCCATGTCCGAGCGCAGCTCCTCGACCTTGTCGCGGGACCGTTCCATCAGCGCCTGCCAGCCGCGGCCGGACTTGGCGAGCATGCGTTCGCACCAGGCCGGGTCCAGCTCGCAGCCACGGTATTCGTCGATGAACTCGCGGCGGTTGATGCGGGCCTGGTCGGCCAGCTTCACCATCGCGCTGTCGATCGCCATGATCCGGCGGTTGATGCCGTAGAGCTGGTCGATCAGCGCCTCGATCCGGTTGTTGTGCAGGTGAAGCTCGTTCACCAGGATCACGATTTCCGAACGTAGCTGCTGGTAGACCGCTTCGTCTTTGGTGGAAAAGCTGTTGTCCTCGTTCAGCGTGGCCGAGATGCGGTTGTCCTGCATCTCCGACAGCTTCACGTAATCGGCGGCAATCCGGTCGAGGATGTCGAGCACGCGCGGCTTCAGCGCCGCTTCCATGGCCGCGAGGCTCATGTTGGCCTGGTCGTCCTCGTCCTCGTCGTCTTCCTCGCGGATCGGGTTGCCGTCGGCGTCCAGCTCCTGCTGCTCCTCGCCGCGGGTTTCGGTCTGCGGCTTGGGGCTGGCGGCGGCGGCCAATGGGGCGACCACCGGCTCGTCGTCATCCTCGCCCAGCGACCGGCCGAAGGTCGCGTCGAGGTCGATGACGTCGCGCAGCAAAATGTCTTCGTCGAGAAGTTCGTCGCGCCAGATCGTGATCGCCTGGAAGGTCAGCGGGCTTTCGCAAAGCCCCGCGATCATCGTGTTGCGGCCGGCCTCGATCCGCTTGGCGATGGCGATCTCGCCCTCGCGGCTCAGCAGTTCGACGCTGCCCATCTCGCGTAGGTACATGCGCACCGGGTCGTCGGTGCGGTCGAGCTTTTCCGTCTCGGAAGAAGACAGCGCGACATCGCGCGAGGACGAGGTCTCGACCAGGTCGGTCGAGGTCTTCGTGCCGTCGCCGTCTTCGTCGGCCTCATCATCCTCGATCACGTTGATGCCCATTTCGGAGAGCATCGACATCACGTCTTCGATCTGTTCGGACGACACCTGTTCGGGCGGCAGCACGGTGTTGAGCTGGTCATAGGTGATGTAGCCACGCACCCGCGCCTCGGCGATCATCTTCTTGACCGCAGTCTGGCTCATGTCGAGGCCGATTTCCGCCTCTTCACCGTCCTGCTGCTTGCGATCTTCGGTGTCTTTGGCCATGGGCAGGCGTCCTTTGGCATTTTGCGGCGGTTCTCTGGCCGGGGGCGCACCCGGCCGAATCCTTGCCACTGAAAGTTATGTAGGTCGAATCACTGATTCGCATAGGGCACTTAGCGGCCTTTCTTCTCCCAGACTCGGGCCTCTATCAAGGCACGCAGGCTTTCGGACAGCGCGGCTGTGTCTTCGCTGACAGCACCGGCGGCCTCGGCGGTGGCCGGTCGGGCCGCCGTCAGGCGCCGTTGCACCGCGTGCTTCAGGCGCCGCCCGAGCCGTCCGTCGCCCTCCGGCGCACGCGCCAGATCTTCCAGCGCTTCGGACATTTCCGACCTCAGCGCCCGTTCGGCATGATATTTCGCGAATTCCTCTGACAGGCAGCTCTCGGCCTTGTCGGGGTCCGGCGGGCCGATCAAGACCGGCGTGATGCGCAGATGGGCGGTGGCGCGCAGGCTTTCAAGGGCGGGCGTCAGGCCGCCGGCGGCGCAGTCCGCGATGATCCCGGCTTCATCCTCCGCGCGGGTGGCGAGCAGCAGGTCGATCAGCGCGGCGTGGTCGGGGTGGCGCGGCGCGAGGCTGTCGAGATCATCCTCGAAGCGCTCGACCAGCGTTGGGTAGCGGCAGAGCGTGGCGAGAATCATCATGATCCTGAGGTCGTCGGCCGACAGCGCGCCGGAGCCGAGCGCGGAGGATCGCGTGTCGGCCAGCGGCGCCTGCGCCTCGGCAAACCCGCCGGGGCGCCAGGGACCGCGCTGGCGACCGGGCTGGGGCGCGGGGCGGAACAGCGCGCGGCGCAGCTCGGCCAGCGCCTCGCCGTAGTGCCGGCGCAGGCCCTGGTCGGGGATGCGGGCGATGGCCTGCCGCAGCCTGCCATCCAGCGCCGCGCGGCGTTCGGGGCTGTCGAAGACCTGCCCTTCGGTCTCGCGCCGCCAGAGCATCCGCACCAGAGGCTCGGCGCTGTCGAGCAGCCCACGCATCGTGTCGGCCCCGCGCGCCTTCAAGAGATCGTCCGGGTCCTGCCCCTCGGGCAGCAGGCAGAATCGCAGGGTCTTGCCCGGCTCGAGCAACGGCAGCGCAAGGTCGACCAGCCGCATCGCGGCGCGCAAACCGGCGGTGTCGCCGTCGAGCGCGATGATCGGCTCGTCGGCCATGCGCCACATCAGGCGCAACTGGTCCTCGGTGATCGCGGTGCCAAGCGGCGCGACCGCGGCCTCGAACCCGGCTTTCACCAGCGCGATGACATCCATGTAGCCTTCGGCCACGATCAGCGGCTGGCCCTTGCCGCAGGCATCGCGCGCGGGGGCGTGGTTGTAGAGCGCGCGTCCCTTGTCGAAGAGCGGGGTCTCGCGCGAATTCAGGTATTTCGCCCGCGCGTTCGGGTCCAACGCCCGCCCGCCGAAGCCGATGCAGCGCCCGCGCGCGTCGCGGATCGGGAACATGATCCGGTCGCGGAAGGCGTCATAGGGCGCGCCACCGTCGTCGGGCTTCGTGGCGATGCCGGCCTCGATCACTTCGCCCGCGTCGATGCCCTTGCCGGTCAGCGCGGAGAAGGCGCCTTGCCGGACGGAGGGCGCGAAGCCGATCTCGAACCGGTCCAGCGTTGCGGCATCGAGCCCACGACGCTCCAGATAGGCCCGCGCCTCGGCCGCCGCGCCGGTCTTCAGTTGCAGGCGGTAATGCGCGACCGCCGCCTCCATGGCACCCACCAGCCGGGTCGCTCGGTCGGCCTTCTCGGCGGCCTGCGGGTCGCGCGCGGGCATCGGCAGCCCGGCCTCGCGCGCCAGGATCTCCACCGCTTCCATGAAGCCCACGTTCTCGGTCTCCTGCACGAAGGCCAGCGCATCACCCTTCGCGTGGCAGCCGAAGCAGTAGTAAAATCCCTTGCGGTCATCGACGTGGAAGCTGGCTGTCTTTTCCTGGTGGAACGGGCAGGGCGCCCATAGGTCGCCCTTGGCCTGGTTCGATTTGCGCGTGTCCCAGATGACCTTGCGCCCCACGACCTGGCTGATCGAGACGCGGTTGCGCAATTCGTCGAGGAAGCCGGGCGGGAGACTCATGGACTCAATATCGGGGGCGCGCGCGCGCCTGTCCAGACGGCCGGTGCGAAAGGCTGGGGATGGAACGGCCTGCGCCGTTGGCACTTTCGTCCCAATCCTGCCAAACTCCGCCGGTATTGTTTCGCAAGCGCGGGGTGAATCGGCGACATGAGGCGCAGTCTGCAGGCATTTCTGGGGCAGGACAGCGGGGCGGCCCGGACCGAGGCGGGGTTCGCCATCGCGGCGCTTGTCGGCGTCGTGGCCGTGGCCGTGTTCCTCGTGATTAACGGCGGCCCGCGCGAACGTGCCCCGGCGCGGCTACCGCCCGAAGAGGCGGCCCTGGTCGAATTGATGGACGGTGAGATCCGGCAGTTCACCCGCACGCAGGTTCGTCAGCGCCTCGACACCTATTTCGACCCCTTCGAACGCACCGATTCGCAGTTGCGCAACGCGCACCGGATCTGGGCCGAGCGTGTCGGCGACCGGCTCTACCGCGACCCGGATCTCGCCAACGACATGCTCGCGATCATCGACCGGGCGATGGTTGCGCGCGGCGTGACGCCCCACCCGGGCCTCTGACATCAGAGCGCGGCGCGGGCGGACAGGGCCCGCATCGCGCGGGTCAGGTCGTGCGCCGCCGTGCCGGTCATGGAGCGGAAGACCAGAATTTCGAAGCGGTCGCCGCCGGGGTGCAGGATCAGCGCCGGCATGTGGCCCATGAGCGTGCGCCGTGCCGATCCCGGCGGGCAGGCGGCGGGCGACAGGTCGATCGGGACGAAACGCGCCAGCACGTCGCGGGCGCGGGCGCCGTCGATGACCAGGTTCGCCCAGGCGTCGGACTGGTCGGTGAGGGCGGCATGGTCCGCAAGCGCTGCGTTGGGCCTGACGCCCAGCAAGAAAGCCTGGTCGAGCCCCGACCACGCGATCCGCGCGCCCTCGGCCTCGTGCAGCGCACCGGGTGCGGGGAAGGGCAGGCCATGCGCTTGGGCCAGCGCCTCCGACGTGGGTCCGGCTTTCCCGCGATAGGGCGCGATGGCCCAGATCGGGGTGAGGGGGGTCTGGCTCAGGCTCAGCCCGTCCGCTTCGGCCAGCGTCCGGCCCTCGGTCGATGTCGCGATCAGGTCAGCCACGCGCGCGTCCTCCGTCCGGGTCGAAGAACACCGGCGCGCAGACCTCGCAGTGCGTGCGAAGGCCGCGCAGGTGGTCGACCATCACGATCCGCTCGCCCAGCCGTTCCGGCCCGTGGCGCAGGAAGCCTAGTGCGATCATGTGCCCGAGCGTGGGCGACGGCCCGACCGAGGTGACATAACCCTGGTCCGTCTCGCGCACATGCGCCGAGCCGTCGCTGAACAGCCGCGCGCCGGCGGTCAGGACGCCGTCGGTCTCTACCGGCTTCAGGCCCACCAGCCGCTCGCGGTCGGGCTCCAACAGGCCTGGGCGCGCGGCGGCGGCCTTGCCGATGAAATCCTTCTTCGCCGACAGCATATTCTGCATCCCGATGTCGTAGGCGGTGACGCGGCCGTGGATCTCGGCATGGGTGATGAAGCCCTTTTCCAGCCTCAGCACGTTCAGCGCCTCCATCCCGTAGGCGCCGCCCCCCAGCGTCTCGGCCCGCGCGACCAGATCGCGGTAGAGCGCGTCGCCGTAGCGGGACGGCACCGCGATCTCGTAGGCCTCCTCACCCGAGAAGGAGATGCGGAAGAGGCGCGCGGCCACGCCGTGAACCGTGACGGCACCGCAGGCCATGAAGGGGAAGCAGACAGTGTCGATGGGCGTGTCGAGGATACCGTTCAGCAGCCGCCGCGCCTCCGGCCCCGCAACGGAAAACTGCGCCCAGTTCTCGGTGACCGAGATCGCGCGCACGTCCAGATCGGGCCGCAGCCCCTGCGCCACGAAATCGAGATGCGCCATCACCTGCCCGGCGGCGGCGGTGGTCGTGGTCATCACGTAGTGATGTTCCCCCAGTCGCGCGGTGGTGCCGTCGTCCATCACGTGCCCGTCCTCGCGCAGCATCATGCCATAGCGAACGCGGCCGATGGGCAGGGTCGAAAACATATTCGTATACAAGAAGTCGAGGAAGGCGCCTGCATCCGGCCCTTGTATGTCGATCTTGCCAAGCGTCGAGACATCGACCACGCCCACCGCCTCGCGCACCATGGCCACCTCGCGGTCGCAGGCCTGTCGCCAGGTCGTCTCGCCCGGTCGCGGCAGGTAGGAGGGGCGATACCACAGCCCCGCCTCGATCATCGGAGCGCCGCGCGAGGTGGCGGCGGCATGGCTCGTGGTATGACGCTGCGGCGCAAAGCCCGCGCCCTCGGCAAAGGCCCCCAGCGCGCCCATCGTCACAGGCACGAAGGGCGGGCGGTAGGTGGTGGTGCCGGTCTCCGGGATGCCGCGCCCGGTGGTGTCGGCCAGATAGGCCAGCGCCGCGATGTTGGAGGATTTGCCCTGATCGGGAGCCATCCCTTGCGTCGTGTAGCGCTTCATGTGCTCGACCGAAATGAAGCCCTCCTGCGCGGCCAGCTTCACGTCCTTGGTCGTGACGTCATTGGCGAAGTCGAGCCAGGCGCGCCCCTTGCCCTCGACGAACCACAACGCCTGGCCGCGGCCGGGATCGTCCGACGCCTCGGGCACGGTGACGTTGCGCGGCGCCCGCAGCCCCAGCGCCTTCAGCGCCGCCTTGCCGGCCTCGACCCCTTCGCGCAGGCAGGCGGCGGTGGAAATCGCGCCGTTGCACGCCCCCACCGGGGTCAGGCCCGGCACGGCCCCCGGCGCGGGCAGGAACATCTTGCCCTCCTCGTCCCAGACCGGGCGCGCGCCCAGGTGGCAGGTCAGGTGCAGCGCCGGGTTCCAGCCGCCCGACACCGCCAGGCAATCGGTGGTCAACCGGTCGACGCGCTCGCCCGTCCGGTAGGTGATCTCGCGCAGCGCCCTGCGGCCCTTGCTGCCGATCACCTGCCCGCCGCGGATCAGGCGGTAGTCGCCTTGAGGCACGGCTTCCCGCCGGCTGTCGATGACGGCGGCGATGCGCACGCCTGCCTCCTGCAATTCGATCGCGGTGCGGTGGGCGGCGTCGTTGGTGGCGAAGATTGTGACGTTGCGGCCCGCGGCAACGCCATAGCGGTTGAGGTAGGTGCGCACAGCGCCCGCCAACATGATGCCGGGGCGGTCGTTCATCGGGAAGGCGATGGGCCGTTCATGCGCACCGGCGGCCAGCACGGCCTGTTTCGCCCGGATGCGCCAGAAGCATTCCGGCGGCAGGTCCGGGGCGGGCGCGACATGGCGCGCGACCCGCTCCAGCGCGCCGTAGCTGCCGTCGTCATAAACGCCCGTGACGGTGGTGCGCGGCATCAGGCGGACGCGGCCGGTGGCCTGCAGGTCGCCGATGATGCCATCCACCCAGGTCGCGGCACCGGCCGCGCCGACCTCCTGCCTGTCCGACAGCAACCTGCCGCCAAACTCCGGAGCTTCTTCTACAAGAATGACGTCCGCGCCGCCCTTCGCCGCGGTCAGCGCCGCCATCAGTCCCGCCGGTCCGCCGCCGATCACCAGCAGGTCGCAGAAGGCGAAGGCCTTCTCGTGCCGTTCGGGCGAGGCCTCTGGCGTGAGGCGACCGAGACCGGCGGCGCGGCGAATGATCGGCTCATAAAGCCGCTCCCAGAAGCTGCGCGGCCACATGAAGGTCTTGTAGTAGAAGCCCGCCCCCAGAAACGGCCAGAGCAGGTCATTGACCGACAGCAGGTCGCGATCGAGCGGGCCGACGCGGTTCTGGCTCTGCGCGACCAGCCCCGGAAAGATTTCCTGCATGGTGGCCCGCACATTCGGCGTCATCGCGGCGCCGGTTCCCACCTCCATCAGCGCGTTGGGTTCTTCGGACCCCGCCGTCAGCACGCCGCGCGGGCGGTGATACTTGAACGACCGCGCCATCAGCACCTGACCCTGCGCCAGCAGGGCGGAAGCAATGGTGTCGCCGCGGTAGCCCGTCACCGGCTTCCCGTCGAAGCGGAACTCGACCGGCTGGGTCCGGTCGATGCGGCCGCGCCCGTCAACCCGCATCGCGGACCTCGCGGGTGAGCCGCGCGCCGGCGATCACATGCGTCGCGGTGTTGCGCTCCACCACCAGCCAGGCCGTGCAGCCGCCGCCGTGATACCAGAGGTCGCGCGTGGGCCCGGCGGGGTTGTCGCGCAGGTGCAGGTGCTCGTTCCACGCCTCCGGCGCGGCATCCTCGGCCGGGCGGTCGAGATAGCTCGCATGCCCCTTGTAGGTGAACTCGCGGATGTCGCGCGGGCCGCAGACGGGGCAGGGGATGAGCATGGTGCGGGCCTCAGTGCAGGTTGTGCTGGCTGCCGGTGCCTTCTTCGTCCATCAGGCCACGGCCCGTGGCGAAGCGGTCGAGCCGGAACCGGGATGCGGCGTCGTGTGGGCGGTCGGTGGCGATCAGGTGGGCAAAGGTGTGACCCGAGGCCGGGACGGCCTTGAAGCCGCCGTAGCACCAGCCACAGTTGAGGTAGAGCCCCTCGGTGTCGGTCTTGTCGATGATCGGCGAGCCGTCGGGCGACATGTCCATGATCCCGCCCCAGCTGCGCAGCATCCGCGCCTTGCCGATCATCGGCATCAGCGTCATCCCCGCCTCGGCGACGTGTTCGACCATCGGCAGGTTGCCGCGTGCGGCGTAGCTGGCGTAGAAATCGAGGTCGCCGCCGAACACGAGCCCGCCCTTGTCGGACTGGCTGATGTAGAAATGGCCCATGCCGTAGCTGATGACGTGGTCGATGACGGGTTTAAGCCCCTCGGTGACGAAGGCCTGCAAGACGTGGGATTCGATGGGCAGGCGCATACCCGCCATCGCCGCGACCTGGCTCGACCGGCCGGCGACCACGATCGCCACCTTTTTCGCGCGGATCGCTCCGCGCGAGGTCTGCACGCCGGTGACGCGACCGCCCTCGATGTCGATGCCCGTCACCTCACAGTTCTGGATCAGGTCGACGCCACGCCGGTCCGCGCCGCGCGCGTAACCCCAGGCGACGGCGTCGTGGCGCGCGGTGCCGCCGCGCGGGTGCAGAAGCCCGCCGTAGATCGGGAACCGCGTCTGCTCGTAGTCGAGATAGGGCAACAGCTCCCGACAGCCCTCGCGGTCGAGCAGGATCGCGTCATCGCCCTGGTTGATCATCATGTTGCCGCGCCGCACGAAGGCGTCGCGCTGGCCGTCGGAGTGGAACAGGTTGATGAGACCGCGCTGCGAATGCATGACGTTGTAGTTCAGGTCCGCCTCCAGCCCCTCCCAGAGCTTCAGCGAATGGGAATAGAACTGGGAATTGCCTTCGAGGAAGTAGTTGGCGCGCACGATGGTGGTGTTTCGCCCGACGTTGCCGCCGCCGAGGTAGCCCTTTTCCAGCACGGCGATGTTGCTCAGCCCGTGCTCTTTCGCGAGGTAATAGGCCGTCGACAGCCCGTGCCCGCCGCCGCCGATGATGACGATGTCATATGCCGGTTTCGGCGCCGGGCCGCGCCAGGCCGGGCGCCAGCCGCGGTTGCCCGTGATCCCCTGTGCCAGCACCTGCCAGCCTGAATACCGCATCGTGGTTCCCGCCGTCCCCGTCCGCCCGAAGCCACTATCGGCCGGGGGCCCGGCAAAGGAAAGCCCCGTGGCGACATGAGCGCGGTCAGGGGCGACCGATCAGCTGGTGGTGCCGCCGGAACAGTTGACGGCACCATTGAACGGCACCTGGCCGGCAAACCGGGGCCGGGTCACGGTGAAGTTGCTGAAGGTGAGGAAATCGAGCCCGGTGCTGAAGACCGGCTGATAGGGAATGAAGGTCTGGACGAGGATGACGCGTTCGGCATGGGCCATCGTCGGCAACAGTTCCTCGATATCGACCAGGTTGGCGGTGAACAGCTGCGCCTCGCCATTCGTCGCGTAGGACCAGTCGACGCAATAGGTGTCCGTGTTCCCGTTGTAGAAGATCTGGGTCGCGCGCAGGCGCGCGTCGCCGTTGTTGCGGACCAGGTGTTCGAAGATCTGCGCCATCCCGTCGATGTCGGAATCGAAGACCGTGTTGGTCTGGCGCGACAGGATATCGGCCACCGCATAGGTCGCCTTGATCGAGCTGTTGTAGGTCCGGAAGGCGTCGAAGAAGATGAAGCTGCCAACGAAGGTCCAGGCCAGCACCGGGGTGATGATGATGGTTTCCATCGCGATCGCGGCACGATCGTCGTTCCAGAAGCGGCGCAGGAGGCGGGTCAGCATCGTCTTTCCTCCTCAATCCGGCTCGTTGACGAAGACGGAGGCGGCGGTGATGTGCATGCCGCCGGTATCGTCGCGCACAAGGTTCAGCCCGTAGCCCGAGAACGGCAGGAGCGGGTCGATGATGGCGCAGGTGCGGATCAGGATCAGCTCGTTGTCCTGGCCCTGCTGGAACAGGTTTCCGGGGCGGATGTCGATGTCGTTGCGGTTCACGCAGATCACGTCGGGCGTCGGGATGTCGTAGGTGGTGCGGTCGATGCGGCGCAGGTCGACGACCAGAACCTGTTCGCAATTGGGGATCGAGCTGGTGTTGGCGCAGATCGCCTCCTCGATATCGGCGGCGTTCAGCGTCAGGCCCTGCGCAAGGCGCAGGATGCGGACCGCCTCGTCCAGAGAGCGTTCCATGAGAACCTGCCGGGTCATGATCATGCCGGTCTCGAACACCGCGATGAACAGCGTGATCACCACGGGGAACATGATGACGAACTCGATCGTCGCAGTGGCCCGGTCGTCCCGCGCGAAGGCCCGAATGTGATGCAACAGGTCTGGCACCTCAGGTCCTTGTCACTGGATCAGCCGCAGCTGGTTGATGGTTCGCGCGATCGAGGCGAAGGCGTTCGAGATGTCGATGCCGTCCACGTCGTAGAAATGCGCATCCGACGACGCGCAGTAGCGCATCACCGACTGGCCGCCGCTGGGCGCCTCGAAGGCGATCGAGAACACCACGATCCCCTGCGCGTGGGCGACGTCGCACATGGTGCGCAGACGGGTGTCGGCAACGAGACCGTTGTTCGGCGTGTGCTCGTTCACGATGTCGGAAAACTCGTAGCTGTAGCGCAGGCCCTGGATGTAGGAGTCGGGCTCGTAGCGAAGCAGGTTGTACATCGCACCGGTCGGGATGTAGTTCCAGAGGTCGGCGTAGTCGATGCGCACGGCGTTGTCGTTGGAGCCACCGTCGGGCGTGGTGCGCCAGACGTCATTGTCGACCTGCCAGTACCTGTTCGTGCTTGCACGATAGATGGACAGGTCTCCGTTGTCCGGGTCGCGCCAGAACGGGCTGGGGCCGCTGCGATACTGATTGTGCACGTCCCACTGCCGCGTGTTCTCGCCGTCCGTCATCAGCACGACGATCTTGATGGTCTCCGGATCGAGGTAGGAGGCCGGGCGACCGGTGAAATCCTCGTGCACCGTTCCGTTGGCGACCAGCGCGGACAGCGCCGGGCGCGCGGCCGGGTCGAGCAGCGCGACGGCCCAGCGCATACCCTGGTCGATCGCGGTGAACCGGTTGCCTTCGGTCGACAGGCCATTGATCAAGGCGTGCAACTGGCTTTCGTTGTTGGACCACGGCGCGACGGCGCCCCTGTTGTCGGTCCGGCAGGCAAAATTGCCGTTCTGGCCGGACTGGTAGTCGAAATGCCCGAGGCGCTGCAGCGGCACTGTCGGATTGATGCCGGAGACGGCGAAATCGGCTTCGTAGAACCTTGCACAGCGCGAATAGGAATGCTCGTTGGTCAGCGCGAACACCGACGAAAGCGTGGTGCCCATGTTCACGGCATGGTCGTAGGGCACGATCGACACTGAAACGAGCTGTTCGTTATTGGGGTTGTCGTTCGCGGCCAGCACCGATGTCACGAATTCCCGCGCGGCGGGTCTCAGGTTCTCAAGCCGGTTGGCCGAGAGCATCGAGCCCGAGATGTCGAGCACCAGCGACACCTCGATGTTGCGCACCCGCTCCTCGGCGGCGCCGGCGGCGGGCGAGGTCAGGATCGGCTGGCCGAAGATGCTCATGAACAGCGTCTGGAGATCCAGTTCGGCCTGCGCCTCGACCCGGCGGAAGTTCACGCCTTCCTCGACCTCCACCCGCAGGCGGTAGCCTTCGAGGCCGGCGGTCTCGAAATAGGCCTGGACGACCTCCTCCGGATCCAGCGTTTGCGACAGCGACGCGGCGGCGAGAACCGCGCGGTCGAGCGTGTATTGCAACTGCACGCGCTGGGTCTCGAACCGCATCACGTCGATGGCGATGCCGCCGATGCCCACCATCAGGACGAAGACGACCGTCGCGAAGATCGTGATCGACCCGTCTTCCCGCACGGTGAACCGGCGGGGCAGGCGACGCAACACTCCGGCGGGGCGTCCGAAAATAGCACTTCCAACATGGCGGCGCATACTCTGCACTCCAACCGTTCAACTGACACACGAAACGCAAAGACGCGTTGATCCGATGTTGTCCTTGCCAATCAAGCGGGGCGAAAATGAGGCAGGAAAAAGCCTGAAACAGATTGGTTACGTATCGACGTTAATGCTCGCACACGTCCCGAGGGTTGTTTCACGGGGCAGGCTATGCCCTTTTTATGGGCGAGTCGGTGCGGCGCCGTCGCACGGCATCTGGCAAAGGGGAGGACGCGCCAATGAACGCACTGACAGGCGAGCCGAGTTTCAGACAATCCGTCGATCTCATGTTCACGCGCGCCGCCGCGCTCATGGACCTTCCGCCTGGGCTCGAGGAAAAGATCCGAGTCTGCAACTCGACCTACACGGTGCGCTTCGGCGTCCGGCTCCGGGGCGAAATCCAGACCTTCACCGGCTACCGCTCCGTGCACTCGGAACATACCGAACCGGTGAAGGGCGGCATACGATACGCCCCGTCGGTGAACCAGGACGAGGTCGAGGCGCTGGCGGCGCTGATGACCTACAAATGCGCGCTGGTCGAGGCGCCGTTCGGCGGCTCCAAGGGCGGGCTCTGCATCGACCCGCGGCACTACGATGCCGACGAGCTGGAAAAGATCACCCGCCGCTTCGCCTACGAGCTGATCAAGCGCGACCTGATCGACCCGGCGCAGAATGTGCCCGCCCCCGACATGGGCACCGGCGAGCGCGAGATGGCGATCATCGCCGACCAGTACGCGCGGATGAATACCACCGACATCAACGCGCGCGCCTGCGTCACCGGCAAGCCGATCCACGCCGGCGGCATCCTCGGCCGGGTCGAGGCGACGGGGCGTGGCGTCCAATACGCGCTGCAGGAATTCTTCCGTCACCCCGATGACGTGAAGAAGGCCGGCATGTCCGGCACGCTCGACGGCAAGCGGGTGATCGTGCAGGGCCTCGGCAACGTCGGCTACCACGCGGCCCTGTTCCTCTCGGTTGAGGACGGCTGCAAGATCACCCATGTGATCGAGCGCGACGGCGCGATCGAGAACCCCGACGGCATCGACATCGACGCCGTGGCAGACTGGATCAGGCGCCATGGCGGTATCAAGGATTGCCCCTTCGGCACCTATCACGCCGAGGGCGCGCGCCTGCTGGAGGCGGAATGCGACATCCTCATCCCCGCCGCGATGGAGGGCGTGATCAACATGCACAACGCCGCGGCGATCCAGGCCTCGCTGATCATCGAGGCGGCGAACGGCCCGGTCACGGCAGGCGCCGACGAGATCCTGCGCCACAAGGGCACCGTCGTCATCCCCGACCTCTACGCCAACGCCGGTGGCGTGACGGTCAGCTATTTCGAATGGGTCAAGAACCTGTCGCACATCCGGTTCGGCCGGATGCAGCGCCGCCAGGAAGAATCGCGCCACCAGCTGATCGTCGATGAGCTTGAGCGGCTGTCGGCCGACAGCGGCATCGGCTGGACGCTGAGCCCCGATTTCAAGCAGCGCTACCTGCGCGGCGCGGGCGAACTGGAACTGGTGCGCTCTGGCCTCGACGACACCATGCGCGCGGCCTACCAGTCGATGCGCGAGGTCTGGTGGAGCCATGACAAGGTGACCGACCTGCGCACGGCGGCCTTCCTCGTCAGCATCGGCCGGGTCGCGAAAAGCTACCAGGCCAAGGGCATCTGACCCTTACCGACCGCGGGGCGGCATCTCGCCGCTCCGCTCCGCGATGATGATGCGGATCAGGTCGGCCACCGGCTTGGCCTGGCTGCCCGCCGTCGCGCCGCCGACCGCGACGCGCGACTTCAGCCGCCACCACAGCGCGGGCGCATAGGCGCGGCCGCGCGTGGTCGGCGCCTTCAGCCGCACCAGGAACCCGCCCGCCGGCTTGAAGGCGAAGGCGCTGCGGTCGACGCTCTCGACCTCGTCGAGCGCGAAGAGCACCCGGCCGCCGGCCTCGCGAACCTCGCTGCGGGTGAGTTCCAGCGTCATCGCCGTCGCCATCCAGACCCGCCACGCAAAATAGAGGGCCCCGAGCCCCATCCCGACAAGGAACACCAGCCACACCGGATCCTGCGGCGGGGTCGCGGCCGCGACGTAGAGCAGGAGCGCCCCCAGCATCCCCACGACGCCAGTGGTGAACACGCGCCGCACCGGTTGCGGGTCGATGGTGGCCAGCACCTCGTTCGGGTCGTCCTTGGGTTTTCTCGCCATGCGCCTGCGCCTTGCCGGGTCTGGCGCCCCTTAGCGTGTCGCGCGCCGCTTGGCGAGGGCTCTGCATCCCCGCACAGGTGCCGTGTGGCGCCTCGCATTGCGCCCTGACGCAGCGTCGCTACATCATCTTCAGAGCGCAGCAGGAGATTGCCGTCATGTCGATCCGTCCCATTCTCGAAACCCGCACCGCCCGTCCGACGATGGAAGGCGCCGGGGTGCATCTGCACCGCGCCTTCGGCTTCCAGGACCCGACCGAACTGGACCCGTTCCTGCTGTTCGACGATTTCCGCAACGAGGACCCGGCCTATTACCGCGACGGCTTCCCATGGCACCCGCACCGCGGCATCGAAACCATCACCTACGTTCTGGCCGGCACGGTCGAGCATTCCGACAGCCTCGGCAACCAGGGCCGTCTCGGACCGGGGTCGGTGCAATGGATGACCGCAGGCTCGGGCATCCTCCACCAGGAAATGCCGCTCGGAAACGCCAAGGGGCAGATGCACGGGTTCCAGCTCTGGGGCAACCTGCCCTCAGCGCAGAAGATGACCGCGCCGCGCTACCAGGACATCACCGGCGGCGACATCCCTGAGGTCACGGATGACGACGGCACCCATGTGCGCGTCATCACCGGCGAGTTCTGGGGCAAGCGCGGGCCGGTCGACGGCATCGCCGCCGATCCGCAATACCTCGACGTGAGCGTGCCGGCGGGGGTCCGCAAGACCTTCCGCATCGACACCTACCGCCGCGCCTTCGCCTATGTCTTCCACGGCGCGGGCATGTTCACCGACGCCTCCGCGCCGCAGGGCGTGCTGCTGGAAAAGGAAGTGATGGGCCGCGAGGTGAACATCCGCGACATGTCGGGCGATCGCACCCTGATCCGCTTCGGCACCGGCGACGAGGTGACGGTGCAGGCCGGGCCGGAGGGCGTGCGCTTCCTGCTGATCTCCGGCGCGCCGATCGAGGAGCCGGTGGCTTGGCACGGGCCGATCGTGATGAACACGCAGGACGAACTGCAACAGGCGATGCGCGACCTGCGCAACGGCACCTTCATCCGGCCCGCGCACTGACGGCGCTCAGGCCCCGGTCTGCCAGCTCAGGAAGGCGAGGCCGAGGCCGATCACGACCGCCAGCTTCACGCCGATATCGGCCATGAGAAACGACCGGTCGCGCGCCGCGCGTGCGCCCGGTTGGTGGCGGGACAGGCTGCCGCGGAACCTGTCGCCGGCCTGCCGGAGCATCGCGGGATCCGTCCGCGCGGCGAGCTTCGGGTTCGCCATCCGCGCCTCGAGCGCCGCCATTTCCGCCGCTGCGACCCGCGCCCGCGCGGGCAACAACCGCCCGGCCCGCCGCACCGCGCCGTGAAAGCTGCGGGCGCGCACGTTCAGCCGCGCGGCGATGGCCTGCCGCAGGTCTTCGTGCAGCGCGTCGAGCGCCTGTCGGTCCATGGAATCGCCCCCCGGCGGCAGATCTCGGGAAAAGATACGCCGGGACAGGGGCTTGGCTCAAGCCTTGCCTTTCCCGCGCTCCGCCGCCTATCTCTCGCCCCATGCTCCGCATCATCCCAGAGGGCGAGGATACCGCCCGCCCGCCCCTCCTGATCGCCCACGGTCTCTTCGGCTCCGCCCGCAACTGGGGCGTGGTCGCCAAACGCCTGTCCCAGACACGCCGCGTGCTCTCCATCGACATGCGCAACCACGGCGACAGCCCGTGGGAGGACAGCCACGGCTACCCCGAGCTCGCCGGAGACCTCGCCGAGGTCATTGCGGACAACGGCGGGCAGGCGGATGTCGTGGGCCATTCCATGGGCGGGAAGGCGGCGATGGCGCTGGCGCTGTTGCACCCCGAGACCGTGCGTCGCCTGGTGGTGGCCGACATCGCGCCGACCGGCTACGGGCACAGCCAGCAGCACCTTGTCGACGCGATGCGGGAGGTGGACCTGTCGCGCGTCGACACGCGCCGCGACGCCGACACGCAACTGGCCGAACATGTGCCGGAGGACGGCGTCCGCGCCTTCCTGCTGCAATCGCTCGATGTGAAGGGGCGGCGCTGGCGGCTGAACCTCGACACGCTCGAACGGTTCATGCCGCAGATCCTGGGCTGGCCCGACCTGACGGGCCAGTTCGACGGCCCCACGCTGTTCCTCTCCGGCGCCGCGTCCGACTACGTCAAACCCGACCACCGCCCCGCGATCAAGGCGCTGTTCCCGCAGGCGAAATTCGCCAAGATCCCCGGCGCGGGGCATTGGCTCCACGCCGACAAGCCGCGCGAGTTCGAGGCGGCGGTGCGCGCCTATCTCGACGCCGGGCCTACAGCGCCCTGATCTTCTGCGTCGCGATCCAGGCGGCGGGCAGGGCGACGGCTGCGCCAAGGGCTGCGGCGATCACGATAGGTTCCCACCCGTCGAAGCCCGCGGCGAGAACCGCGATGATGCCGATGCCCGCCAGCGTCGTGGCGGCGAGGGTGAAGATCAGGAAATACAGGCGCATCTCGGCCTCCGGGTTGGCGCGATCCTTGACGCAGTCAACCACGCGGGCCGGGGCCGCGCCTTGATCCGGATCAAGCGCCCGGCCATGGAACCGCACCGTGCGGCCCGGGTTGGGACCGGGAACCTACACAACAGAAGGAGAGCCACCATGCTCCGCCTGACCCTGATGCTGAGCGCCGTGCTCGGGCTTGCCGCCTGCGAAACCGTCGAAGGCTTCGGCCGCGACGTGGAGAATGCCGGCGAGGAACTCGAGGAAACCTCGCAGGAGACGCAAGCGCAGATCTGACGCCGTCCCCGACCTACCCCAAAGGCGCGCCCCGATCCGGGCGCGCCTTTCGCTGTCCGGCCCCGAGGGAACGTGCGGGCGGTCCGGGCGTTTGCCCAGGGAGCACCCGCAACCCCGGAGGTCCCGATGCACCGCCTGTTCCGCTACGCCCTGCCCCTCGCCCTCATGCTCTGGCGCCGCCGCGCCCGCACCCGCGCCCGCACCGCCTACGCCCGCCCCGCCGAAAGCGGCCCCGACCAGGACTTCCCCCCGGTCCGCGAAGCCGGCCCCCGCGCCCAACGCGACCGCCCGACGCACTGGGACGACGTGGACGAGGCCGCCGACGAGAGCTTCCCGGCGAGTGATCCGCCGGGGAGGTATTGAGGGGGGGAGGGGCTGCTCAGATTGCGCAGATCGATTTCATTTGGAAATTCGGAGTTACTGGCGCTTTCGGGCGCGGGCTGTCTTTCTCTTGCCGACCCAACGTCACGGGGCTTAACTCCCGCGAAGGTGCTTCGTGATGGAATGATGGGCGAAGCGCATAATCAGGCTTTAGGTATTTAGCATGGCACAAAGCGTCGGTTCGACAAAACATGCATTTGGAACGCTTTGCTAGTAATTTCATGAACTACCGCTTCAAAAGGTACCGCCAAAGAGTAGTTAGCCATCCCACCTTGTGATGCTGTTTCGGTCCTGCGTGAAACAATGCCAACTGCCAAGCCTAACTCGTTGATCAGTGGGCCGCCACTACTCCCTGGGGCAACGTCGCACGAAGTGACCAAGAATCGGGAGCCTCTTTCTAGACTGCCAGTCCATCCATTCACTTCGCCGCTATGGAATAGCAGAGGGCTTGCCTCGGTCAAGTGGATCCTAGGGTATCCCACCGACACAACTTTCTCCAGAATCCTCCCATGACTGAATGAGATCGGTAGAATGTCGCATGGCAGCGCTAGGGAAATTATTGCGACATCGATTCTGTCAAATATTAAAACCTTCTCAACCTCGAAACTCAAAGAGCCGTTCTTGACTTCATCTAATAAAAACGATGTTCCTGAATCGGAAATTAGATTGTGCTTGCAAGTAAAAATGTGCAGTGATCGGTTATCCGAGATGGAGATAAATCCGGTGCCAGTGTTTGTGCCGTCGAGTGACTGAATAATAATCTCAACAACGCTATTCTTGGCGCTATCGGTTATGTGCGGAATACCAAGTAATGCCCCGGCCAACCAGCCACCTTTATGTGCGATTTCAAGCGTATTTGATTCAAGGCTGTAAGCTCCAAATGGCCCAATCAATGCTCTCGGAATATGCAGGTGCCGGCTAATTCTCTCGAGAGAGTACATGGAAGGGATATGTGGGAATTCAGTAACCCCGAAGTGAACTGAGATGGCGGCTGATAGCTGCGTGGGTTCTACAAAGACTCGAAAGTGTCCGTCTTTTGAACGTTGCAGATTTCCGAGAGTGCAGTTAATGTTCTTGCGCTCGGGAAGGAGGCCACAGAATTTTTCAGGTTCATTCAGAAAGAGCTCAAATATTTGAGTGATTAGTCTCCCGTGTCGAGAGATTTCTTTGTCTACGTTCAGGCTGGGCCGTTCCACTACTCCTCCGTCCTCACTCCGCCGCCATCCCTGGCACTTCCGCCATCAGCGCGGGGACCGAGATGTCCTCGTCCAGCGCCTCCCAATGCAGACCGTAGGGGGAGAGGGTCACATCCGCCCGCGCCTCGGGCGTGGCGGAGAGCAGGCGCGGGAACCATGCCAGCGGCACGCCGAGGGTGCGGCCGAGCACGGTCCCTACGACGCGATAATCGTGCAGGGCGGTGTCGAACAGTTGCCGAAAGCTCTTGAAGAACAGTTGAAAGGAGGCGGGCGGATCGCATGTCTGTTCATGGAAGGGGCTCTGGGTTCGGTCCGGATCGGCTACAAGTCGGGCGGCGGCATCTCGTGGCGATTTGCCTTCAACGCCGGAGCGCCGGTGCTCCCGGGCTTCGAGACGGAGCGTGCATTTGCGCTGTGACGCAGAGCGGGTGGATGAAACGGGCGCAGGTATTCCGGCCACGACTAGGCGTGGCAAGGGCAGTGCGACAACAAGGATGGGTGCGGGTGTGGTGAAACGGTTGATGAGACGGGCGGTCCTGGCCGCGGTTGCGGGGGTGGCGCTTGCCACGGCCCCGGCCAAGGCGGACAACCTGGCGGATGCCCTGGTCAATGCCTATAACACCAGCGGGCTGCTGGAGCAGAACAGGGCATTGTTGCGCGCCGCGGACGAGGATGTGGCGATTGCCGTCTCGACGTTGCGGCCGGTGCTGGATTTCATCCTGCAGGCGCGGCGGACCTACAACACGTCCGGTGTTAGTGGTGTTACCCTTTCGACCACCACTAGCTCGTCATTGACCGCGCAGATTTCACTGGACTGGACGATATATGATGGTGGCGCGCGCGCCCTGTCGGTCGCGTCCAGGAAGGAAACCGTTCTCGCGACCCGGCAACAGCTTTTGTCGATCGAACAGAACGTGCTGTTCCGTGCCGTTGCCGCTTACGTCAACGTGCTGCTGCAAAGCGAGAACGTCGCGCTGCAGCGAAACAACCAGCGGGTGCTGGGCGAGGAATTGCGCGCTGCACAGGACCGCTTCGACGTGGGCGAGGTGACGCGCACCGACGTGGCGCTGGCGCAGTCGCGGGTGGCTGCGGCGCGCAGCAAC